>NZ_JBIASV010000001.1:322913-621930 GCF_042891165.1 Streptomyces sp. NPDC001922 | reverse complement strand
CCGTCTCCCCCCCCCTCCCATAACACCCCGCGGCCCCCGGGCCCCCCCCGGCGTCGGCTAATATACCCCCCCCCGCCGGGGGGGGGGCCCCCCCGCCCCCCCCCGCGCCCCCCCCCCCCCCCACGTCCGCCCCCTCGCGGATACGGCCCCTTCGTCGGATACGGCCCCCTCGCGGACGCGGCGCTGTCGCGGGAACGCCCGGGTGACCGGATCCGGACGGCGTGATCCACTCTTGTGAGCCCGGTCCTCCGCCGAAATCATCGGTGCATGGGGGACGAACGATGTGTGCACGAACTCGTGGTCGGCCAGTGCACGGAGTGCGCTCCGGTGCCCCGGGGGCTGACGCGGCGGGTGTTCACCACCCAGGGGGGATCCGTCTTCCACCGCACCACGGCCTGCGAGGCGCTGTACGACGGCCAGCGGAAGGCCCAGCGCTTCGGTCGCGAGACGCACACCCCGCGGAACGTCGCGCTCTCCGTCGCCCAGGCGGAGGGGCGGGGCGCCTGCATCCCCTGCTTCCCGGACTATCGCCCCTCGGCGCAGACGAAGCCGTGCAAGGTCCTGGTCGACGGCGCCTGGCTGCCCGGGCTCCTGATCGAATGGCGCCGGGCTCCCGACGGCCGGTGGTCCGGTGTGGTGGCCTACGTTCACGACGGCGAGCAGGTGACCGAGGTGCGCGACGAGGCGGAGCTCCGGCGCGCGTAGCCGCCCGGACACCACGCGCGACCGGCGGGGGCCGCACCGGTCGCAGCGCCCGCACCCCGTAACCGGCACCGCCCCGAGCAACCCTGCCCCTCTCCGAGCAGCCCCTGCCCCTCCCGCAACACCACCGGTCCGCGACAGCACCGGCCCCGCGACGTCACCGTCCCCGCGACGTCACCGGCCCCCGGCATCACCCGCCCCCGCGGCATCCGCGGTCCCCGGCGTCACCGGCCCCGGCACGTCCGCTCGCGGCGAGCCCGCCCCGGCCTCCGGACCGGCACCGGACCGGCCGGGACGGAGGCGGTCACCACCTGCGGCCGGACACGCAGGAGGCAGGGAGAGCGCGCTGAGGAGGAAGGGGCGTGCCCTGAGCTACTCGTTTCCGTCACGCGCTGGACGTACGGCAAGATGGAATGCATCTGCCCACCCATCGATCGCCGGACGGTTTCTCTTGGCTGAGTTCATCTACACCATGCGCAAGGCGCGTAAGGCGCACGGCGACAAGGTGATCCTCGACGATGTGACGACGAGCTTCTACCCCGGAGCCAAGATCGGTGTCGTCGGTCCGAACGGCGCCGGCAAGTCGACCATCCTGAAGATCATGGCGGGGCTGGAGCAGCCGTCCAACGGTGACGCCTTCCTCACGCCCGGTTACACCGTCGGCATCCTGCTCCAGGAGCCGCCGCTCGACGAGTCCAAGACCGTGCTGGAGAACGTCCAGGACGGCGCGGCCGACACGATGGTCAAGCTCAAGCGGTTCAACGAGATCGCCGAGCAGATGGCCACCGACTACTCGGACGCCCTGCTCGAGGAGATGGGCAAGCTCCAGGAGGCGCTCGACCACAGCAACGCCTGGGACCTCGACGCCCAGCTCGAGCAGGCCATGGACGCCCTCGGCTGCCCGCCCGGCGACTGGCCCGTCACCAACCTCTCCGGTGGCGAGAAGCGCCGCGTCGCGCTCTGCAAGCTGCTGCTCGAGGCCCCCGACCTGCTCCTCCTCGACGAGCCCACCAACCACCTGGACGCCGAGTCCGTGCAGTGGCTGGAGCAGCACCTGGAGAAGTACGCCGGCACCGTCGTCGCCGTCACCCACGACCGGTACTTCCTCGACAACGTCGCCCAGTGGATCTGCGAGGTCGACCGGGGTCGCCTCTACCCGTACGAGGGCAACTACTCCAAGTACCTGGAGACCAAGCAGGCCCGTCTCAAGGTCGAGGGGCAGAAGGACGCCAAGCGCGCCAAGCGCCTCAAGGACGAGCTGGAGTGGGTCCGCTCCAACGCCAAGGGCCGGCAGGCCAAGTCCAAGGCCCGCCTGACCCGCTACGAGGAGATGGCCGCCGAGGCGGAGAAGACCCGGAAGCTGGACTTCGAGGAGATCCAGATCCCGCCGGGCCCGCGCCTGGGCAACATCGTCGTCGAGGTGGAGAACCTCTCCAAGGCGTTCGGCGAGAAGGTCCTCATCGACGACCTCTCCTTCACCCTGCCGCGCAACGGCATCGTCGGCGTGATCGGCCCCAACGGCGCCGGCAAGACGACGCTGTTCAAGATGATCCAGGGCCTGGAGACCCCCGACTCGGGCAAGATCAAGGTCGGCGAGACCGTCAAGATCTCCTACGTCGACCAGTCCCGCGCCAACATCGACGCCAAGAAGACGCTGTGGGCGGTCGTCTCCGACGAGCTGGACTACATCAACGTCGGCCAGGTCGAGATGCCGTCCCGGGCCTACGTCTCCGCGTTCGGCTTCAAGGGCCCGGACCAGCAGAAGCCGGCCGGTGTGCTCTCCGGTGGTGAGCGCAACCGCCTCAACCTCGCGCTCACCCTCAAGCAGGGCGGCAACCTGCTGCTCCTCGACGAGCCGACCAACGACCTCGACGTCGAGACCCTGTCCTCGCTGGAGAACGCGCTGCTGGACTTCCCCGGCTGCGCCGTGGTGGTCTCCCACGACCGCTGGTTCCTGGACCGCGTCGCGACCCACATCCTCGCCTACGAGGGCGAGTCCAAGTGGTTCTGGTTCGAGGGCAACTTCGAGTCGTACGAGAAGAACAAGGTCGAGCGGCTCGGCGCGGACGCGGCCCGTCCGCACCGTGCCACGTACAAGAAGCTGACCCGGGGCTGAGCGTGAGGCACACCTACCCCTGCCCGCTGCGCTGGTCGGACATGGATGCGTTCGGTCATGTCAACAACGTGGTTTTCCTCCGCTATCTGGAGGAGGCCCGGATCGACTTCATGCACCGGCTGGCGACCGCGGACGGCAACGGCTCCTTCACCGGGGGCTCGGTCGTCGCCCGGCACGAGATCGACTACCTGCGCCCCCTGGTGCACCGGCACGAGCCGGTCACCGTGGAGACCTGGGTGACGAAGATCGGTGCCGCGTCGATGACCGTCTCCTACGAGGTGAAGGACGCCGAGCAGGTGTATGTGCGGGCGTCGACGACCGTCGTGCCGTTCGACTTCGCCGCGGGCCGTCCGCGGCGGATCACCGCCGAGGAGCGCACCGTCCTCGAGCGGTACCTGGTCGATGCCGCGGAGGAGGCCTTCGCCGCATGACGGCGCTGCGTCTCGCCGACGCCGGGGAGGCGGCGGATCTCGCCGCCTTCCTGGCCCGGCTGATCCACTACGACCGCCGGGCCGCGGTCCGTCTCCAGGCGGAGCCGGGAGCGGCCGCCCCGGAGGCCGGAGGGGTGCTGGCGGTCTTCGGCCGGCCCGCCTCCTTCGAGGTGCTGGCCATCCGCACGGCCCGGCTGGCCCCGGGCCAGGCCCCGCACGGCGGGACCGGGGCCCCGGAGGCGGTTGCGGCACTGGACGCGACCGTCTCGGCGGGCATGCTCGCCGACGCCCTCGACGCCGCGACCGGCGGTGGGGAGCGCACCGCGGGCGAACTGACGGTCCCGGTGCCCGAGCCTGTCACCGGCCCCCCGTGGGCCGGTGTGCTGCCGCCGCGGGGCGGCTGGCGGCGGGTCGAGGGTTTCCCCGGGGCGGACGAGGTCCGGGCGGCCGTCGCGGCGGCCGTCAGGGAGTTCCGTACCCGGATCGAGGCGCTCCCGGAGGACGGCCGGACCCGTACGGAGTTCGACCGGATCGGCCGCGAGATCTGGTCGCGCACCCTGGGGGACACCCGTCTTCCGCTGCGCGCGGTGCACGCCGCCCAGTCGCTCGGCTTCCTCCGCCCGGCCCGCGCGCGGGTGCCCGCCGCCGGTGCCCTGCCGTCCGGCGCCGCGGTGACGGGCGTTTCCGCGAACGGCGTTTCCACAACCGGCGTTTCCGCGACCGGTGTGTCCGCCGCCGATGGACCGGCGACCGCGCGCCACGTCACAGCCACGGCCCTCGCCTCGGAGCCGGCGGTGCCGGAGCGGCTCGCGCTGTTCGCCGCGGGCAGCTGGCTGCGGCTGAGCACCCCGTACGGCTCGGTGGCCGTGCGCCGGACGGACCTTCCGGGGCTGTCCGGCCTGAGCGTCACCCCGCGCTGACCGGCCGCCCGGGGGTGCCCCGACCGGCCTCCCCGGGCCCTGCCGTGCGGACCCGGCGGAGCGATCCGCTGAACCGACGGGCCGGGCACCGGAAACGACCGGCCGGGCACCGGAGTCGCCCTTACGGGCCGACGGTGTGACTCCGCTCGTCGTCCGCGAGGGTGACCGGCAGTCGGCGCGGGCCGCGTACCAACAGTCCCGGACGGTAGGGCAGTTCGCCGGGGCCGGCCGCGAGGCGCAGTCCCGGCAGCGCGTCGAAGAGGAGGGGGAGCGCCACCGCCGCCTCCAGCCGGGCCAGCCGCGACCCGACGCAGAAGTGCGGGCCGTGCCCGAAGGCGGCGTGCGCCGCGGCCCGTGTCCCGGTCCGGCGACCGGAGGGGCCGGGGTGCGAGCCGTCGCCGGCCGGACAGGCCGGGCCCGGAACATCGGCCGAGCCCGCCGAGCCCGATGCGCTCCCCGAGCCGACCGAGCCCGTCGCGCCGGCCGGCCCCGCCGAGCCGTCCGCGTAGCGGTCCGGCCGGAAGGTGTCCGGGGCGGGGAAGACCGCCGGATCGCGGTTGGCGGCGGCGAGCACCGCCAGGACCGAGGCGCCCGCCGGTATGACGACCCCGTCGCCGAGGTCCACCTGCTCCGTCGTGCGTCGCCACGTCGTGCCCTCCAGCGGGCTGGCGTGCCGCAGCGCCTCCTCGACGACCGCGGGCCAGCGGCCCGGGTCCTCCCGCGCCGCCGCGAGCTCCTCCGGGTGGGTGAGCAGCAGCAACGATGCGGAGGCCAGCAGATTCATGGTCGTCTCGTAGCCCGCGAAGAGCAGCAGGAAGGCCATGGCGAGCAGCTCGCCGTCGTCGAGGCCGCCCTCCGACGAGTCGTGCACCAGCGCGCTGAACAGGTCCTCGCCCGGCGCGCGCCGCTTCTCCGCGATGAGCGAGGTGAAGTAGCCGTGGAGCCGGGTCCACGCCTCGTCGACCTCGCCCTGAGCCAGGGCGTCCGCCGGGGAGCCCACCCGGTAGGTCCACTCCCGCAGATCGGCCCGGTCGGCCTCCGGCACGCCCAGGACCTCGCCGATCACCAGGACCGGAAGCGGGAAGGCGAAGACGTCGACCAGGTCCGCGGATCCGTCCCGCTCCAGCCGGTCGGCCAGCTCGCCGACGAGCCCGGCGGTCAGCTCCTCGATCCGCGGCCGCAGCGCGTCGACCCGGCGCGGGGTGAAGGCGGCGGCGGTCAGCCGGCGCAGCCGGGTGTGATCGGGGGCGTCGGAGTTGAGCATGTGGCGCGCGAGGCAGGCGCGGGCGCGCTGGGCGGGGGAGTCGGGCTTGGGCCGGCCCGCGCTCTGCGGGGGCACATTGGAGAACCGGGGGTCGGAGAGCACCGCCCGCGTCTGCTCGTAGCCGGTGACCAGCCAGGCGCTGGAACCGTTGGACAGCTCGACGCGCGCCGCGGGCCCCCGGGTGCGCAGGGCCGCGTAGTACGGGAAGGGGTCACGGGCGAAGGCACCGTCCGCCGGGTCCAGGACCGCCGGGCCGAGCGCCGCCGGGTCGTGCACCGCGGGGTCGAGGACCGCCGGGTCCGGCACCGCCGCGCCGGAGAGCGGTTCCCGCGCGGCGTCCCTCGGGCCGGGCAGCGGCATCCGTCCGGTGTCCGTCGTCTCGGGGCGTGCGGCGCCCGGCCCGGCCGGGGACCGGAGCTCCTGGTCGGTCGGTCTCATTCGGCGCTGTTGACCATGGAAGCGGCCGCGTAGGTGAGGTACTTCCACAGCTCGGCCTCGTGCTCCGGCGCCAGCTCCAGCTCGTCGACCGCGACCCGCATGTGACGCAGCCAGGCGTCGTGCGCGGCCCGGTCCACCGTGAACGGAGCGTGCCGCATCCGCAGCCGCGGGTGCCCGCGGTTGTCGCTGTAGGTGCGCGGACCGCCCCAGTACTGGATGAGGAAGAGGGTGAGCCGTTCCTCGGCCGGCCCCAGGTCCTCCTCCGGGTACATCGGCCGCAGCAGCGGGTCCTCGGCGACACCTTGATAGAAGCGGTGCACCAGCCGCCGGAAGGTCGGCTCACCACCGACCTGCTCGTAGAAGGTCTGCTCCTGCAGCGTGCCGCGCGGAATCTCATTCACGCTCCCCATGGTCTCAGACGGCCCAGCCGAGGACCGGCGGCGTAGGACCGGCAGGACAACTGGCGCAAAAGCCGTGAAGTGCGTACGGTGTCGCGTCGCCGGGCCGTGCGCAGCACAGTGGAGGCATGGGCAGGCAGGGCGGCAGGGGCGACGCGGCCGGGGACGGCGCCCGCACGGACGCCGCCGCGGCCGCAGCCCGGGCGGCGCTCGTCCGCGTGATCGTCGCCGACGGCGGGCTCACCGACCCGGCCTGGCGGGCGGCGTTCGTCCGGGTGCCGCGCCACCTCTTCGTGCCGTACTACTACGTGGCCGTCGAGGACGGCTTCGAGCAGGTCGGCCGCGACCATCCGGATCCCCGCGTCCGGGCCCGCTGGCTGTCCGGGGCTTACGCCGACACCCCGCTCGCCACCCGGGTCCGGGACGGCCGGCTCATCTCCTCCAGCAGTCAGCCCTCGCTGATGGCGCGGATGCTGGAGGCCCTCGGGGTGCACGACGGCGACCGGGTCCTGGAGATCGGCGCGGGCACCGGCTACAACGCCGGGCTGCTCTCGCACCGGCTCGGCGAGGAGCGGGTGACGACCGTGGACCTCGACCCGGAGATCGCCTCCTCCGCCCGCGACCACCTCGCCGCGGCCGGTCACCGTCCGGAGGTTGTCACCGGCGACGGGGCGTGCGGCTGGGCGGCGGGCGCCCCCTACGACCGGATCCTCGCCACCTGCTCCCTGGCCTCCGTACCGCCCGCCTGGGTCGCCCAGTGCCGTCCGGGCGGCCTCGTCCTGGCCCCGCTGGCGACCGGCCTGATCGCGCTGCGGGTCAGGAACGCGCGGCACGCGGAGGGCCGCTTTCTGCACACCTCCGCCTACTTCGTACCGCTCCGGGGCGGGCCGGAGCCGCAGCCGGTGGACACCCGCTCCCTGCCGTCGGGCGTTCTCGACGAGGAGCCGTTCCCCTTCCTGCTCGCGCTCACCGCCGGCCGGCAGGGGCCGGAGTCGGCGTACGAGCTCTGGGAGGACGCGCACCGGCCGGGGCGCGAGCGGTTCGGGGTCACGGTCCGCGGCGACCGCCAGTGGGCCTGGCTGGACAGCCCGGACGGCCCGCACACCTGGCCGCTGGGCGACGGCGCGGCGGTCGGGACGGCCGGCCCGCGGGGACGCTGACCCGGCACCCACGGGCATCGGGGGGTTCGGCAAGGGGAGACGCCGGAACCCCGGACACACACGGCACAGCCCCGGTTCGCGGCTCCTCACCTGCTCAGGAGCCGCGAACCGGGGCCGGAGAACACCCGTCCCGCCGGGAACGCCGGGACCACGGGGAACACCGTGACCACGGGGAACGCCGGGACGGTAACCCGCTCCCGCGGGAGTCGGTCCCGTCAGCCGCGGCGGACGGTGATCGTGGTCCAGGCGCCCACGTGCACCCGGTCCCCGTCCTGCAGCGGAACCGGGATGAACGGCTGGATCGGCTCCTCGCCGCCATTGATCGTCGTGCCGTTGGTGGAGTCCTGGTCGACGACCGCCCAGTTCCCGTCCGGCTGCTGCACCAGCAGCGCGTGCTGGTGCGAGACGCCGGGGTCCTCCGGCGGGCGGGACAGGTCGATGTCGGGTGACTCGCCGGTGCTGTTGCGGCGGCGGCCGATGGTGACCTGGCTCCCGGAGAGTTCGAGCTGCTGCTCCGGGGAGTACGCCGGGAGGTTGAGGCCCGACGCCTCGGGGCCGCTGCGCCGCATCATGGCCATGAAGTACTCACGGTCCGGGGTGATGACCGCGACCCAGGTCCCGGACGGCTCCGGGGGCGCGGGCGGGGCCGGCGGGCCGGCGGGAGCGCCCTGCGGGGGGTACGGCTGCTGCCCCGCGGGGCCGTAGTCCGGGGCCTGCGGCTGTCCGTAGTCCGGAGCCTGGGGCTGCCCGCCCGACTGTCCGTAGTCCGGAGCCTGCGGCTGCCCGCCCGACTGCCCGAACTCCGGGGCCTGCGGCGCGCCCTGCGGCTGCGCCGGCGGGGGGAGTGTCCAGTCGTCGTTCGACCCGTAGCCGGGCTGCGGCGCCTGGTACGGGGCCTGCTGCGGTGCGCCGTGCGGCGCCTGCTGCTGCGGCTGGGGGGAGAGCGGCTCGGCCGGCCGGTTCATCTGGGAGGGCCGGGACGCCTGGTAGTCGAACCCCTGCGGCGGCCCCTGGTGGCCCTGGGACGGCTGCGGCGGCTGCCCGAACCCGTGCGGCTGCTGCGGCCCGCCCGGATGCGGCTGGTGCGACGGCGGCGCGAACGCGGTGGGGGAGTGCGTCAGGAAGTTGTAGCGGCACTCCTCGCAGAACGGCGCCTGCGCCTCCCGCGGCGTACGGCACTGCGGGCACAGCTCCGCCTGCGCGGTGGCGTGCGGGTCGTACATCCCCGGGGGCCGGTTGGGGTGGCCGCCCGGGTTCGGGTAGCCGTATCCGCCGGAGCCGCCCATCGGCGCCCCCGGACCGGTGGCACCGGTCGCCGGGTTGGGGTATCCGTAGCCGCCCGGGCCGCCGCCCATCGGGGCGCCCGGTCCGGGAGCGCCGGGCATCGGCGGGGGCGGGGGAGGCGGCGGGACGGCTCCTGCCGGAGCCCCGGCACCGGCCATGCGGTGTCCGCAGACCTCGCACCAGTCGTCGGAACCCGACTGGTGTCCGTTCGGGCAAGTCGGCATGTCGGTGCCTCCCCCTTTCACCTCGGCCCCTCCGGACCGCTTTTGGTCACTTCTTGACGCGAACCGTCTTGGTGGAGCGCGTCTCGAGAGTCATCTCGTCGGCTTCCGCGACCTTCGCTTTCAGTCGCACAGTACCTGTCGCCGCGTCGACGACGTCCACCACCTTCGCCAGGAGTTTCGCCGTACCGTCATTTCCCGACACACTCGCCAGTTGCACGGCCCTGCCCAGCTTCGCCGTCGCTTCGGCGACATGGCCCGACTTGCGGGCATCCAGTCCCTGTTGGATGACCTGTGACAGTTCCGCCTGTCCTGTGTAGTGCGCGACCTGCGGATCGATGGAGGTCGAGGCCGCGAGATCGTCGGTCCACACCGCCCGGACGAGGCCCTGCGCCAGGGCTTCGGGCACCCCGCCGTCCGGCCGCGGACGGATCAGCGAGGCCCGCGCCGCCAGCATCTCCCGGCCCACCTCCGCCGCCGGGACCCGGACGCACAGGTGGTAGTCCCGGGACTCCGCGCCCCAGGACCCCGTCGGGTAGTCGCCAGCCCGGGGCCCGGCCGTCGTCCGCCGGCCGGTGAGGTCCTCCACCGTCGGCGCCACCTGCTTCACGAAGACGATCTCCGCGTCCACCGGGGTCCACACCCGCAGCGCGACATCGGCGACCTCCTTGCCCATCGCGTCCTCCATCATCCGCGTGAAGTCCGCGGCCAGCCCGGCCGGATCGGCCACGATGTCGGCGCTGCCGAGCAGGGCCGAGGCGATCGCGGTGACCTCCTTGACCTCCCAGTCCGTGCCCACGCCCCGCGCGTCACAGGTGAACCGGCCCGCGCAGGCGTCGAGGGCGGCGCGGAGCTCCTCCGGCGACTCGTGCTCGTTGCGCCCGTCGGTCAGCAGGATGCCGTGGCGCATGGAGACGTCCGCCGTGTCGAGCAGCCGGCCGGCGAGCCGCAGCCAGCTGCCGATGGCCGTGCCGCCGTCCGCCAGCAGGCCGTTCAGCGCCCGCTTGGCCTGCTTCCGGGTGTCCGGCCCGGCCGTGGCCAGACCGCCCGCCGCGGGAAACACCGGACGGGCCGTGTGGGTTCCGGCGATCACCGCGAAGCGGACGCCGTCGCGCAGGGCGTCGATCGCGGCCGCCGTCGCCTCCCGGGCGCCGCGCAGCTTCCCCGGCGCGTGCCCCATGGAGCCGGAGCAGTCCACCATGACGACCACGGCCGCGTCCGGCCCGGCACCCGGCGACGGCGCTCCCGCGGACGGGCCCCCGCCGTCGCCGGCCGAGGTCACGGTGACGACGGCGTGCACCTCGCGCCCGCCCTCCGGGAGGTGTTCGTTCTGGTACACCTCGACGGAGAACCGCGGCTCGCTCTGCTGGGGGAAGTCGGCCATCTGATCCGCTCCTCGACACTCCGTCCGGACCTGGGCAGAAGGGGCGGGCGCGGGTCCGGACCGGCGCTGCCCCCGTGCGGGCCCGCCGGCCGGTCCGGCCGGCGGGCCCTTGACGGTACTGATGCTCTCCGGGGCCGTTCGGTTGTTCAGCGGCGGCGTTTCGGGCCGGTGCCGCCGGTGCCGCTCAGGCCGGCGGTGCTGCCCGGGGGGCCTTGCGCCGAGAGCGCGCGACCCGGGCGGGCACGGTGCAAGGACCCCTCAGGCCCCCGCTTCCCCTCAGGCCGTTCCCGCTTCCGCGCCGGGGAGCGGGAACGGCACCACCGCCACCGTGACGTTGTCGTGCCCCCCGCCGTCGAGCGCGTAACCGACCAGGGTCCGGGCGCCGTGCAGCGGCCGGGACCGGGCGTCCGTCGGCACGGCCAGGGCCATGTCCGCGGCGCCCTCGGCGTAGTTCCACAGCCCGTCGGTGCAGACCACCACGACCCCGGGCCGGTCCGGCTTGAACGAGGCGGTGTGCGGGTCGAGTTCGTACGCGTCCGCGCCGAGCCAGCCGGTGATCGCGTGGGCGCGGGCGTCGGCGTACGCCTCGGCCTCCGACATCAGGCCCGCGGCCACCATCTGCGCCGCCCACGAGTCGTCCTCGGTGAGCCGTGCGGGCGGGGCCGTCCGGTCCTCGGGGACCCAGTAGGCCCGGCTGTCGCCGATCCAGCCGACCGTGAGGAGGCCCGCGGCGACCACCGCGCTCACGATGGTGCACGCGGGGGCGTTCCGGTTCCGGTGCGACTCCCGCTCGTCCTCCGCCCCGGCGGTCTGCGCCAGGGAGTTGACGGCCTGCGCGGCGGCGAGGATCGCCTCGTGCATGGCCTGCTGCGGATGGGTGCCGCGGGGCAGCGCGGCGAGCAGCGAGGCGCTCGCCGCCTCCGAGGCCGCCTGGGAGGCCTCGTCCGGCCGGGTGGCGGAGGAGACCCCGTCGCAGACGACCGCGACGACGGCCGGAGCACCGTCCGGCAGGGCGGCGGAGGAGAGCGCGAACGCGTCCTCGTTGCGGTGGTGCCGCAGCCCGCGGTCGCTGACCGCCGCCACGCTGTCCAGCGCCTCCTCCAGGTGGTCCCGCTCGCGGGGCTGGGCGTGGCCGCAGTTCTCGCAGTAGCCGTCCCGGTCGATCACTCCCATGCGGCAGGCGACGCACGTCCGGCTCTTGCTCTCCGAGCCGCCGGGGGTGTCGGTCACCGTCAGCGCGGACTCGGCCGTTCCGTAGGCCGCCGCGGTCCGCGGATCCTCGGGAGCGGAACCGGCCTCCGGGGCGGAGCCGCTCTCCGGACCGGAACCCGCCGCCGGAACGGAACCGGGCAGCGGGCCCGCGCCGGCGTGCGGGCCGTCGGCGCCGGCCGGCCGGGCCCCCGGCTCCCGCGGGGGATCCGCGGCGGGGGCGGCCAGGGCGTAGTCGTCCGGCTCGGCGGCGGGTTCCGGCCGCGCGGCCGCGGCCGGGGCGGGCGCCTGGAGGGAGTAGTCCCCGCCCTCCGCCTCGGGAAGCGGGACCCCGCCCGCGGCCGGGTCCGGACCGCCGTGAGCCGTGTCCGGACCGTGGTCCTGGTGACGCTGCGGGGGAGCCGGGGGAGCCGGGGGAGCCGGGGGAGCCGTGGGCGGTGCCGGTACGGGCTCCGGGGCCACGGCCGGGGGGTACGGGGGCGGCGGCGGAACGGCCGCTCCGCCCTCCGGTCCGGCTCCCGGCCGCAGCGGGGCGGACCCGTCACCGGCCGGGGGCCGGGCCGACGGCCGGGGGACGGTGCCCTCCGCGGCCTCGGTCCGGGCCTGCCCGTTGCGGGCAGCCGTGGGCCGACCCGTGTGCGGCGCCGTCGCGGCCGACAGGTCGGCCCCGCACGCGCCGCAGAAGTTGTCGCCCGGCTCCAGCGGCTCTTCGCAGCTCGGGCAGGCGGACAGCTGGGGTGGCTGGGGCATTTGAGACATCGTTACACCCACGTCCTGGGGCGGAGACGGTTGGCCCGCTCCACCAGTTCGATCCTTTCCTCACCGCGCTGGGCCAGCCGCGCGAGGACCCGGTACGAGCGCTCCAGTCCGAAGCGCAGGCCCCGTTCGTCCAGGCTGCTGCCGAGCAGCGAGCCGTGCTCTCCGGGGACGGCGCCCTCCGGGGGAGCGCCGTGTCTCCCGGAGAGTACCCAGTCCAGCGCGGCGCCCAGAACTTCGGTGGCCAGCCGCTCGCGGCGGACCGCGTCGAGACCGAAGTCCCGGAGCCGCTCCACCTGACCTGCGGCGGCGGTGAGATCGTCGAGCAGCGGCTCCCTGGCCGAGCGCTGCCGCAGCCGGGCGCGTATCGCCGCGACCCGGGCCGCCGTGTAGTGGATGGAGGCCTCCGGCACGGACTCCAGGGCCGCCACCGCTCCCGGCCGGTCCCCGGCGGCGAGCCGCACCCGGGCGAGCCCGAAGGCGGCGCTCACATAGCTGGGGTCGGTCACCCAGACGAGGTGGTAGTACTCGGCGGCGTTGTCCAGCTGGCCCAGCACCTCGGCGCAGACGCCCAGCGCCAGCTTGGGGGCGGGCTCGCCGGGGAACGCGTCGTAGACGGCGTCGAACGACAGGGCCGCCGACTCCTCGTCGCCGGTCACCAGGGACGCCACCCCGCGGTACCAGATCACCCGCCAGTCGTCGGGATGCCGGCTCTCCAGCTCCGCCAGCACCTCGGCCGTGGCGCCGAGCTCACCCATCTCCAGCCGGGCCCGCAGCTCCCTGAGCCGCAGCTCCACCGAGCCGGTGGGCGCGCCCCGGAGCGCGGCGAGCAGTTCGGCGGGCGCGGAGGCCAGCAGCCCCGCGAGGAACCCGGCGTTGGGGTCGGTGGGGTCGACCAGCGGCACCGGCAGGGCGAGCACGGCCGACCGGGTGTCCAGCGGTTCGAGCCCCGGGTGCTCGCCGTCGCCGGCCAGGGCCGCGAACGGGGTCGTCCCGGCGCCGGAGGGGAGCGTTCCGGGGCCGTGCGCAGCCGCCGCGGCTCCCGGGAGAGCCGTGCCCGGCGCCGCGGCACCCGCGGATCCGTGCCCGGTCGCACCGGAGGCGCCGTGCCCGGCCCCGCCGTTCGCCCCGGCCGCCGCGTGCCCGGTTCCGTGCCCCGACCCGTGTCCCGCCGCGGCGGGCACCGGCGGTTCGCCACCGGTCGCCTGCCGGGGGAGGGCCACGGCCGCCGCGGCCGGTCCGTCCGGGCCCGCCGGCCGGCGCCGCGGCCGGGCGATGGAGCGCACCCGGGGCGAGCGGACGCCCAGCACCGACACCGCGCCGGACTGCTCCGCGAACAACCGGGTGTCCGTGACCCGCAGTTCCGGCCCGAACAGGGTGGAGAGCGCCGGCCGGGGCCGCCCCGTCCCGAGCGCCACGACCTCCCGCAGGACGCCGGTCAGCTGCTCGGCCATCTCCTCGGCGGAGCCGAACCGGCGCGCCGGATCGGGGTCCGTGGCCCGGACCAGGAACCGGTAGAAGGACTCGTAGCGGCGGAAGACCTCGATGTGGCCGGGGTCGGGCAGGCTGTCCACGAAGACGTTCGTGTAGCCCTGGAAGTCGAAGGTCAGGACCGCCAGGGTGCGCGCCACGGTGTAGAGGTCCGAGGCGACGGACGGGCCGGTGTCCGCGACCTCCGGCGCCTGGTAGCCGATCGTGCCGTAGATCGCGCTCTCGTGGTCGTCCATCCTGCGCACCGCGCCCATGTCGATGAGCTTGAGCCGGTCCTGCTGCTGAATGGCGTTGTCCACCTTGAAGTCGCAGTACAGCAGGTTGCGGCTGTGCAGGTGGCCGAGGGCGTCCAGTGCCTCCAGCCCGTAGGCGCAGGCCTGTTCCACGGGCAGCGGGTCGCGCCGGCCGTCCGGGCCCCGCCGCTCGTTGGCGATCTCCTTCAGGGACTTGCCGCCGACGTACTCCATGACGATGTAGCCGTCGAGGCTGCCGGTCCGCTGGTCGAGGTGCTCGACGAAGTTGTAGATCCGGACGATGGTGGAGTGCTCGATCTCGGCGAGGAAGCGCCGCTCGGAGACGGCCGCGGCGAGCGCGTCCTCGTCACCCGTGTCCAGCAGGCCCTTGAGGACCACCCAGCGGTCGGACACCGCCCGGTCGACGGCCAGATAGATCCAGCCGAGCCCGCCGTGCGCGAGGCAGCCCGCCACCTCGTACTGGCCGTGCACCACGTCCCCGGCCCGCAGCTTGGGCACGAACGAGTACGGGTGGCCGCACTTGGTGCAGAACCCCTCCGTCCGGCCCGGCCGGTCGCCGCGCGCCCGGCCCACCGGAGCACCGCAGTCGCCCCGGCTGCAGAATCGCTTCCTCTCGGGAACCTCGGCACGCTCCAGCACCGCGGTCCGCGGATCCGGACGGGGCACCTCCGGCACGGTGACCAGCCCCGCGCCCAGCTTGTTGCGCCCGGACGGGCCGGCCGCGGAGCGGGCGGAGCTGCGCACCGACACCGAGCGGACCGTCCGCGCGCCGGACAGCGAGCGCGACAGCCGCCCCGACACCGAACGCCGGGAGGACGAGGAGCGCGACGAGGCGCGGGAGGCACGCGAGGAGGACGACGAACTGCCCCGGTGCCCGCCCACGGCGCCGGTCGCCGGCGAGGCCACCGTGCCGTCGCCCGACACCACGGGAGCCAGCCCGCAGGTGTCGCAGTACCGTTCACCGCCGCCGAAGTCCTCGTACGCGCCGGGGCAGCCCGGCCGCTGGCAGCTCTTCATCCGTCCCCCTCACGGTCCTCGGGACCGGCCTGTCTCGGCACGAGAACCTCCGCGGCGGCCCGTTGGTAACGCAGGACCGCCTGTTCGGCGGCGCGCAGATCGCACGGCGCACTCCACAGCATCCGCCGCGCCGCGTCGTACCGCTCGGTGAGCATCGGGTCCTCCGCCATGCCGTGCCGGGCCACCTTCGCCCGGTACGCGTCGAGCCGGCCGCGGAGTTCGGCCCGTACGGCCAGCGGCGCGGTCACCGCCGTCAGCGACTCCCGGGCGCGCATCAGCTCGTCCTCGGCCCGTACCTCCAGGGTGTCCAGCAGCGGGGAGAGCCGGTGCCACTGGGAGCGGCGCCGGTAGTCCGCCGCGGCCGCCAGCTGTTCGTGCAGCGCCGTCGCCGGGCCGCTCACCGCCGGCACCTCGGACGCGGCGATCTTCGCCAGCACCTCGCCGCGCGCCTCCCGCGCCTCGGTGAGCGTACGGTCGGCCCGGGACAGCACATCGCGGAGCTGGAACAGCCGCTGTTCGGCGTCCTGCCGGACGGCCAGCACCGCCTCGATCTCGCGCCGCACTTCTTCCAGGGCCCGTGCCGCCCGGTCGTAGCGCCCGGTGTCCGGCCGGCCGCCGCCCGGCGCCGAACTGCCTGAGCGGGCCGGGACCCAGAACGCCAGCGGATCGGAGACCACTTCGGCGCGCAGCGCGGTCAGCTCCCGGGTGATCTCCTCCAGGTCGTCGCCGGACGGGTGCTCACCGGGGCGCACCCCGACGGAGTGCGCGAGGGAACGGGTGCGCCGGAGCTCGGCGGCGAGCAGATCGATCCGGGCGGGCAGTGCGGACCAGACGGCGTCGGCCGCCACCACCACGTCCAGCGCCCGGGCGTACCCGTCGTTCATCCGCCCGACCAGCTCCTCCAGGCTCAACCGCTCGCCGGGCCGGGCGGGCGGCCCGGTGATGTCGGGCGACAGCCCGGCGTCCGCCGTCCCCGCCGCGGCGGAGTCCGGGAGCGTGACCGCGGGACCGCTGAGCAGCCGGGTCAGCTCGGCCAGGTCCTCCCGGGACGGCCAGCGCCGCCGGGAACGCACCTCACGTGCCTCCCGCAGCGCCGCGGTGTAGGCCTCGAAGGACGTCCAGAGCAGGGTGATGAGCGCTTCGGCGGCGGCCCAGCGGCTCCTGGTGGTGCCGGTCAGCCCGGCGCCCTCGAGGAGCCTGCGGCCCGCGTGGTCCTGCAACGCCAGCAGCGATGTCTCGATCGCCTCGTGCTCCGCGCCCAGCCGGGCCAGTGCACGGTCCGCGTCGTCCCGGTCCATGACCGGGTCTCCGGCGGCTCCCGGGCCCCCCATCGATCACCTCTCCTCTGCTCGCGGCCGCTGTGGGCGGGTGCGCACGGTCAGTCCTTCTTGTACGTGGGCTCGGGCGGGCCGTCGATGCCGTCCAGGTCGTCCTCGAGCCAGCGCTTGTACGCCTTCATCCAGCCGCTGTCGTCCCCGCCCTTGCGGTACTTCTCCAGGACCTTGTTGACCCGGCGTACCAGGTCGTCGTCGCCGAGGTTCATCGCCACGCCGTACGGCTCCCGGGTGAACGGCTCACCGACCAGTTCGACGGACGGGTCCTGGGCCGCCTGACCGGCCGCGAGGGCGTTGTCGGTGATCACCGCGTCGGCCCGGCCGAGCTGCAGCCGCACCAGGCAGTCGAGTTGGCTGGGCACGGTGGTGACCTTCGCGCCGTGCGAGGTCCTCCGCAGCTCGGCCTCGCCCGTGGAACCGGCCGCG
This sequence comes from Streptomyces sp. NPDC001922, assembly GCF_042891165.1. Taxonomy (NCBI): domain Bacteria; kingdom Bacillati; phylum Actinomycetota; class Actinomycetes; order Kitasatosporales; family Streptomycetaceae; genus Streptomyces; species Streptomyces sp. NPDC001922. The sequence continues at coordinate 605,125 of NZ_JBIASV010000001.1, read as the reverse complement.
GTGCACACCCGGCGGCCGCGCAGGGTGTCGTTGAACGCGGTGACCGGCGAGCCCTTCGGCGCCAGCACCTGCTGCCCGGCCTCGAAGTAGGCGGTGGAGAAGGCGACCTGCTTGATGCGTTCGCAGTTGATCGTCATCGTCCGCACGATGACGTCCACCTTGCGCTGCTCCAGGGCGGGGATGCGCTGGTCGGTGGGGATGGCCCGGAACACCACCCGGCCGTCGGGGCCCAGCAGGTCCTTCGCTATGGCCCGGGCCAGGTCGATGTCGAAGCCCTCGAGGTCCTTGGTGGCCGGGTTCCGGTAGCCCCAGCGGAAGCTGTTCTGGTCGACGCCCGCGATCAGGTAGCCCCGGTCCTTGATGCGGTCGACGGCGGGCCCGCTCCTGCCGGACGGCTTCAGACTCGCCTCCGGGTTCTTGCAGTCACCGGCCACCGACTTCGGCGCCGCGGGCACATCGGCCGAGGCGACCGAACCGGCCCGGCCGTCCCGGGGGTCCGCCCGGTCCTGGGCCAGCGGCAGCAGACCGGCGGCGACGGCGCACGCCAGGGCCATGCCGGCGACGCCTCCCCAGCCGCGCAGCCGCCGCGGCGTTCTCCCGGGCTCGTGTCGCACTCGCCGCTCCCTCACCGGGGGTTCCCCTCCCATCACCGGTACTCCGACAGCCTGCGGCCGATCCCCAGCAGCGCGGCGGCGGCGCCCAGCAGCGCGAGGACCGCGGCGCCCGCCGGCAGTCCGGTGAACGCGCCCCGTCCACGGTCCGCGGCCCGCCGGAACTCCCGCTGCTCGTGGGTCACGGCGGACGCCAGCGCGGCGTCCACCCGGTCGAACGAGGCCCCGGTGGTGTCACCGCTGCCGATGACCCGCTGCACCGCGTCCTCGTAGGCGCCGCCCTCGTCCGTCTTCCGGGCCTCGGCGTGCCGCCGCTGCCAGACCCGGACCTCCGCCGCCGCCTTGCGGACGGGGTCGCGGCCTGCGGCGTCGTCGGCCAGCCGCTGGGCCCGGTCCAGCAGCGAGCCGCGGCCCGCCGCGCCCGTGCCGCGGCCCGCCAGTTCGGCCATCCGCGCCCGGTAGCCCGTCTCGTAGAAGTCCCGGCCGTCCGGCGTGAGCACCGCCCCGCGGGCCACCAGGGTCAGGCTCTCGTCCCCGCGGGCCTGCAGCGAACCGGTCCGCGCCTCGTTGAGCACCTGGAGCGACCGCGCGCCGCTGTCCCGGGACTCGTGCAGCCCGGCGGCCGCCAGGGCGTGTCCCGCTCCCAGCCACAGCAGGACGACCGCCGTGGCGCCGGTCGCCGCGAGCAGGCCGTGGCTGAACACCCGGTTCGTCCGGAGGAATTCGCGCCGCTGCGCCCAGCCGAGCGCGCCCAGGGTGGCGGCGCCGGTGCCCAGGGCGGCCCACGGCCACACCGTGGCAGCTGTGTAGTCCGCCTCCAGCCGGGCGGTCTCGGCCTCGTACAGCGCGCGGGCGGCGGGGAGCAGCCGCGTCCGCATCCGCTCGTTCGCGTACCGCAGATAGGCGCCGCCGAGCGGCAGCCCCTGCCGGTTGTTGGCGCGCGCCTGCTCGATCAGGCCGGTGTAGACGGGGAGTTCCTCGTTGAGCGTCGCGATCCGGCGGCGGGCCGAGCCCGAACCCTCGCTGTTCGCGGCGGCCTTCACCAGGAGCGCGGACGCGGTGTCGATGTCCCGTTCGTACCGCTGCCGCACCTCGGGCGGCCACTGCCCGCCCGCCAGGAAGCCCGCCGCGGCGCTGGTGTCGGCGTCCGCGAGGGAGCGGTGGATGCTGGCGGCGTCGGCGCTCAGCGGCTGGCTCCGCCGCACCACGTCGTCGGCCGCGGCCTCGCGCTCGGAGGTCTGCCAGGCCGTCACCCCGCCGAACGCGGCGACGAGGACGGCCAGCAGGGCTCCGATGATCCGCAGCCGTCCGGGCTCCGTGGCCGATCCGGCCCGCAGCCGGTCCAGCCCCTCGGCCCACGCGGTCGGGCGTGCGGGGGCCGTTGGTGCCGCCGTCCCTGTCGGCGGGTGTGTCACTGGACCTCCCCCTTGGTCGCTGACCGTGGCCCGTCGCCCCCGTGGCGCAGGACAGGTACCCGGCCTGAAGTATGGCCGCGGTGACCGGTATCCACACCGGGATTGACTGGATCTTGTTCTGATCGCTACCGAACACGTGGGCCGGCGGTGCACGGGAGACCGGCCCCCGGTGTTGATGACGCGTACCGTATCCGTTCGGTTCCCATGTGTGGTCGGCCCCGGTTGTGGCCGGGAGGGAAGGGCGGCGCGCGGATTCCCGCTCGCGCCGGGCGGGTCCGGGTGCCGCGGAGGCGGCTGCCGGGACGCGGGCTCCCCGGTGGTGCGCCCGAGGCGGGTGGGCGCGGCCCGGCGCCAGGCCGGGCCCGGGTGCGCCGGTGGCACCCGGATGAACTCCCGCGCTCCCGCACGCCGGTGACGATGCGTACCCCTGTCGATACGTTCGGTCGTGGACGGGCTCCCGGCCGTCCCACCCGTCTCCCTCTGCCACTGGATGCGGGGTTGCCGCACCGCCGCGGGCCGTCCCCTCTACCGGAGGAGGGGGCGGCCCGCGGCGTTCCCGTCCCCCGGGCCGTCCGCTGCGCCGTCCGCCGGAGCGCCGGCTGGGGCGTCCCCAGGGCCGGGGCGGGACCGGAGGCCGCCGTCCGCCGGGCGGTCCGCCCGGGCGAAGTGCGCCCGCAGCCGGGCGGCCGCTTCCGGCCCCGCCCCGGTCCGGTCCAGGCCGAGCAACGCCGCGCCCAGCACCGGGGGTTCGGTCACCACCCGGGGCACCGCCTTCGGGGCGCGCGCGGCCAGCGCGGCCGTGATCCCGTCCAGCAGCAGCGGGTGGCGGGCGGCGAGCACACTGCCGCCGAGGACGACCGGCGCCTCCTCGCCGAGCAGACCGAGCCGGGACAGGGCGACCGCCGCCAGCGCGACGATCTCCTCCGCCTGCCGCCGCACCAGGGAGCGGGCGACCGGGTCGCCGGCCGCCGCCGTCGCGAACAGCAGCGGCGGGATCTCCCGGCGGCGCGCCCGCGGCACCCGCCCCAGGTGCAGCGCCTCGATCAGCGCACCCATGTCCGGCAGCCCGAAGTGGGCGGGCAGGGCCGTGGCGAGAGCGGTCGGCCCGCCCCGGCCGTCCGCCGCCCGCGCCGCGCACCACAGCGCCTCCTCGGCGAGCTCCGCGCCGCCGCCCCAGTCGCCGGAGAGCCGCCCCAGCGCGGCGAACCGGGCGGTGCGCCCGTCCGGCAGCAGGCCGACGCAGTTGATGCCGGTGCCGCACACCACGGCGACGCCCCGTGGCTCGTCCACGCCCGAACGGAGCACGGCGAAGGTGTCGTTCACGACGTCCGTCGTGCTGCCCCAGCCCCGCTCGTGCAGGGCCTCCCGCAACTGCCGCTCCTCGACCGGGAGATCGGCGTTGGCCAGACAGGCGGCGACGTGGACGGCGTACGGCAGGGCGCCGGTGCCGGGCCCGGCCGCCCGGGCGGCCCGCCGCACCGTCCGCTCCAGGGCGTCCACGGCGGCGCCGGTGCCGACCGCGGGAGGGCGGAAGCCGCCGCCGCGCGCGGTGCCCAGCACACTGCCGTCCGCGCCCACCAGCGCCACATCGGTCTTGCTGTTGCCCGCGTCGATCGCCAGGACCAGGGCGCCGGGGGCGGTCGCGGGGGCCGGGGCGCCGCGGCTGATCGCCGGCACCCGGGCGCCGGGCGCGACGGCCGGGGCCGGGCCGCCTGGCTCGACGGCCGCCCCGGCGTCCGCGTCCGAGGCCGGTGCTCCGGCCCGCCCGCCGTTCTCCGGGGAGTTCAGGCCCATGCCAGATGCTCCCGGTTGTGGGCGATCAGCCGGTCCGCCAGCGCCTCCGCGGTCCCGTACCGGCCGATCAGCGGGTGGGCCAGCAGGGCCTTCACCACCCGGTCGCGGCCACCGCGCAGCGCGGCGTCCAGGGCCAGGTCCTCGTACGCGGAGACCCCGGCGACCAGCCCGGCGTACAGCGGCTCCAGCGGTGCCACCGGCAGCGGGACCGCGCCCCCGGGGCCGACCCGGGCCGGGACCTCGACCACCGCGTCGTCCGGCAGGAACGGCAGCACACCGCCGTTCGCCGCGTTGACCACCTGGATCTCCCCGGTGCCGTCCCCCAGCAGGGCGGCGGCCAGTGTCACAGCGGCCTCCGAGTAGTAGGCCCCGCCGCGCCGGGCCAGCAGCGCGGGCTTCTCCGCCAGTGCCGGGTCGGCGTACATCGCCAGCAGCTCCTGCTCCATCGCCGCCACCTCGGCGGCCCGGGACGGCCGGTCCCGCTGCTCCGCGACCACCTCGTCGTGCAGGTAGAAGTAGCGCAGGTAGTAGGAGGGGACGACGCCGAGCCGGTCGAGCAGGGAGCGCGGCAGCCGCAGGTCCGCGGCGAGGGCGGCACCGTGCGCGGCGAGCAGCGAGGGCAGCAGGTCCTTCCCGCCGGGCCCGCCGAGCCGGACGGCCCGCTCCCAGGTGAGGTGGTTGAGCCCGACGTGGTCGAGGTACAGCTCCTCGGGGCGCAGCCCCAGCAGCCCGGCGAACTTCCGCTGCAGCCCGATGGCGACGTTGCACAGCCCGACGGCCCGGTGCCCGGCCCCGAGCAGCGCGCGCGTCACGATCCCGACCGGGTTGGTGAAGTCGATGATCCAGGCGCCGGGGTTCCGCCGCCGCACCCGCTCGGCGATCTCCAGGACCACCGGCACGGTGCGCAGCGCCTTGGCCAGCCCGCCCGCGCCGGTGGTCTCCTGCCCCACGCAGCCGCAGCTCAGCGGCCAGGTCTCGTCCCCGGCGCGGGCCGCCTGCCCGCCGACGCGCAGTTGCAGCAGGACGGCGTCCGCGCCGTCCACCCCGGCGTCGAGGCCGGCGGTGGTGACGACCCGGCCGCCGTGGCCCTGCCGCGCGAGGATCCGCCGCGCGAGGCCGCCGACGAGCTCCAGCCGGTCCGCGGCGGGGTCGACCAGCACCAGCTCGTCGAGCGGCAGGACGTCCCGTAACCGGGCGAAGCCGTCGACCAGCTCGGGGGTGTAGGTGGACCCGCCGCCCACCACGGTGATCCTGCGGGGGCGCGGGCCCCGCTCCCGGGAAGCATCCGGCATCGGCCCTCCAGGGGCTGTCGGTGTCGCGACTGCTGTCGGTGACGCGCCGTCGGTATCCGGGTCCCTCCGCGTGCCTCCGGGGACCGGCGACCTACGGCCGCCTGCGGCCGATGGTCCCGCAGCGGCCGGTCCCGGCGCAGCGTTGTGCGCGAAAAGAGGCCCACGCTCCCGGTGCCCGGACGCACCACGGCCCCTCCGCGAACGGAGGGGCCGTGGGGGAAGCGGGCGGCGGAGCCCGCTACTTCGTCAGGTTCGTGCCGCCGCCGCCCGCCGGGGGCGCGATCGGCGTCGCGCTCATCGACTGCGGCGACGACGGGTTGCTCAGCGCGGACGGCGCGGCCATGCCCGCCGTCGGGTCGGCAGCGGCCTCCGCCGCCTCCAGCGGCAGCCCGCCGACGATCCGGATGCCCGCGGCGTCGAACGCCTGCTTGACGCGCCAGCGCAGCTCCCGCTCCACGCCCAGCGCCTTGCCGGGCATGGTCTTCGCCGCGATCCGGATCACCATCGACTCCAGCGTCACCGAGTCCAGGCCCAGGACCTCCACCGGGCCCCAGAGCCGCTCGTTCCAGGGCTCCTCCTTGGCCATCGCGTCGCCGGCCTCCTGGATGGTGCGGCGGGCGGTCTCCAGGTCCTCGTCGTAGCGCACCGGCACGTCCACGGAGGCCGTGGCCCAGCCCTGGCTCTTGTTGCCGATCCGCTTCACCTCGCCGTTGCGGACGTACCAGATCTCGCCTTCGTCACCGCGCAGCTTGGTCACCCGCAGTCCGACCTCGATCACTTCGCCGGCCGCGACGCCGGCGTCGATCGTGTCGCCGACGCCGTACTGGTCCTCGAGGATCATGAAGACGCCGGAGAGGAAGTCGGTGACCAGATTGCGGGCGCCGAAGCCGAGGGCCACACCCGCGACACCGGCGCTGGCGAGCAGCGGGGCCAGATTGATGTTCAGGATCGACAGGACGGTGAGCGCCGCCGTGCCGAGAATCACAAACGATGTGACACTGCGCAGCACCGATCCGATGGCCTCGGAGCGCTGCCGGCGCCGTTCGGCATTGACCAGCAGACCGCCCAGCGCGGTGCCGTCCACGGCCTGCGCGGTGCGGTTCATCCGGGTGATGAACTTGGTGATCGCCTTGCGGACGACCGACCTGAGGACCATCGCGATGACGATGATCAGCAGGATCCGCAACCCGGCGCTGAGCCAGGTCGACCAGTTCGCCTCGAGCCAGCCGGCTGCCTGGGAGGCGTTGTCCTGCGCCTCTCGGAGCGAGGGCGCCGTTGTCGTCGTGCCGGTGGCCAGCAACAAGGACACAGCAGAAACCTTCCGTGTAGACCACGGGCCGCGGGGCGGCCCGCCCGCCATGACATGCGCGGGCAGACCAACCACACTAACGGGGCAAGCGGAATGATCCGTTGCTCTGTTCGAGAGAGGGCGGGTTTCGGCGGGGGAAGAAAAGGGTGTGGTCGAAAACACTCTGGATGCGTTACCCGGACGTGGTGGCGCCGCGACCAGGCATGAGGAGAGACTGAGAACAGATCGTCCCGGCGCGAGCCACGCGCCGCCGGCGTACAAGGAGGCACCCGTGCCGCACGTCCTGGTCCTCAACGCGTCGTACGAGCCGCTCGGCGTCGTACCGCTCCGCCGCGCGCTCATCCTCGTCCTCAACGACAAGGCGATCAGCCTCGAGGACTCCGGCGCCCTGATGCACAGCGCGACCACTGTCATTCCCGCACCCAGCGTCGTCCGTCTCAAGCGCTTCGTGCGGGTCCCCTTCCGGGGGCCCGTTCCGCTCACCCGCCGCGCCCTGTTCGCCCGTGACGGCGGCCGGTGCGCGTACTGCGGTGGCGTCGCAACCAGCGTCGATCACGTCATTCCGCGCAGCCGCGGCGGCCAGCACGCCTGGGAGAACGTGGTGGCCGCATGCCGCCGCTGCAACCACGTGAAGGCCGACCGGCACGTCGCGGAGCTGGGCTGGCGGCTGCGGCACCAACCCGCCCCGCCGTCCGGACTGGCGTGGCGGATCATCGGCACGGGGCATAGAGACCCGCGCTGGCTGCCATACCTGCAGCCGTACGGCGCGGACGACGCGATGGCCCGGATCGACGGCATATCCGCCTGAGACCGGGCCTCAGTCGTCCCTGCCGCGCCCCGCCCGTCACCGCCGTCCGGGCGGGGGCGGGCGTTCTGCCGTGGTGTACCGATGGACGAGGGCGCGCCGGCCGGCGTGAGAAATGCCTCCCCGCGCTCCGGCGCCCGCCCCCTTACTCCGGCGGACGGCGCTCGTCGTGCAAGGACCCCTCTCGTGCAAGGCGCCCTCTCCAAAGCACCCTCTCGCGCAAGGCCCCCTCAGTCGCTGACCGCGTACGCCTCCACCGACCAGAGCGAGTAGCCGAAGCGGGTGGCGCGCCGGTCGCCCTGGATCCGGACGAACCGGGTGTCCTTGGGCGCGTCCAGCCCGACCGTCTCCCGGCCGCCCCGGCCCTCCCGGACCGTCGCCGCCGTGCGCCAGCGGCGGCCGTCGGGCGAGACCTGGACGCGGTACCCGGCGGCGTACGCGTCCTGCCAGTGCAGCACCAGCCGGCCGACCCGGGCGGGCCGGTCCAGCTCCAGCTGGAGCCAGGCGCCGTCCTCGACGGGGGAGGACCAGCGGGACCGGGGGTTCCCGTCGACGGCGGCCGAGGCGGGGAAGTCCGCCGTCTCGTCGCCCGAGGAGGTGGCCTTCGCGCCGCGCGCCAGATCCCGGCCCCCGGCCCGCGGGAACGCCCGCACCGCCAGGGTGCGCCGCTCCCCGCCGAAGTCCACGGGCACCTCGTAACGGCCGGCCCGGGTGCCCTCGGGCACCGAGACCCGCACGGGCACGGTCGTCCTCGCCCCGCGCGGCGCCACCGTCCCCTCGGGGACCTCGACCCGGATGCCCTTCGGGGCGTCGGCCACCAGCCGGCCGCGGATGCGCGAGGGGCGCTGCGAGGTGATCTCCGCGGTGACGGTCTGCGGCTCCCCGCCGATCTCGGCGTCCGTCTCGCCGCTGCTCAGCTCGAACCGCGCGGCCGGGGTGTCCGCGAACCACGGCACCACGCTGTGCACCGCCGGGGCCTCGCCGTCCTCCGGCCAGGACAGCCGCAGCGCGTCGGCCCGCACCTCGCGGCCCTGCAACTGGGTCCAGCCGTCGTCGGACAGCGCACCGACCCGGCGCCAGCCCGCACCCGGGACATGCGCCCGCACCGTCACCGCGGTCCCGCCGCGCCCGGCCGGCTCGGACAGCACGCTCACCGCCGCCAGCGGGCGGGCCCGGTCCAGGGCCAGGGTCAGCGAGGACGGGCCCTCGGTGAAGGAGGTACGGGACCGCACCCGGTCCGCGCCGGTCCAGTGGTCGCCCAGGCGGAGGGCCTCGGTCAGGAACGGCGACAGGACGCCCCGGCCGACGGTCGCGGACGCGGCGCCGATCTCCTTGCGCAGCCGGCGGACGTCCAGCTGGGCGCGCCAGGCCCGCGGACCGTCGTCCGCCGCCTGGGCCAGCAGCATGTCCACCGCGCGTCCGCCCGCCTCGCCGTACCGGGCCAGCTGCGCCAGCCAGGGCTTCGCGTCGCGGGCGAGCGGGTGGCCGGACAGCCGCCGCGGGGCCTCGCGCATCACCGTGAAGGCGTGGTGCAGCCGCTCCGCCGCCGCGGTCAGCTTCCGGCGGTCCCGGTCCGCGTAGGCCTCCCGGAGCTCCGCCATGAGCGGCCGCAGATAGGCGGACTCGCTCCCGCCGAGCATGGACGAGGCGTCGTTGCCCGCCAGCGCGGCCACTGCCTCACGGGTCTCCCGGTCCGGGCCCGCGAGCTCGGCCACCGCCGCCGTCCAGGACTCCTGGGGGCGGTAGCCGCGTGGGTTCCAGGCGTAGTCGGCGGCCGTGAAGAGCGGGATGCGCGAGGCGGCCGGCTGCTCCATCGCGTTGGCCAGCAGCGCGGCCGAGCCGGTCGCGACGGCCGGCTCCCGGCCGGTGTAGGGGCCGAGGAAGAGGCGGTCCTGCGCGAAGTCGTTGACCGGGTAGTTGTCCATGGTGAACAGCGGGTGGTCCAACGCGGCGCGGGCGTCCCGGAGTTCGCCTCCGGTGATGGTCCGCGGCACCACGCCCACCCCGGTCCACGCCACCTCCACGCGCTTGTCCAGCCGCTCGGCGAGGGCGTTCCGGTAGGCCGTGGCGCCGTCCTGGTAGAACTCGGTCGGCATCAGGGACAGCGCGGGCGCCTCCGGGTGGCGCTCGGCGAGCCGCCGGGCCACCGCGTTCGCCACGCGCGCCTGCGCCTTCGCCGCGGCGGCGGGCCCCGAACCGAACCGGTCGCCGTCCTCGTCGCAGTGCCACTCGCTGTAGCTCACGTTCTGGAACTGCAGCTGGAACGAGCGCACCCCCAGCGCCCACATCGACTCGACCTTGCGGCTCAGCGCCCGCAGATCCTCGTCGGAGGAGAAGCAGAACGCCTGGCCGGGGGAGACGGCCCAGCCCAGGGTGACGTGGTTGCGCCGGGCCCCCTCGGCCAGCCGCCGGAACGCGGACCGGTCGGCGGCCGGGTACGGATCGCGCCAGCGGGCCTGGCGGTACGGGTCGTCGCCGGGGGCGTACAGATAGCGGTTCTGCTTGGTGCGGCCCATGAAGGCGAGCTGGCCGAGGCGCTGTTCGAGGGACCAGGGCGAGCCGTAGAAGCCCTCGGTCATCCCGCGCACCGCGGTCGTGGGCCAGTCGCGCACCTGCACCCCGGCGAACGACCGCGCCCCGTCCCGGCCCACCGTGAGCTGCCGCAGCGTCTGCGCCGCGTGGAAGAGCCCGTCCGGCCCGACGCCGTCGAGCGCCACGGTGTCCCGGCCGCCGACCCGGCCGGACGCCAGCCGGTAGCCGCCGGACGGCAGGTCCCCGCGCGCGGGAGCCCGCAGGGCGCGCAACGCCTCCTGCGCGCCCCGCCGGTCGGCCCGGACGACGAGTCCGCGGGCGGGCAGCGGGGCATCGGGACGGTGGTCCACCACGGTGCGGGCCCCGGCGGACCGCAGCGCGGCGCGCAGCACTTCCAGGGCGTGCGGATCGGCGCCGTCCTCGGCCACCAGCACGACCGCGTCGGTCACCCGGACGGGCGACCCCTGGGCGCGTGCCTGCTGCGGCCGGGGCCACACGGCCGGAACCCCGCTGTCGCTCTCCCGGTCCTCGGCCGCCGCACTGGAGCCGCCCGGCTGCGGGGGAGGAGCGGCCACCGCGCCGGGAGCGCCGCCGAGCAGCCCGCCGATGACCGCGGCCGCCAGCGCCGTCGCCCCGGCCACCCGTCCGCCCCGCTCCCGGCGCCCGTACGGTCCGCTCCCCCGCAGCTGCACGGCTGTCTCCTCGCCCGGTCGCTGGTGTGCCAATGGGCACCGAGCCCACCACCCGCTTCACGGGGGTGTCAACGACGGTGACCGATGTGGGCGGGTTGCTCCCCGAGGAGACCGCTCACCCCGCGCGCGGGGCGGCGCACGGGCCCACCGGGCGCCGTACGGGCCCGCCCTGACGGTGGCTCGGCAGCAGCCCGGGCGGGCGGCGCCGCAGTCGGCGACTGCTCCCCGGGGCGCGCTGTACCGGGTGGCTGCTCCTCCGGGCGGGCGGTCCGCGTACTCGGTGGCCGTTGTACTCGGTGGCCGTTCCCGGACGGGGGTGGCGTCCCGGGGCCGGGGCGGCCACCGCCGCTTCCCCCCCCTGCGCGGGGAGCGCGGGCTCCGGAGAGGGCGCGGGCTCCGGGGAGGGGCGCGGACGGTACGAACGCGCCCGGTTCCGGCCGATCCTCGACCCCGGCCCCGTGCCCCGCGTACGCCGTACAGTGGCCGAATGGCCGACCCGCACGAGCTCACGATGCTGGAACAGGCAGCGGCGATCCGGAACGGCGCCCTGTCACCCGTCGAACTCGCCGAGCACTATCTGCGCCGGATCGAACGCCTCGACGACACCGTCGGAGCGTACGTCACCGTCACCGCGGACCGCGCGCTGGACGACGCCCGCCGGGCCGCGGACCTCCTCGCCCGCCGGGGCGGCGGTGACCTCCCGCCGCTGCTCGGGGTGCCGCTGCCGGTCAAGGACCTCGACCCGGTGCCCGGTGTCCGCTGGACCGCCGGATCGGCCGTGTTCGCCGACCGGACCGCGCCGCCGGAGGCCGTCACCCACCTCGTCGCCCTGCTCGAACGCGCCGGGACCGTCCTGCTCGGCAAGACCAGCACCCCCGAGTTCGGGCTCCCCGCGTACACCGAGAGCCGGGTCGGCCCGCCGGCCCGCACCCCGTACGACCCGGCGCTCGGCGCGGGCGGCTCCAGCGGCGGCGCGGCGGCCGCCGTCGCCGCGGGGCTCGCCCCCGCCGCGCCCGGCAGCGACGGCGGCGGTTCCATCCGCATCCCGGCGAGCTGCTGCGGCCTCGTCGGTCTCAAGCCGAGCCGCGGCCGGGTCAGTCCGGCGCCGCTGGGTGACGTCAGCGGGCTCGTCACCGCGGGGCCGCTGGCGCGCACGGTCCGCGACACGGCGGCGCTCTTCGACGTCATGGCCGGCCCGGTGCCGGGCGACCCGTCCCCCGTCGCGCCGCCGGCCGGCCCGTTCCTCGACTGGTGCGAGCGGCCCCCCGGCCGGCTGCGGATCGGCCGCTGGGCCCGCCCCGACGTGCCGGGTGCCGAGGTGGCGCCGGAGGTGCTGGACGCCTACGAGAAGACATCCGCCCTCCTCGCCGAGCTGGGGCACGAGGTCGTGGAGGCCGAGCAGCCGCTGCGCCCCGGCGACCGGGACGCCTTCACGCCCGTCTGGGCGGTCCTGTCCGCGCTGCCGCCGGTGCCGCCGGAGCGCGAGGCCGAGCTGATGCCGCTCACCCGCTACCTGCGCGACCAGGGCCGGGCGACCGACGGCGTGGACTACGCCCTCGCGCTCGCCGCCATGCAGGCCGCGGGGCGCCGCTTCGCCGCGGCGGTGGCCCCCTTCGACGCGGTGCTCACCCCGACGCTCGCCCAGCTCCCGCAGCCGGTGGGCGCCCTGCGTGACGACGCGGACCCGGCCGCCGACTTCCGGGCGCAGCTCGCCTTCACCCCGTTCACCGCGCCGTGGAACATCGCCGGTCTGCCCGCCGTCTCCCTGCCGCTCGGCTGGACCGGCGCGGGGCTGCCGGTCGGCATGATGCTGGGCGGACCGCACGGCTCGGAGGGCCCGCTGCTGTCACTCGCGGCCCAGCTGGAGGCCGCCGCACCCTGGCGGGACCGGCGGCCCCGGGTTTACTGAAGCGGGACCTCCGAGGGCGCCCGGAGCGCGCCGGCCCGAGGCCGGGCCGTGACCGAGGCCGGGCCGTGACCGAGGTCGCGCCGGGCCGAGGCCGCGCCGGGCCGTGACCGAGGACGCGCCGGGTTTCCGCAGTGCCGACCGGGCCGGGCCGGGCGGGAACGGAGCGGCATCGCCGCTGGTGGCGGCCCTGATCGGGCGCGGTCGCCGAGCGCGCCGCCCGACCCGGCGTCCACCCCTCGTCCCCGTGATCGTCACCGCCGCCCCCGCAGAAAATCCGCCGTCCGAGACGCCCGTTCTCCGGCAATCCCTGCGTCCGGAAGCCCGTCCGGCCGTGAAATCGGGCACGGTATGCCTATTGTGAGCTGGGACACCTTCCCCGGGTGTTTACGTCTGCTCCGGCATCCGCTGGGTAGGGCTCGATTCGACCCACTGCCGAGGAACACCCCAGGGAGGCCCCTCGTGGCCGCGTCCGCACCTCTGCTTCTGTCCACCCGTTCCAAACCCGCAGCCCCCGTCGTCGACCCCCTGGATCCGATGCCTGCCAATCCGCTCGACCTCGACGGCCTGTCCGACCCGGACTCCGGCCTGGACGGCGCGAGCTCCAGTGAGTGGGCCGAGCCGCCGCTCACCAGTGAGCCGCCGCTGGCCGAATGCTGCCCCCTCACCAGCGAGCCGCCGCTCGCCACCGAACTTCCCCTGACCAGTGAGCCGACCGCGACCGGCCAGGGCGCGGGTACGGAGTCCATGGAGGTCTAGATGGGCCTTGCGCGGCTCGCCGTACTGCACGGAGTCGCCACCGCGTACGAGCCCTCGCCGGGCCGTACCGTCGATGTGCCCGAGGACACGGTCGTCGCCGTCCTCGCCGCGCTGGGAGTCGACGCCACCACGCCCCGAGCCGTCCGAGCAGCCCTCGACCTCCAGGCCCACCGGGCAGCGGGCCGCCTGCTGCCCGACACCGTGGTCCTGCACACACCCGTCGCCTCTGCCGCGCCGCCCCCGACCGCCCCTCCCGCGGCCGGCGGCGCGCCCGCGACCGGCACCGCGGCCCCCGGAGCCCCGTTGCGGGGCCTCCCGGCCGCGGGTGCCCCGGTCCCGTCCCTCCCGGACGGCACCGTGCTGCACATCGAGACCGAGCACGGCGAGCAGCTGCCGTGGGACACCGCCGCCCTCCTCCGCGCAATGACCCCGCCCGCGGGGACGCCGGGCCCCGGTCCCGCGCGCCGGATCCCGCTCGGCACGCATCTGCTGCACGCCACGGCCCCCGACGGCCGCACCGGCCGCGCCACCCTGATCGTCGCCCCGGACCGCGTCCCGCAGCCCGCCGCCCGGACGTACGGCTTCCTGGTCCAGCTCTACTCCCTGCTCTCCGCCCGCTCCTGGGGCATGGGCGACCTCGGCGATCTGGCCGACCTCGCCGCCTGGTCCGGACGGTCCCTCGGCACCGGATTCCTCCAGCTCAACCCGCTGCACGCCGCCGTGCGGGGCCGGGACACGGATCCGACCGACCCCTCGCCGTACCGCCCCTCCTCCCGCCGCTTCCCCGACCCCGTCCACCTGCGGGTCACCCAGGTCCCCGAGTACGCCGACCTGACCGGCCCGGCCCGGGACCGCGCCGCGCGGCTCGTGGGGCAGGCCGCCGCGTTACGGGACGGGGTGCTCCACGGGGACGCCCTGATCGACCGCGACGCGGTGTGGCGGCTCAAGCGCGAAGCCCTGGAACTGGTGCGCGCCGTGGAGCCGGGCCCCGGCCGCCGCGCCGCCCACGCCGACTTCCTCGCCGCCCAGGGGCAGGCCCTGGAGGACCACGCCACCTGGTGCGCGCTGGCCGAGATCCACGGCCCCGACTGGCACGACTGGCCCGCCGGCCTGCGGGATCCCCGCTCCGCGCACACCGCGCGGGCCCGCGCCGAGCTGCGCGACCGCGTCGACTTCCACCGCTGGCTGGCCTGGCTGACCGACGTCCAGCTCGCCGACGCCCAGCGGGCCGCGCGGGACGCCGGGATGGGCATCGGCCTCGTCCACGACCTCGCCGTCGGGGTGCACCCCGGGGGCGCGGACGTCTGGGCCCGGCAGGACGCCTTCGCCACCGGCATGTCCGTCGGCGCGCCCCCGGACGCCTTCAACTCCCGGGGCCAGGACTGGGGGCTGCCGCCCTGGCGGCCCGACGTGCTGGCCGCCGCGGGACACGCCCCGTACCGCGAGCTGCTGCGCGGCCTCCTCCGGCACGCGGGCGCGCTGCGCATCGACCACGTGATGGGCCTGTTCCGGCTGTGGTGGGTACCCGAGGGCCGCCCGCCGACGCAGGGCACCTACGTCCGCTACGACGCCGAGGCGATGCTCGGCGTGCTGGCCCTGGAGGCGCACCGCGCGGGCGCGGTGGTCCTGGGCGAGGACCTGGGCACGGTCGAGCCGGGCGTCCGCGACGCCCTGGCCGGACGCGGGGTCCTGGGCACCTCGGTGCTCTGGTTCGAGCGCGACTACGCGGGCGCGGCGGACGGCGCCGCCCGTCCGCTGGAGCCGGAGGCCTGGCGCGCCGGCTGCCTCGCCACCGCGACCACGCACGACCTGCCGAGCACCGCGGCACGCCTCACCGGCGAGCACGTCGAACTGCGGCACGGGCTCGGGCTGCTGTCCCGCCCGCTCGCCGAGGAACGGGCCGCGGACGCGGCCGAGGTCGCCGAGTGGCTGAGCCTGCTGCGGCGCCTCGGACTGCTGCCGGAGGGCGGCGAGGGTCCGGAGGGCGTCGAGGACGAGGAGGAGGCGATCCGGGCGGTCCACCGCTTCCTCGCGCGCACTCCGGCGAGCATGGTCGGGGTCTGGCTGCCGGACGGCGTCGGCGACCGCCGGCCCCAGAACCTGCCCGGCACCTGGGACCAGTACCCGAACTGGCGCCTCCCGGTCGCGGGCGCCGACGGCCGCCCGGTCACCCTGGAACAGCTCGCGGCCTCCCCGCGGCTGCGCGCGCTGATGACGGAGCTCGCGGAACGGATGCCCGGCCCGGCTGTGGCGTCTCCGACGGCACCGTCTCCGGTCGTGCCGTCTCCCGCCGCGGCCGGGTTGCCGCCGTCGGAGCCCGCCGGGCCCGTGGGACGCTCCGGGCCCGGGTCGCACGGTCCGGCTCGCCCCGGGCCCGGTCCGTACGGCCGGGACGACGCGCCCGAGCCGCGGCGCCCGACGGGCGGGGACGACCGCCCGCTCCGTCCGGCTCCCTGAGGCGGCTCACCCGCCGCTCCGTCCCGGGAAGCGTCCCGGCCGAGGGGCTCCGGAGGGGCACCCCGGCCGCGCAGGCCGCGGGGCCGCCCGCTACGGTGACCCTGTGGACAAGAAGAACACCCTGCGCGCCGGAGCTGTCACGGCCGGTACGACGCTGATGATGCTGCTGATGTCGTCCCCCGCCCTCGCGCTGACCCGCGACGCCGGCGACGACCCGGGCCCGGGCCTGAGCGTCGGCGAGACGCTCGGACTCTATGTCTTCGCCCCCATCGTGCTGTTCCTGGTGATCACCGGCCTGGTGATGGTCGGCGACAAGAGCCGCAAGCCGCAGGGCTGACGCACTTCCGCGTCACCTCCGCGGCGACGCTGCGCGAACACACACCTGAGCACGAGGGCGCCCCGGCCGAGCGAGGCCCGGGGCGCCCTCGTGCTGCTTACGGCCGCTGAGCGGCTGTTCTCGGGGCCGGCGGCAGGGCATGCGGCGCGCCGCGCGGGTGTTCCGGTGCCCGGCGCACGCTGTACCGATGCCCGATGCCCGATGCCCGATGCCCGATGCCCGGCGTCCGATGCCCGGCCTCCGCCGCGGAGCGGGGACGGCGACGCCGGGCCGCGCGGGACGCCGGTGCGAGGCGATTCCGGTGAAGGGGATCAGCCCCCGGTGGTCGCAGGGAAGGAATCAGCCCCCGGTGGTCGCGACCACGGAGTGCCGCCAACGGCCGTGAGGACATGCGCGGTTGCACGGCCGGGGGACCGGCGTCCCGTCCGGCCCGGTGGCGGGCCACCGGCCGGGGTGCCGCAGAATGGCAGACGACCGTGTGTGCAGAGGGGGATCCGTCATGGCGTCCGAACCAGCGCCGAACGAGAGCCGTGCCGACGCGCCCGGCCGTCGCCACCACCGCCCGACGGGCGGCCGCGACCTGCCGGTCCTGGCCTTCGACGGGGACTGCGGCTTCTGCCAGCGGACGATCGACACGCTCACCGCCCGGGCCCGGCCCAGGATGCGGGCCGTGCCGTGGCAGTCGCTGCCCGACGCGGTCACCGGGCCCCATGTCGAACGGCTGGACCACGAGGTGCTGGTGTTCCGGGGTGCCACCGTCGTGTGCGGCGGGGCCGACGCCATCGCCGCGTATGTACGCTCGGCGCCGGCCCGTCGCCATCGCGCCGCGGCGGCGCTCCTCACCCTGCCGGGGGTCCGCTTCTGCGCCCGGCGCGTCTACGCCTGGGTCTCCGCCAACCGGCTGCGCATGCCCGGCTCCACCGCGGCCTGCGCGGTGCCCCGGCGCGGCTGACCGGCCCGCGCCCGCATCCCCGCCGTCCGCGCCCGTCCCGAAGGGAACCCCCCGTGCGTCGTGTCCCCACCTGTCTGTTGAGCAGCCATGCGGCACCCCGGGTGAGCCACGGGCACGACCCGGACGCCTTCGTGGAGATCGGCTCGCTCACCAAGGTCCTCACCGGAACCCTGCTCCTGCGGCTGGCCGCCGCGGGCACGCTCGACCCCGACGATCCGGTGGATCGTTTCCTCAACGCCCCGGCGGGCACCGGCATCACGCTGCGGCACCTCGCCGAGCACACCTCGGGACTCCCGAGGCTGCCCCCGGGCCTGACCGGCCGGGACCCCTACGCCGCGTTCACCGACGCTGCGCTCCGCGCGCTGACCGGCCGGCTGGACGCGCTCACCACCGCGGCCCCCGGCGCGTCGACGGAGTACTCCAACCTCGGATACGCGCTGCTCGGTGCGGCCCTGGTGGCGGCGGGCGCGCGGCCCTACGAGGAGCTGGTGCGGGAGCACGTCCTCCAGCCCCTGGGCGTGGAGCACGGTGTGGCGGTCCGTCCGCCGGGCCGGCGGCTGGTCGCACGCGGGCTGTTCGGGAGGGAGCTCAGGCCCTGGACGATGGACGGCGCCATCCTCCCCGCCGGGGGCATGTGGGCCACACCGCGGGCCACGGCCGATCTCGTCGTCGGCCTGCTGGTCGAGGGGAGACTCGGTGCCCCGGCCCCGACCTGGCAGTCGGCTGCCGGACTGACCTGGCACAACGGTGCCACCCGGAACGCCTCCGCCTTCGCCGGGGCCTTCCCGGACGGCCAGTGGGTCGTGGTGCACCGGCTCGGCGGCTCACCGGAGCGGACGGACGCCATGGCGGTGGAGCACCTGCGGGAGACCCGCCGCGGCCGGCGGGGGGAGGACCGGCCGGGCGAGGAGCGGCCGGAGAACGCGTCCGCACCCGGCTGACTCCGCCGGCCAGCCGTGCGGCGGCCCGCGGACCGGGACGGGTCCGAAGCCGGGGTGTTCACCGGCTGTTCGTCGGCCCCCACGCATCCGAGGGCGCCCCAGGACCTCGTCCCGGGGCGCCCTCGTGCGTGCGGTGCCGTCAGGCCCGGCCGGCTGCCGCCGCGTCCGCCGCCTGGGCCTTCAGGGCGCGCTCGACGCCCGCCCGCGACTCGGTGACCAGCCGGCGCAGTGCCGCCGACGGCTCGGCCGAGGCCAGCCAGGCGTCGGTGGAGTCCAGCGTCGCCTGCGAGACCTGGAGCACCGGGTACAGTCCGACCGCGATCTGCTGGGCCATCTCGTGGCTGCGGGTCTCCCAGATGCCCTTCACCGCGGCGAAGTACCGCGGGCTGAACTGCGCCAGCAGCTCGCGCTGGTCGGTCTGGACGAAGCCGCCGATCACCGCCTCCTGCACCGCGTTCGGCAGCTCGTCGGACTCCACGACCGAGGCCCAGGCGTCGGCCTTCGCCTCCCGGGTGGGCCGGGCCGCGCGGGCGGTCGCCGCGTGCCGCTCGCCCGCCGACGTCCGGTCCCGCTCCAGCTCCGCCGCGATGGCCTTCTCGTCCGCCCGGCCGGTCGCCGCCAGCCGCTGGAGCAGTGACCAGCGGAGCTCGGCGTCGACGGCCAGCCCCTCGATCGTCTCGGTGCCCTCCAGCAGGCCGGAGACCAGGTCGAGCTGGGCGTCGGTGCGGGCCGTGGCCGCGAACGCCCGGGCCCACGCCAGCTGGTGGTCGCTGCCGGGGCGGGCCGCGCGCAGCTGCTCCAGGGCGGTCTCGGTCCACCGCGCCAGACCGGTCTCCCGCCAGTCCGGGGCGGCGTACAGGTCGAGGGCCAGCTTCACCTGGCGGTGCAGCGACTGGACCACGCCGATGTCCGACTCCTTGCCGATGCCGGACAGCACCAGGGCGAGGTAGTCGCGGGCGGCCAGCTCGCCGTCGCGGGTCATGTCCCAGGCCGAGGCCCAGCACAGCGCCCGCGGCAGTGAGGCCTCGAAGTCGCCCAGGTGCCGGGTGACCGTGGCCAGCGAGTCGGCGTCCAGCCGGACCTTGGTGTAGGTGAGGTCGTCGTCGTTGAGCAGGATCACGTCCGGGCGCCGCTTGCCCGCCAGCGCCGGGACCTCGGTCAGCTCACCGTCGACGTCCAGCTCCACCCGCTCGGTGCGGACCAGCCTGCCGTCCTGGAGGTCGTAGCAGCCGATGGCGATGCGGTGCGGCCGCAGCGTCGGCTCGCCCTGGGCGCCCGCCGGCAGCGCCGGGGCCTCCTGCCGGACGGCGAAGGAGCGGATGGCCCCCGCGGAGTCCGTCTCGATCTCCGGGCGGAGGATGTTGATCCCGGCGGTCTCCAGCCACTTCTTCGACCAGGCCTTCAGGTCGCGGCCGGAGGTCTCCTCCAGGGCGCCGAGCAGATCGCTGAGCCGGGTGTTCCCGAAGGCGTGCCGCTTGAAGTAGGCCTGCACGCCCTCGAAGAACTCGTCCATGCCGACGTACGCCACCAGCTGCTTGAGCACCGAGGCGCCCTTGGCGTAGGTGATGCCGTCGAAGTTGACGAGGACGTCGTCCAGGTCGCGGATCTCGGCCATGATCGGGTGGGTGGACGGAAGCTGGTCCTGCCGGTACGCCCAGGTCTTCATGGAGTTCGCGAACGTGGTCCAGGAGTGCGGCCACTTGCTGCCCGGCGCGTGCGCCTGGCAGGCGATGGAGGTGTAGGTGGCGAACGACTCGTTCAGCCACAGGTCGTTCCACCACTCCATGGTGACGAGGTCGCCGAACCACATGTGCGCCAGCTCGTGGAGGATCGTCTCGGCGCGCGTCTCGTACGCGGCGTCCGTCACCTTCGAACGGAAGACGTACTGGTCGCGGATGGTCACCGCACCCGCGTTCTCCATCGCGCCCGCGTTGAACTCCGGCACGAAGAGCTGGTCGTACTTGGCGAACGGGTACGCGTAGTCGAACTTCTCCTCGAACCAGTCGAAGCCCTGCCGGGTGACGTCGAAGATGGCGTCCGCGTCGAGGTGCTCGGCGAGCGACGGACGGCAGTAGATGCCGAGCGGCACGCTGCGGCCGTTCCCCTCCCAGCTGCTGTGCACGCTGTGGTACGGGCCGACGATCAGCGCCGTGATGTAGCTGGAGATCCGCGGCGTCGGCTCGAAGCGCCAGACGTTGTCGGCGGGTTCGGGCGTGGGGGAGTTGGAGATGACCGTCCAGCCCTCGGGGGCCTTCACGGTGAACCGGAACGTCGCCTTCAGGTCCGGCTGCTCGAACGACGCGAAGACTCGGCGGGCGTCCGGCACCTCGAACTGGGTGTAGAGGTACGCCTGCTGGTCCACCGGGTCGACGAACCGGTGCAGGCCCTCACCGGTGTTGGTGTACGCGCAGTCGGCGACGACCGTGAGCTCGTTCGGGCCGGCTTCGAGCGACGGCAGGGTGATCCGGCTGTCCCGGAAGACCTCGGCGGGGTCGAGGGCGGTGCCGTTGAGCACCACGTCGTGCACGGCCGGCGCGACCAGGTCGATGAAGGTCTCCGCCCCGGCCTCCGCGGAGTCGAAGCGCACCGTGGTCGCCGACCGGTATGTGCCGCCCTCCTGGGCCCCGCTCAGGTCGAGGTCGATCTCATAGGAGTCGACGTGCAGCAGGCGGGCCCGCCGCTGCGCCTCCTCGCGGGTGAGGTTCGTGCCAGGCACCTGGTCATCTCCTTGTTTTCCGAGTCTTTCCGGCCATCCTTCCACGCCCGGCGGGTGCGGACGGAGGAATGATCCACGCTGCCGCGGACGGGCTCCGGAGCCCGTCCGCGCGACGCGGCGCACCCGTCGGGAACCCGTCCGGAGGTCCGGTGGGGCCACCGCCCCCGCCACCCCTGCCGCGACCCGGTGGAAAAGCCGTGCGGCCGGACGCCCCGAGGGACGTCCGGCCGCACAGTGCAACGCGCCCGCGGGCGCCCGCGTCAGCTCAGCTCCGCCGCCACCAGCTCGGCGATCTGCACGGCGTTCAGCGCCGCGCCCTTGCGGAGGTTGTCGTTGGACAGGAAGAGCGCGAGGCCGTTCTCCACGGTCTCGTCGACCCGGATGCGGCCCACGTAGCTCGGGTCCTGGCCCGCGGCCTCCAGCGGCGTCGGGATCTCGGAGAGGGCGACGCCGGGGGCGCCGGCCAGCACCTCGTACGCCCGCTCCACGCTGATCGGCCGGTCGAACGCGGCGTTGACCTGGATCGAGTGGCCGGTGAAGACCGGGACGCGGACGCAGGTGCCGGAGACCTTGAGCTCCGGGATCTCCAGGATCTTGCGGCTCTCGTTGCGGAGCTTCTGCTCCTCGTCGGTCTCGAAGCGGCCGTCGTCGACGATCTTGCCGGCCATCGGGAGCACGTTGAAGGCGATCGGCTTCTGGTAGACGGACGGCTCCGGGAAGTCGGCGGCCGACCCGTCGTGGGTGAGCTCGGTGGCCCGGTCGGCGACCTTGCGCACCTGGCCGTCGAGCTCGGCGACGCCGGCCAGACCGGAGCCGGACACGGCCTGGTACGTGGTGGCGACCAGGGTGCTCAGACCGGCTTCCCGGTGCAGCGGGCGCAGCACCGGCATGGCGGCCATGGTGGTGCAGTTCGGGTTGGCGATGATGCCCTTGGGGCGGTCCACCGCGGCGTGCGGGTTGACCTCGGCGACCACCAGCGGCACGTCCGGGTCCAGCCGCCAGGCGGACGAGTTGTCGATCACGACGGGGCCCTGCGCGGCGACCTTCTCGGCGATGGCGCGCGAGGTGGCGCCGCCGGCCGAGAACAGCACGATGTCCAGGCCGGAGTAGTCGGCGGTGGCCGCGTCCTCCACGGTGACCTCGCCGTCCCGCCACGGCAGCGTCCGTCCGGCGGAACGGGCGGAGGCGAACAGCCGCAGCTGCTCCGCCGGGAAGTCCCGCTCGGCCAGCACCTTGCGCATGACACCGCCGACCTGACCGGTGGCTCCGACGATTCCGACCTTCATCCGGCTTCCTCTCCGCAGTGGCCGTCCCGGCTGGTACGGCATCGGACCCTCATCATGAGCCGGTGAGGGTCCCGAATGTCCAATCGGTTGTCCGGAGAGCGGACACCTGTCCGGACGGCCGACCGCCTGTGCCCCTACCCGGTCCGGCCCACAAAACGCCTGGACAAAACATACGGAAACGGACGAGATATGGGGTTCGCCGGGCATGCCGAAGGGCGGGCGCCCCCCATGGACACCCGCCCTTCGCCCCCGTCCCCCTCCCGCTGTGACGGGAGGGGGCGGTGTTACGGGATGACCTTCCCGATCCGCACGGTGCCACTCCCGGTGATCGTTCCGGCCGCGTTCAGCAGGCTCACCGTGCCGGAGAACTCACGCCCCTCGGGAGCCTCGCCGGCCACCACGACCCGGGCGCCGACGGTGGCGGTCGCACCGTTGCCGAGCTTCACGACCTTGGCGTCGTCGACCTTCACCTCGCCGAGCGACGGGGCGGAGTAGACATCGCGGTAGTCGTACTCGGTGCTGCCCGCGGGCACGGCGTAGCCGTCCACGGTGATCGTGTACGTGCCCGCCTTCGGCTTGACCAGGCTGACGGCCTCCTCCGAGTCGCCGTCCGCCGACGACCCGACGACCTTGCCGTCCAGCGAGACGCTCAGGTCCAGGTCGGCCTTGGTGTCCGACACCGAGCCGATCGCCACGTCGAGCCGCGAGACGTCCTCACCGAGCACCACGGTGGTCTGCTGCGACTCGCCGTCCTTGACCGAGGGCCGGGCCTTCTTGGCGGAGCCGAGCTCGCCACCCTTGAGCTTCCCCTCGATGGCGGCGAAGCCGTTGGCGGCCTTCCACTCGACCGGGGCCGGGGTGCCCACCTTCGCCTCCGGCACGGTCTGCACCGCCGGGTCGAACGTGGTGCCGAGCGCGGTCGCGGTCAGCGTGTACGGGTTCTCCAGCAGCGGCGAGGTGCGCCGCGACTCCACCTCGATCTCCCAGACGCCCGGGATGGGGGACGCGTAGGACCGCAGGTCCGGGCGGCAGGTGTTCGCCGGGTTCGGGTAGTTCGGGTAGCAGTTCGGCGTGGAGGTCGGGTCGGCCGGCAGCCCGTACGGGCTGATGGCGATGAACCGGGTCTGGCTGCCCTCCTTCAGGCCGCCCATCGCCACCTCCAGCGAGGCGGCGCCCTTGGGCACGGTCACGAAGTACGAGGTGGTGGCGTTGCGCCGGGCGGTGCCCGAGGCCTTCACCGTGTAGGACGGCTTGGCCAGCGGCTGGGCGGCCACGACGCTGGTGAGGATCTGCTTGTCGATGCCGGCGGTGTCGTCGTCGTCCAGCGTGAGGATCGCGCTGTGGAAACCGGCGGTCTCCGGCTTCGCGGCGACCTGCACGGTGACCGGCTTGTTCAGCGGCAGCGAGATCTCGTCGTAGCTCAGCAGCCGGAAGGTGCCGTCGTTGTTCCGGAGCCTCACCTGGTGGCGGACCGCACGGTCGGGACCGGTGGTCCGGGTGACGGTGACGTTGTACGTCCGGGACTTGCCCGGCTTCAGCCCGCCCTCGCGGTCGTAGACGCCGGTGCCGAAGCCCGGGGTCTTCAGCTTGTCGGCGAGCGCGGTGTTCACCGGCGCCTTGACGGTGTACTCATGGGCGCTCGCGCCGCGCTCGATCGCCTTCCAGGCACCCCGGATGTCGATCAGGCCGGCGCCCTCCTCGTAGGCCTGGGTGCCGGAGATGTGCCGGGCGGTGCTGGTGAGCGCGGTGCGCAGGGCGGCCGGCTTCAGGTCGATCCGCTCCTGCTTGGCGGCGGAGAGCAGCAGCGCCGAGGCGCCGGCGGCCTGCGGCGAGGCCATCGAGGTGCCCTGCAGCATGCCGTAGCCGGGCGGCAGCTGGTAGCCGGCCTCGGCGACCGGCTGGCCGGGCAGCCAGGTCTGCGTGGTGTTGACCGAGGCGCCGGGGGCGGAGAGCGTCGGGGTGAAGCCGCCGTCCTCGCGCGGGCCGCGCGAGGAGAACGGCATCATCGCGTAGTCGGTCTTCACCTCGGAGCCGTAGTTGGCGGCCCAGGTCTCCTTGGAGACGGTGGCGCCGACGCTGATCACCTTGTCGGCCAGGCCGGGGTCGCCGATGGTGTTGGCGCCCGGTCCGCTGTTGCCCGCGGAGATGACGAGCTGCACGCCGTAGGTGTCGATCAGCCGGGTGTAGAGCTCGGCGCGGGCGTTGTTGCCGTCGTTGAGCGCCGGCAGGCCGCCGATCGACATGTTGACGATGTCGACGCCGCGGTTCACCACGAGGTCGATCATGCCCTCGGTGAGCGCGACGTTGGTGCAGCCGCCGGTCCAGGTGCAGGCCCGGGAGGAGACGATCTTCGCACCGGGAGCGGCGCCGTTCATCTCGCCGCCGAACAGGCCGTTGGCGGCCGTGATGCCCGCGACATGGGTGCCGTGCTCGGACTCGATGACGCCGATGTTGACGAAGTCGGCCTTGCTGCCGTCGGTGCCGGTCGGCACGTCCTTGCGGATCTGCACCACGAACGGGATCCGTTCGGCGACGGCCGTCTCCGGGTTGTCCTTGCCGAAGTAGCCGACCTGGTGGTCGTCCTTGTACGGCTTCATGGCCTCGTCGTCGCCGAAGTCGCCGTTGTCGTCGAGGTCGACGCGGACGGTGCCGGCGGCCGGGTCGTAGAGGACGCCCCAGCGGTCCGTGGTGTCGCCGTCCCGGTTGAGGTCACCGGCCATGTCGCCGCCGGTGGTGGCGGACTCCGCGAACCGGCTGATCAGGTACGAGCCCTCCGGCGCCGTCCAGGTCCGGCCGCCGTAGGTGAAGGTCGGGCCGTTGACCGCGGAGATCATCGGGCGCCAGGTGGCGTCCTGGTCGACCAGCGGGTCGGTCGCCGTCACCCAGTCGACGATCTTGCGCTCGCCGGTGCTGGTCTTCTGCAGCGCCGGGTGGCCGAGGTCCACACCGGAGTCGAGGACGCCGATGGTGACGCCCCGGCCGTCGGCCTTCGGGTGGTCCTGCACGAAGTCGACCGCGCCGGTCTCGAAGGCGGGCTGGTACGGGTTCTTGGCCGGGGTGTCCTTGCCGGGCCCGGGGTAGGTGCCCTGCGCGGCGGCCTTCGCGCCCTTGGCGCGGTCGGCCTTCGGGTCCGGATCCGGAAGCGGGATCTCCTGCCGCAGGTCGATGCCGTGGACGGAGGAGAGCTTCTGGGCCTTCTCGATGGCGGCGTCGGCACGGCCGGTGGGCACGGTCACCCGGACGTAGCCGAGCTTGTCGTACCGCCGGCCCACCGTGGCGCCCTTGACGGCGTCGAGCTCCTTCGTGACCTGCTCGGTCGCGCCGGGCGCGGTGGCGATCATCATGGTGACGTGCTTGTCGCCCTCGGCCCTGGCCTCGGCGAGCAGCTCGGCGTCGGCCGAACCGAGCTTGCCGCCCGCCGACTTGACCGGAGCCGGGGACGGGCTGCCGTCCGCGGCGACTGCGGGGGTGAAGCCGGCCGTGGCGAGCGCGGCCACCAGGCCCGCGGCCATCGCGATGCGGGCCGCGCGTCTGTGCCCGGGCGAGGCGGGCTCGGGTATCGAAGATGAAGGCATGGTCATCCTTGTTCGGTATTCGGAACCGGATGACCGAACTTTTATGTAAGTGACGGGCTTTTGGGGAGAGTTAGGGAGACGTACTCCTCCTGTGGCACATTTCCGCCAGCCGCCAACGGCCCCGAACCCCCATCAACCGGGGCAGACCGACGGCCTCCGGTCACCCGCGGTCGCCGCCCCGACGGCGCGTGGTCACCGGTCCGGACGCCCGCACCCGGCCGGACGGTTCCCGCACCCGGCCGTGCGGTCCCCGCGGGGCGCCCCTGCCGCGCGATCCGGACACCCGCACCCTGGGGCCCCGCGTCGGACGGAGAGCTCCCCCGCACCCGGACGGAAGCTCCCTTCCCCGGCAGGTGAACAGCCGGTGAGCGGCATCCCTCCCCGACGCGAGGAGCCGATGGCGCTCCGCCCGCCCGGCCGTCGATGTGCGGTGATCGGCGCCGGTCGTTTCGTTCTCGTTCAGACACCGGAAACTCCCGGTGCCAACCATCCCCAGTGAGCGGGGGTCTCCCCGCACTCACGCACTCGGGGGGAACCCGCATGTCCCGGACCCGGTCCGTCACGTCCGTCGTCGACCGCCGTGCCCTGCTCGCCGCCGTGGGCGCCGTCGGAGCCTCCGCCGGACTCGGCCTCGCCCTCGGCCCCGGCAGCGGCTCCGCCGTGGCGGCGCCGCCGGTGACCGGCCGCCCCGCCGTCCGGCGCGCAGTCCGGGCGGAGCCGGGCGCGCCGACCGCCCCCGCCGCCGCCCCGTCGACCGCCGGCACCACCCTCCGTACGGTCGCCGCGCCGCGCGGCTCCGGCGGCTACCGGCGGCTCGCCGACGGCCCCGGCTGGTCCCGCGTCGTCCGCTCCGAGCTGGCCGCCGCGAAGTCCGGCCGCACCGACCGCCGCACCGCGCTCGCCTCGTTCGTGCAGTTCACCGACCTGCACGTGGTCGATGTGCAGCACCCGTTGCGCGCCGAGTTCCTGCGCTCCGAGCTGATCAGCGCCTTCCGCCCGCAGGAGGCCCTGTCGGTGGCGGGCGCCGTCTCGCTCGTCGAGCGGGTCAACGGGCTGCGCGGCGGCCCGGTCACCGGCGCCCCGCTCGGCTTCGTCATGACCACCGGCGACAACACCGACAACAACGCCAAGTCCGAGCTGGACTGGTTCCTCACCGCCATGAGCGGCGGCCGGATCACCCCCAACACCGGCGACCCCCGGCACTACGAAGGGGTGCAGAACAGCGGCCGGAAGCTCTACTGGCAGCCGGACTCCGCGCTGCGCGACGCGGACAAGGAACTCGGCTTCCCCCGGCTGGACGGCTTCCTGGACGCGGCGATCCGCAGCGTCAACAGCCCGGGCCTGCGCATGCCCTGGTACTCCACCGTCGGCAACCACGACGGCCTCCCGGGCGGCTGCTACGCACCGGGCAAGGACTTCTTCGCCGACTTCGCCGTCGGCGGCCGCAAGCTGGAGACCGTGGCCAAGGCCGAGGCGGCCGCGCTCTGGGATGCGGTCGAGAAGGGCAAGGACCCCAAGGGCAAGCAGTACGAAGAGCTGCTGCGGACCCGCACCCGGCAGATGCGCCGTGTGACGCCCGACCCGCTGCGGGCCCCGTTCACCCCGCGCGAGTACCTCAAGGCCCACCTCGACCCGCAGTACGCGGGCGCCGGGCCGGTCGGGCACGGCTACACCGCCGCCAACCTGGAGACCAATCGCCTCTACTACGCGTTCCGGATCTCCGACGGCGTCCTCGGCATCAGCCTGGACACCACGAACTCCGGCGGCCACTACGAGGGGTCACTCGGGGCCGCCCAGTTCCGCTGGCTGGACCGCACCCTCGCCGCACACCGCGACGACCACGTCCTCGTCTTCAGCCACCACACCGGCAAGACCATGCGGAACCTGCGCCCCGACCCGGCCCGCCCCACCGAGAAGCGGCACGGCGGCGACGAGGTGATCGCGCTGCTGAAGGGCCACCGCAACGTCCTGGCCTGGATCAACGGCCACAGCCACAAGAACGAGATCATCCCGCACGGCACCTTCTGGGAGATCTCCACGGCCTCGCACGTCGACTTCCCCCAACTGGCCCGGGTCATCGAGCTGGTGGACAACCACGACGGCACCCTGTCGCTCTTCACCACGCTCGTCGAGTCGGCCGCCCCGCACCGCACGGACTTCGACGACCTCTCCCAGACCGGACTGGCCTCCCTCTACCGGGAGTTGTCCTTCAACGCACCGGGGGCGCGCACCTCCCTCGCGGGCGACCCCGGCGACCGCAACACCGAACTCCTGCTGAAACGCCGCTGAACCGGGGGCACGGCCCCGCGGCGCGGCGGCTGTGCCCTGGGGCCGGGAGCGCGACGGCGCGCGGCTCACCGGGGCAGGACCACCACGTACGCGGCCGGGTCCCGGTCCCCGGCCGCCGTCAGCGCCGTACGGATGACCGCCGCCTGCTGCGCCGTCGACTCCCGGAGCCGCGCCGGGGTGGTGTGCACCACCGTGATGCCCAGGCGCTCCAGGTACTCCCGCCGGCGGGCGCTGTCGGACACCCCCTGGTCGTCGGGGTGCGGGGCGCCCCCGTCGATCTCCAGCGCGACGCTGTGGTCCGGCCAGTAGGCGTCGACCCCGCCCAGGTGCGGGCCGCCGGGCAGCCGCAGATCGACGTTCCACAGCGGGTCGGGCAGCGCATGGGTGCGGACCATCTCGTAGAGCCGCCCCTCGGTGAGCGCGCGGCCCTCCGCGAGGAGGGTGTCCACGGCGTCCACGACGTGCGGCCGGGACAGCAGCCGGCAGCGGCTCAGCTCACGGACCACGGGCACCGGTTCGCAGTGCCCGCCCCGCACGGCCTCGGTCAGCAGACAGCGCACCGCGGAGGCGTCGGTGAGCCGGGCCACCACATCGGCCAGCGCCCGGGGCACCGGGGCCACCGGCACCCCGCCGATCTCCACCGGCTCCGGCAGCGCCTGTGTCCGGACGAGCTGCACCAGGCCGGTGGAGCGCAGCCGGCGGCCGCGCGGCACCAGGACGTCGATGCGGTCCAGCGTCCGCAGCGGCGCGGCCGAGGAGAAGCCGTGCAGGGCGAGGGCCGCCGGGCCCGTGATCATCGCTTCCTGACCCGGCTCCTCGGCCCCCGGCGCCCGGCCCGCGTACAGCAGTGCCGCGTGCACCCGCTCCTCGCCGGTCGGCGCTCCCGGGTGCAGCAGGTAGACGCCCGGCAGGAGCTGCTGCCAGCTCCCGCCGGGCCGGATGCGGTCGGCCACCTCGGCTGCGGTCGCGCCGTGTTCCCGTAGTTGACGTAGCGTCATCACGTGCGGACGTTGCTCGGAGCGGGGTCGGACCGGGCGGGCGGAGAGCGGCGTGTTGTAGTTCATGAACCGCCGATTCCCCGCGCCACGGGGCCCGCTAACCGTTGTTACACGCCCGTCGACAAACCCGGACATCGCCGTCCAAATGGACGGGAGTTCGAGGACCGGCCGCGGGTTCCCCTCCGGGCCCGCGGGGCCGGCGCCCGTCAGCTCGCCGAGGCGCCCGCCGCCGCTCCCGCGTCGCACTCCTGGGCGCGCAGCGCCCGCGCCAGATCGTCCTGCGCCTCCAGCACCAGCCGGCGCAGCGCGGGCGGCGCGTCCCCGTGCTCCGTCAGCCACGCCTCGGTGAGCGCCGGCGTCTCCCGGCGGTCCTGGAGGTCCGGGTAGAGGCCGCGGACGATCGCCATCCCGATCTCGATCGACCGCTCCTGCCAGATCCGCTCGATCACGTCGAAGTACCGCTGCGTGTACGGCGCCAGCAGCTCCCGCTGGTGCGGCTGGGCGAAGCCTGCGATGGTCGCCTCCACCAGGGCGTTCGACAGCTGGTCGGAGTCCACGACCTCCGCCCACGCCCGCGCCTTCACCTCGGCGGACGGCTGCGCCGCGAGGCAGCGCACCTGGTGCCGCTTGCCGGACGCCGTGTCGTCGCGGGCCAGTTCGGCGGCGATCTCCGCCTCGTCGGCGGCCCCGTGCGCGGCCCGGGGCTCCAGGAACGCCCAGCGCAGCTCCTGGTCCACCTCCAGACCGTCGATCCGGGCGGTGCCGGCCAGCAGGCCCCCGAGCAGCTGGAGATCGGCCGGGGTGGTGGCGACCCGGGCGAAGAACCGGGCCCAGGCCAGCTGGTGGCCGCTGCCCGGCTCGGCCAGCCGCAGCTCGCGCAGCGCACCGTCGGCCACGGCGAGCCCGGCGGCCTCCCGCCGCTCCGGCGCCACATGGTGCACCAGCGCCGTGTGCGCCCAGGCGTGCAGCATCTGCAGGACGCCGATCTCGCTCTCCCGGCCGGCGCAGCGGAGCACCAGATCGAGGAAGTCGCCGGCCGGCATCAGCCCGTCCCGGGTCAGGTTCCACAGCGCCGACCAGCACAGGGCGCGGGCCAGCGGGTCGGAGAGGTCGGCGAGGTGCCGCCGCAGGGTCTCCAGCGAGGCCTCGTCGAAGCGGATCTTGCAGTAGGTGAGGTCGTCGTCGTTGACCAGGATCAGGTCGGGGCGCTCGGCCCCCGCCAGCTCGGACACGACCGTCCGCGGCCCGTCCACGTCCACCTCGGCGCGGGCGTAGCGCACCAGCTCCTCACCGGCCGGGTCCCGCCGGTAGAGGCCGACCGCGACCCGGTGCGGCCGGAGCGTGGGGTGCGCCCCGGCGGCCTCCTGGAGGACGGCCAGCTCGGTGATCCGGCTCTGGGCGTCGTACGTCGCCTGCGGGGTCAGCGCGTTGACGCCCGCGGTCTCCAGCCAGGCCCGCGACCAGGCGGCCATGTCCCGGCCCGAGGTCTCCTCCAGCACCCGCAGCAGATCGTCCAGCCGGGTGTTGCCGAACGCGTGCCGCCGGAAGTAGCGGCGGGCGCCCTCCAGGAACGCGTCCTGCCCGACGTAGGCCACCAGTTGCTTGAGCACCGAGGCGCCCTTGGCGTAGGTGATGCCGTCGAAGTTGAGCTTGGCGGCCTCCAGGTCCCGGATGTCGGCGGTGACCGGGTGGGTGGAGGGCAGCTGGTCGGCGCGGTAGGCCCAGGCCTTGCGGCGGTTGGCGAAGGTGATCCAGCCGTTGTCGAAGCGGGTCGCCTCCACCAGCGCGAACGCGCCCATGAAGTCGGCGAACGACTCCTTCAGCCACAGGTCGTCCCACCACTCCATGGTGACCAGGTCGCCGAACCACATGTGCGCCATCTCGTGCAGGATGACGTTCGCCCGCTGCTCGTAGGAGGTCCGGGTGACCCGGCCGCGGAAGACGAACTCCTCGCGGAAGGTCACACAGCCCGGGTTCTCCATCGCGCCGATGTTGTACTCCGGCACGAACGCCTGGTCGTACTTGCCGAACGGGTAGGGGTAGTCGAAGTGTTCGTGGAAGAAGTCCAGGCCCTGCTTGGTGACGGTGAAGATGTCGTCCGGGTCGAAGTGCTTGGCCAGCGACTTGCGGCAGAGCGCGCCCAGCGGGATCTCCAGCACCGAGCCGTCCGCGGTCTCCCGGGCGTAGCGCTCGCGCACCACGTGGTACGGGCCCGCGACGACCGCCGTGATGTAGGTCGAGATCGGCAGGGTGGGCGCGAACCGCCAGGTCGCCGCTCCCGGCCCGGCCGCGGCCGGTTCGCCCTCGGCGACGGCGTTGCTGATCACGGACCAGTCGGCCGGGGCGGTCACCTCGAAGGTGAACGGGGCCTTGAGATCCGGCTGTTCGAAGGTGGTGAAGACCCGGCGGGCGTCGGCCGGCTCGTACTGCGTGTAGAGATAGACCTCGCCGTCCTCCGGGTCGGCGAACCGGTGCAGCCCCTCACCCGTCCTGCTGTAGGCGCACTGCGCGTCCACCGTGAGAACGTTCTCCGCGGCCAGCCCGTCGAGCGCGATCCGGGCCCCGTCGAACACCGCTGCCGGGTCCAGCGCGCGGCCGTTGAGCACCACCGACGTCACGGCGGGGGCGATCAGGTCGACGAAGGTCGCGGCGCCCGGCTCGGCGCAGCGGAACCGGAGCGTCGTCACCGAGCGGAAGGTGCGCGGCTCCCCGCCGGGCTCCGGGCCGACCGCCGAACGCAGGTCCAGCGAGACGTCGTACCCGTCCACGGACAGCAGCCGGGCCCGCTCTCGGGCCTCGTCTCGAGTCAGGTTCTCACGCCGCACGACGGCTCCTTCGGTGATCCTCGTCCCACTCCGAACGCCGCCATGGTGTCACGGCGCGCTGACGGAGGGGAGTCGGGAATGGCCGCGGCGCCCTGTGACGTTTTCCGGAACGACCAGCCATGACGTCCGTGTGAGGAGACCCCTGTGGCCGCCGCGTCCGAGAAGCCGCTCGCTCCGACTCCGTCCGGAACGACCCCGGTCGACTTCTGGTTCGACCCGCTCTGCCCGTGGGCGTGGATCACCTCCCGCTGGATGCTGGAGGTGGAGAAGGTCCGTCCGGTCGCCGTGCGGTGGCGGGTGATGAGCCTCGCGGTGCTCAACGAGAACAAGCTCGACGAGCTGCCCGAGGAGTACCGGGCGAAGCTGGCCGCGGCCTGGGGCCCGGCGCGCGTCGCCGTCGCGGCCGAGCAGAAGTGCGGCTCCGCTGTGCTCGGCCCGCTGTACACCGCCCTCGGCACCCGCTTCCACAACCGGGGCGAGGGGCCGACGCCCGAGGCGGTCGCCGGTGCCCTGGCCGACGCGGGCCTCCCCGCCGAGCTGGCGGACTTCGCCCGCTCGGACGTGTACGACACCGAGCTGCGGGCCTCCCACCGGGAGGGCATCGACCTGGTCGGCCAGGAGGTCGGCACCCCGGTGATCGCGGTACCGGGGGAGAACGGCGAGCGGATCGCCTTCTTCGGGCCGGTCGTCACGCCCGCCCCCAGGGGCGAGGCCGCCGCCCGGCTCTGGGACGGCACGCTGCTGGTCGCCTCCACCCCGGGCTTCTACGAGATCAAGCGCACCCGGGACCGGGGTCCGGCCTTCGACTGACCGGGGGTGCGACTGACCGGGGTGCTTCGGGCCCCGGGCCGGTCCGGTCCCGTACGGTGGCAGGCGAAAGGCCCCCGCGCGACGCATACGCGCGGGGGCCTTCCGTTCCGCCTGCCGGTGAAGGGTGAGAAGACGATCACGCGAGCAGGAGGTTCCCGGGGGAGCGGGGTCAGGGGGCGATGAGCAGCCCGGTCGCGCGCTCCTTGGCGGCGCGGTAACGCTCCGCGACGTCCTGCCAGTTGACGACCCGCCACATGGCCTCGACGAAGTCCACCTTCTGGTTGCGGTACTGCAGGTAGAAGGCGTGCTCCCAGGCGTCGAACACCAGGATCGGGATGCTGCCCTGGCCGACGTTGCCCTGGTGGTCGTAGATCTGCTCGACGATGAGGCGCCCGCTGACCGGCTCGAAGGCCAGCACGCCCCAGCCGGAGCCCTGCGTGGTGGCCGAGGCCTTGGAGAGCTGGGCCTTGAAGCGGTCGAACGAGCCGAAGTTCTCGGCGATCGCGTCGGCGAGCTCGCCCGTGCCGTCCTTCTCCAGCGGCTCGCCGCCGCCGTCACCGCTCATGTTCTGCCAGTAGATGCTGTGCAGGATGTGCCCGGACAGGTGGAAGGCCAGGTTCTTCTCGAGGCCGTTGATCGAGCCCCACTGGTCCTTGGCGCGGGCCTCCTCCAGCTGCTCGAGCGTGTCGTTCGCGCCCTTGACGTATGCCGCGTGGTGCTTGTCGTGGTGCAGCTCGATGATCTCCCCGCTGATGACCGGAGCCAGGGCGGAGTAGTCGTACGGGAGCTCGGGAAGTGTGTAGATGGCCATGGACGACGCCCTTCGACAACGCTTATTGCAATCAACTTGCAAGTGCACGCTACCAGCAGGAGTCCGGCGTCGGCGGAGGTGCCGGGGCGTCCGGGCAAAAAGTCGGAGGCGGCCGGGACCTCGGAACGAGGACCCGGCCGCCTCCGTGTACGGGTCGTCCCCGACCCGTGCGGCGCCTGGCGCGTCAGCTGCTGGGGGCCACCGCCCGCTGCCGTATGTAGCCGACGACGGAGAGCACCACCGTCAGGCCGCCGGTGAAGAGGAACTGCGTCCGGGTGTCGCCCTCGCGGAGCATGAGCAGCAGCACGGCCACCACACCCGCCAGCGAGACCCAGGTCAGATAGGGGTACGCCCACATGCGGACGGACAGCGTCTCCGGCGCCTCGCGCTCCAGGCGGCGCCGCATCACCAGCTGCGAGACGGCGATGAAGCCCCAGACCACCAGGACCGCCGCGCCGACCATGTTCAGCAGCCACGCGAACAGGGTGTCCGGCCACCAGTAGCTCAGCAGCACCGCGAAGAAGCCGAACGCGGACGAGGCGAGCACCGCCGGGCGGGGCACCCCGCCGCTGACCTTGCCCAGGATCCGGGGACCCTCGCCGCGGGAGACGAGCGAGTAGGCCATCCGGGAGGCGCCGTAGATGTTGGCGTTCATCGCGGAGAGCAGGGCGACGAGCACCACGACGTTCATGACCTGACCGGCGGCCGGGATGTCCAGTGCGTCCAGCACCGCGACGTACGGGCCGTCGGCCACGACCGCCTTGTCGTCCCACGGCACCAGCGTGACGATCACCAGCATGGAGCCGACGTAGAACAGGGCGATGCGCCACATCGCCGTGCGCACCGCCTGGGCCACGCCCTTGCGCGGGTCCTCCGACTCGGCGGCGGCGATCGTCACCGTCTCCAGGCCGCCGTAGGCGAACACCGAGGCCAGCAGGCCGACGACCAGTCCGTCGAGCCCGTTCGGCAGGAAGCCGCCGTCACCGGTCAGATTGCTGGTGCCGGGGGCGTCCGTGCCGGGCAGCACTCCCAGGATCGCGAGGGTGCCCAGCACCAGGAAGGTCACGATCGCGGCGATCTTCAGCGCGGCGAACCAGAACTCGAACTCGCCGAAGTTGCTCACCGCGGCCAGGTTCGTGCCGCAGAACATCGCCATGAAGAGGGCGACCCACATCCAGGACTCGGTGCCCGGGAACCAGCTCGTCATGATCCCGGCCGCGCCCAGCGCCTCGGCCGCGATGCCCACGCAGAGCAGGGTCCAGAACATCCAGCCCGCGGTGAAGCCCGCCCAGGGGCCGATCGCCTTCTCGGCGTGCACCGAGAAGGAGCCCGAGGCCGGGTTGGCCGCCGACATCTCGCCCAGCATCCGCATGACCATCAGGACCAGCAGGCCCGAGGCGGCGTAGGCGAGCACGATCGACGGTCCGGCAGCCGCGATCCCGGCGCCCGAACCGATGAAGAGGCCGGCGCCGATCACCCCGCCGAGGGCGATCATCGAGAGATGGCGCTGCTTGAGGCCGTGGGAGAGCGGGGTGCCGCTCTCCGACGCCGCGGCGTGGGTGTCGCGCGCGGGCGCAGACGGCGGAGGTGTCCGATTCATGGGCAATGCGTCCATTACGTGAGAACGTCAGAGGGCTGCATCAGTGTGAGGGGGCGTATCGCTCAGAACAACACCGCGTCCACGATGGCCCGCTATCCGGACGCCTTCCTCACTCTCCGTACCTGCCGCTTCGTCAGGAGACGCAAAGTGCCAGGGCACAGCCGCGTGACGGGCACGCACGGTGACCCCGGTCACCCCTGCGAGGCAGCAGGATCCGGCGCCGCCCGCGGGGCCGGTACCGGATCGTCAGGCGCGTACCCGCAACTCCCGGATCCACGCCACCAGGAGCACCGCGGCCGTTGCCGCGCCCGACCAGAGCACCTGCGGGCGGGCGGCGTCATCGGTGAGCATCAGCAGCAGCACGGCGGCCATTCCGGCCAGCGCGGTCCAGGTCAGCCAGGGGAAGCCCCACATCCGCAGGGTCAGCCGCTCGGGCGCCGTGTGCTCGATCTCCCGGCGCAGCCGCAGCTGCGAGGCGGCGATCAGACCCCACACCACCAGCAGCACCGCGCCCACCGCGTTGAGCATGTAGAGGAAGACGGAGTCCGGCCACTTCAGATTGAGCAGCACGGACGCGAAGCCGAACGCCACCGACGCCAGCACCGCCCGGCGCGGCACCGAGCCGCGCCCCACCCTCAGCAGCGCCCGCGGCGCCTCACCGCGCTCGGCGAGCGAGAACACCATCCGCGACGAGCCGTACAGATTGGCGTTGAGCGCCGAGAGCAGCGCCACGAAGACCACGATGTTCATGATCTGACCGGCGGCCGGCACCCCGATGTGGTCGAGCACCGCCACGTACGGGCTGCTGCCCGGCTTCATCGCCGTCCAGGGCAGCACGGTCACGATGACGAGCATCGAGCCCACGTAGAAGAAGAGGATGCGCCAGACCGCGCTGCGCACCGCGCGGCCGACCGCCCGCGCCGGGTCGTCCGACTCGGCGGCCGCGATCGTGACGACCTCCAGGCCGCCGAAGGCGAAGACCACGGCGAGGACTCCGGAGACCACACCGGACCAGCCGTTCGGCAGGAAGCCGCCCTGCCCGGTGAGGTTCGACAGCCCCACCGCCTCGGTCTCCGGCAGCAGGCCGAGGGCCGCCAGCACGCCGAGGACCAGGAACAGCACGATCGCGCCGACCTTCAGCGCCGCGAACCAGAACTCGGACTCGCCGAAGCTCTTCACCGCGGTGAGGTTGGCCGCGGTGAACACCGTCATGAAGAGGAGCACCCAGGCCCACTGCGGCACCGCCGGCACCCAGCCGTTCGCGATCTGGGCCGCGCCGGTCGCCTCCACCGCGAGGACGACGACCAGCATGAACCAGTAGAGCCAGCCGACCGTGAACCCCGCCCAGCGCCCGAACGCCCGCTCCGCGTGCACCGAGAAGGAGCCCGAGGCCGGCATCGCCGCCGACATCTCGCCCAGCATCCGCATCACCAGCATCGCGAGACCGCCCGCGATCAGGTACGAGAGGACGATGCCCGGACCGGCGACGGCGATCCCCGCGCCGGAGCCGACGAACAGCCCGGCTCCGATGACCCCGCCGAGGCCGAGCATGGTCAGATGGCGCTGCTTGAGCCCTGGCGAGAGCGGCTCCTTCCCATCGCCTCCGGTGCCGGTCTCCCGGCCTGGCCCGGTGGCGGTCTTCGCGTCGTGCATGGCGCTCGTACTCTCGCAAGGGTCTGTGGAGCTTTGGTGGGACCCCACAGTCTCTCCTTGTGGTGGCAGCCACCGCAAAACGATATTGAGCGCCCCGTACGCCGCGTGACCAGCATCACGTGACCTGCTCAAACGCCGGCATCGGCGGCACCTCTGCGGCAGCTGTGCATTGTCGGGAACCCACCAAGCCGTTGATCACGCCTTTGTCGGCTGCTCACGGTGATCGGATGCTGACGCCTGAGCTAACGTCACCCTGTTCAGTCCTGTCCCTCCTCACCCCGCGGAGCCCTGAATGAGCACTGCCGCCGTCACCAGCCGCCCCGGTGCGGTCCTCGCCGACCTGCTGCCGGCCGCCACCGCCTCCCGCGCCCGGGTCCGCGACGCGGCCCTGGTCGTCGGCGGTGCCGCCCTGACCGGCCTCGCCGCGCAGATCTCCGTCCCCGTCCCCGGCTCCCCGGTGCCCGTCACGGGGCAGACGTTCGCGGCGCTCCTCGTCGGCGCCTCCCTCGGCGCCGGGCGCGGCTTCCTCTCCCTCGCGCTCTACACCCTGGCGGGCCTGGCCGGGATGCCGTGGTTCGCCGAGGGCGCGGGCTCCGCCAGCTTCGGCTACGTCCTCGGCATGCTGCTCGCCGGCACCGTCGTCGGCGCGCTCGCCCGGCGCGGCGGCGACCGCGGCGTGCTGCGCACCGCGGGCACCATGGTCCTCGGCTCGGCGATCATCTACGCGGTCGGCGTGCCGTACCTGGCGCTCGCCGCGCACCTCTCCCTCGGAGAGGCGGTCGCGGCCGGACTCGTCCCCTTCCTCATCGGCGACGCCGTCAAGGCCGCCCTGGCGATGGGCGCGCTGCCCGCCGCCTGGAAGCTCGCGGGCCGGCGCGGCTGACCGCTCGCCCCCACGCAACGGGCCGGGGCCCGCACCCATCGACGTGGGTGCGGGCCCCGGCCCGTTGTTGCGCGACGCGGCTTCCGAGGTCAGCCCTCGGTCACGGCCGCCTTGCTGCCCCGGTGCTTGCCCACACCGATGGCCACGACCAGCGCGGCCACCAGCGCCGACAGGATCACCTGCTCGCGCCCGGCGTCGTCGGTGAGCATGTAGACCAGCACGAAGCCGATCATCGCGGCGGTCGCCCAGGTCAGGTACGGGAAGAGCCACATCCGGACGATGAGCTTCTCCGGGTTGTCGCGCAGGATGATGCGCCGCATCCGCAGCTGGGTGAAGCAGATGACCAGCCACACGAAGAGCGCGACCGCACCCGAGGAGTTCAGCAGGAACTGGAAGACGGTGTCCGGCCACTTGTAGTTGAAGAACACCGCGACGAAGCCGAAGACGACCGAGCCCAGGATCGCGGCCTGCGGGACACCGCGGGCGTTGGTACGGGCGAACGCCTTGGGCGCGTCACCGCGCCGGCCCAGCGAGAAGGCCATGCGGGAGGCCGTGTAGAGGCCGGAGTTGAGGCAGGAGAGCACGGCGGTCAGCACGATGAAGTTCATGATCTCGCCGGCGTGCGGGATGCCGATGGAGTTGAGCGCCGCGACGTACGAGCCGTCCTTGGCGATCGCCTTCGAGTCCCACGGCAGCAGGCTGACCACGACGAGGATCGAGCCCAGGTAGAAGACGCCGATCCGCCAGATCACGCTGTTGGTGGCCTTGGTGACGGCGCGCTGCGGGTCCTCGGACTCACCGGCGGCCAGCGTGACGATCTCGCTGCCCATGAAGGAGAAGACGACCATCAGCACACCGGTGAGGATCGAACCGGGTCCGTTCGGCAGGAATCCGCCGTGTTCGGTGAGGTTGGCGAATCCGGTCGCCTCGTGCCCGGAGCCGGGGAGCAGACCGAAGACCGCGAGGCCGCCGATGACGATGAACGCCGCGATCGCGACGACCTTGATACCGGCGAACCAGAACTCGAACTCACCGTAGGAGGAGACCGAGGCCAGGTTGGTGACGGTGAGCACGACCATGACGATCAGTGCCCAGCCCCACTGCGGTACGGCCGGTATCCAGCCCTCCAGGATCTTGGCGCCGGCGGTCGCCTCGACGGCCAGCACCACGACCCAGAAGAACCAGTACAGCCAGCCGATGGAGAAGCCGGCCCAGCGGCCGAGGGCCTGGTCGGCGTAGGCGGAGAAGGAGCCCGACGTCGGGTTGGCGGCGGCCATCTCGCCGAGCATCCGCATCACGAAGACGACCATCGCGCCGACGAGGGCGTACGACAGCAGGATGCCGGGGCCGGCGGCGGCGATGCCGGACGCCGAGCCGACGAACAGGCCGGCGCCGATGACGCCACCGATCGCGATCATCGACAGATGACGGTTCTTGAGTCCGGCCTTGAGACCGTCGGGGGAGGGGCCCTGTCCGGGGCCGCCAGGTGTGGCGTCCACGGTCGTGGGCGTCGACTGCGCGCTCATGTGCGGGGTCCTTAGCTCTCGGGTTACGAGCTCGGCCAGTGAATCTCAGGAGAAGGAGAAGGAAAACCTTTGATTCCGGATCGTTGTATTTGAGCTTCCCTTGAGATGTGACACGTCACACCCAGTGACGAAGGCCGGGGCACAGGCATGTCACACTCGGTCCATGCGCGTCTACCTCGGCTCCGATCACGCCGGTTACGAACTCAAGAACCACCTCGTCGAGTGGCTCCGGGCCCAGGGGCACGACCCCGTCGACTGCGGCCCCCACATCTACGACGCCCAGGACGACTACCCGCCGTTCTGCCTCCGCGCCGCGGAGCGCACGGCCGCGGACCCGGAGAGCCTGGGCATCGTGATCGGCGGCTCCGGCAACGGCGAGCAGATCGCGGCCAACAAGGTCAAGGGCGTCCGCGCCGCGCTGGCCTGGAGCGAGCAGACCGCCGAGCTCGGGCGTGAGCACAACAACGCCAACGTCATCAGCATCGGCGGCCGGATGCACACCCGGGACGAGGCGACGAAGTTCGTCGAGATCTTCCTGAACACGCCGTACTCGGGCGAGGAGCGGCACACCCGCCGGATCGAGATGCTGAGCGCCTACGAGACGACCGGCGAACTCCCCCCGATCCCGGCCCACCACCCCCAGCCGTAACCCCGCGGGCACCGGGCCGGCGGACCGCCGGCCCGGTGCCCGTGCGCCCCGGCGCGCCGGGCCGGGGATGCCGCACCGCATCCGAGGAGACACCTGTGCCCGAGGGGCATACGATCCACCGCCTCGCCGCGGACTGCCTCGAGCGCTTCGCCGGATGGCCCGTCCGGGCCGCGAGCCCCCAGGGCAAGTTCTCCGACGGCGCCGCCCTGCTCGACGGCCAGGTGATGAGCGGCGCCGACGCCCACGGCAAGCACCTCTTCCTCGGCTTCGAGGCGGTCGGCTGGGTCCACATCCACCTGGGGCTCTACGGCAAGGTCGGCTTCGGCGACGGACCGGCCCCGCCGCCGGTCGGCGCGGTCCGGCTGCGGCTCGTCGGCGGCATCGGCGGCGACGACCACTACGCCGACCTGCGCGGCCCCACCACCTGTGAGCTGATCACCACCGCTGAGAAGCAGGCCGTGCACGACCGGCTCGGGGACGATCCGCTGCGGAGCGGCGACGACGGCGAAGCGGCCTGGCGGCGGGTGAGCCGCAGCCGGACCAGCGTCGCCGCGCTGCTCATGGACCAGAAGGTGATAGCCGGGGTGGGCAATGTGTACCGCGCCGAGGTCCTCTTCCGGCACGGCATCGACCCGTACCGCGCCGGGCGGGACCTGACGCGCGCCGAGTGGGACGCCGTCTGGGCCGACCTGGTCGCCCTGATGCGGGAGGGCGTCCGGAACAACCGCATCGACACCGTCCGCCCCGAGCACACCCCCGAGGCGATGGGCCGCCCGCCGCGCGTCGACGACCACGGCGGCGAGGTCTACGTCTACCGCAGGGCCCGGCAGCCCTGCCACATCTGTGGCGGCGAGGTCCGCACCGCCGACCTCGCCGCCCGCAACCTCTTCTGGTGCCCGGACTGCCAGCGCCGGTAGCGGACCGCGGACCCGGGACCGTACGGCCCCGGGGCGGCCGGCCCATGAGCGGCAGGGCGGCGGAACCGCTCAGAACCCGTGCGGCAGCCAGGGCGCGCGATCGCTCCGGAAGGCCGCCGACGCCTCGGCGAGCGCGTCCGGCCGCAGCT
This sequence comes from Streptomyces sp. NPDC001922, assembly GCF_042891165.1. Taxonomy (NCBI): domain Bacteria; kingdom Bacillati; phylum Actinomycetota; class Actinomycetes; order Kitasatosporales; family Streptomycetaceae; genus Streptomyces; species Streptomyces sp. NPDC001922. Next base: position 564,636 of record NZ_JBIASV010000001.1, on the reverse strand, counting down.
CCTGGACCCGGCCCGCGCCCGCCAGTGCCGTGAGGGTGTATCCGCCCAGATAAGCGGCGCCCAACTCCCGTACCGAGAGCCGCAGATCGGGCTCGTCGTCGGTGGGCTTGCAGGAGGCGGCCCGGGCGTCGCCGGTCAGCCGCCAACGCCCCTCGTTCCAGGGGCAGAACGCGTCCGCGACCTCGAACACCACATCCACCGGCGCCGCGTAGGTCCGCGCCGCCAGCGCGGCACCCACCTCGACCAGCCGCACGTGGAGCTGGTCCCGGATGCGGATGGTGCAGCGGCGGATGTCCGAGACCAGGTGGAGCAGCGGATCGTCCACCGGACGGTTGGTGTGGGTGACCCGCACGGTCAGTTCCATGTCGCAGAGGTACCGCCACAGCGCGGCGTAGCTCGCCGGATCCCGCGCCTCGACGTCCCGCAGCAGCACCGTGCCCGTCGGCCCGGAGGCCTCCCAGTCCGGGCGGACCGCGTAGCGCGCGTATCCGGTGACCGCACCGTCCCGCTCCGCCAGCACGCACTGCATGGGTGAGGCGCCCGCCCGTGACGCGGGGGCATCCAGCAGCGGCAGCCGCTCCCACCCGGGAAGCCGGGTGAGCATGCCCGGCCGTTCCGTGACCCGTTCGGCGTAGAGCGCCTCGCACACCTCCTGTGCCTCCCGCGGCTGCACGAGCCGGAGCCGTACGTCGTCCGTGCCGGGCGGAACGGTCAGCCGGACCCGCTCGGTGTCCACCTCCACCAACATCTGCTCGCTCGCGGTGCCGTAGCCGAACCGCCCGTAGATGGCCGGGTCCGACGCCGTCAGCACCGCCAGCGACTCGCCCCGGGCGCGCACGTCGTCGAGCTGCTGCCGCATCATCGAGCGCAGCACCCCTCGCCGCCGGTGCGTCGGTGCCACCCCGACCATGGTGACCCCGGCCGCCGGCACGATCCGGCCGCCCGGCACGCACATCCGGAAGCTGAACGCCCCGGCCGTCCCCACGCAGGTCCCGCCGTCCCAGACCCCGATGGACCGCTCCACCTCGGTCAGGTCCTGCCAGAGCTCCCGCTCCTCGGCGGGCTCCGCCACCCCGCCGAAGGCGAGCTCCAGCGTGCTGTACCAGGTGTCCCACTCGTCACGGCGCAGCACACGCAGCTCTGTTGTCATACGCCATCCCTATCAGGGCGTTCTCCCCCGAGCGACCGCATTTTCCGCACGGGTGTCCATACCCCACCCGGCTGAACTCCGGATCCGGCGAAAAGCGGCGCGCCGTGAATCGACGCGCCGCCGAACGGGTGGATAGGGTCCCGGTGAAATGGCACGCGTCGCGGGAGCTGAGACCCTGACGGCCCGGATGCGCAAGCAGCTGCACCGGGCCCGCATCGGCCTGCGCCGGGCCGGAGTCGACTACTTCCGCGGCGACGGCTCCGACTGGATCGCCCTCGCCGCCCTGCTGCTCACCGTCCCGGCCATCGCCACCGCGACGATCAACGTGCCCGACTGGTGCCCGCCCGCTGCCCTCGTCCTCCCCGTCGTCGTCGGCGGGCTGCTGCTGCGCCCCTCCAGCCTGCTCCTGCTCTACGCCGGGGCGGCCGCGGCGCTGATCACCGAGGCCGCGATCCTCGGCCCGTACTCCCAGGGCCCCTCCCGGGTCACCCCCGGCACCGTGCTGGTGGTGGGTGCGGTGGGCTTCGTCGGGCTGGTCATCGCCCAGTTCCGCAGCCGGGTCGGGGTGCCCTGGCGGCGGGGCGGCACCATGCTCTTCGACCTGCGCGAGCGGATCCGGGTGCAGAGCAAGCTGCCGAAGCTGCCCAAGGGCTGGCACCGGGAGATGGCCCTGCGCCCCGCCGGCGGCCAGTCCTTCTCCGGCGACTTCGTCGTCGCGGCCCGGACCAACGGCGGCCGGACGCTCGAGGTCGTGCTCACCGACGTCTCCGGCAAGGGCATGGACGCGGCCTCCCGCGCCCTCCTTCTCTCCGGTGCGTTCGGCGGCCTGCTGGGCTCGCTCCCGCCCCATGCCTTCCTCCCCGCCGCCAACGCGTATCTGCTCCGCCAGGACTGGGACGAGGGGTTCGCGACCTCGATCCACCTCGTCCTCGACCTGGACAGCGGGGACTACGAGCTGCTGTCGGCGGGCCACCTCCCGGCGCTCCAGCTGAGCGCCGGGACCGGCCGCTGGGAGGAGCAGGGCGCGGAGGGCCCGCTGCTCGGGGTGTACGACGGCGCGCAGTTCGACCCGATCAAGGGCACCCTGCGCCCCGGTGATGTGCTCATGCTGTTCACGGACGGCCTGGTCGAGTCCGCCGAGCGCGAGCTGACCGAGGGCATCGACCGGCTCACCGGCGAGGCCGACCGCTATGTCGCCTCCGGCTTCCACGGCGCGGCCTGGCACCTGATCGAAGCGGTGGCCAAGGACGTCAACGACGACCGCGCGCTGCTGCTGATCTGCCGCGACTGACCGCCCCCCCCCTCGCGATCTGCCCCGTACGGCCCGCTCCGGCGTGGGGCGAGCGGCCCGGGGCCGACCGGTGCCAGGCGAACGGCCCTCGGAGAAGGCACCGGAGACAGCCGGCCCTCGGAGAAGGCACCGGAGACAGCGACTCGGAGAAGGGACCGGAGACAGCGAACGGCCCCGGAGCCTGAAGCTCCGGGGCCGTTCGACGCACGCGTGAGGTCGCGGCAGGCTGTTCAGCCGGTGGTGGCCTTCGCGCGGCCACGCGCCAGCTCGGCCGCATCCTTCTTGAAGGCCCACTCCATCTTGGGCTCCATCGCGAACCGGAAGACCCGTTGCACCGGTGGGGTGCAGAGCACGGTCACCACGGCTCCGGCGATGACGGTGACGACGATCGCGCCCCACGGCGTCTGCAGCCAGGCGTAGTCGTCGAACCAGCCCCAGAAGCGGGACCCCTTGGCGAGGAAGCCGTGCAGCAGGTAGCCGTACAGCGTTCCGGCGCCCAGTGCCGTGAACCACATCTTCCGCCGGGGGACCCAGGCGAAGAAGCAGGCGACCAGGATCACGGAGCAGCCGAACAGGGCGAGCGTCATGACCAGGCCGCTCCACCACGGAGCGGTGAGCTCCTGGGCGCTGTCCCGGTGGTAGAACCACGCCGACGACATCCGCGGGCCCGCCCAGTAGGCGACCAGGAACGCCGTGGCGAAGATCGGCACGGACAGGATCCGCACCTCACGGCGCCGCACCATCTGGAAGTGCTCCGGCTTCATGACCAGACCCACGACGAAGAACGGCAGGAACTGCAGCACCCGCTGGAGATCCAGGTCGTCACCGATGTCGGGGGAGATCGAGGCGAGGGCCCCGATGGCCAGCGCGAGCGGCACCGGCCAGCGGACGAGCTTCCACAGCGGGGTGGACAGCCGCCAGACGAACAGGGCCGCCAGGAACCACGTCAGGTACCAGGGGTCCAGCAGGCTGATCGGCTGGGTCGGATCGTCGTCCGCCCACCGCTTGAAGAAGGTGTACGCGACCTCGAAGATCACGTACGGCACGGCCACGCCGGTGACCAGCCGCTTGAGCCGGTCCGGGCGCATGTCGAAACTGCGCGAGAAGTAGCCGGAGATGATGATGAACGCCGGCATGTGGAAGCCGTACACCACCATGTACAGCGCCTCGGCGGTGCGGCTTCCGTCCGTCAGCGGTTCCCACGCATGGCCCATCGCCACGAGGACGATGGCCAGGTACTTCGCGTTGTCGAAGAAGGAGTCACGCTGCTTCGGCTTGTTTCCGGCCGCTGGTGTGGCGGGTTTTCTTTGGTCCGGAGCGTCGTTTGCGGCAGGACGCTCGGAGTCCGTGGCCACCGCATCCCGGGCCGGGGGGAGCGGGGTCCGCTGATAGCCGTGCGGGCGCAAGGTGTTCGTCACAGGCCCTCCCACCATGAACTGGGGGAGACGATCCTGGACCTCACTGCGCGTGCGGGGGTCGTGGCAGCGCTGAACATCTGAGGCACCATAGCGTCGGAAGGTGGATTCAGTAAAACCTTCATCCTCCCCTCTACGAATCACACGGCTACCCCGTTCACGCGAAGTAAACGTAGGGGTTCAGCCGTTGTGCGCGATGAGGATCAACTGTCCGTTCTGTCACGTCTCATCCCCCTTAATTGGTGCATATGCCCCCGAGGTGGCTCCGGTGGAATGTCCGGTTCAATGGCCCTTCGTTGTCGCTGCTCACGACTCACGAGTAATTCAGAAATTCCCACCGGCGTGCTCCGCACGGGTGGAAGGTGCACAGAGAAACGATCAGTCGCAATAATCCGGCGACCCGTGGCCGAATTGTGTGGTGCAGCTCTCCCGGGGTACGGACTCCTCCGGCACACGGGCCCGCAACGGATGTGAGCAGGCTGCCGACGATGCGTCACCGGGGTCCGAGTGGCATCGGGTTGGTGGCACGATGGTCATATCGGGGGTGTGCGGGGCATGCTCCCCGGGCCGGTGAGACGTTCGAAACCGAGACCGAGGGTGTGATCCGTTGTGGCCATTTCGCTGTCCGTAGTGGTGCTGTTGGCCATCGTGCTGGTGGTCATGATCCGCTCGGGATCGATCAAGCCGGGGCCGGCCATCGTCGCGGCCCTGTTCGGCTTCTTCCTTGCTTCGACCGATATGGCCCCGTCGATCAACCGCTTCATGCACTCGATATCCGACATGATCAGCCAGATCAGCTTCTGAGGCGGCCCGCCTGCGGCGCTCCGGCTGCCGCAGGCTCCTCCGTTCCTCCGCCCGGTCCCTGCGGCCGGCGCGGCTCACCTGCGCGCACCGTGGGGCTCGTGGCTCCCGTTGGGTGACGGCCGTCATGCGGGCGCGGTCGCGGGCTGCCGTACGGGCTGCCGCGCCGCTGTCACGCCCGGTCGTCCCCCGTTTAGGGCCCCCGCTGTTCCCGGTGCCGCGCCCGGGCCGCGGGACATCCCGCGGCCCGGGCGCGACACCGGCCGGTTTCAGCCAGGGCTCGGCCCGGGGTCCGTCGGTCAGGCCCGGCGGGTCAGCGCGTCCCGCACCGCGTCCTCGCTGCGGGCGACCGACGCCGTGCCGTCGTCCGCCGTGATGATCGGCCGCTGGATCAGCCGCGGGTGCGCCGCGAGCGCCCCGATCCACCGCTCGCGCTCCGCCGGCTCCCGGGGCCAGGCCTTGAGGCCGAGCTCCTCGGCCTCCGCCTCCCGCGTCCGCGCGATGTCCCAGGGCTCCAGCCCCAGCCGGTCCAGGACGGCCCGCAGCTCGTCCGCGTCCGGCGGGTCCTCCAGGTAGCGGCGCACAGTGTACTCGGCGCCCTCCTCGTCGAGGAGCTGCACAGCGGACCGGCACTTCGAGCACGCGGGATTCACCCAGATCTCCATGCCGGGCACCTTAGCCGTGCCCCGGGCCCGGTTCCGTCCAGTGCCCCGGCGTCCCCGCCCGCCCCGAGCGGGCCCGCCCGCACGGTGCCGCGACCCGGGTCGCGGAGGCGGATTCCCCGGGAGCGGCGGGGCCCGGAAAACACCTCCGGCCCGGTGCCGCGAGCGGATCGCGGTACCGGGCCGGAGGCCTGCTGGAGCGGGCGACGGGAATCGAACCCGCGTAGCCAGTTTGGAAGACTGGGGCTCTACCATTGAGCTACGCCCGCATGCGCCGCCGACGGTGAGGACCGCGGCACGCAGAGCATCGTAGCGGGTCCCGGCGGTCTCCCGCACACCTCACCCCACCCGCATCAATGCGGCAGCCGGACCGCGTCCGGCCATGTACCCTACGTGTCGCAACCAGCGGGGTGTGGCGCAGCTTGGTAGCGCGTCCGCTTTGGGAGCGGAAGGCCGTCGGTTCGAATCCGGCCACCCCGACCAGCAAGATCACATTGTGGGGCTCAACCGCCTTGCGGTTACTATGCAAGCTGCGTGCTCGTGTGTCTCTGTACCGGGCGCGATCCGCTGAATCAGCCCGCTGAATCTCAGCAAAACCCCAGAAGTCAGCCCCCAAGGAGACCCAACCGTGAAGAGCGCCGTGGAGAACCTGAACCCGACCCGGGTTCGGCTCACTGTCGAGGTGCCCTTCGAGGAGCTCAAGCCCAGCCTCGACGCGGCGTACAAGAAGATCAACCAGCAGGTCACGGTGGCGGGCTTCCGCAAGGGCAAGATCCCGGCCCGCGTCATCGACCAGCGGTTCGGCCGCGGTGCCGTGCTGGAGGAGGCCGTCAACGACGCGCTCCCGAAGTTCTACACCGAGGCCGTCAACGAGGGTGACCTGAACCCGCTGGGTCAGCCCGAGGTCGACATCACCGAGCTGAAGGACGGCGAGCTGCTGGCCTTCACCGCCGAGGTCGACGTGCGTCCCTCCATCGAGATCCCGGACTACTCCGGCATCGAGGTCGAGGTCGACGCCGTTGAGGTCTCCGACGAGGACGTCGAGAAGTCCGTCGAGCAGCTCCGTGAGCGCTTCGCCTCCACCACCCCGGTGGAGCGCGCCGCCGCCGAGGGCGACGTCCTGACGATCGACCTCGAGGCCAAGGTCGACGGCGAGGTCCTGGAGGACGGCGTCGCCAGCGGTGTCAGCTACACCGTCGGCTCCGGCGAGCTCCTCGACGGCATCGACGAGGCCGTGACCGGCCTCGAGGCCGGTGGCTCCGCCACCTTCACCTCCGAGCTCAAGGGCGGCTCCGCCGAGGGCAAGGAGGCCGAGGTCAAGGTCGACGTCACCGCCGTCCAGTCCCGTGAGCTCCCCGAGCTCGACGACGAGTTCGCGCAGCTCGCGAGCGAGTTCGACACCCTGGACGAGCTCAAGGCGGACAGCCGCAAGCGCCTCGAGCAGATGAAGAAGTACGACCAGGCCACCCAGGCGCAGGAGAAGGTGCTCGACGAGCTCCTCGCCCTGGCCGAGGTGCCGATCCCCGAGAAGCTCCTCGAGGACGAGATCCGGACCCGCAAGCACAACCTGGAGAACCACCAGCTCCAGCAGATGGGCCTGGACCTGGACAGCTACCTCAAGATCCAGAACAAGTCCGCCGAGGAGTTCGACGCCGAGCTCCGCGAGCAGGCCGAGAAGGGCATCAAGACCCAGTTCATCCTGGACGAGCTGGTCAACAAGGAGCAGCTGTCGGTCGGCCAGGAGGAGCTCACCGAGCACCTCATGCGCCGTGCGCAGTCCTCCGGCATGAGCCCCGACCAGTTCGCGCAGGCCGTCGTCGAGGGCGGCCAGGTGCCGATGCTCGTCGGCGAGGTCGCCCGCGGCAAGGCCCTCGCGGTCGTCGTGGAGGCCGCCACGGTCAAGGACACCAACGGCGAGACCGTCGACCTGGACGAGGAGGACGAGACCGCCGAGACGGTCGAGGCGTCCTCGGACGAGGCCGCGGAGGGCGAGAAGGCCGCCGAGGCCGACGAGAAGCCCGAGGCCTGAGCCTCGCCGCTGCAGTAGCCCGTTCGGTGGGCCCGGACGTCCGTGAGGGCGTCCGGGCCCACCGGCGTTCCCCGGCCCCGCGCGGCGCTCGGTGAGCCTGCGCTCACAGCGAACAGTTCTGAATGCGGGATGGCGTTGTCCGACCTGCGCGTTAGGGTCCGTAGATACGAGGGCAGGGGAGTCCCCGGGAGACGCCGGAGAGCGTCGGTACCCGCCGACCCCCCGCCCCAGAAGAAGACGCTGAGACGGCCCGTTGCCGTCAGAGACGAGCAGGTGGATACGTGACGAATCTGATGCCTTCCGCCGCCGGCGAGCCGTCCATCGGTGGTGGCCTCGGCGACCAGGTCTACAACCGGCTGCTCAACGAGCGCATCATCTTCCTCGGCCAGCCGGTCGACGACGACATCGCCAACAAGATCACCGCGCAGCTGCTCCTCCTTGCCGCTGACCCGGACAAGGACATCTACCTCTACATCAACAGCCCGGGTGGCTCGATCTCGGCCGGCATGGCGATCTACGACACCATGCAGTACATCAAGAACGACGTGGTCACCATCGCCATGGGCCTCGCCGCCTCGATGGGCCAGTTCCTGCTGAGCGCCGGCACCCCCGGCAAGCGCTTCGCGCTGCCGAACGCCGAGATCCTGATCCACCAGCCCTCCGCGGGCCTGGCGGGCTCCGCCTCGGACATCAAGATCCACGCCGAGCGGCTGCTGCACACCAAGAAGCGGATGGCGGAGCTCACCGCCTTCCACACCGGCCAGACCGTCGAGCAGATCACCCGCGACTCCGACCGGGACCGCTGGTTCTCCGCCGACGAGGCCAAGGACTACGGCCTGGTCGACGAGGTCATGACCTCTGCCGTAGGCGTTCCGGGCGGGGGCGGCACCGGGGCCTGAGCCCCCGCGTCACCCCGCAGCCGACACCCCAGCCCATGATCGCCACCAGGATGGTGAAGAACCCGATGAACAACTTCCCCGGCAGCGGCCTGTACGAGGGCCCGAACGCAGAGTCCCGCTATGTCGTTCCGCGCTTCGTGGAGCGCACCTCCCAGGGCGTGCGCGAGTACGACCCGTACGCCAAGCTCTTCGAGGAGCGGGTGATCTTCCTCGGCGTCCAGATCGACGACGCCTCGGCCAACGACGTCATGGCGCAGCTGCTGTGCCTGGAGTCGATGGACCCGGACCGGGACATCTCCATCTACATCAACTCGCCGGGTGGCTCGTTCACCGCGCTGACGGCGATCTACGACACGATGCAGTTCGTGAAGCCCGACATCCAGACGGTCTGCATGGGCCAGGCGGCGTCCGCCGCCGCCGTGCTGCTCGCCGCCGGCACCCCCGGCAAGCGGATGGCGCTGCCGAACGCCCGTATCCTGATCCACCAGCCGTACAGCGAGACCGGCCGTGGCCAGGTCTCCGACCTGGAGATCGCGGCCAACGAGATCCTGCGGATGCGCTCGCAGCTGGAGGAGATGCTGGCCAAGCACTCCACCACGCCGATCGAGAAGATCCGTGACGACATCGAGCGCGACAAGATCCTCACGGCCGAGGAGTCGCTCGAGTACGGTCTGGTGGACCAGATCGTGTCCACCCGCAAGACCTCTGTCGGGATGGGCTGACACCTCCGGTCAGGTACGACGGCCCCCTTGGGCCGGTCACGGACAAGTGAACCGGCCCAAGGGGGGCCCGCGCGGGGGGCCCGGCAAGGTACCGTCGTTAGGCAAGCACCCGGGTCTGCGCAACGCTGCAGATCCCAGGCGAAGGGGAAGCACCTCGTGGCACGCATCGGTGACGGCGGCGACCTGCTCAAGTGCTCGTTCTGCGGAAAGAGCCAGAAGCAGGTGAAGAAGCTCATCGCGGGGCCTGGCGTGTACATCTGCGACGAGTGCATCGACCTCTGCAACGAGATCATCGAGGAGGAGCTCGCCGAGACCTCCGAGGTGCGGTGGGAGGAGCTCCCCAAGCCGCGCGAGATCTACGAGTTCCTCGAGGGCTACGTCGTCGGCCAGGAGGCCGCCAAGAAGGCGCTGTCCGTCGCCGTCTACAACCACTACAAGCGGGTGCAGGCGGACGAGAACGGCCAGGGCGGCCGGGACGACGGCATCGAGCTGGCGAAGTCCAACATCCTCCTGCTGGGGCCGACGGGTTCCGGCAAGACCCTGCTCGCGCAGACCCTCGCGCGCATGCTCAACGTCCCGTTCGCCATTGCCGATGCCACCGCGCTCACCGAGGCGGGATACGTCGGCGAGGACGTCGAGAACATCCTGCTGAAGCTGATTCAGGCCGCCGACTACGACGTCAAGAAGGCCGAGACCGGCATCATCTACATCGACGAGATCGACAAGGTCGCCCGCAAGAGCGAGAACCCGTCGATCACCCGCGATGTGTCCGGCGAGGGCGTCCAGCAGGCCCTGTTGAAGATCCTGGAGGGCACCACCGCCTCCGTGCCGCCGCAGGGCGGACGCAAGCACCCGCACCAGGAGTTCATCCAGATCGACACGACGAACGTCCTGTTCATCGTGGGCGGCGCCTTCGCCGGCCTGGAGAAGATCATCGAGTCCCGGGCGGGCGCCAAGGGCATCGGCTTCGGCGCGACCATCCGCTCCAAGCGCGACGTCGACTCCTCGGACTTCTTCCGTGAGGTCATGCCCGAGGACCTGGTGAAGTTCGGGATGATCCCGGAGTTCATCGGCCGTCTCCCGGTCATCACCTCGGTGCACAACCTCGACCGCGAGGCGCTGCTGCAGATCCTGGTCGAGCCGCGCAACGCGCTCGTCAAGCAGTACCAGCGGCTCTTCGAACTGGACGGCGTGGAGCTGGACTTCGACCGGCCGGCCCTGGAGGCCATCGCCGACCAGGCGATCCTCCGCGGCACCGGAGCGCGCGGCCTGCGCGCCATCATGGAGGAAGTCCTCCAGTCGGTGATGTACGAGGTGCCGTCGCGCAAGGACGTCGCCCGGGTGGTCATCACCGAGGAGGTCGTCCACTCCAACGTGAACCCGACGCTGGTACCGCGCGAGCCGCGGGGCATCGGCAAGGACGAGCGCCACGAGAAGAGCGCCTGACCCGCGACGCAGACGAAGACACAAGCGAAGGGGCGCCCGGCCAACGGCCGGGCGCCCCTTCGTTGTTCGGGTGCTGTGGCTACTTCTTGACGCGGACCTCGTTGCGGAGCTTCGCGGTGGTCTCCGCCCACTCCTCGATCGACGGCGCTTTGAGCGTACTGGGGTCCGTGGCGCCCTTCTTCGGTGTCCAGACCGCCATGGCGACCGTACTCTCGTCACCCCAGATGCAGAACGGCTGCGAGAACACGCCGAAGTCGTTCTCGCCGCACTTCATCACCGAGCCGTCGAAGCCGGACGGCTTCTGCTCCGTGGCTTCGGCGCCCTTGAACGCGCTCTTCAGCATGGTGTCGACAGCCGCCTCGGGGTCGGTGACATCCCCGTAGCCGCCACCGAACGCCAAACCGCCGGACTCGCCCTTGTACGTGCCGCTGACGGACGTGCCGTCATTGATGCCCTTGCCATCGCCGGTCTTCCCGTTACTGATCGGCGGCTGGCTGGTGTCCTTGGTGTAGCTGCCGCCCAGCACCGAATCCGGCGCCGTCAGCTTGTAGTCGCCGCCACCGCCGCCACCACCGAGCAGGGCCATCGCGCCGACGGCTATCACGGCCACCCCCGCGATGCCCGCGATGATGCCGATCAGCTTGCCCTTGCCGCCGCCACCGGGCGGGGGCGGCGGGAGGTAACCGGACTGCGGCTGCTGGCCGTACGGGCCGGGCTGGCCCTGGGCCGGGTAGCCGTAGCCCTGCTGCGGCGGAACGCCCTGCGGGGGCTGCTGCGGATAGCCGTATCCCGGCTGACCCTGCGGGGCCTGCGGGTAGCCGTACCCGGGCTGGCCCTGCGGCGGCTGCGGCGGCTGGCCGTACGGGCCCGGCTGCGGCGGCTGCTGGCCGTACGGGCCCTGCGGCGGCTGACCGCCGTACGGGCCGGGCTGGTTGTGACTCATCAGGTACCTCTCGGTGGTCCTACTGCTCGAGTTCGACGCGGGTGTCGTCGCGCACGTCGGAGGTCGTCTTCGCCGCGGCCTCCAGGTCGGCCTTGCCGGTGATGGCCGCCAGCGGGTCGAAGAGCACGTTGCTGCCGACCGTGCTGGAGTCGCCCCAGATGCACACCGGCAGCTCGGAGGTCTTGCCGCTCTGTGCCTTGGTCACCTTGAACTTCTGGCACTTCATGACCGCGCTGCCCAGCCCGCCGGGGTCGGCGGTCTCGGGGCTGCCGACGGGCTCGGCGTTGGCCTTCTCCTGAACGGTCTTGGTCAGCACGACGAACATCGCGTCGACGACCTGCTCCGGATTCTGGATCTTGCCCCACACGCCGCTGAACAGGAGCGCCTTCTTGCTGGCGCTCTGGTACTCGGCCTGCACCAGGTGGGGGTCGCTCACCCCCGGAAGCTCCTTGTACTGCTTCTTGTCGGACGCCCCCAGGCTGGAGTCGTCCTTGCCGGGGCCCTGGCGCTTGAACTCGCCCGCCACGGTCTCCGGTGTGGTCAGCTTGTGCGGGCCGTCGTCCCCGCCCATGAGGGCGTAGATACCGACGCCGACCGCGGCCAGCGCCACGACCGCGCCCACGATCAGGCCCGTCTTCTTCTTGCTGCCGCCGCCCTGCGGGGGCTGGGGCATCTGACCCTGGACGGGCTGCTGCCCGTAGGGCGGCTGCTGGCCGTACGGGCCCGGCTGCTGCGGCTGGCCGCCGTACGGGCCGCCCTGTCCCTGTCCCGGGTGGCCGTAGCCCTGCTGCTGCGGCGGAACGCCCTGCGGGGCCTGCGGGTAGCCGTAGCCGGGCTGGCCGGCCGCTCCGCCCTGGGCGTACGGGTTCGGCCCGCCTGCGCCGTACGGACCCGGCTGCGGCTGCGGCTGGTGGTAGCTCATGGCATCCCCTCTATGAACATGTCACGTACGCCACATCCTTCCGGACGACTTACGGCCGCCTTACCCCGGGGCGGCAACGGGTTAGTAACAGGCCTTGGGGGGCCCGTAGACTTCAGCCGTGACCGAGAACACCCTGCGCCCCCACGACGGGGCCCACAGCGAGCCCAGTGATCTGCCGACCCAGTACGCACCGGCCGACGTAGAGGGGCAGCTGTACGAGCGCTGGGTGGAGCGGGGCTACTTCGAGGCGGACGCGAAGAGCGACAAAGAGCCGTACACGATCGTCATCCCGCCGCCGAACGTCACCGGTTCCCTCCACCTGGGCCATGCCTTCGAGCACACGCTGATCGACGCCCTCACCCGCCGGAAGCGGATGCAGGGGTACGAGGTCCTCTGGCAGCCCGGCATGGACCACGCGGGCATCGCCACCCAGAACGTCGTGGAGCGCGAGCTCGCCAAGGAGGGCAAGTCCCGCCACGACCTGGGCCGTGAGGCGTTCGTCGAGCGCGTCTGGAAGTGGAAGGCCGAGTCCGGCGGCCAGATCTCCGGCCAGATGAAGCGCCTCGGCGACGGCGTCGCCTGGTCCCGCGAGCGCTTCACCATGGACGAGGGCCTCTCGCAGGCCGTCCAGACCATCTTCAAGCGGCTCTACGACGACGGGCTGATCTACCGCGCCGAGCGCATCATCAACTGGTGCCCGCGCTGCCTCACCGCCATCTCGGACATCGAGGTGGAGTACCAGGACGACGACGGCGAGCTCGTCTCGATCCGGTACGGCTCCGGTGATTCGGAGATCGTCGTGGCGACCACCCGCGCCGAGACGATGCTCGGTGACACCGCCGTCGCGGTCCACCCGGAGGACGAGCGGTACCGGCACCTCGTCGGCACCGAGATCGAGCTGCCGCTCACCGGCCGCCGCATCCCGGTCGTCGCGGACGAGCACGTCGACCCGGAGTTCGGCACCGGCGCCGTCAAGGTGACGCCCGCCCACGACCCGAACGACTTCGAGATCGGCCGCCGGCACGACCTGCCCAACCTCGCCGTCCTCGACGAGCGCGGGGTCATCACCGCCCACGGCCCGTTCCAGGGGCTGGACCGCTTCGAGGCCCGGTCGGCGATCGTCGCCGCGCTGCGCGCCGACGGCCGCATCGTGGCCGAGAAGCGCCCCTACACCCACTCCGTCGGGCACTGCTCGCGCTGCAAGACCACCATCGAGCCGCGGCTGTCCATGCAGTGGTGGGTCAGGACCGGCCCGCTGGCGCAGGCCGCCGGCGACGCCGTCCGCGACGGCCGGGTCGCCATCCACCCCAAGGAGATGGAGTCCCGCTACTTCGGCTGGGTCGACAACCTGCACGACTGGTGCATCTCGCGTCAGCTGTGGTGGGGCCACCGGATTCCGGTCTGGTACGGCCCGGACGGCGAGGTCGTCTGCGTCGGACCGGACGAGGAGCCGCCGAGCGGCGAGGGCTGGACGCAGGACAGCGATGTGCTGGACACCTGGTTCTCCTCCGGCCTGTGGCCGTTCTCCACGCTCGGCTGGCCGGAGCGGACGGAGAGCCTGGAGAAGTTCTATCCGAACTCCGTCCTGGTCACCGGCTACGACATCCTCTTCTTCTGGGTCGCCCGGATGATGATGTTCGGCCTGTACGCGATGGACGGCACCCCGCCGTTCCACACCATCGCCCTGCACGGCATGGTCCGCGACCAGTTCGGCAAGAAGATGTCCAAGTCCTTCGGCAACGCGGTCAACCCGCTGGACTGGATGGACTCCTACGGCTCGGACGCGGTCCGCTTCACCCTGGCCCGCGGCGCCAACCCCGGGGTCGACGTGCCGATCGGCGAGGACTGGGTCCAGGCGTCCCGGAACTTCGCCAACAAGATCTGGAACGCCACCCGCTTCGCGCTGATGAACGGCGCCACCGTCGAGGGCGAGCTGCCGTCGGCCGAGCGGCTCCGGCCCGAGGACCGCTGGATCCTGTCCCGGCTGAACACCGTGGTCAGCGAGGTGAACGGGTACTACGAGGACTACCAGTTCGCCAAGCTCAGCGACACCCTGTTCCACTTCGCCTGGGACGAGGTCTTCGACTGGTACGTCGAGCTGTCCAAGACCACCTTCGCCAAGGGCGGTCCGGAGGCCGAGGCCTCCCGCCGGGTCCTCGGGGAGGTGCTGGACGTCACGCTGCGGCTGCTGCACCCGGTGGTCCCGTTCGTCACCGAGCAGCTGTGGACCACGCTCACCGGCCAGGAGTCGCTGGTCATCGCCGACTGGCCGACCGACAGCGGCTTCCGCGACCGGGACGCCGAGCGGGAGATCGAGACCGTCCAGCAGGTGGTCACCGAGGTCCGGCGGTTCCGCGCCGACCAGGGTCTCCAGCCCGGCCAGAAGGTCCCGGCCCGGCTGGACCTGACCGGCACGGCGCTCGCCGCCCACGAGGACGCGATCCGTCAGCTGCTGCGCCTCCAGCCGGAGGGCGAGGGCTTCACCGCCACCGCCACCCTCCCGGTCGCCGGTGCCACGGTCGCCCTCGACCTCTCCGGCGCGATCGATGTGGCGGCCGAGCGCAAGCGGCTCGCCAAGGACCTGGCGGCGGCCCAGAAGGAGCTGGCGCAGACCACGGCGAAACTCGGGAACGAGGCGTTCCTCGGCAAGGCCCCGGACAACGTCGTGGAGAAGATCCGCAAGCGCCGGGAGACCGCCGAGGCGGACATCGAGCGGATCTCCGCCCAGCTGGACGGGCTTCCGCAGGGCTGAGACCGGGCTGAGACCGGGCCGTCCCGGCAGTCGGGAGCAGTGGCCGCGGGCCCCTGGGCGGAGTGACCGCCCCGGGGCCCGCGCGCATGTCCGGGGGCGGCGAAGCCGCCCACCGGGGCTCCGTAGACTGGGGGCGTGAGTGAGCGCCCCCAGCACGACGACGCCGACGCCCCCGACTCCTTCGACGAGATCGTCGACGCGGAGACCGACCGCGATCCCGACCTGGCGGTGATCGAGGCCGGCAGCCGTACCCTGCGCACCCAGGCCGGGCCGCCGCAGGGGGACGGCATCCCGGCCCGCCCGACGGACCCGGAGACCGACCGGCAGCTGCGGGAGGTGGAGAACGAGCTGGCCGGCCGCTGGCCGGAGACCAAGCTCGACCCGTCGCTGGTGCGCGTCGAGGCGCTGATGGACGTCCTCGGCGAGCCGCAGCGGGCCTACCCCTCGATCCACATCACCGGCACCAACGGCAAGACCAGCACGGCCCGCATGATCGAGGCCCTGCTGACCGCCTTCGAGCTGCGCACCGGCCGCTACACCAGCCCGCACGTGCAGTCGGTGACCGAGCGGATCAGCCTGGACGGCGCCCCGATCGACGCCGAGCGGTTCATCGAGACGTACCGGGACATCCAGCCGTACGTCGAGATGGTCGACGCCGCGCAGGAGCACCGGCTGTCCTTCTTCGAGGTGCTCACCGGCATGGCCTACGCGGCGTTCGCGGACGCCCCGGTGGACGTGGCGGTCGTCGAGGTCGGCATGGGCGGCACCTGGGACGCCACCAATGTGATCGACGGCCAGGTGGCCGTGGTGACCCCGATCGGGCTCGACCACACCGACCGGCTGGGCACCACCCCGGGCGAGATCGCCGGGGAGAAGGCGGGCATCGTCAAGCAGGACGCCACCGTCGTCCTGGCCCAGCAGCCGGTGGACGCGGCCCAGGTGATGCTCAAGCGCGCGGTGGAGGTGGACGCCACCGTCGCCCGGGAGGGCATGGAGTTCGGCGTCACCACCCGGGAGGTCGCGGTCGGCGGGCAGCTGCTGACCCTGCGCGGCCTCGGCGGCGAGTACCCGGACATCTTCCTGCCGCTGCACGGCGCCCACATGGCACACAACGCCGCGGTGGCGCTGGCCGCGGTCGAGGCGTTCTTCGGCATCGGCTCGCAGCACGCCCGGACGCTCGACCCGGAGACGGTCCGCTCCGCCTTCGCCTCGGTGGTCTCCCCGGGCCGCCTGGAGGTCGTCCGGAAGAGCCCGCCGGTCATCCTGGACGCCGCGCACAACCCGCCGGGCGCGCGCGCCGCTTCGGAGGCCGTCACCGAGGCGTTCGGTTTCAGCCGGCTCATCGGAGTGATCGGCATGAGCGGCGACAAGGACGTGAAGGGTTTCCTGGAGGCCTTCGAACCGATCCTCGCCGAGGTCGTCATCACCCGGAACTCCAGCCACCGGGGCATGGACGTGGACGAGCTCGCGGCGCTCGCGGTCGAGGTGTTCGGCCAGGAGCGGGTGCAGGTCGAGCCGCGGCTCGACGACGCCCTGGAGGCCGCGGTCACGCTGGCCGAGGAGGAGAGCGAATTCTCCGGCGCGGGCGTGCTGGTGACCGGTTCGGTGATCACGGTCGGCGAGGCCCGGCTGCTGCTCGGAAAGGGATGAGATGCGGACCCTCTGCGCCTCCACGCTGATCGGCGAGTTCTTCGTGATCGGCTTCGCCGGTCTGGTCGCCATGCAGATGACGGACCTGTCGCCCGCCACCGTCTGGACGGTCAGCGGTGTCGCCATGCTGCTCTGTGTGCTGCTGTGCGGCATGCTGTCCCGGCCCGGGGCGGTGCCGGTCGGCTGGGCGCTGCAGATCGGTCTGATCGCGGCCGGATTCGTCGTCCCGGCGATGTTCTTCCTCGGCGCATGCTTTGCTGCACTGTGGTGGACCTCGGTCCACTTCGGCCGGAAGATCGACGAGGCGAAGGCCCGGTTCGCCGCCCAGGCGGCGGAAGCGGGGGAGGGCGTCGCGTGACGGGCCGGCCGATCACCCATGTAGCCTCTTCGCATCCGCACATTTGTTGCGGGGGCCCGGGCCGCGCGGCGTCGGCCGCATCTGTCACCGCGCCCGGAGAACACAGCTAAGGAGTCCGCACCGTGAGCCAGCGTACGCTCGTCCTTCTCAAGCCCGATGCCGTACGACGCGGTCTGATCGGCGAGGTCATCGGCCGGATCGAGCGGAAGGCCGGCTGGACGATCAGTGCGCTGGAGCTGCGTGACCTGGACCGCGGGGTGCTGGAGCAGCACTACGGCGAGCACGTCGGCAAGCCGTTCTACGAGCCGCTGATGGAGTTCATGTCCTCCGGCCCGGTCGTGGTGATGGTCGTCGAGGGCGAGCGTGTCATCGAGGGTGTCCGGACCCTGGCGGGGCCGACCGACCCGATTGCCGCGGCACCCGGCAGTATCCGGGGTGATTTCGGCACCATTGTCCGGGAGAATCTGATCCATGCCTCGGACTCCGAGGAGTCCGCAGAGCGTGAGATGAAGATTTTCTTCCCCGGTGTCGCCTGACGGCCCGTTAGCCGTAATCCGCTTGTGACCTGGGGCGATCGATTTTATTCGGTCGCCCCTTGGCATATGCGAGATGATTGAGGGAACCTGTCACTCCGACACGACGTCACCAATACGGGGGTAGGCGCGCGTTCCGCTGACAATGGCGGAGTAACCCTAGCGGCGCGTTCCCGCGAGCGTGACTACGATGTAAACCTCCACGCCCACAGCGCCCGCCCTGCCGACCTACAAGTCATTATCGTTCCAGCTGGGAAGGCCAGACGTATCCTCATGGGGAACAATATGTCGTTCATCGGCCGTGACATGGCTGTCGACCTCGGGACCGCCAACACGCTGGTGTACGTCAGGGGTCGCGGGATCGTCCTCAACGAGCCATCCGTCGTCGCCATCAACACCAATACGGGCGGCATCCTGGCGGTCGGTGCCGAAGCAAAGAAGATGATCGGCCGCACCCCCGGCAACATCGTCGCCGTACGGCCGCTCAAGGACGGCGTCATCGCCGACTTCGAGATCACCGAGCGGATGCTCCGCTATTTCATCCTGAAGATCCACAAGCGTCGCTATCTCGCGCGCCCCCGCGTCGTGGTCTGTGTGCCGTCCGGCATCACGGGTGTCGAGCGCCGTGCCGTCATCGAGGCGTCCACCCAGGCGGGTGCCCGCCAGGTGCACATCATCGAGGAGCCGATGGCCGCCGCGATCGGCTCGGGCCTCCCGGTCCACGAGGCCACCGGCAACATGGTGGTGGACATCGGCGGCGGTACCACCGAGGTCGCGGTCATCTCCCTCGGCGGCATCGTGACGGCCCAGTCCATCCGGGTCGCCGGTGACGAGCTGGACAACGCGATCATCCAGCACATCAAGAAGGAGTACAGCCTCCTCCTCGGTGAGCGCACCGCCGAGAACATCAAGATGACCATCGGCTCCGCCTTCGATCTGGAGGAGGACGAGCACACCGAGATCCGCGGCCGCGACCTGGTCAGCGGTCTGCCGAAGACGGTCGTCATCTCCGCCAGCGAGGTCCGCAAGGCCATGGAGGAGCCGGTCAACTCGATCGTCGACGCGGTCAAGACGACGCTCGACAAGTGCCCGCCGGAGCTCTCCGGCGACGTGATGGACCGGGGCATCGTGCTCACCGGCGGCGGCGCGCTGCTGCGCGGCCTCGACGAGCGGCTGCGCCGGGAGACGGGGATGCCGATCCACATCGCCGAGGACCCGCTGGACTCGGTCGCGCTCGGCTCCGGCAAGTGTGTCGAGGAGTTCGAGGCGCTGCAGCAGGTCCTGGACGCTCAGCCGCGCAGATGACGTTGGGACGGATGCCGCCGCGCGGGTGACCGACGCCCGCGCGGCGGCCCGTTCCCCGGCGGCGGATCGTCTCCACAACAGAACAACGGCATTCGACCCACCGCCTGTTCGCTTTCAGGTATGACACTCCCGACCGGCCGGGCCCGCAGCCGACCGGTCCCACGAGGAAGGCACGGCCGCCGCACGTGAGGGACACACGAGAGAGCCGGTTGCTCCTGGTGCTGCTGATCGCCATCGCGTTCGCACTGATCACGGTGGACATCCGCGGCGGGGAGGACTCGCCGCTCGACAGCGCCCGGCAGGCCGCCGCGTCGGCCTTCGGGCCCGTGGAGAACGGCGTGGCCTCGGCGGTGAACCCCATCGGCAACGCCATCGGCGCCGTCCGCGACTCGGGTGAGCGGCACGACCGGATCAGCAGACTCGAACACGAGAACGCCGCGCTCAAGGCCAAGCTGGGCAGCGACGTCCGCACCCGGGGCCGGGCCGCGGAACTCGACAAGATGCTGAAGACGGCGGGCGCCGGCCGCTACGGCATCAAGGGCGCGGAGGTCATCGCCATAGGAGCGGCCCAGGGCTTCTCCTGGACCGTCACCATCGACGCCGGCCGCAAGGACGGCCTCGTCCGCGACATGACCGTGCTCAACGGCGACGGGCTGGTCGGCCGGATCACCACGGTCGGCCCGTCCACCGCGACCGTGCTGCTCGCCAACGACCCCGACTTCACCGTCGGCACCCGGATGGAGAACTCCGCCGAGCTGGGCTTCGCCACCGGGCAGGGCGACCGCCCGCTCCAGGTGCAGCTGCTCAACGGCAAGGCCCGGGTGGAGAAGGGGGACCGGCTGGTCACCTTCGGCTCGCGTGCCGACAAGCCGTTCGTCCCCGGGGTGCCGGTCGGCGAGGTCGTCCGCGTCGACCCCGCGAACGGCGGTCTGACCCGGACCCTCCAGGTCCGCCCGTACGTCGGATTCACCAAGCTCGACATCGTCGGGGTCGTCGTCCAGCCGCCGCGCAAGGACCCGCGGGACGCGGTGCTGCCGCCGGCGGTGAAGCCGAAGCCGACGCCCACGGTGACCGTCACGGCCACGCCGTCGGCCGACGGGTCCGAGGGCCCGTCCGAGGAAGGCAGCGAGCCGGCCGACGGGGGCACCCGCGGGGAGGACACCCGCGGTGACACCGGCGGGGACGCCGACGCCGCGGAGGAGCCGGACGGGCCGGCCGACGGCGACTCACCCCCCGAAGAGGGGGCGAGTCCCGCCGCCTACCTCCGGACACCGGCCGCCGCGAGCCCCACCAGGAGCTGACCCCCCATGCGTCTCAACCGGATCCTGCTCTCGACCACGCTGGTGGTCGTCGCGCTCGTCGTCCAGGTGAGCATCCTCGCCCGGCTCCAACTGCCGGGCGCGGTCCCCGACCTGATGCTGCTCGTCGTCCTCGCGCTCGCCCTCGTCTACGGCCACGTGGGCGGTGCTCTCGTCGGCTTCGGCGCGGGCCTGCTGTCGGACCTCGCGCCCCCGGCCGACCACGCGGTGGGCCGCTACGCGCTCGTCCTGGCGGTCGTCGGCTACCTGGCCGGCCTGGCGAAGCCCGAGACCGGACGGCTCCGCTCGGCGGTCGGCCCGCTGCTGGTCGTCGTGGGCGCGGCCGTCGGCACCACCCTGATGTACGCGGGGGTGGGCGCCCTCGTCGGTGACACCGCGGCCCGTCAGGTCGGTCTCGTCGGACTGGTCCTCACCGCCACCGTCTACGACCTGCTGCTCGCGCCCTTCGTGGTGCCGGGCGTCATGGCCCTGGCCCGGCGCGCGGACAACGACCCGATGGCCGAGTCCTCCAGCGGCACCGGCGGGGCCGACAACGCCCTCCGCGGCTTCGCGACCACCGGCAGTCTGCTGAAGCCCCGCAAGGGCGGCGGCCGCACCAGCTCCCCCGGCCGGCTCCGCGGCGGGCGGCGCGGCGGTCTGCTCGGCGGGTCCTCCCGGAGCGGCGCGGGACGCCTGAAGGGGGTCAAGCGGCTATGAACCGGGCCGGAGCCGCCCGCCGGACCTCCGCCGTCCGCCCGCCCGTCACCCCCCGCCACCGTCAAGGGAAGCGCTTCGCGCTATGACCAACATCCCCGCCACCGGACGTACTCCCCGGGTCACGATCCGCCTGGTCGCCCTGCAGATCCTGGTGTTCTCGCTGCTGCTCACCCTGGGCGGCCGGCTCTGGTACCTCCAGATCCGCAACGGTGACGAGTACGCCCACGAGGCCGCCAGCAACCACGTCCAGCAGGTCGTGCAGCCCGCGACCCGCGGCGCCATCCTGGACGCCCGCGGCGTGCCGCTGGCCGACAACGAGACGCGGCTCGTCGTCTCCGCGAGCCGCACCGATCTGCTGAAGATGGACGACGACGGCAAGGCCGTCCTCGACCGGCTCGCCGGAGTCCTGGGGATGAAGCCGGAGGAGGTGCGGGAGAAGGTCCGGCTCTGCGACGCCAAGACCCCGCAGCCCTGCTGGAACGGCTCGCCGTACCAGCCCATCCCGGTCACCGACGAGGCCACCACCCAGCAGGCGCTGCAGATCCGGGAGCGGGCCGAGGACTTCCCCGGCATCACCGCCGAGCCCACCGCCGTCCGCCGCTACCCCGCACCGGCCAAGTCCCGGACCTCCCAGGTGCTCGGCTACCTCTCGCCCGTCACCGACGACGAGATCGCGGAGGCCAAGAACAGCCGCTCGCCGCTACTGCGCTCGGACCAGATCGGCCGCTCCGGCCTGGAGCGCAGCTACGACAAGTACCTGCGCGGCAAGGCCGGTGTCACCCGGTACGAGGTGGACAACCTGGGCCGGGTCATCGGGCAGGACCGCAGCGACAAGTCCGTCGCCGGGTCCAGCGTGGTGACCAGCATCGACTCCCGGGTGCAGGGCGTGGCGGAGAAGGAGCTGGACGGGGCCATGAAGGAGGCCCGGAAGCAGATGGACCGCAACACCAACCGCCACTACGAGGCGGACGCGGGCGCGGTCGTGGTGATGGAGGCCAAGACCGGCCGGGTTGTGGCGATGGCCTCCAACCCGGACTACGACCCCAACGCCTGGGTGGGCGGCATCTCCGGCAAGGACTACAGCCGGATGACCAGCAAGAAGTCGAACTACCCGCTGCTCAACCGGGCCATCCAGGGGCAGGCCGCCCCCGGGTCGATCTTCAAGGTGGTCTCCACCGCCGCCGCGGTGAACGCCGGGTACGACTTCAACGGCGGCTACAACTGCGGCAGCTCGTACAGCATCGGCGGACAGGTCTTCAAGAACTTCGAGTCGCAGAGCCACGGCGCGATCGGACTGGGCCGCGCCCTGGAGGTCTCCTGCGACACGGTCTTCTACGCCCTGGCCCACCAGCAGTGGAAGAAGGACGGCGGGCTCAAGCCGGACAAGAACTCCAAGGACTGGTTCTTCAAGACGGCCCACCAGTTCGGCCTCGGCAAGGAGACCGGGATCGACCTGCCGAACGAGGTCCGCGGACGCGTCCCCGACCGCCACTGGAAGAAGGCGTTCTGGAAGGCCAACAAGGACAGCTGGTGCAAGCAGGCCAAGGCGTGGCCGGGCAAGAAGGACTTCCAGACCCTGCTCGCCCGCGAGGGCTGCCTGGAGGGCATGAAGCTGCACGCCTATGACGCGGTGAACTACTCCATCGGACAGGGCGACACCCTCGTCACCCCCATCCAGATGGCGTCCATCTACTCCGCGATCAGCAACGGCGGCACGCTCTACAACCCCAGCGTGGGCAAGGCGGTCGTCAGCCCCGACGGCAAGCACGTCGACGAGATCGAGCCCACCGCGCACGGCAAGCTGCCGGTGACGAAGAAGACCATGAGCCAGATGGACGACGCCCTCGCCGGTGTCGCCACCCGCGGTACCGCCGCCTGGCGGTTCGGCGGCTGGCCGCAGGACGAGATCCCGATGCACGCCAAGACCGGTACGGCGGAGGTCTACGGCAAGCAGACCACGTCCTGGTTCGCGACCTACACCAAGGACTACTCGATCGTCATGACGATCTCGCAGGGTGGTACCGGCTCCGGCGCCTCCGGTCCCGCGGTGCGCAACATCTACAACGCGCTGTACGGGATCGACGCGAAGGGCGGCATCGACAAGAAGCGCGCCCTGCTCCCCGAGCCGCAGAAGAAGCTGCCGAAGATCGAGAAGGACGGTTCGATCGAGTCCCAGCCCGTCAAGCCGTACAAGCCGGAAGAGCCGAGCGACTCCGACACCATGGAGCAGGCGGCGGCCGTGGAGAGGCGGCGGGGCTGATGGCCGGATCGTCCAGCTTCTCCATCAGCCGGTACACCCCCGACCGGGGCACCTGGGGCAAGCTCACCGCACGCGACTCGCTGGTGCGCCGGGTCGACTGGATACTGCTCGGCTCGGCCCTGGCCCTGTCGGCCCTCGGCTCGCTGCTCGTCTGGTCGGCGACCCGCAACCGCACCGAGCTCAACCAGGGCGACCCGTACTACTTCCTGTTCCGGCACGTCCTGAACACCGGGATCGGGCTGGCCCTCATGATCGGCACGATCTGGCTCGGCCACCGCACCCTGCGCGGCGCGGTGCCCGTGCTGTACGGCCTCTCCATCCTGCTCACCGCCGCCGTCCTCACCCCGCTCGGCTCGACCATCAACGGCTCGCACGCGTGGATCCAGATCGGGGGCGGCTTCTCCCTCCAGCCCTCCGAGTTCGCCAAGATCACGATCATCCTCGGGATGGCGATGCTGCTGGCGACACGGGTGGACGCGGGCGACCGGGTGCACCCCGACCACCGCACCGTCGTCCAGGCCCTCGGGCTGGCCGCGCTGCCCGTCGGGATCATCATGCTGATGCCGGACCTCGGCTCGGTCATGGTGATCGTGATGATCGTCCTGGGCGTGCTGCTCGCCTCCGGCGCCTCCAACCGCTGGGTGCTCGGACTCATCGGCACCGGCGCGGCCGGAGCGATCGCCGTCTGGCAGTTCGGGCTGCTGGACGACTACCAGATCAACCGGTTCGCCGCGTTCGCCAACCCCGAACTCGACCCGGCCGGGGTCGGGTACAACACCAACCAGGCGCGGATCGCGATCGGCTCCGGCGGGCTCAGCGGCACCGGCCTGTTCAACGGTCACCAGACCACCGGCCAGTTCGTGCCCGAGCAGCAGACCGACTTCATCTTCACCGTCGCCGGTGAGGAGCTGGGCTTCCTCGGCGCCGGTCTGATCCTGGTGCTGCTGGGGGTCATCCTCTGGCGCGCCTGCCGCATCGCCCGCGAGACCACCGAGCTGTACGGCACGGTCGTCGCCGCCGGGATCACCGCCTGGTTCGCCTTCCAGGCGTTCGAGAACATCGGGATGACCCTCGGCATCATGCCGGTCGCCGGTCTGCCACTGCCGTTCGTCTCCTACGGAGGCACCTCCATGTTCGCCGTCTGGATCGCGGTCGGGCTGCTGGAGTCCATCAAGGTGCAGCGACGGGTGGCCGCCTGAGGCGGCGGGCACCCGGTCCGCGGCCCCGGGCGGCCGGAACACCGATCGAATCGGTGTGCCGCGGGTAGATACAGGTCATGGCCGACCAGGTACGGGAGATCGAGCGCAAGTACGAGACACCCGAGGCCGGCGGGCTGCCGGACCTCACGGGCGTCCCCGGGGTCGCGTCCGTGGCCGACCGGGGTGTCACCGGCCTGGACGCCGTCTACTACGACACCCCCGGTGAGCGGCTCGCCGCGGACGGCATCACGCTGCGCCGCCGCACCGGGGGCGACGACGAGGGCTGGCACCTCAAGCTGCCCGTCGCCCCCGACACCCGCGAGGAGATCCGCGCCCCGCTCTCCGAGGACGTGCCGCGGTACCTGGCGGCGCTCGTCCGCTCCCGGGTCCGCGACGCCCCGCTCGTCCCCGTCGTCCGGCTGCGCACCGACCGGGACCTGCGGCACCTCGTCGGCGCGGACGGCGCGGTGCTCGCCGAGGTGTGCGTCGACGCGGTCACCGCCGAACGGCTCGCCGGCGGGTCGGGCACCGCCCGGTGGACCGAGATCGAGGCGGAGCTGCGCGAGGGGACCGGCCCGGATGTCCTCGACACCGTCGAGCAGGTGCTCCTGGCGGCCGGGGCGCGCCGTGCGGCCGGTCCGTCCAAGCTGGCGCGGGCCCTCGCGGAGACCGCTCCGGGCGCCGCGGGGGAGGCCGACGGGGCCACCGGGGCCGGGGCGGGGCCGGCGGAGGCGGGGTCGGCCGACGGGGAGGACACGGCCCGCAGGAGCGGGAAGACGGAGACGGCAGAGAAGGCGGGGCAGGCGGAGAAGCCCAGCAAGAAGGGCAGGAAGGGCAAGAAGAAGCCGAAGCCCGGCCGGAGGACCGAGCCCCCCGAGCGGCCCACCGCCGGCGACCACCTGCTGCGCTATCTGCGCACCCAGGTCACCGCGATCGTCGAGCTGGACCCGGCCGTCCGCCGGGACCGGCCCGACTCCGTCCACCGGATGCGCGTCGCCACCCGCCGGCTGCGCAGCGCCTTCCGGTCGTTCCGCACCGTCCTCGACCGGGAGGTCACCGACCCCGTCGGTGACGAGCTGAAGTGGCTCGCGGCCGAACTCGGCGTCGACCGGGACCGCGAGGTGCTCACCGAACGCCTCCACGAGCGGCTGGCCGAACTGCCGCACACCCTGCTCGTCGGCCCCGTCCGCGGCCGGCTCCGCACCTGGTCGAACGCCCGGCGCAGCGGCTCGCGCCACCAGGTGATCGGCGTACTGGACAGCCGCCGCTATCTCGACCTGCTCACCACCCTCGACCGGCTCGTCGCCGACCCGCCGCTGCTGCCCGACGCCGGCCGCCCGCCGATGGAGGTGCTGCCCGGAGCCGTGCTGCGGGAGGCCCGGCGGCTCTCCCGCCGGATGGCGACGGCCCTGGACACCCCGGAGGGCCACGAGCGGGACGTGGCCATGCACGAGGCGCGCAAGGCCGCCAAGCGCACCCGCTACGCCGCGGAGACCGCCGAGCCGGCCATCGGGAAGCCGGCGAAACGGTTCGTCCGGCACATGAAGACCCTGCAGGACGTGCTGGGGGACCACCAGGACAGCGTCGTCGCCCGCGCCGCGCTCCGGGACCTCGCCCTCCAGGCCCAGGCCGCGGGGGAGAGCGCCTTCACCTTCGGGGTCCTCTACGGGCACGAGGAGATGCGGGCCGCCGCCCGCGAGCACGAACTGCCCCGGGCCTGGAAGGAAGCCTCGCGGAAGAAGGACCGGACGGCGCTGCGGGGGTGACGGGAGCGGGGGTGCCCGATCCCGTCCGCGGCGGCGGTGACCGGCCGCCCGGCCGGGGCCGGCTTCACCCGTCGGCGTGACCTGTCGGGCACGTTACCCTTGAGGGTCACCTGTGCCCGCTCACGAGAGAACGCTGAGAATGCCTGTCGAGTCGGTCTTCCCCCGCCTGGAAGCGCTTCTCCCGCACGTCCAGAAGCCGATCCAGTACGTCGGCGGCGAGCTGAATTCCACGGTCAAGCCGTGGGAATCCTGCGATGTGCGATGGGCGCTGATGTATCCGGACGCCTACGAGGTCGGGCTGCCCAACCAGGGCGTCATGATCCTCTACGAGGTCCTCAACGAGCGCGAGGGCGTCCTCGCCGAGCGCACCTACAGCGTCTGGCCGGACCTCGAAGAGCTCATGCGGAAGCACGACGTCCCGCAGTTCACGGTCGATTCGCACCGTCCGGTGGGCGCCTTCGACGTGCTCGGTGTGTCCTTCTCCACCGAGCTCGGCTACACCAACCTGCTCACCGCGCTGGAGCTCTCCGGCATCCCGATGGCGGCCGAGGACCGTACCGAGGACCACCCGGTGGTGCTCGCCGGCGGCCACGCGGCGTTCAACCCGGAGCCGATCGCCGACTTCATCGACTGCGCGGTCATCGGCGACGGCGAGCAGGCCGTCCTGGAGATCACCGAGATCATCCGGGCGTGGAAGAGCGAGGGCCGCCCCGGCGGCCGCGACGAGCTGCTGCTGCGCCTGTCGAAGACCGGCGGCGTCTACGTGCCGCGGTTCTACGACGTCGAGTACCTGGCCGACGGCCGGATCGGCCGGGTCGTGCCGAACCGCTCCGGCGTGCCGTGGCGGGTCTCCAAGCACACCGTCATGGACCTGGACGAGTGGCCGTACCCGAAGCAGCCGCTGGTGCCGCTCGCCGAGACCGTGCACGAGCGGATGTCGGTGGAGATCTTCCGCGGCTGCACCCGCGGCTGCCGCTTCTGCCAGGCCGGAATGATCACCCGGCCGGTGCGGGAGCGCAGCATCACCGGCATCGGCGAGATGGTCGACAAGGGGCTCAAGGCCACCGGCTTCGAAGAGGTCGGCCTGCTCTCCCTCTCCTCCGCGGACCACACCGAGATCGGCGATGTCGCCAAGGGTCTCGCGGACCGCTACGAGGAGGACAAGATCGGCCTGTCCCTCCCGTCCACCCGGGTCGACGCGTTCAACATCGACCTGGCCAACGAACTCACCCGGAACGGCCGCCGGTCCGGTCTCACCTTCGCCCCCGAGGGCGGCTCCGAGCGCATCCGCAAGGTCATCAACAAGATGGTCTCGGAGGAGGACCTGATCCGGACGGTCTCGACCGCGTACGGCAACGGCTGGCGTCAGGTGAAGCTGTACTTCATGTGCGGCCTGCCCACCGAGACCGACGAGGACGTGCTCCAGATCGGCGACATGGCGGTCAACGTCATCGCCAAGGGCCGTGAGGTCTCCGGCAAGAACGACATCCGCTGCACCGTCTCCATCGGCGGGTTCGTGCCCAAGCCGCATACCCCGTTCCAGTGGGCCCCGCAGCTGTCCGCCGAGGACACCGACGCGCGCCTGGAGAAGCTGCGCGACAAGATCCGCGGCGACAAGAAGTACGGGCGCTCCATCGGCTTCCGCTACCACGACGGCAAGCCCGGCATCGTCGAGGGCCTGCTCTCCCGCGGCGACCGGCGCGTGGGCGCGGTGATCCGCGAGGTGTACGAGTCGGGCGGCCGGTTCGACGGCTGGCGCGAGCACTTCTCGTACGACCTGTGGATGCGGTGCGCCGAGAAGACGCTGCCCGCCCAGGGCGTCGACGTCGACTGGTACACCACCCGGGAGCGCACCTACGAGGAGGTCCTGCCCTGGGACCACCTCGACTCGGGCCTCGACAAGGACTGGCTCTGGGAGGACTGGCAGGACTCGCTCGACGAGACCGAGGTCGAGGACTGCCGCTGGACCCCGTGCTTCGACTGCGGCGTCTGCCCGCAGATGGACACCAGCATCCAGATCGGCCCCACCGGCAAGAAGCTGCTGCCGCTGACCGTCGTCAAGTAGCGCACCGGCCGCGGATGCACCCGCGGCGCACCCGGCACCGTGGGCCGGTCCGGCCACCGTCACCCGATGGTGGTCCGGACCGGCCCACGGCGGGTGCGGACCACCACCTGCTGCCCCCGTGCCGCCCGCCACGTGCCCCGCACCCGGCCCGGCCACCCGGCGCCTGCCCGGGACGGCCGGCGGGAACCGGCGGCCCTCCCGGGACGTACTCTTGGTGGGCAGTACGACAGCACTCACGAAGGACTGAAGGACACTGGGCAAGCGACAGCCCGAAGGCCCCCCGCCCGCACCCGCGGTGCAGCGCATCCGACTGCGCTACACCAAGCGCGGCCGCCTCCGGTTCACCAGCCACCGCGACTTCCAGCGCGCTTTCGAGCGGGCGCTGCGCCGCGCCGAGGTGCCCATGGCGTACTCGGCGGGGTTCACCCCGCACCCCAAGGTGTCGTACGCCAATGCCGCACCCACCGGCACGGGCAGCGAGGCCGACTACCTGGAGATCGCGCTCACCGAGGTGCGGGACCCGGAGACGCTGCGGCAGCTCCTCGACGAGTCGATGCCGTCCGGCCTCGACATCATCGACGCGGTGGAGGCCCGGACCTCCGGGCTCGCCGACCGGCTGCAGGCCTCGGTCTGGGAGCTCCGGCTCGACGGGGTGCCCCTGGAGGAGGCCGAGCGCGCCGTGGCGGCCTTCCTCGCCGAGGAGACCGTCGAGGTCGAGCGCCGCACGAAAAACGGGTTGCGGACCTTCGACGCGCGCGGCGCGGTCGCACGCCTCGAGGCATCCGCGGGACCGGCTGATAGGCCGCAGGTCGGCGCCTGTGCGATACTGCGGCTGGTTGTTCGGCATGCGACACCTGCCGTACGACCCGACGACGTCCTGTCCGGTCTCCGCGCCACGGCCGACCTGGCGCCGCCGGTCCCCGCTGCGGTGACCAGGCTGGCGCAGGGGCTGCTCGATGAGGAGAGCGGCACGGTGACCGACCCGCTCGCGCCCGACCGCGAGGCAGTCATGGCCGCCCCACCCACGGCCGCCGGGCTGACCGCGACGGCGCCGGGAGGTTCCGCGTAGGTCGTCCGTCGGCAGGGCGCGCGAGCCGCGCATCCTGCAGGCGGAGGACTGGGGGCTCGTCGAAGCGCCGCCGATGCACCGGGAGCCACCCGGGTCCGGCAGACGCACCGAGAAAGCAGACTTTCGCCGGTGTCGGGCCCTCCGGCCCCGGCGAGCGAGACGACAGCTCCCGTGTGGCGCCCGCGCCCCGGACGGCGGCACCACGCTCATCACGTGGGCCGCGGCCGGAGTCAGGCGCGGCGCCCGGGAGCGTGACGGGAGAACCGCCCGCATGCTCGAGCCGATGGAGCCCACGGAGGCGGCGCGCAACAGCGCCGCCGGGGACAGCTCAGACAACAACAGCCCCAGTGACAACCTGCCGCCGCGGCGCCGCCGCGCGGCATCCCGGCCGGCGGGTCCGCCGGCCGGGGCGACCACCGACGCCACGGCGTCGGCCATACCGTCCGGAGCACCGGAGGCCGCGGCCGCCGGGACCCCGGACACGGACGAGGCCGTGACCATCCTCCCCGCCACCCCGGAGAACGCTTCCGAGGAGGAGACCGAGGAGGCCGTCGAGGCCCCGGCCCCGGAGCCGCAGCCGGTTCGCACCCGCCGCCGCGCCACCCGCAAGGCGACGGCTCCGGCCGGTGCGCCGCCCGCCGCCGAGCCGGTCGAGATCATCGCCGAGAGCCCGGCCGCCGCGGCCGCCGTTGACCAGGACGTTCCCGCCGAGGCCCCGGCCCCGGCGGCGGAGCCCCAGCCGGCCCGTACCCGCCGCCGCGCCACCCGCAAGGTGACCGCTCCGGCCGGTGCGCCGGTCGTGGCCGACGACGCTCCGAGCGCCGCCGCGGGGGAGCCCGCTCCGGCCGTCGTGACCGCGTCCGCCGCCGAGCCCGCCGCCGAATCGGCGGAGGAGACCCCGGCCGAGGACGCGCCGCGTACCCGTACCCGCCGCCGGGCGACCCGCAAGGTGTCCGCGCCGACCGGCGAGGCCGCCGCGGAGACCCCCGGCAGCGGTGACCGCGCCGAGGAGCCCGCCGCGTCCGGTGCCCCCGAGGCAGCCGTGACGTCCGACCGGTCCGGTGAGACCGGTGAGTCCGGCGACGAGGCGCCCCGGGGACGTGGCCGCCGCCGTTCGGCCCGCAAGTCCGAGGCACCCGCCGAGGCGCCGTCGACCGAGGCCCCCGCTGCGGAGGCCGAGCCGGTCACCGTCGCCGACGCGATCGACGCCCCCCAGCGGCGCACCCGGCGCCGGGCCACCCGCGCCGCGGACGCCCCGGCCGTCGAGCCGCAGGCCGACGCCGCGCAGGCGGACGCCAAGCAGGAAGAGGCCGGCAAGCCGGAGAAGGCCGAGAAGCGCGCGAAGAGCGGCAGGGCCGCCAAGGCCGAGAAGGCCGCCAAGGCGGAGCAGGCGGCGCAGGCCGGGACCGACGAGGCCGTGGCCGCCGAGGAGCAGCAGGACGCCGCGCCGCGGGGCCGCCGCCGTGCGGTGCGCCCGCCGACCGCCGTCTTCCAGGCGCCGGTGTTCACCGAGCCGATGTTCCAGACCCCGGAGAGCGCCGCCGCGGCCGCTGCCGCCGAGCGCGAGCGCGCCGAGGAGCCCGAGGAGCAGCCCGCTTCCGGTTCGCGCCGCCGCCGTCGTCGCGCCGCTGCCGAGGCGGCACCGGCCGAGGCCCCGGAGCAGGAGACCACCGACACCGCCACGGACACCGCCGCCGAGGCCGGGACCGAGGCCGAGGCCGAGGACCGGGGCGACAGCGAGGACGAGTCGGGCGACCGCCCGGCCCGCCGCCGCCGTCGCGGTGGCCGTCGTCGCCGTCGCGGCGAGGCCGCGGACGGCGCCGAGGAGTCCGGCGAGTCCACCGAGGACTCGGACGAGGCCGAGGACCGCACCGCCGAGGAGCCCGAGCAGGCCGAGGACGAGGACGAGTCCGGTGCCGGCGGTGGCTCCAGCAGCAGCCGTCGTCGCCGTCGTCGCCGCCGGCGCAGCGGGGACGGCGACGGAGGCGGTGGCGAGAGCGCCGAGGACGACCCGGAGCGCACGGTCGTCAAGATCCGTGAGCCGCGGGCCAAGCCCGAGCCCTCCGACGAGGTGCAGTCCATCAAGGGCTCGACCCGTCTGGAGGCCAAGAAGCAGCGCCGCCGCGAAGGCCGCGAGCAGGGCCGCCGCCGGGTGCCGATCATCACCGAGGCCGAGTTCCTGGCGCGCCGGGAGGCCGTCGAGCGGGTCATGGTCGTGCGTCAGCAGGGCGACCGCACCCAGATCGGTGTGCTGGAGGACAACGTCCTCGTCGAGCACTTCGTCAACAAGGAGCAGGCCACCAGCTACGTCGGCAACGTCTACCTGGGCAAGGTCCAGAACGTGCTGCCGTCGATGGAGGCCGCCTTCGTCGACATCGGCAAGGGCCGCAACGCCGTCCTGTACGCCGGCGAGGTCAACTTCGAGGCGCTGGGCATGTCCAACGGCCCGCGCCGGATCGAGACCGCGCTGAAGTCCGGCCAGTCCGTCCTCGTGCAGGTCACCAAGGACCCGATCGGTCACAAGGGCGCCCGGCTCACCAGCCAGGTCTCCCTGCCCGGCCGGTACCTGGTCTACGTGCCCGAGGGCTCGATGACCGGCATCAGCCGCAAGCTGCCCGACACCGAGCGCGCACGGCTGAAGCAGATCCTCAAGAAGATCGTCCCCGAGGATGCGGGCGTCATCGTCCGGACCGCCGCGGAGGGCGCCAGCGAGGAGGAGCTGCGCCGCGACGTCGAGCGGCTCCAGGCGCAGTGGGAGGAGATCCAGAAGAAGGCGAAGGGCGCCAATGCTCCGGCCCTTCTCTACGGTGAGCCGGACATGACCGTCCGGGTCGTCCGCGACATCTTCAACGAGGACTTCTCCAAGGTCATCGTCAGCGGGGACAGCGCTTGGGAGACCATCCACGGCTACGTCTCGCACGTGGCGCCGGACCTCAGCGACCGGCTGCAGAAGTGGACCTCCGAGGTCGACGTCTTCGCCACCTACCGGATCGACGAGCAGCTGATGAAGGCGCTCGACCGCAAGGTCTGGCTGCCGAGCGGCGGCTCGCTGGTGATCGACCGGACCGAGGCGATGATCGTGGTCGACGTCAACACCGGCAAGTTCACCGGTCAGGGCGGCAACCTCGAGGAGACGGTCACCAGGAACAACCTGGAGGCGGCCGAGGAGATCGTGCGCCAGCTCCGGCTGCGCGACCTCGGCGGCATCATCGTGATCGACTTCATCGACATGGTGCTGGAGTCCAACCGGGACCTGGTGCTCCGCCGCCTGCTGGAGTGCCTGGGCCGGGACCGGACGAAGCACCAGGTCGCCGAGGTCACCTCGCTCGGCCTGGTCCAGATGACCCGCAAGCGGGTGGGCCAGGGCCTGCTGGAGTCCTTCTCCGAGACCTGCGTCCACTGCAACGGGCGCGGCGTCATCGTCCACGTCGAGCAGCCGACGGCCGCCGGCGGCGGTGGCGGCGGCAAGCGCAAGAAGAAGGGCAAGGGCGGCGGTCAGCAGCCCGAGGCGGTCGCCGAGCACGTGCACGAGCCGGCCGTGGCGGAGGAGCCGCAGGCCGTGGAGAGCGCGACCGAGGTCGCCGCGGAGGTCGCGGAGCCCCGGAAGCTTCCGGAGCCGGCGTTCGCGGCGGACGAGGAGCTGTTCAGCAGCGTCGCCGAGGCCGAGGCCTCGGCGGGCCGGGGCCGGACCCGCCGCCGGGCGACCCGCAAGGTGTCCGCTCCCGCGGGCCCGCCGAAGGCAGCGGAGGAGGCCGTGGTCGTCGCTCCGGCGAAGCCCGCGGAGGCCGCGCCGCTGCCGGAGGCCGCACCGGCCGTGACCGAGGCCCCGGCTGCCGCCGAGGCCCCCGCACCGGAGCCGGCCGCTCCGGCCCGGACCCGCCGTCGGGCGACCCGTAAGGCGACGGCTCCGGCCGGTTCGCCGAAGGCCGCCGACGACGCAGGCGTCGTGGTCGTCCCGTCCGGCGTGGCGGAGCAGACGGCCGAGTCCGCCCCCGCGGAGCACGCCGAGGTGGCCGTCCCGGCCGCGGAGGACGGGTCCGTGGCGGCTCCGGCCGCCGACGCCCCGGCCGACGAGGCCGAGGCGCCCGCTCCGGCGAAGAAGCGGACGGCCAAGAAGGCCGCGGCGAAGAAGACGGCGGCGAAGAAGACCACCGCCAAGAAGACCGCGGCGAAGAAGACGACGGCCAAGAAGTCCACGGCCAAGAAGACGACGAAGAAGGCGGCGGCCGAGCAGACCGCGGCGTCCGCCCCGGCCGACGAGGCCTAGTCACGGCGTCCGGTGGTCCCGCTCCGGCGGGGCCACCGGAGCCTCCCCGCGGCTGCGGGGACTCGGTTTGACCCCCCGGTCGGGGTTCCGTAACCTTGACCGTCGGCGTCTCTGTGCGCCAACCCCTGAGCAACTCCCTCCCGGTCCGCCGGGAGAGGCCGCTCGTCCTTCCGGATATCGCGGGCCTCCGGCCCGTGGGAGCGGCTGGCATCAAGGGTCCCGTTTCGAGCGAGAGAGTGAGATCCGCGTGTACGCAATCGTGCGCAGCGGTGGTCGCCAGCACAAGGTTGCTGTCGGCGACATCGTTGAGGTTGACAAGATTTCCACGAGCAACGTGGGCGACACGGTCGAGCTCTCGACCCTGCTCGTTGTCGACGGTGACACCGTGACCAGCGACCCGTGGGTGCTGGCCGGCATCAAGGTCCAGGCCGAGATCGTGGACCACCACAAGGGTGCGAAGATCGACATCCTTCGGTACAAGAACAAGACCGGCTACCGTCGGCGCCAGGGCCACCGCCAGCAGTACACGGCGCTGAAGATCACCGGCATCCCCACGGCTGCGAAGTAAGGGACTGAGGAGAGATGGCACACAAGAAGGGCGCATCGTCCACTCGGAACGGTCGCGATTCCAATGCTCAGCGGCTCGGCGTGAAGCGCTTCGGCGGTCAGGTCGTCAACGCCGGTGAGATCCTGGTCCGCCAGCGCGGCACCCACTTCCACCCGGGCACCGGCGTCGGCCGCGGTGGCGACGACACGCTGTTCGCCCTCGCCGCCGGTGCGGTCGAGTTCGGCACCAGCCGTGGTCGCAAGGTCGTGAACATCGTTCCGGTCGGCTGATCATCTCAGCCCGTCGCTGACCTCGTTCAGCGCACGCGGTCGGAGCCCCGGGTAGTACCCCGGCGGGCCCGACGGCACCCGGTACGACACAGCACCTTTCCGAGGGCGGACCGCCCTTCCCCGCAGCCTCATGCGGGGAAGAGGGTCCGCCCTCGGTCTGTTGCAGCAGAAGAAGCAAGTCCGTCAGCACAGCAGGAGGCATCCGTATGACCACCTTCGTGGACCGCGTCGAGCTGCATGTCGCCGCGGGTAACGGAGGCCACGGCTGCGCCTCCGTGCACCGCGAGAAGTTCAAGCCGCTCGGCGGTCCGGACGGCGGCAACGGCGGCCGGGGCGGCGATGTGATCCTGGTCGTCGACCAGTCGGTCACCACGCTCCTCGACTACCACCACTCCCCGCACCGCAAGGCCACCAACGGCAAGCCCGGCGAAGGCGACAACCGCTCCGGCAAGGACGGCAGCGACCTCGTCCTGCCGGTCCCGGACGGCACGGTCGTCCTCGACAAGCAGGGCAACGTCCTCGCCGACCTGGTCGGCCAGGGCACCACGTACGTCGCCGCCCAGGGCGGCCGCGGCGGTCTCGGCAACGCCGCGCTCGCCTCCGCCCGCCGCAAGGCCCCCGGCTTCGCGCTGCTGGGCGAGCCCGGCCACACCGGGGACGTGGTCCTGGAGCTCAAGACCGTCGCGGACGTCGCGCTGGTCGGCTACCCGAGCGCCGGCAAGTCCTCGCTGATCTCGGTGCTCTCGGCCGCCAAGCCGAAGATCGCCGACTACCCGTTCACCACCCTGGTCCCCAACCTCGGTGTGGTGACGGCCGGTTCGACCGTCTACACCATCGCCGACGTCCCCGGGCTGATCCCCGGCGCCAGCCAGGGCAAGGGCCTGGGGCTGGAGTTCCTGCGGCACGTCGAGCGCTGCACGGTGCTGGTGCACGTCCTGGACTGCGCCACCCTGGAGTCGCACCGCGACCCGGCCTCGGACCTCGATGTGATCGAGGCGGAGCTGGCGCAGTACGGCGGCCTGGACGACCGGCCGCGGCTGGTCGTCCTCAACAAGGTCGACATTCCCGACGGCCAGGAGCTCGCCGACATGATCCGCCCGGATCTGGAGGCGCGCGGCTACCAGGTCTTCGAGGTGTCCGCGGTCTCCCGCACCGGCCTCAAGGAGCTGTCGTTCGCGCTCGCCGGGATCGTCGCCGAGGCGCGCGCCGCCAAGCCGAAGGAGGAGGCGACCCGGATCGTCATCCGCCCCAAGGCCGTGGACGACGCGGGCTTCACGGTGACGGCCGAGGGCGAGGCGTTCTTCCGCGTGCGCGGCGAGAAGCCCGAACGCTGGGTGCACCAGACCGACTTCAACAACGACGAGGCCGTGGGCTACCTCGCCGACCGGCTCAACCGGCTCGGTGTCGAGGAGGAGCTCCTCAAGGCCGGCGCCCGGGCGGGCGACGGCGTCGCCATCGGCCCCGAGGACAACGCGGTCGTCTTCGACTGGGAGCCGACGCTGGCCGCCGGTGCCGAGATGCTCGGCCGGCGCGGTGAGGACCACCGGTTCGAGGCCCCGCGCCCGGCCGCCCAGCGCCGCCGGGACCGGGACGCCGAACGGGACGAGGCCCAGCAGGAGTTCGACGACTTCAACCCGTTCTGAGGCTCCTCTTTCCGCGATCGCTGCGGCTTTCCGGGGACGTTCCCTACGATCTCCGGAGAGCCGCAGTGCTGCGACGGAGGGGAACGGTGGGGCCCGTGTACGTGGTCGATGTGCCGATCGGTGAGGGCGCCGGGGACGGCGAGGACCCCGAGCTGGTCAGGGTGGAGGTCCGCGAACTCGACGAAGGGCTCGTCCGGGTGGGCAGGAGCGGCCGTCAGACGGCGGCCCGCGCCAGCCGGTCGTTCGATGACATGCTCGGCACCGTGCGCCCGGTCGCGACGAACTTCGTGAAC
The DNA here is from genome assembly GCF_042891165.1 of Streptomyces sp. NPDC001922. Taxonomy (NCBI): domain Bacteria; kingdom Bacillati; phylum Actinomycetota; class Actinomycetes; order Kitasatosporales; family Streptomycetaceae; genus Streptomyces; species Streptomyces sp. NPDC001922. The sequence continues at coordinate 528,344 of NZ_JBIASV010000001.1, read as the reverse complement.
ACCTTCCGCGGGGCGGTCGACGCTCCCGACGAGATCACCGTGCAGTTCGGGATCTCGCTGTCCGCGGAGGCCGATGTGGTGATCGCCAGCACGGCCACCGCGGCCAACTTCTCCGTATCCCTGACTTGGAATCGCTCTGCCCCCGAGGCCTCCGGGCCGGAATAATCGCGCCGAGGACCGACTCACGGGGGAGGTGGGCGCGGTGGGGCTCGGAGCCGGCCCGGAGGCGCTCGAAGCAGCCGTACTCAGGATCAGGGACCCCGCCGGGCGGCCCGTGGGCGTCGGCTTCCTCATCACCGCGGAACTCGCCGTCACCTGCGCCCATGTGATCGGAACCGCTCTGGGGCTGCGTGACGGCGAGGAACCGCCCGCCGACGCCGTCGCGGAACTGGACCTGCCCTTGACCGGCCTTCCGGGGAACGGCTCGACGGTGACCGCCACCGTCGAGCACTGGCTGCCGGAGGAGCCGTCCGGCGCGGGTGACCTCGCCGTCCTGCGTCTGCGCGCCCCGCTGCCCGGTGCCCGGCCGGTACGCATGGTGGACGCCGGAGACGTCTGGCAGCACCCGATGCGCGCCTTCGGCTTCCCCGACGGGCGGGACCACGGCGTGTGGCACGCCGGCCGGCTGCGTGCCCGGCAGGCCGCGGGCTGGCTCCAGACGGAGCCGGCCGAACCCGACGGGTACCCCATCTCCCGCGGTTTCAGCGGCAGTCCGGTCTGGGACGACGAACTGTCCGCAGTGGTCGGCATGGTCGCGCTCGCCGAGACGAGGGGCCCGCGGGCCGGGTACCTGATCTCCACCCGGGGCCTGGTGAGCGCCCTTCCCGTGCTGCGGGACTTCGTGCTGCCGGAGTCACCCTTCCGTGGACTGTCGGCCTTCCGGGAATCCGATGCCGACGTCTTCCACGGCCGGGCGGCCGAGAGCGCCGAGCTCGCCGCGCTGGTCCGTGAGAAACCCCTGGTCACCCTCGTCGGGCCATCCGGCTGCGGCAAGTCCTCGCTGGCCCTGGCCGGAGTGGTGCCCGTGCTCCGCAGTGCCGGGTGGGCGGTGTGCGTGCTGCGCCCGACCCGCAGCCACCGGCTGCTGTCCGCGCTGGCCGCCGAGTTCACGGCGCTGCTGCGGCCGGAGTTGGCGGGCGCACAGCGGCTGCGGGAGATCCGCGAGCTGACGGACGAGCTCGCCGCTCACGGGCTCGCCGGAGCCGTGGCCGACGTTCTGCGGCACACCGGGGCCCGCCGGCTGCTCCTGGTCGTCGACCAGGCGGAGGAACTGATGGCCGAGGAGGAGGGGGACGACGGGACCTCCGTACTCTTCGACGACGGGGCATCCGTGCTGTTCGCGAAGGACCCGCCCGAGGAACTGCGACTGCTGCTCACCCTGCGCGCCGACTTCCTGGCCGCCGCACTGGACCACCCCGTCCTCGGACCTGCCGTGAGCCAGGAGGTCCACGCGCTCTGCACGATGTCCGCCGGGCAGCTGCGGGACGTGGTCACCGCTCCGCTCGAGGGCATACCGGCGCTGGACTACGCCCCCGGCCTCGTCGACCGGATTCTCGCCGACGCCGGGGACGCTCCCGGCACCCTCCCGCTGCTCGGATTCGCGCTGGCGGGCCTCTGGGAGCACCCGTCGGGCGGCCTGCTCACCCATCAGGCGTACGAGGAGCTGGGCGGGGTCAGCGGTGCGCTCGCCAACCAGGCCGAGGAGGCCTGGCAGGAGTGCGTGGCCGCGTCCGAGGAGGAGGCGATGCGGCGGCTGTTCACCCAGCTCGTACGCGTCCCGACGACCTCCGCCGGTGCGGTCACCCGACGTGAGGTCAGCCGCGGTGAGCTCGGCGGTACCGAGTGGCGGATCGCGCGCCGGCTGGCGGCCGGGCGGCTGCTCGTCCTCGGCCGCGGCACCGAGGGGCAGGAGACCGCCGAGCTCGCGCACGAGGCGCTGATCAGCGGATGGCCGCGACTGGCCGGATGGGTCGAAGCGGACCGGGAGTTCCTGGCGTGGCGGGAGAGCCTGCGGCTGGATCTGGCCCGCTGGGAGGCCTCCGGCCGGGACCCCGAACTGCTGCCCGGCACCAAGGCCCTGGCGGTGGCGGACTCGTGGTCCCAGAAGCGGGGCGGGGACCTCGGAGCGGCCGAGCGCGGGTTCCTGGAGCAGGGCCGTGAGCGCCTGCGGCACCAGGACCGCCGGAGGCACTTCGTCAGGACCTTGGTGGCAGGGGTCCTGGCCTTCGCGACGGTGCTGGGGGCGCTCTTCCTCTACCAGCGACAGGTCAGTGACGAGAAGGCGGCACAGTCGCAGTCCCGTTCGCTGGCCGGGATCTCCGCGGACTCGGTGGACCAGGACCCCGGGATGTCGATCCTGCTGGCGATGTCCGCCTACCGCACGGCGCCCACCCGCGAGGCGCGGAACGAGCTCCTGAGACGCTACGGCGAATACCGGAGCGCACACACCGTGCTCTCCGGGACCATGGGCAAGGTGCAGGCGGTCACGGCGAGTCCCGACGGCCGGGCGACCCTCGTGGTCTCGGAACTCGGCCGGGTGACGCTCTTCCTGCGCGAGTCCGACGGGCGGATACGGCGGGTCCGGCTGCCCGCCCGGAGGAGCGCGGTCGAGCCGGTGATGTCCCGCGACGCCGGGCGCGTCGGCTATCTGGCGAACGACGGCTCGCTGGTCTGGCACGAGGTGCGGACGGGGGAGCACGGCACGGTCGGTCCGGCGCACGTGCTGCCCAAGGGCCCCATCCCCAACCGTTCGGTCCTCCTCGACGAACGCGAGCGCCTGGCCTCGATGTCCGACGACGGACGCTTCGTGGCGTCGGCCTCCCGCGGGCGCATCGTGTGGTGGGACCTCGCGAAGGGCTCCCTCGGCGGACGCATTCCCCCGGCGAAGGGGGAGACCTTTGTCGATGTGTGGTTCGGCCCGGACGACGACACCCTCGTGGCCCGCGCGCGGATCGAGGACGATGACGAGCTGTACAACCACAACCGGCTGGTGACCGTGGACCGGCGCTCGGGCCGGTCCGAGGAACTGGCGGCCCGCGCGGCGGACACGTCGGTTTCGGCGGACGGAAGCACCGTGGCCTACTGCCGGGTGAGGAAGGGCATCGACGCGGAGATCAGGACCGTGCGGACCGCCGACCGGAAGCAGCTCGGCCGGATCACCGCGGAGAGCACCTGCGGGAACGTCGCCCTGGACCGTACGGGCCGCCGTGTCGTCCACGACTCCACCCAGGGGCTGAAACTCGTGGACATGCGGCGCGGAACCGTCCTCTCCGAGACCCAGGCGCCCCCATGGTGGGCGAACGGCGACGGACGCATCGTCGAGCGGTCCGGCGCCCTACTGATCGTCGGATGGCGGGACGCCGCGGCCTACTACGCCGAACTCGCCAGAAGGGGGCGGGTCCCGGTGGACATGGCCACACTGACCGGTAACGGCCGGAAGTTGATCGAGATCGTGCGGAACGGGACACGGATCGTGCTGCGCTCGGCGGCCGGGTCCGGCCGGGTGATCGCCGAGCGGGCCCGCCCCGCGGGCGCCCACGTCCCCCGCACCGACGAGCGCCTCACCATCGGCCGGGACGGTGCGCTGGTGGCCGACCGAGTGGGGGAGCACAAAATCGTCCTGCGCGACACCTCGTCCCTGAAGGTGGTGTCCACGATCAACCCGGCGAAGCCCCCGGCCGACGCCCTGGGGCGGGTCGCGGATGTGCGCCACTTCTTCGACATGTCGGGGAAGGGGTTCGTCACCGTGTCGGGGACCCGGCTGGAGAGCTGGGACGCCAGGACGGGGAAGAAGACATCCGATGTCGATCTCCTCGATGCGGGGCTGGTGCACAGCAGGGACCGGGACGTGGAAGGGAACTGGGACTTCACGGTCACGCGCCATGCCCGGCCGGGCCGGGTCTTCGTCGTGCGGCCGGAGGATCCGCGGATCCACGTCCTCGACCTGCGGACCGGCCGGGAGGCCGAGGAGGAACGCCTCACCGTGGGCAAGGGTGCGCTGGGCGCCTTCTCGGACCCGGACGGCCGCTACCTGGCGCTGCTGCGACGCGGCTCGGTCCCGGAGATGTGGTCGCTGGAGTCGCGGCAGAAGGTGCTCGGCCCCTTGCCCGCCGTCGGAGAGGACGGCGGCGGCGGCTTCGCCGTGGGCTTCCTGGAGAGGAGCGACCGGTTCCTGGTGGCCGACGGGGGCAAGGTGCGGATCTACCGGGCCGGCAGCCGCGCCTACGTGGAGTCGTTCGACTTCTCGGACAACACCTACGACTTCCTGGATTTCTCCGAGGACGGGAAGACCCTCCTGCTGGACGCCACCGCCGACCGGGTGGTCCGGCTGGATCCCGCGGTGTGGCGCAGCGAGCTCTGCCGGGTCATCGGGCAGCGGGAGCTCTCCGCCGAGGAGCGGGCGAGCGTACCCGCCCCGGTGCCGGACGGGCGCGACTGCCATGGCTGACCGCCCGTCAGGGGTGTGCCGCGGCCCATGAGGTGGGCGACGCGGCGGAACGGCCGGGCGGAACCGGCACCGCCCCGGCGGAACGATCGTGCGCAATCAGCGGAGATACGGAAAGGGCCCCGGGACAACCGTCCCGGGGCCCCTCGCGTACGGGCGGCGTCAGGCGTTGATCGCGTCGTCCGTGCTGCCGTTGGGCTCCAGCTCCCGCTCCTCCTCGGACATCGCCGCCTCGGCCTCCGAGACGTCCTCGCGCTGCGCGGGGATCTCGGACGCCAGCCGGGCGGCCATCCGGGCCCGGCGCTCGTCCGCCTTGGCGGCCAGCGTCAGCGCGGCGCCGTTGAAGCGGACCAGCGACGGCGGGTCGGACGGGCCGAGCAGGTGCTCCTTGAGCTCCGCCCGAGCCGTGGCCAGGGTGTCCTTCTCCGGGTTGCGCACGGCCTCCAGCAGGGCGGGGACGCCGGTCGCCTCGGGGTCGAGGATGGCCGCGGCCCGCACGGTCGGGAAGCCGGCCCGGAAGTCGTCCTCCGTCAGGCCGCTGGTGTTGGCGACGGCGTACGGCTTCTCGCTGGTCAGGTAGTCCGAGACGACGCTCGACACATCGCTGATGAGCAGGTCCGCCTGGTTGAAGCAGCTGTAGATCGCCGGGCGGGGGCCGGTGACGATCTGGTGCTCCCACTCCGGGAAGGACGCCCAGTACGCGGCCTCCCAGGCGGCGGTCGCCGCGGCGACCGCGGCGGCCCGGCCGGTGTCCGGGGAGCCCTGGAGCATCATGCGCTCCGCCTCGTCGGCGCTGGTCCCGAACTTGGTGCTGGTGAGCGCGTTCAGCTCGGCGGTGGCCTGCTCCAGCGCCGCCGCGGCCTCCGGGCCCGGCCGGTCGCCGCCGCGCCGGGCGTTCGCCTCGGCGATCATCGTCTTGATGCGGTCGTTGGCGCGGCCCGCGCGCGGGTCGACCGAGCCGGTCATCGGGTGCGGCTTGTAGAGCAGCCGCACCTTCGGGTCGGCCAGCAGCTCACGGACGATGTTCTCGCCGGCCAGGATCACCGAGGTGTTGCCCGGGTCGTTCGTCCAGCCCTCCCAGGTGGGGGCGTAGAGCACGGTGGTGTACGGGCCCGTCGGGCCGCCCGCGTACGGCCGGATCGGCGCCAGCTGCGGCCGGCCCACCTCGACGACGTCCTTGTCCTCGACGCCGATGTCCGCGAGCTGGTAGCGCTCGCGCGCGGCCGGACCGGCCACCCACACCTCGTCGTAGGCCTTGGCGTACGGGTTGCAGCTGGAGAGCTTGTCGCTCTCGCCGTGGTTGATGAACGCGTGCTTGATCGACGGGATCCGCAGCACCTGCGAGGTCTTGCCGGAGTTCGCCGGGTGCAGCAGCACCTTCAGCGTGGAGTGCTCCAGCGCCATCAGCTGCGCCACCTTGGGGATGCACACGATCGGGACGTCCGTGGCGTCGATCTTCTGCACCATGAAGCGCTCGCGGAGCACGATGAGCGGCTTGCCGTCCAGTGCGGCCAGCGTCGAGAGCCACATGTTGGCCTGGTAGGCGGAGGTGGTGCCGCCGGAGAAGTACATGCCGACCGTCGGCTGGTACTCGGCCAGCCAGGCGTTCAGCCACTCCAGAACCTTCTGGTCGTTCGCGGCGCGCTTGCCGGGCAGCAGCCAGGTCCCGAGGTAGACGGTGCCGCCCAGGGAGAGGGCGAGGGCGATGCCCAGGCCGATGCCGCCCCAGGTCGCGTCGCGGGTGATGGCGGTCACCAGCAGACCGGCGGTGGCCGGGACGGAGAAGTTCAGCAGCCGGTGGCCCGGGCGGCGGGACAGGATCCGCGGCGGGGCGGCCGTCAGGCCGAGCGCCGAGGTGTCGATGTTCCGCGTCACGATGGGCACCGTGCGGCGGCGCCGCACCAGGACCGCGACGGCCTGGCAGGCGAAGTGCAGCCCGTAGAAGAGGAGCAGCGCGATGGTGAGCGGCGACTGCTCGTGCAGCGGGTTGATGCCTTCGATGCGCAGCAGACCCACCAGGATCAGCATGTCGCGCAGCAACTGGCGGATGGTGACGTCGAACCGGATCTTGCCCAGCAGCGAGAGCAGACCGGGCTGCTTGCGCTGCAGATAGAGGTCGAGTGCGAGGCCTGCCGCGGATGCGGCGGCGAAGGTCGGCACGTTGGGCAGCAGCGCACCGGCGAGTTGGGCCGCGAAGGCCGCGAACATCGCCGACAGTGCGGTGAGCTGCACGACGCGTCGGGGGGCGAGTCCGGCAGAGGGCACGGGCAGGGCTCCTGGCGAGGGAAGCGGTCGGACAGAACAGAGGGGCGGGCCGTGGGGGCGGTCCCGCCGGGGGAGCCGGTGCCGCAGCATGGCGGCAGCAGCTCAGGTCGACCACTGACCGTATGATGCGCGCTGCCTCGATGACAATCTGCCGTGACCGCTATCACCGCGAATGGGCTCAAAGCCGGTGAACCAAGTGGCGCAGTGTGTCATCCGCCACCCCGGCGGCCACCCGCAGCCCGCGCGGGCCCGGAGTCGGGCGCCCACCGGTCGGAACGGCCGGGCACCGGCCCGCCCGGCTGACGTAGATTGCCAGCGGAACGTCGGTCGATCAGGGGGACAGGGGAACACAGTGTCACGGGCAGCAGGGTCAGCAGCGGTGCGGGACGAGATCGCGAAGGCCCGCAGGGTCGTGGTCAAGGTGGGCTCCTCCTCCCTGACCACCGCGGCGGGCGGCCTCGACGCGGACCGGGTCGACGCACTCGTGGACGTGCTGGCCAAGGCGCGCAGCGGCGGCGAGAAGGAGATCGTGCTGGTCTCCTCCGGCGCCATCGCCGCCGGGCTCGCCCCGCTGGGCCTCCGGCGCCGCCCCCGCGACCTGGCCCGGCAGCAGGCGGCCGCCAGCGTCGGCCAGGGGCTGCTGGTCGCCCGCTACACCGCCTCCTTCGCGCGCTACGGCGTCCGCGTCGGCCAGGTGCTGCTCACCTCCGACGACACCAGCCGCCGCGCCCACTACCGCAACGCCTACCGGACGCTGGACCAGCTCCTGGCGATGGGCGCGCTGCCGGTGGTCAACGAGAACGACACCGTCGCCACCGACGAGATCCGCTTCGGCGACAACGACCGGCTCGCGGCCCTCGTCGCCCACCTGGTCCGCGCCGATCTGCTGGTCCTCCTCTCGGACGTGGACGGCCTCTACGACGGCGACCCCAGCGCGCCCGGCACCTCCCGGATCGGCGAGGTCACCGGGCCCGCGGACATCGAGGGCGTCTCGATCGGCAGCGCGGGCAAGGCCGGCGTCGGCACCGGCGGCATGGTCACCAAGGTCGAGGCGGCCCGGATCGCCGCCGCCGCGGGCATCCCGGTGGTCCTCACCTCCGCCTCGGAAGCCGCCGACGCCGTCGCCGGGCGGCCCACCGGCACGTACTTCCACCGGACCGGGCGCCGCTCCGCCGACCGGCTGCTGTGGCTGGCCCACGCCTCGACGCCGCGGGGCGCGCTCACCCTGGACGAGGGCGCGGTACGGGCCGTGGTCGACGGCAACGCCTCGCTGCTCCCCGCCGGAATCGCCGCCGTCGAGGGCGAGTTCAGCGCGGGTGACCCGGTCGAGCTGCGGGACGCCGGGGGGCGGGCGGTCGCCCGCGGCCTGGTCAGCTTCGACGCCAAGGAGATCCCCCGGCTGCTGGGCCGCTCCACCCGGGATCTCGCCCGTGAGCTCGGCCCGGCGTACGAGCGGGAGGTCGTGCACCGGGACGACCTCGTGGTGCTCGGCCACTGACCGGACACGGTCTGTCGCCCCGTGTCGCGGATACGCCAAAAGTCCAGCCTTTCCACGGAGACCTTCCGGAAAACCGCCCCCAGCCACCCCGCGGGCTGGTCAACTTTGATGCGGGGGCGCCGCCGGTGACCGGTGCCCGGGGACGACAGCGCGCACGGCTCCGCCCGCGCGCGTGGGGGCACCCCCCAGCCCGTCGGGGCTGCGGGGAGGAGCGAGAACGCACGTCAGGAGGGAACCGGTGAGACGAGGGCGCCCAGGGGCGCTGCCCCGGGACGGGGGCACGGTCCGAGCCGCGGCCGGGAGCGCCGGCACCCCCACCCGCCGGACCGCGGGGGAGGAGCGGACGCTGACCAGCGTCGGTACCGGGCAGCGGCCGGCCGGGCCGGGATCCGCGGGCGGCCCCGAGACGGGGCGGACCCCGGAGTGCGAGGGCCGGGACGCGTCCCGGCTGTGGCACGTCACGCTCAGCGTCTCGGGCGCCGAGGCGCCGCTGAGCGACGTCCGGCGGGCGCTGGAGAAGCTCGCCCACGATCATCCGTTCCTGCTGACCAGCCGCTACGCCAACGACCACGCCGAGATCCGGTACTGGGAGGAGGCGCGGGACCTGCACGACGCGGCGGCCGTGGCGCTCCGCCTCTGGGGCGAGCACCGGTCGACGGCCAAGCTGCCCCCGTGGGAGATCGTCGGCCTGGAGGTCATCGACCGCGACACCTACCACCAGCGGGTGGCCGAGGGGTACGGTCCGCCGCCGGCAGCGCCGGTCGGGGTGCACCCGTTCTGACCCGCCGGCCCGCTCCGCGCGCTGCCGCCGCCCGGACCCACCGGCCCCTGGGGGTGCCGAACTCCGCGGTCCGGTCCGGGACATGGGGAGCCGGGCGCCCCCGGGCCGCCGTCCGGTGCACGGCGGACCGCCTCCGGTCAGGAACGGGCAGTCTCCGTCACGCGCTGTCTCAGGTGCCGGAAACCGTGGCGGCGCCGGACGGAACGGGCCGTACCCTGACGGCATGAGCAGCGACTTTCCCTCGCCCCTGGCCGATCCCACCCCGAAGTCCCCGGTGGTCCTCGCCGCCTACCGGGCCCGCGCCGCCGCCGCCGACCTGGCCCCGCTGCCACGCTCGGTCAAGGACGACGCGCTGCTGGCGATGGCCGACGCCCTCGAGGTGCGGACGAAGGAGATCGTCGAGGCCAACGCCGAGGACGTCGAGCGGGCCCGCGCCGCCGGCACCAGTGAGGCCATCGTCGACCGGCTCACCCTGACCCCGGAGCGGGTCCGGGCCATCGCCGGCGACGTCCGCCACGTGGTGGCCCTCCCGGACCCGGTCGGCGAGGTCGTCCGCGGCTCCACGCTCCCCAACGGCATCGACCTCCGCCAGGTCCGGGTGCCGCTCGGGGTCGTCGGGATCATCTACGAGGCCCGCCCCAACGTCACCGTCGACGCCGCGGCGCTCTGCCTGAAGTCGGGCAACGCGGTCCTGCTCCGCGGCTCCTCCTCCGCGTACGCCTCGAACCAGGCCCTGGTCAGGGTGTTGCGCGACGCCGTCGGCGGCGCCGGGCTGCCCGCGGACGCCGTCCAGCTGGTCCCCGGCGAGAGCCGTGACTCGGTGCGTGAGCTGATGCGTGCCCGCGGCATGGTCGACGTGCTGATCCCGCGCGGCGGCGCCTCCCTGATCCGCACCGTCGTCGAGGAGTCCACGGTGCCGGTCATCGAGACCGGCACCGGCAACTGCCACGTCTACGTCGACGCGGAGACCGACCTCGACATGGCGGTCGACATCCTGGTCAACTCCAAGGCGCAGCGGCCCAGCGTCTGCAACGCCGCCGAGACCCTCCTCGTCCACCGGGACATCGCCGCGGAGTTCCTGCCGCGTGCGCTGGACGCGCTGGCCGAGGCCGGGGTGACCGTGCACGCCGACGAGCGGGTGGTGGAGCTCGCCGAGCAGGCCGGGACGAAGGCCACCGTGGTCCCGGCGACCATGGAGGACTGGGAGACCGAGTACCTCTCGTACGACATCGCCGCCGCGGTCGTCGACTCGCTGGACGCGGCCGTCGCCCACATCCGGCTGTGGAGCTCGGGCCACACCGAGGCGATCGTCACCACGTCCCAGGCCGCGGCCCGCCGGTTCACCCAACTGGTGGATTCGACGACGGTGGCCGTCAACGCCTCCACCCGCTTCACCGACGGCAGCCAGTTCGGCTTCGGTGCCGAGATCGGCATCTCCACCCAGAAGCTGCACGCCAGGGGCCCGATGGGGTTGCCGGAGCTCACCTCGACCAAGTACGTGGTCACCGGCGACGGCCACACCCGCTGACGCGGAGCACCCGTCCGGGGGACGGCGGCCGCCGTCCCCCGGACACCGGTCCGACCCGTGCCGCGCCTGGGGGACGCGCCCCCGGAAGGCCGGTTCCGGCCGCTGCGGATTTCCGCTCCGCCCTGCCCAAACGGGCGGGCCGGCCGTACTCTGGACGGGTGCCGGACGACGTGGGGGGCAGGCCGTTCCCGGACGGCGAGGAGCCCGACAGCCACAGCCACGGAGCGGCGGACGACGCGTTCGCCTCCGTGGTCTTCGACGAGGACTTCGTCCGCTCCGCCAGGATCCACGAGCCCACCGCCGCCGAGCGCATGCTCGCCGCCGCGCAGGCCCGTGCCGAGGCCGAGGCCGCCCGCGCCCGCGCGGGCTCCGGAGGAGCCGACGAGGACTTCTACGACGACTTCGGCCCCGACGGCGACCCGGACTTCTACCGGGACGGCATCGACGGCCTGCCGCGTGACCCGGAGGACGACCTCTACGGGCCGTACGGCCGCTACGGCGGCTCGCTGCGCCCCTACCGCAGCCCGGCCCGCTGGCACCGCCCCGTGGCCTGGCTGCTGGCCGTGCTGATGGGCATGGGCATGGTCGCGCTGGCCTTCGCCGCGGTTTACCGTGGAGCTGCGGGCAGCCGGCAGGAGCCGGCTCCGCCGCCCGCCACGAGCGAGGTGGAAGGCCCCTCGGTGGGGCAGCTCCCGGAACAGCCGGGAGGGCTGCCGTCGGCCACCGCGGGCACCGCCGCGCCGACCGCCTCGGCCGTCCCGCGCGCCCACTGACGCACCCGTGAACCCCCGTCAGAAGTTGTCGCGTACCAGCGCGTTTACCCGACCGCCTTCCGACCTACTCTGTTGGTATGGCCGGGCCTGGAGAGCCACCTGAGGGGACACCCGAGGGCGTTCCGGGAGGTGGAGAGGACGAGTACCGATCCGTCGTCTTCGACGAGTCGTTCGTCCGTGCTGCCCGGCTGGAGGAGTTCTCGGCCCGGGAGCGGCTGGACGACCACTCACCGGCCGTACGCAGCCGCCGCGCCTGGTCCCGGGCCGGGGGGTCCCGGCAGGCGCTGATCCTGGTCGTGGTGATCGCGCTGGCCTTCGCCACGGCCATCTACATGGGGATACGCCACCCCTACCAGAGCCCCTCGGCGCGGACCGTGGAGCCGCTGCGGATCTCCGTGGTCCCGCTCGCCCCGCAGGGCGCCGTGCCGGGCGGGACACCGGCCGAGCTCCTCGGGCACAGCCCCGCCGCGGAGTACCGCACAGGGGCCGCGGGCGTCACCATGCCGGCTGCCCGGGGCACCGAGCACTTCTCCGAGCAGCAGGTCATGGCCGCCCTGGACACGGCCAAGGAGTACATCGTCCGGTCCGCCATCGACCCCGCCGTGCTGACCGGCGGGGCGACGCGGTCCGTCCGCGTGCTGCTCGACCCCGGCCAGCTCGACCAGTTCGACCGCAGCATGGACCGTCCGGTCGACGACGGCCGGCACGCCGCCACCGGCTGGCTCGTCCGCTTCGACCCCGCCACGGCGGCGCTGGCCGACCCCGGGGTGCGTGTCCAGGGCAGCCTCACCGTCACCGAGACCGGCCAGGACCGGCTGGAGGTCACCGGCGACCACACCTTCGTCTACGCCCTGCGGTCCGCCCGGGAGGGCAAGCAGGCCGCCGACGCCTCGCTGTTCACCGCGCGGCGCGAGGTGCGCCTCCGCTTCGACCGCGAGGACCTGCGCAGCCAGCACCTGGAGGTCGTCCAGACCAGCCTCCAGGCAGGGCCCCTGACGTGTGCCGCCGACCCCGCGAACCGGCTGCGGCCGCTGCTGGCCGGGCAGAGCGCCGGGAACGACGCCCCCGCCGGCACGAACCCGTACGACGCGGGACGGCCCCATGCCTCGCTCTGCGGCGTGCTGGCGCCCGACGCCCTGCCGAAGCCGTAGCCGAGCTGGAGCGGCCGTGTCGACGCCGTAGCCGCGCCGGGTGGCCGGGCATGCCCGTACGCAGGCCGGGCCTCCCGACGGTGACGGGGCCGGAGCGCGGCCGTCCGGCAGCCTCTACGAGGCCCCCGGAGTGCCGTCGGGGCCGGGCTTGCCGTCCGGCCGCCCGCCGGAGCCCCCGGTGAACGCGTCCCGCAGCTTGCCGCCCAGGTCGCCCGCGCCGTCCGCGAGGTCCCGGACCAGGCCCATCAGCGGGTCCTTGCTGGTGCGCACCGATTCGGCGTAGTGGTTCGCGTGTTCCTTGAAGGAGTCGCCGACCGAGGTGTCCTGGTCCTCGTCGCGCCGCGGGTAGTGGCCGTCCATGATCCGCTGGTGGTCCCGGCTCTCCGCCCAGCGCTTCAGCTCGGCCGCCCGCACGGTGGTGAACGGGTGGCTGCGCGGCAGCAGGTTCAGGATCTTCAGCACGGAGTCCCGCAGGTCACCGCCCGCCTCGTACTCCTCCGCCTGCTCCAGGAACGCGTCCACGTTCATCTCGTGCAGATGGTTCCCGCCCGCGATCTTCATCAGCCCGCGCATCGACGCCTGGAGGTCCTGGCCCACCAGCAGGCCGGCCCGGTCCGCCGAGAGCTCCGACTTCCGGAACCACTCGCGCAGCGCCGCCACCAGGCCCATCACCGCGACGTTGCCCAGCGGGATCCAGGCCACCTTCACGGCGATGGTGGTGAGGAAGAGCAGGATCGTCCGGTAGACGGCGTGGCCGGACAGCGCGTGGCCCACCTCGTGGCCGATCACCGCCCGCATCTCCTCCTCGTCGAGGAGCTCGACCAGGCCGGTGCTGACCACGATGACCGGCTCGTCCAGGCCGATGCACATGGCGGTGGGCTGCGGATCCTGGGTCACGTACATCGGCGGGACCTTCTCCAGGTCCAGGATGTAGCAGGCGTCCAGCAGCATCGCGTGCAGATGCGCGAACTGCCGCTCGCCGACCCGGACCGAGTCGGACAGGAACAGCAGCCGCAGGCTGCGCTCCGGCAGCAGCCCGCTGAGCGTCTTGAAAACGGTGTCGAACCCGCTCAGCTTGCGCAGCGCCACCAGCGCCGAGCGGTCGGCGGGATGCTCGTACGCCCGGGAGGAGATCCCGGGGAAGCGCCGCCGGTGACGGCCCGGTGCGTGCTCGGTGTTCTCGGTCATCGAAGCCCCCTTGTCGGCCCTTCATCGGCCCGTCCCCCACGGCCCAGCCTAGGGCGTGTTTCGAAAATCCCGTCCGGCCGGAGGTGTCCGGCCCCGCCCCGCCCGCGGCGTGCGACCGGGTCGCGGCTACGGTGGAGACATGTCGGACTTCACTGCCCAGCTCGCGGTGGCCGCGGACCAGACGGGTCCGGGAGCGCTGCTGCGCACCCTGATCGTCGTCTCCGTGGTGGGCGCGGCCCTGCTCGCCTGGTTCCTGCTGAGGGGATACGGCGGACGGGACCAGTAGGACGCGAGGAGTCGGCGTAGGGTTGCCCGCTGGGCCCGCTTACGATGTTGCCGCCAAGCGTCTTGCCCGACGACAACCTGGATAGGCCTGCCGACGATGAGTCTCCCCAGCACCGCCCACGCCCTGGTCACCCTCGCCGCCGAGGGCGCCGAGCACAGCAGCGAGCACGAAAGCCTCAACCCCTACCTCACGGGTGGCGGTGCGCTGTTCGTCCTGCTGCTCCTGCTGTGGATCACCACGCGATTCAACCGCGACCGCTGAGCCGGGGACGGCTCTGACGGCTCCCGGACCGGGACAGTAGGCTCTGCACGCATGGGAGAGCACGAAGGATCGGTGACCGGTCCGGTGAAGCGGCGACTCGGCGTGATGGGCGGGACGTTCGACCCGATCCACCACGGTCACCTGGTCGCCGCCAGCGAGGTGGCTTCGCAGTTCCACCTCGACGAAGTGGTGTTCGTGCCGACCGGGCAGCCGTGGCAGAAGAGCCACCGGGCGGTCTCCCCCGCCGAGGACCGCTACCTGATGACGGTGATCGCCACCGCGTCCAACCCGCAGTTCTCGGTCAGCCGGATCGACATCGACCGGGCCGGCAAGACCTACACCATCGACACCCTGCGCGAGCTGCACACGGAGAACGCCGACAGCGATCTCTTCTTCATCACCGGCGCCGACGCGCTCTCCCAGATCCTCACCTGGCGGGACGCTGACGAGCTGTTCTCGCTGGCGCACTTCATCGGTGTGACCCGGCCGGGCCACGTGCTCTCGGACCCGGGGCTCCCGGACGGCGGGGTCTCGCTGATCGAGGTCCCGGCGCTCGCCATCTCGTCCACGGACTGCCGCGCGAGGGTGGCGGCCCGGCAGCCGGTCTGGTACTTGGTGCCGGACGGGGTGGTGCGGTACATCAACAAGCGCGGGCTGTACCGGGACGCCGGCTAGTCCGTCTCTGGAAGGGGCACTGGTGAACGACGCACACTCCGGGCGGAGCCACGCCGAGGGTGGGGCCGAGGGCGGCCAGGACCCGTACCAGCAGCAGTACTACGACCCGTACGCGCAGCAGGCGCAACAGCAGCAGCCTTACGACCCGTACGCCCAGCAGTACTACGACCCGTACGGCGCCCAGCAGCCGCAGCAGCACCAGCAGCCGCAGTACGACGAATACGGCCGCCCGTACTACGACCCCTACGCCCAGGCGCAGGCCGTGCAGCAGCCCCCGCAGCAGACCGACGGCCGGCAGTGGATCCCGCAGCAGCAGTCCTACGACGGCTACGCGCAGACCTACGCCCCCGCGGAGCCCGAGGCCCCGCGGCAGGAGGCCGCGGAACCGCAGGCGCCCCCGCTCCAGCCGACGCGGTCGCAGCCGCAGGTCCCGCGGCAGCCGGGCCCGCGCGACGAGGCCCAGTACGACGAGGGCCGGCACGACGAGGGTCGGCACGACGGCATGCCGGAGGGCGGCCGGCCGGGTGACGAGGGGCCGGAGTACCGCACCGAGCAGTTCTCGTTCATCGAGGAGCCGGACGAGGATTCCGACGACGTCATCGACTGGCTGAAGTTCGCCGAGACCCGCACCGAGCGGCGTGACGAGCGCAAGCGCAAGGGCCGCAACCGGGTGGTCATGCTCGTCGTGGTCCTCGTCCTGGCCCTCCTGGGCGGAGCCGGGTACCTCTGGTTCGCGGGCAAGGTGCCCGGCCTCTCCGCACCCGGTGGCGGCGCCGCCGCGGCGGGCGGCGCCCAGAAGCGGGACGTGATCGTCGTGCACCTGCGCGACACCAAGGGCGGGCCCGGCGCCACCGCGCTGCTGGTGGACAACGAGACCACCGGGAAGGGCACCACGGTCCTGCTGCCGAACTCCCTGGCGGTCGGCACCGAGGACGGCGGCAGCACCACCCTGGGCAAGTCCGTCGCGGACGAGGGCACCGGACCGACCCGGTCCGCCCTCGACACCCTCCTCGGCGCAAGCATCCAGGGCAGCTGGCGGCTGGACACGCCGTACCTGGAGAACCTCGTCGAATCGGTCGGCGGGATCACCGTCGACGCCGACGCGACCGTGCCCGCGCCGAAGCGGGGCGACGACCCGCTGGTCGAGCGCGGGAAGGCCCGGACCCTCTCCGGCCAGGCAGCCGTCGGCTACGCCACCCACCTCGCGCCCGGCGAGCAGCAGACCCGGCAGCTGCGCCGCTTCGGCCAGGTCATGCAGGCCGTGCTGAAGAAGATGTCGAGCGACCCGGACGCCGCGACCGCGACCGTGCGCTCCCTCGCCCAGATCCCGGACCCGTCCCTGACCGAGGGCCAGCTGGGTGCCTCCCTGGCGCAGCTCGCCGAGCAGGCGAAGAACGGCGCGTACCGGACGGCGTTGCTGCCGGTGCGCCCGGACGGCACGCTCAGTGAGCAGGCCACCGACAGCGTGGTCAAGGACGTCCTGGGCGGCACGGTCAAGAACGCCGACCCGAACGACGCCCCGCGGATCAGCGTCCGGAACGCCACCGGCGACCGCAAGGCCGTCTCCAGCGCCCAGGTCACCCTGGTCAACAGCGGCTACACCTTCGTCGACGGCGGCGCGGCGGGCGCGGCGCAGACCGCCTCCCGGGTCACCTACGCGGACACCGCACAGGCCGGGAAGGCCAAGGAGGTCGCCAAGACGCTCGGCCTGCCGGCCGGCGCGGTGGCCAAGGGCCGGGGCGCGTCCAACGCGGACATCACCGTCGTCCTCGGACAGGACTACCGGGCCGGCTGACCGGCCCGGCGCACGGCCCCCGAACGGAACAAATCCGGTCGGGGACCGGGGGCGGGGCGTGAGACCCTGGACGGGTACCCGTTTCCCGATCGAAAGCTTGGCTTGTGACCGCCACGGACCGCTCCATCGAGCTGATCAACGTCGCCGCCCAGGCGGCTGCCGACAAGCTCGCGCACGACATCATCGCGTACGACGTCAGCGACGTCCTGGCGATCACCGATGCCTTCCTGCTGGCCTCGGCCCCCAGCGACCGCCAGGTCAAGGCCATCGTCGACGAGATCGAGGAGCGCCTGAACCGGCAGCTCCAGACCAAGCCGGTGCGCCGCGAGGGCGACCGGGAGGCACGCTGGGTGCTGCTGGACTACGTGGATGTCGTCGTCCACGTCCAGCACAGCGAGGAGCGGGTCTTCTACGCGCTGGAGCGGCTCTGGAAGGACTGCCCCGAGCTCGACCTGCCCGAGGACGCCGTCGCGACCCGTGGCAAGGCCGACGAGCACGCGAAGCGCCAGGCCGCGGAGCAGGAGCTGGACGGAGAGCTGAGCTGAACGGCGCGGGAAGCGGCCGCGGCCGCAGGGTCGTCCTGTGGCGGCACGGCCAGACGGCCTGGAACCTGGAGCGACGCTTCCAGGGAACGACCGACATCGAGCTGACCGAGGAGGGGCACGCCCAGGCGCGCCGCTCCGCGCGGCTGCTGGCGGCCCTCCAGCCGGACGCGATCATCGCGTCCGACCTGCGGCGGGCCGCGGTCACGGCCGGCGAGCTGGCCTCGATCACCCAGCTCGACGTCGAGCACGACCCGGGCCTGCGCGAGACCTACGCGGGCAGCTGGCAGGGCCTCACGCACGAGGAGATCGTCGAGCGGTACGGCGAGCAGTACGCCGCCTGGAAGCGCGGCGAGCCGGTGCGGCGCGGCGGCGGTGAGCTGGAGACCGAGGTCGCCGAGCGCGCGGCACCGGTGGTGGAGCGCGCCGTGGACAAGCTGCCCGACGGCGGCACCCTCGTCGTCGTCAGCCACGGCGGCACCATCCGCACCACCATCGGGCGCTTCCTCGGGCTGGAGCCGCACAGCTGGGAGGCGCTGGGCGGCCTCTCCAACTGCAGCTGGTCCGTGCTGGGCGAGGGAGCCCGCGGCTGGCGCCTGTTGGAGCACAACGCCGGGACGCTGCCCGAGCCGGTCCTCGGCGACGACGACTGACCGGCCCGCCGCCCGTTCCGGGCGCGGCCACGGGGCCGCCCCGGCGGGAGGCCGGGGGCGGATTTCGCATCTGGCCAGGTCACCGGTTAAGCTTCTTCTCGTTCACAGCGCAGCGGTGAAAACACCGGAGCGATGAGAACAGCGGGGCTATAGCTCAGTTGGTAGAGCGCCTGCATGGCATGCAGGAGGTCAGGAGTTCAATTCTCCTTAGCTCCACGCTTCGTCCGATCCCGTCTCCCTCAGGGGAGGCGGGATCGTCGCGTTGTGGCCGGTGACCGCGTCCTGTCTCTCTGTCGCGAACGGGGCAGCCTCTCTGATCGCGATCCGCGCGGCTTTCTCTGTCGCGATCCGCGGAATGAACCTCGAACGGACCCGTCCGGTCCGGAAGGTCCGCTGACCTCCGGGCTGTCACATGGCAGAATCGGACGGCCGGAAGGGGAGGGAGTGCGCATGCCGACGAGCAGTTTCGAGGAGGCCGACGATCTTCTCGACATTGCCGCGGCATTCGATGACAACCGGCAGTCGGAATACGCGCTCCGTCTCACCTGTCCCCCCGACGAGAACCAGGCGACGTACTGTCCGGCCCTCCTCAAGTGTCCAGCGTGCGGCTCCGCCCATGTGGCGCAGGTGCTCGGGGACAACGGAGGGATTTCCTACGTGTGCACAGCCTGCGGCCACTGCTGGAGCTGACTGATGGGTGCACACAGGCGGAAGTGCGACTGGTGCGGTAGCGGAACGCCGATCGTGCGCGACATGGAGCCGATCAACTCCGAGTACCAGTACTGGTGCGAGGAGTGCGCGCGGGCGCTGATCATAAAAGGCGACCCGATCGAGACCTACCGCGAGCTGGAGGGCGAGCCGATCTACGGACGGCTCCTCGACGAGCACTGCACGCTCAAGCGCTTCTACTCCTTCGCGACCGCCTGAGCCCTCTCACGGGCCGCCGCGGGGCCGCGCACCCCGGTCTCCGGGCTTCGCTCTCCGGCCACCGCGGGCCGCGGTGCGGTGCTCCCACGGCCTTCACCCGGGGCTCCTGCCGCACTGGCGGCCCGGCGGGCCCCGGGGTGGGGGTATCGCGCCCACGGGAGCCCTGCCCCCATCACGCGGGCCACAGAGCCCGCTCGGCCGCCGGATGTCTCCCCGGGCCGCGGCGGCACCTGCCGAACGCGTCCACCGGCCTTCAGCCGGTGATCTCCGCGCAGGGCCCTCGTCGACGGCGGCCACCCGGAAGCGGCCCGCCCCGCTCGTCGGATGTCCGGAGCCGGCCCGCACGGGCCATCGGGCGTCCCCGCCGGGGGAGTTCACCGCGACCGCCCCGGCCGGGCCGTGCGTCCCGGCAGTGCGGCGACGGCTGTGACCTGCCGCACTCCGGGGCGCACCGCTCCGGAACGCGCCGGTGCCGCCGGACGGCCGGCCGGAGCGCCGGACGGGCCGGGCCAGGACCCTGTACGGGCCGGGCCAGGACCCCGTACGGTGCCCCGCGCCCGCACTCCGCCGTCGCTCCGGCGGGCGGAACGGCGCGGCGAGCCGGCGGCGGACGAGATGACTGGTCATCGATTTGGCGGAAGACCGGGTGGTCCGTGTAATGTTGGCGGAGCCGCCGGGGGAACCGGGCGGAGCAGCGCAAGGGGCTATAGCTCAGTTGGTAGAGCGCCTGCATGGCATGCAGGAGGTCAGGAGTTCAATTCTCCTTAGCTCCACAGAAGAGAGAGCGGGCCGTCCGATCGGACGGCCCGCTTTCGTGTGTCCGGGCGCCGGGAGCTCCTGTTCGGGCACCGGGAGCCCCCGAGGCGGGGAACGGACCGGGGCCGGGATCCGGGGGCGTACCCCCGGATCCCGGCCCCGCCGTTGCCGTCCGTGGCGGTCAGCCCCGGGGCAGCGCCTTGCGGCTGGGAGGCGCCTGCTGGGCGGGCGCCTGCTCCAGCCGGAGCGCGAGCTCCGGGCACCGCCGTACGGCGCGCTGGGCGTTGGCCCGCAGGTGCATCGGAACCGTCATGTCGGCGATCACCGGGTAGCCGTCGGGACCCATGCGGATCATCTCCGGCACCACCCCGGCGCACAGGCCGTGGCCCTCGCACAGCACCCAGTCCACCGCGAGCTTCTCGCCGCTGGGCACGCCCTCGTCCTCGTAGCCCGGGTTCGGCAGGGGCAGCACACCCTGGGTGGGGCGCCCGCAGCCACCGCTGAGCACATGGGCGGCGAGGTCGTCGGTGAAGGCGTTCAGCGTGGACTGGAAGAAGCGGACCGAGCCGTCGGGGTGCTTGCACGCGCCCCGGCCCTTGACCGCCTGGGTGACCTGCTTCAAGGCCTCCAGCGCGGTCGGCCCGCCGCCGCCCAGCACGTCCGAGAGGCCCGCGGCGGCGGCCGGCAGACCCAGCTTGCAGGGCCCGCACTGTCCGGCCGTCTCGGCCGCCAGCCAGTTGGCGATGCGCAGGGACTCGCCGAGCGCGCAGGTCTCGGGGCCGATCGGCAGGATCGCGCCCGCTCCCAGGGCACCGCCGGCCGTGCGCAGCGCCTTGCGGGAGATGATGGCGCCCACCGCGGTCAGGCCGTCGATCCAGTCGCCGTGGTAGCCACCGGTCAGCACGGCCTGCGGCATCGGCGGCGCGCCGCACAGCTCCAGGACGTAGCGCATCGGGGTGCCGACCGGCACCTCCAGGACGGTCGGCCGCGCCACCGAGCCGGAGACCGTCAGCATCACGGTGCCCGGTTCGTCGGACAGGCCGATGTTGGCGTACCGCTGCGGTCCCAGCCGTGCCGCCATGGCGAGTTGGGCGAACGTTTCCGCGTTGGACAGCAGCGTCGGGGCGCCGCCCACACCGGAGTCCGCGGCGCGCACCTTGCGGCCCGCAGGCAGCGAGGGGCCGCCGTTGACCGCGCTGATCACCGAGGAGGCCTCACCGGAGACCATCCGCTCGGGGGTCCGCACCGTGCGGACCCGCAGTCCCTTGCCGCGCCGGTCGGTCAGCCCGCGCTCGGCAATGGCCTCCCGCATGGAGGCCTCGGTGGAGTCCCGGGTCACGGCGATGGCCAGGACCCGGGCTCCGAGTGCCTCGGCGGCCAGCAGAGCGCCGTCGAGGATGAGATGCGGTGCGCGGCAGAGCAGCACGGTGTCCTTGCGGCAGGCCGGTTCCCCCTCGCTGCCGTTGACCACGACCACGGGACGGACGCCCCGTCGGATCGCGCTCTTGGCAACGGCCCGCAGCTTCTTGGCGAACGGGAAGCCCGCACCGCCCCTGCCGTTCAGTGACACGGCCTCGGCCAGATCCGCCAGCCGCTCGCCGACCATCGGCTCCAGGGCACCGTGCACCTTCAGGTGCATGCCGAGGTCGAGCCGGTGGACCAGGTCGAATCCCGCGGTCAGTTGCGGCAGTCCGACCACCCGGACTTCGGGTACGTCGGGGAGTGGTGCGTTCATGGCCGCTCTCCTGCGGGTTGATGCCAGGGTTCACCCGGCGGGGGCGAATAGGACTGTCCGGCGGCCGGGTCCGGCTCCGCGCGGCGCCCGAAGGTCTCGCCGGGCGGCGGCGGGGACGGGGCGGGCCAGCGGCCCGAGGACCCGGTGGGCTGCTCCGGGACGTACGGCGACACGGTCTGGAACGTCTCGGTGGGTGCCGCATAGGACGGTACGGAAGGGATGCCTCCGGTGTCGTACTGGGGTACGGGCGGGAGGTTCCCGGTGTCGTACTGCGGCAGCGGCGGGACGTTCCCGGTCTGTGCCTGGTACGGCGGCACCGGGGGGAGATTCCCCGTGTCGTACTGGGGGACCTGTGGAATGCCGCCGGTGTCGTACTGGGGCACCGGCGGAATGTTTCCGGTGTCGTATTGCGGCACCGGAGGGAGGTTTCCCGTGTCGTACTGGGGGACCTGTGGAATGCCGCCGGTGTCGTACTGCGGTACCGGCGGAATGTTTCCGGTGTCGTATTGCGGCACCGGGGGAAGGTTTCCCGTGTCGTACTGCGGCACCGGGGGAAGGTTTCCCGTGTCGTACTGCGGCACCGGGGGAAGGTTCCCTGTGCCGTACTGCGGAACGGGGGGAAGGGTGCCGGTGTCGTACTGCGGAACGGGCGGGACGCCGCCGGTCTGCGGATCGCCCGAGGGGACCGGCGGAAGGATGTCGGTCGGCGCCTCGTACGAGGGCATCGGCGGCAGCATCTCCGTCCGGGCCTCCTGCGGTGCGGCGGGCGCTCCGAAGGGGGACGGCGGTGGGGACGACACGGCCCGGTACGCCGCGGATATACCGGCTCCCCGGCCGCCCGCGACAGGTGTGGGACGCGTCGAGTCGAGCCGCAGCGGAGGCTGCTCGGCGAAGGTGTCGGCCCGCCCGCCCGGCATGCGTGCCGCGCCCGGCATCCGG
This sequence comes from Streptomyces sp. NPDC001922, assembly GCF_042891165.1. Lineage (NCBI taxonomy): Bacteria > Bacillati > Actinomycetota > Actinomycetes > Kitasatosporales > Streptomycetaceae > Streptomyces > Streptomyces sp. NPDC001922. The sequence goes on along the minus strand of NZ_JBIASV010000001.1, from coordinate 506,147 downwards.
TCGGCGCCGGACATGGCGCCGCCGCCCGGCAGCGGCGACACCGAGGTGTCCCGGGGCCCCATGGGCTCCTGGTCACGGTCGGCGCGTCCGGACGGTCCGGGCTTGGTCAGCGACATCAGCAGCCGCGCGATGCGGCGGCGCTGCGGCTGCGGGAGCAGCCGCACGGACACCGCCGCACCCACGGCGGCGAGGGCGAGCGCATACATCGTGGTCACCCATACGGCTGCCGGACGCCCGGCGTTCAATCCGTGCAGCAGCGCGGCGAACCAGGCCGGGTAGGCCAGCGAGTGCAGCGCGCGCCAGCGGGCCGCCGCGGGGCCGTTGGAGGCCAGGCGGCTGCGGGCGGCGCCGGTGGCGCCGGCGATCACCATGCAGTGCGCGGCGAGCGAGCCGAGGCCGATCAGCCCGCCGGAGCCCTGCACGCCCAGGCTGAACGGCACCAGCGCGGCCAGCAGCGAGGCGTGCGCCTCGGCGACCTTGACGGTGATGTGCATCAGCAGGAAGCCCAGCGAGGCGACCGCGAGGCCGCGGTGGATGGCCTGCGAGAGCAGCCGTTGCCGGACCTCCAGCAGTACGCGGTCGGCGGCCACCAGGCCCCAGATCACGGCAGCGCTGAGCGAGACCAGCGTGAGGACCCCGCTGGCGAAGTCGATGGCCATCTGCAGCGCCTCGCCGGCGAGCAGGGTGATCGCCAGGATGCCCCCGGCGACCGCGACCTGCACGGCGTACAGCGCCGGCTGCGGCAGGGACTTCGGGGTGATCGGTGACGGCCGTGGAGACTGCGCCCGGGACGACGGTGTCCTTGACGACTTCGTCCGTGAGGACGGGGTTCGCATCGTGCGATGAGGTTGCATGCGGGCGACTCCAGTGGTGCGGAGGGAGGGGTCCCGGACCCGCATGCTAAGCGCCAAAACAAAGATCATCCGACTGTTTGGTTATTTGCTCGATTGTCAATTGCGCCGATTACTTCCGGGTGTAGCTGTGCGCGAGCGGGCCGGATGCTCCGTGCGGCCTGCACGGACGCTGCGGTACTCTGAGGCCATGCGTGCCGTACGCCTTCTGCTTGGCGGGCCGCGCTGATCAGTCCCGGCCGGAGGACAATCCGGTCGGAATCGGCGCGGCGTCCCCTCCTGTGCGAGGGGCCTTTTTGTTTCAGGAACAACAGGGTGCGAATCCGCGAGCAGAGACGACCGATGGAGCTTTGAGGACGATGAGCGAGACGAATTCTGCGGCCGGTACGGCCGCGACGCACCGCTACACGGCGGCCATGGCCGCCGACATCGAGGCACGCTGGCAGGACTTCTGGGACGCCGAGGGCACCTACGCGACGCCCAACCCCAGCGGTGACCTGGCCGGGTCCGCCGCGGCGGCCGACCGTCCGAAGAAGTTCATCATGGACATGTTCCCGTACCCGTCGGGTGCGGGCCTGCACGTCGGCCACCCCCTGGGCTACATCGCCACCGATGTCTACGCCCGCTTCAACCGGATGACCGGCCACAACGTCCTGCACACCCTCGGCTTCGACGCCTTCGGCCTGCCCGCCGAGCAGTACGCCGTGCAGACCGGCACCCACCCCAGGGTGAGCACCGAGGCCAACATCGAGAACATGAAGGCCCAGCTGCGCCGGCTGGGCCTGGGCCACGACCGGCGCCGCTCGTTCGCCACGATCGACCCGGACTACTACCGCTGGACCCAGTGGATCTTCCTGCAGATCTTCAACTCCTGGTACGACGACGAGGCGAAGCGCGCCCGGCCGATCGAGACCCTGGCCGAGCAGTTCGCCTCCGGCCGGCGGCAGACGCCGGACGGCCGCCCGTGGGCCGAGCTGAACGCCGCGGAGCGCGCTGACGTACTGGGTGGGTACCGGCTGGCGTACGCGTCCGACGCGCCCGTCAACTGGTGCCCCGGCCTGGGAACCGTCCTGGCCAACGAGGAGGTGACCGCGGACGGACGTTCCGAGCGCGGCAACTTCCCCGTGTTCAAGGCCAAGCTGCGGCAGTGGAACATGCGCATCACGGCCTACGCGGACCGGCTGCTGGACGATCTGGACGCGCTGGACTGGCCCGACGCGATCAAGCTGCAGCAGCGCAACTGGATCGGCCGTTCCGAGGGTGCCCGGATCGACTTCCCGGTCGGAGACGACCACGCGATCACCGTCTTCACCACCCGTCAGGACACCCTGTTCGGCGCCACCTACATGGTGCTGGCGCCGGAGCACGACCTGGTCGACGCGATCGTTCCGGCCGCCTGGCCGGAGGGCACGCACCAGGTGTGGACCGGCGGGCACGCCACCCCGGCGGAGGCCGTCGCCGAGTACCGCAAGCAGGCCGCGGCCAAGTCGGACGTGGAGCGCCAGGCCGAGGCCAAGGACAAGACCGGCGTCTTCACCGGCGCGTACGCCACGAACCCGGCCAGCGGCGAGCGCGTGCCGGTGTTCATCGCCGACTACGTGCTGATGGGCTACGGCACCGGCGCGATCATGGCGGTTCCGGCGCACGACAGCCGGGACTTCGCGTTCGCCCGCGCCTTCGAGCTGCCGATGCGCTGTGTCGTCGAGCCGAGCGACGACCGCGGCACCGACCCCGCCGACTGGGACGACGCCTTCGCCTCCTACGACGCGAAGATCGTGAACTCCGCCGCCGGCGCCGTCTCGCTGGACGGCCTGGGCGTGGTCGACGCCAAGGCGCGGATCACCGAGTGGCTGGCCGAGCGCGGCATCGGTGAGGGGACGGTCAACTTCCGCCTGCGCGACTGGCTGTTCAGCCGCCAGCGCTACTGGGGCGAGCCGTTCCCCATCGTCTACGACGCGGACGGTGTGGCGCACGCGCTGCCCGAGTCGATGCTGCCGGTCGAGCTGCCGGAGGTCGACGACTACTCCCCGCGGACGTTCGACCCGGACGACGCGGACACCTCGCCGGAGACCCCGCTGTCCCGCAACGAGGACTGGGTCAACGTCGAACTGGACCTGGGCGACGGCCCGAAGACGTACCGCCGTGAGACCAACACCATGCCCAACTGGGCCGGCTCGTGCTGGTACGAACTGCGCTACCTGGACCCGCACAACGCCGCACAGGTCGTCGACCCCGAGGTCGAGCAGTACTGGATGGGGCCGCGGGAGGGGCAGACCGCGGGCGGTGTCGACCTGTACGTGGGCGGCGCCGAGCACGCGGTGCTGCACCTGCTGTACGCGCGGTTCTGGCACAAGGTGCTGTTCGACCTGGGGCACATCTCCTCGTTCGAGCCGTTCCACAAGCTGTTCAACCAGGGCATGATCCAGGCCTACGTCTACCGGGACAGCCGCGGCATCGCGGTGCCCGCGGCGGAGGTCGAGGAGCGCGACGGCGGCTACTACTACCAGGGCGAGCAGGTCTCCCGGCTGCTGGGCAAGATGGGCAAGTCCCTGAAGAACGCCGTCACGCCGGACGAGATCTGCGTCGAGTACGGTGCCGACACCCTGCGCCTGTACGAGATGGCGATGGGCCCGCTGGACGTCTCCCGGCCCTGGGACACCCGGGCCGTGGTCGGCCAGTACCGGCTGCTGCAGCGGCTGTGGCGGAACGTCGTGGACGAGGAGACCGGCGAGGTCACCGTCACCGACGCGGAGCCGGACGAGGCCACGCTGCGTGCCCTGCACAAGGCGATCGACGGGGTCACGCAGGACATGGAGAACCTGCGCTTCAACACCGCCATCGCCAAGGTCACCGAGCTGAACAACCACCTGACGAAGGTGGGCGGCCCCCTCTCCCGGTCGGTCGCGGAGCGGCTGGTGCTGCTGACCGCCCCGCTGGCCCCGCACATCGCGGAGGAGCTGTGGCGCCGGCTGGGCCACCGGGCCACGGTCGTCCACGAGTCCTTCCCGGTCGCGGACCCGGCGTACGTGGTCGACGAGACCGTGACCTGCGTCGTGCAGATCAAGGGCAAGGTCAAGGCACGCCTGGAGGTGTCGCCGTCGATCTCCGACGAGGAGCTGGAGAAGCTGGCGCTGGCGGACGCGGGTGTGCAGTCCGCACTCGGCGGCGCGGGCATCCGCAAGGTCATCGTCCGGGTGCCGAAGCTGGTGAACATCGTCCCGGCGTGAGGCCGGGACGCTGCCGGCGGACGCCCGTCCGTGAGGCTGTCGGGACGCGGGTCCCGGAGGCTGCTGGGACGGGTGTCCGGAGGCTGCTGGGACGTGGGTCCGGGACGATCCGGTCGGTGTGCCTCCGGCCGGGGTGATCCTTTCGGCCGAGGGTGAACCTCTACGGGCCGGTTGGGGGGCCGTGCAGGAACCCCCGACCGGCCCGGGCCGTTTACGGTGGAGATACGACCGGGGTAGGCCCGTCTGCGTGAAGGAGCTTCCATGGAAGCCGCGATCCTCGTCCTGGCGCTGCTCTTCGTGGCATTCGTCGCGCTGGGCGTCTATGCCGCGGTGAAGGCGGTGGGGGCCGCCAAGCGGAGTGTGGACCGGACCGTGGAGCAGGCCCGCCGCGCCGTCGAGGACACCACACTCAAGGCGAAGAAGTACACGCAGCCGGGTGCCGTGGGGGAGCTCGCGGATCTGCGGCTGTCCCTGCGCACCTCGCTGCGGGTCACCCGGGAGGCGCTGGCGGCCGGTTCGCCGGAGGACGCGTCGCTGTCCGAGGCGGCGGCGCTCTTCAAGCGGCTGAGCGCACACGGGCATCAGCTGGACGACGACCTCCGGCGGCTGGAGCGGGAACCGGACCGGAGCAAGGTCATGGAGCGGCTGCCCGAGCTGCGGGACCGCACCGAGCGCGTGGTGCGGCACGCGGACTCGCTGCGGTGGGCGGCGCGGGACCGGGCGCGGCGCTTCGCGGGCGAGGACCTGGACGACCTGGGGCGCGAGATCGAGGTCGAGTCCGGGGCGCTGCGGCACTGGACGACGACGGAGGGCGCGGGCTTCGGCGAACCGGAGAGCGCGTACGCGGGCGCCGGGGCGGATTCCGCTGAGCCGCAGCGGACCGCCCCCGGGGCTCGGGAGTCCGGCGGTGCGAAGCCGGGGGCTGCGACGTCCGGGGCTGCGACGTCCGGGGCTGCAAGGTCCGGGGCTGCAAGGTCCGGGGCTGCGACGTCCGGGCCTGCGGAGTCCGGGGTTGTGGCGTCCGGAGCGTCGGGTGCTTCCGGTGGACCGGAGGCGGGCGGTGCCGGGGGCCAGGGGTCCGAGCGCGCGGATGCCGGTGGTCGGGCGGCGGGCGACGCCGGCGCCGCCGGCCCGCGCCCGGGGCCGGAGCCGAGGGCCATCACCGCACGGGATTCGCGACTGCGGACCGGCCACCCCTGGACGAAGGCCCGCAGGCCGGAGAGCACCACCTGACCTCCGGAGAGCACCACCTGACCTGCGGACGGCGAGACGCGTGGACGGCGACAGGACGGGCCCGTGCTGTCGGCAGGGCTCACCCCCGGATAACCTCCCATCCATGTCCCGCCATGTCGCGATCATCACGGATTCAACGGCCTACCTGCCCCAGCAGGCGATGGAGCGGCACGGCATCACCGCGGTGCCGCTGACGGTGGTGCTCGGTGACCGGGCGCTGGAGGAGGGCACCGAGGTGTCCGCCCGGTCGGTCGCCGAGGCGCTGCAGCGGCGCACCTCGGTGACGACGTCCCGGCCCAGCCCCGCGACCTTCGCCGATGCATACCGGGCTGCCGCGGAAGCGGGCGCGGACGGAATCGTTTCGCTGCACCTGTCGTCGGAGATCTCCGGGACGTACGACGCAGCGGTGCTGGCGGCCTCGGAGGCTCCGGTTCCGGTCCGGGTGGTGGACACCGGCATGGTGGCCATGGCGCTGGGCTTCTGCGCGCTGGCGGCGGCGGAGACGGTCGGGACGGGCGGGACGCTGGACGAGGCGGTGGCGGCGGCGGAGAAGCGCGCCGAGGCCACGTCCGCGTACTTCTACGTCGACACCCTCGACTATCTGCGGCGCGGCGGCAGGATCGGCACGGCGCAGGCGCTGCTGGGCTCGGCACTCGCCGTGAAGCCGTTGCTGCACCTGGACGGCGGGCGCATCGAACTGCTGGAGAAGGTCCGTACGGCCTCGAAGGCGATCGCGCGGCTGGAGGAGTTGGTGGTCGAGCGGGCCGGGGCCGGCCCGGTGGACATCGCCGTGCATCACCTCGACGCGTCGGCGCGGGCGGAGGAACTGGCGGAGCGGCTGCGGCAGCGCGTGCCGGGGCTGGCGGAGCTGCATGTCAGCGAGGTCGGCGCGGTGATCGGGGCGCACACGGGGCCGGGTTTGCTGGGTGCGGTGCTGTCACCCAGGGGGTGAGCGGGGGCGGGTGATGGCTGGCCGGGCTCCGGGGCACGGTCGGGGGCGAGGCCGGGGGCGTTCGTCGTGGGCGGTGGGATGGCCATGGATCCTCAGGTCCCTGCCTGGGCGTTGGCCTGGAGTCGGGGGCCGGTGAGGAAGTGGGCATGGGGAGCTCCTGGATGTGGGTGGGTGGTTGAGCCCTGCTGCAGTTCCCGTCGGGGCGACTACTGACAGTTGAGCATGTGGTGCTGTGGAGTTGGGGCTCGCGGCACTCAGATCGCTCGCAAGAGTGGCGGAGTTTTCCACAACTCGCTGGTTGTCCACGGATTCTCGGGCTTTTCGGTGCGATGCGTGGCGTGCGCCTACCGTCGGGTGCATGCACCTCTCATCACGCAACGTAACCACGGGTCCGGGTCGTGAGCGTGGCTCCGACCGTCGATCCCGGCGGCGGCACGGGCGCCGTCGAGCCCGTCCGATGAACCATCGTGGCCGTACTGTTCACGTCGGCGGCGGGCCGGTTGACGCACCCCTGCGGCCCGCTCGCCGGAGACGCGAAACGCGCCGGGAAGCCGCCGTCGCCGACGCGACAGCGTTACGGGAGCGCGCAGCCGCGCTCTTCTCCGCACCGGCTCAGACCGGGTGGGCGGTAGCTGCCCCCGAGGGGTGGCCGGTGTCCGAGGGATCCGGGGCGCAGGGCTGCGCCGCCGGTCAGGGACTGCTGCCGGACCACGGCGATCCGCCGCCGCCGGGGCATGAGGCCGAGCCACACAGTCCGGGTCAGCCACCCGGTCCGGGTCAGCCACCCGGTCCGGGTCAGCCACCCGGTCCGGGTCAGCCACCCGGTCCGGGTCAGCCACCCAGTCCGGATCAGCCGTCCAGTCCAGACCAGCCATCCAGTCCGGACCATGCGTCCAGGGCAGCTGCCGAACCCCGGTCGGGCCACGCGGCGGGGCCACCGGGTCGTGACCGGTTGCCGCCGGGCCGAAGGCGGTCGCCCGCCGCCGGGCCGAGGGCGCCGGAGGCCCCGGAGGGCGGGGCTGCGGGAGGGAGGCCGTTGACCGGGCGGTCGACAGTCGTGGATTCGCTGAGGGACAAGTCGTCGGTCGGGGGCCGGTTTACGGGTGGTCCCGAGAGTGCGGAGTCGCCGGTCGAGGGGCCGCTGAGGCGTGCGGTCCGGGAGTCGGCCATGCGGATGTCCGGGAGGGGCGTTGCGGCACAGACGCTGGACGGTCGAGCGTCCGGCCGTCCGGCTCGGTTGTCACCGCCGCCCGCGGCAGCGGCGGAGACGGACGCCGAGGCCTCGGAAGCCTCGGAGCCGGTGAAGTCAGCTACGGCCTCGGATGCCTCGGAGGCATCGGAGACAGGGAGGGGATGGACCAGAGTGCCGGAAGCGGAGGTCGGGGCACGGAGGACACCGCGGCCGGGAGCGCGGGCGCAGGTGCCGGGAGCGCAACAGGCCACGCATGAGGAGCTCTTCAACACTTCCGGTCCGCGGGGTGGGGCAGCTGCCGTGGGACGGGACCGTCCCTGGTGGTCGGCCATCCGCGAACGACTGCCGCTCTGGGTTCAGTTGAGATGCGAGGTCAGCCCGCGGGCGCTCGCGGCGCTGGCCGTGCTCCTGGCCGTTGCCGGGGGAGTGGCCGCGTACCACTACTGGACCGGGAAGCCGCAGACGGTCCGGGCGCCGGCCGCCGAACCGGCGACCGGCCCCTCCTCCTCGGTGCGGAGCGGTGCGCTGCCGAGCGGCGCACCGGGGCCCGCGCCGCCGAAGGGACCGGAGCGCCGCATCATGGTGGACGTCACGGGCAAGGTCCGCAGGCCGGGCATCCAGCGCCTGTCGGCCGGCTCGCGCGTTGCGGACGCGCTGGAGGCCGCGGGCGGAGTACGGCCGGGCACCGATACGGGGGCGCTGAACCGGGCGCGCGTGCTCAACGACGGCGAGTTGATCGTGGTCGGCGGCCCGGCTCCGCCAGGAGCGGGTGCGGGTGCGGGGGGTCCGGGCGGGGAGAGCCCGGTCACGGGGCCCGGCGGGTCACCTCCGGCGGGGCCCGTCAGCCTGAGCACGGCGACGGCCGACCAGCTCGATGCCCTGCCCGGAGTGGGGCCGGTCCTCGCGCAGCACATCCTCCAGTTCCGCGAGCAGAACGGCGGCTTCCAGTCCGTCGACCAACTGCGTGAGGTCAACGGCATCGGTGATCGCAGATTCGCCGATCTCCGGCCACTGGTGCAGCCGTGACGAGCACCGGGGCACCCGCGAACGCGCCCGACCGTCCGGAAACCCCCGACCTCGCCCGGGAAGGCCCCCTCGACCTGCGTCTCGTGGCTCCGGCTCTCGCCGCCTGGGCTGCCGCGGCCTGGGCGCTCCATGCCCCCATGACCTGGGCGATGACCGGGGCGGCTCTGTGCCTGGTGGCGGCGGTGATACTGCTGGTGCTGCGCAGGACCACCGGCGCCGGAATTCTCCGCACCATCCGGGGTGCCGGACCTCCCGGCCCAGTCCGCGCCGACAGAACTCCGCACCCCGTCGGGGGCCGTGACACACGGCCGGTCGGAGGTCTCGTGCGCGGGGTGGGGCTCATGGCCGCCGCTGCTCTGCTCTGTGCGGCCGCGGCAGCGGTCTCGGCCACCCTGCACGCAGCCGATCTGCGGCGCGGGCCGCTGCCGGAGTCGGCGGTGCGACAGGTGCCGGTGACCGTCGAGGTGCGGGTGACCGGTGACCCGCGCCTGACCCGGCCCCGGGTGGTCGGCGCTGGGCACGCCCCGGCGGCCGTGGTCCTGGAGGCGGAGGCCGAGCGGGTGACCGGGCCGCATGGTGCGGTCACCGCGACCCGGACGCCGGTGCTCGTCATCGTCCAGCAGCGCGGACGGCCGCCTTCATCGCCCGCGGTCGCCCGACGGGAGGGGCAGCCGACCCCCTGGCTCCGGTTGCTGCCGTCGACCCGGCTGCTGGTCCGGGCCCGGCCGACGGTGCCGTCGGAGTCCGGCGGCAGGCCCGTCGCGGTGGTGCTCCGGGTCTCCGGTGGCGGACCACCGCGGGTCATCGCGCCGCCCACCGCCCTGCAACGCGCGGCCGGGGAGTTGCGGGCCGGCCTCAGAGAGGCCACCGACCGGCTGTCGCCCGACGCCCGAGCCCTGCTGCCGGCGCTGGTGGTCGGGGACACCTCCCGGATGCCGCCCGACCTCGACGAGGCCTTCCACGCCACGGATCTTGTGCACCTCACCGCGGTGTCAGGTGCCAACCTCACCATCGTCCTCGCGTTGCTCATCGGGCCACCGCATCTGGCCGTCCGGGCCGAGCGTCGCGGCGTCGCGCCCCGGCTGGGCCTTCCGTTGCGCACCACCGCGCTGCTCGGGGGGCTGCTCACCGTCGGCTTCGTCATCGTCTGCCGTCCCGAACCGAGTGTGCTGCGGGCCGCCGCCTGCGGACTGGTCACGCTGCTCGCGATCGCCACCGGCCGTCGCAGGTCACTGCTGCCCGCCCTCTGCGCCGCTGCTCTCCTGCTGGTCCTGTACGACCCCTGGCTCGCCCTGTCCTACGGTTTCCTCCTCTCCGTGCTGGCCACAGCCGCGCTGCTCACCATCGCCCCGCGCTGGAGTTCGGCGCTCCAGCGCCGCCGGGTGCCCGCCAGGGCCGCGGAAGTCCTGGCCGCGGCCGCCGCCGCGCAGGCCGTGTGCGCTCCCGTCGTCGTCCTGCTGGCCGCGCGCGTCAGCCTGGTCGCGATTCCGTGCAATCTGCTGGCGGAGCCGGCGGTGGCCCCGGCCACGGTGCTCGGATTCGCCGCGCTCGCGACCGCCCCGGTCGCGCAGCCCGTCGCTGCCGGGATCGCGTGGCTGGGTGGCTGGCCCGTGGAATGGGTCGCGGGCGTCGCCCGCGCCGGCGCGGCCCTCCCGGGAGCCGAGGTGGACTGGCCGGAGGGCTTGGCCGGGGGCCTGCTGCTCGTTGCCGTCACCGGCACCGTGGTGTGGGCCCTGCCCCGGCTGATGCGCCACCCCTGGCTGTGCGGGCTGTTCGCGCTGTTGCTGGTCCTGGCGATCACTCGCCCGGCACCGTTGCCACGTCTGGTGACGGGCTGGCCGCCGCCCGGCTGGCGGTTCGCGGTCTGCGATGTGGGGCAGGGCGATGCGCTCGTCCTCCCGGCGGGCAACGGCACAGCCGTCGTGGTGGACGCCGGCCCCGACCCCGTGCTCGCCGACCGCTGCCTGCGGACCCTGGGCGTCACCAGGATCCCGCTGATCGTGCTGACGCACTTTCACGCCGACCATGTCGCCGGGTTGCCCGGCGTGCTCCGGGGCCGCTCGGTGGGCGCGATCGAGACCACCCTGCTCGAGGATCCGCCCGACCAGGCCGCGTTCGTCCGCCGCGTGGCGCGGGCCGCGGGCGTCCGTACGGTCCGTACGGCACCCGGCGACCGGCAGCTGGGGCCGCTGCGCTGGCAGGTTCTGTGGCCGTTGCCCCGTCCCGCCGGAGTTCTTCCCGGATCCTCGATTCCGGCCCCGGACTCGGCTCAGGCCCCGGCCCCGGCCCCCGAAGGAGCGAACGACGCCAGCGTCACGCTGCTGGTCCGTACGGCCGGACTCACCCTGCTGCTGCTCGGTGACCTCGAACCGCCCGCACAGCAGAGCCTGTTGGCGGCGGTCCCCGATCTGCCGCCCGTCGACGTGCTCAAGGTCGCCCACCACGGCTCCGCCTACCAGGACCCGCGGTTGCTGAGCCGGGTGCGCCCCCGCCTGGCGGTGATCTCCTGTGGGGCGGACAACCCGTACGGTCACCCGTCGCCCCGTACCCTCGCCATGCTGCGGCAGCACGGGGCGGCCGTACTGCGCACCGATACCGACGGATCGATCGCCGTGACGGGCCCGGCGTCCCGGCTCGGCGCGGCGTTGGGACGAGTCCGCGGAGCCCGGCGGCGTCCGACCGCTTCCTCGGTCCGCGGACGGAGGTCCGAGGGCCGATGGCGCGGGGAGGCCGGATGGGTCATAACTGGGGGATGGATACCGCACGGACCGACGCGTACCTCCAGCGGATCGGAGCCACCCGGCCGGCACGAGCCGATGCCGAAGCCCTGCGCGAGCTGCAGATACGGCACCTCACCCGGGTGCCGTTCGAGAACCTCAGCATCCATCTCGGTGAGGACATCGTGCTCGAGGAGGAGTGGCTCGTCGACAAGGTCGTGCGGGCACGGAGAGGGGGCTTCTGCTATGAACTGAACGGTGCGTTCGCGGGGCTGCTCTCCGCGCTCGGCTGGTCGGTGACGCTGCTCGCCGCCCGGGTCTTCACCGGCCCCGACCGGATCGGCCCGCCGTACGACCACCTCGCGCTGCGCGTCGAGAGCCCGGACGACCCGGGCCCCTGGCTGGTCGACGTGGGTTTCGGAGCGCACAGCCACCATCCGCTGCGCCTGACCGAACGGGGAGAGCAAGCGGACCCCGGCGGCACCTTCCGGATCACCGGGACACCGGACGGCGACCTGGACGTCCTGAAGGACGGCGCCCCGCAGTACCGGCTGGCCGTCCGTCCCCGTGCGCTGGAGGACTTCGAGGCGACCTGCTGGTGGCACCGGACCTCGCCGAAATCCCCGTTCACCCGGAAGCTGGTCTGCTCCCGGCTCACCGACGGAGGGGAGGCACGGGTCACGCTCAGTGGCGACCGGCTGGTCACCACGGTCGCGGGGGAGCGCTACGAGGAAACTCTGACGTCTGATGCGGAGATCCTCGCCGCCTATCGTGACCACTTTGCCCTGGAACTCGACCGCGTCCCAACGGTGCTCGACCTCGCTTGACCGCTCCTCGACTCGGCGGCGCAGTTGCGGCGGTCGGCGGTCGGCGGTCGGCGGTCGGCGGTCGGCGGTCGGCGGTCGGCGGTCGGCGGTCGGCGGTCGACGGTCGACGGCCGGTGGCCGGGTCGACGGCAGCCGGTCAGGAGATGAGCAGGAGATGGTCAGGACCTGGTCAGCAGCCGGTCAGCGGGTGTTACGGTCGCTCGAGCCAGCCCTCGTACTCCGACGCGAGCTCGTCGAGAGCGGCGGTGTCCATGGTGTCCGCCGGGTCCTCGACGACCACCAGCCACTGGGCGTCCTCGGCGTCGTCCTCACCCGCCAGGGCGTCCCGGACGAGCTGGGGTTCCTCGGGCGGTCCGAAGCGGCTCACGACCTCTTCGGCCGCCTCCTCCGCGGCGTCACGGTCGGGCAGCACCAGCACATGATGGGTGGGAGGTGCGGAGTGGCCGGGGTGTGCGGTTGTCTCGTCGGGGTGGGGCGTCGCGCTGCTCACGCGCCCATTGTGCGGGACCGTCGAGGAGCGGCCGGAAACGGGGGAGCGGACCGGCAGCGCCGTTCCCAGGCCACGTGCGCCGCAGGCGAGGAGGCGGCCCGTCCGCAACATGCCCAGGGAGGCCGATGGGGAGCCGCACGCCCCGGCCGGACGATGTGCTGGGCCGCGGGGCCGACGCCGGGAACGGCGATGGGCGGGTGCCCGGGCAGGGGGAAGCCAACCGGCGGACGCCGAACAGTGCGAGGACAGCCCAGCAGGGCGCCAGTCCGTGGCCGAGCCATGACCGCCGGATCGCCGACGAGCACCGATGTCGGTGGCCCGTGGGATGCTGTTCCGCGATGGCCAGGAAGACTTCGACCGATGACCCGCTCGCCCCCGTGACGCTCGCCGTGGGCCAGGAGGATCTGCTGCTCGACCGCGCGGTGCAGCAGGTGGTCGCCGCCGCGCGCGCCGCCGATGCCGAGACCGATGTGCGCGACCTCACCCCCGACGCGTTGCAGCCGGGGACGCTCGCCGAGCTGACCAGCCCGTCACTGTTCGCCGAGCGCAAGGTCGTGGTGGTCCGCAACGCCCAGGACCTCTCCGCCGACACCGTCAAGGACGTCAAGGGCTATCTGGCCGCGCCCGCCGAGGAGATCACCCTCGTCCTGCTGCACGCGGGCGGGGCCAAGGGCAAGGGGCTGCTCGACGCGGCGCGCAAGGCAGGCGCCCGTGAGGTGGCCTGCCCGAAGATGACCAAGCCCGCGGACCGGCTGGCCTTCGTGCGGTCCGAGTTCCGCTCCGTCGGCCGGTCGGCGACGCCGGAGGCCTGCCAGGCGCTGGTGGATGCGATCGGGAGCGATCTGCGCGAACTGGCGAGCGCGTGCTCCCAGCTCGCCGCCGATGTCGAGGGCACCATCGACGAGGCCGTGGTCGCTCGCTATTACACCGGCCGGGCCGAGGCATCCAGCTTCACCGTGGCCGACCGCGCCGTCGAGGGCCGCGCGGCGGAGGCCCTCGAGGCGTTGCGCTGGGCGATTTCCACCGGAGTCGCCCCGGTCCTGATCACCAGCGCCCTCGCACAAGGGGTGCGGGCGATCGGCAAGCTGGCCTCCGCGCCGCGCGGCATGCGTCCCGGAGATCTCGCCCGCGAACTGGGTATGCCGCCGTGGAAGATCGACCGCGTGCGGCAGCAGATGCGCGGCTGGTCGGCGGACGGGGTATCGGCCGCCCTGCGAGCCGTGGCCGAGGCGGACGGCGCGGTCAAGGGCGGTGGCGACGACCCTGCGTACGCCCTGGAGAAGGCGGTGGTCGCCGTGGCCCGCGCGGCGCGCCCCGCCCGCCCGTACTGACGCCCCTTCCGCCCGGCCGGTTGTCGGCCCGAGAGCCCCCATTGGCGGAAGCCCCACCGGCCCGGAAGCCCCCGTCGGGGATGTCCCCGGCACCGAAGGGTGCCCACGGCCGATGGGCCCCCGCGGGCAGCCGCCGTCAGTCCCCCGCGACCCGCAGCAGCAGCTTGCCCGTGGTCGTACGGGTCTCGATGAGGCGGTGGGCCGCTGCGGCATCCGCCAGCGGGAATTCGGCGCTCACCGGCAGGTCGACCGCGCCCTCGGCCACGCGCGCGAAAGCCCTGTCCACGATGGTGCGCAGCGCCTGCGGGTCGTTCTCCGCCAGGGTCAGGACGGAGAAACCGGCCACGGAGCGCCCGCCGGGCATCAGATCGGCCTGGCCGATCCCCCACGGCTCCGCGCCGCTCGCGTTGCCGAACGAGACGAGCCGGCCGAAAGGCGCGAGTGAATCCAGGGCCCGCCGGAACGCATCGCCGCCCACCGGGTCGAGAGCCAGGTCGACGCCCCGGCCGCCGGTGCTGCGCCGGACGTCATCGACGAAGCCGTCGCCGACGAACACCTCGTCGTAACCGGACGCGAGAGCCTGCTCGATCTTCTCCTTGCGGGAGACGACACCGAGGACGGTACGGGCGCCGGCCAGCCGGGCGAGTTGGCCGACGACGGTTCCGATGCCGCCGGCCGCTCCCTGCACCAGGACGGTCTCACCCCGCGTCAGCCGGCCCACCTCGTGCAACAGGGCGTGCGCGGTGGGCAGCACCGTCGGGAGAGTGGCACCGGTGCGCAGTGACACCCCGGCCGGGAGCGCGAAGACCGTGGCGGCCGACGCCACGGCGACCTCGGCGTATCCGCCCGAGCCGGTGAGCGCGGCGACCTCCTGCCCGGGTCGCAGCTCTTCGACGCCCGCCCCGACGGCCCTGATCCGGCCGGAGACCTCGAGGCCGGGAACGAACGGGAGGGCAGGCACCCGGAACCCGGCACTACGGGCCTTGAGCTCGGCGAAGTTGACCCCTGCGTACGCGACGTCGATCGTCACGTCGCCGGGTCCGGGCTCCGGTACCGGCACGTCCGTCTCGGTCAGGACATCCGGTCCGCCGAACTCCGCCAGCACGATTGCACGCATGATCGTCCCCTGCCGCTAGTATTCAATGAGAAGCGAACACCCGCGAGTGTATGGTTTTGATCGAACACTCGGCAAGTGATCCGGGAGACGGCATGAGCCATCGGGCCGCGCCTGAGCACACTCACCCCGACGAGGTACCGGTCGAGGTCGCGCTGGCGGCGCTCGCCGACCCGGTCCGGCTCGTTCTGGTGCGGGAGCTCGCCGCCTCGGAGGACTGGGCGCGCAGCTGCGGCAGCTTCGACGTGCCTGTCGGCAAAGCGGCGCTCAGTCACCACTTCGCGTCGCTCCGGGCGGCCGGTCTGGTCGAGCAGCGCGACATGGGGGCCAAGCGGGTCAACCGGCTGCGCCGCCCCGAGTTCGACGCCCGGTTCCCGGGGCTGCTCGACCTTGTTCTGCGGGAGCGGAACCCGTAGCCGGAGCCACCGGAACCGGACCCCCCCCCGTCACTCTCGCGTAGCCGCCAACGCCCCCTCGCGAAAAGCTCCGGCTCACGCCAAAGCTCCGGCTCACGCCAATGCGCCAGCCCGCGCCAAAGCGCCCGCCCACGTCAAAGCGTCAGCCCACGCCAAAGGCCCGGCACCGCCCTGGGGAAGGGCAGGTGCCGGGCCTTCGGTTCGACTCGGTGCGCCGCACCCGCGTGGCGAACGCAGGCCGCGTGCGGCGCGGTGTCGCAGGAGATCGCTCTCCGCGAAGGTGCCGTCCGGAGCGGTTGAGAGGGACCGCTGGGTCCGGGGCGGCGGAGTGGGGACCGTGAGTCCCCGGCGGGACGCTGTCCCGCGAGTGGGGCCGGAGCCCCGGTTCTGCCCGGCCGTCGGAGCTGTGATCAGCGCCCGAGGGGGCAGCGCCCTCATGAGGGGCGGGTGAGTCCCTGCGGGGACTCGGAGATGTCGTCAGCCCTTGAGGCCGGCGACGCGGGTGGCCAGCGCCGACTTCTTGTTGGCAGCGGCGTTCTTGTGGATGACGCCCTTGCTGACAGCCTTGTCGAGCTTCTTGGCGGCCTCGCGAGCGGCCACGGTGGCCTTCTCGACGTCGCCGGCCTCGACGGCCTCGCGGGTCTTGCGGATCGCGGTACGGAGCGAGGACTTGACGGCCTTGTTGCGCTGGCGCGCCTTCTCGTTCGTCTTGTTCCGCTTGATCTGGGACTTGATGTTCGCCACGAAAGAGCCTTTGCAGGTTCGTCGGATTCTTGATCTGCGCCGCGCGTGAGAGGGCACGAGGCACAGTGGACCAGGCTAGCAGTAGGCCCGATGGCCTCCCAAACCGGTCGAGGCCCGGTGGGCACCGGGGCCGTGCTCTCCGGCGGGCAGCGGTGGCCCGCGCGGCGGCCATGGGAGGATGGAGGCTACGTATCGATCCGACCAGAGGCGATAGGCGTCTCAAGAAACAGGACCCTGCGTGCCCGCGACCCCTTCCCATGTGCCGGAGCCGAGCCGTACCGACCCGGCGCTGATCCGCAACTTCTGCATCATCGCTCACATCGACCACGGCAAGTCGACCCTTGCCGACCGGATGCTGCAGCTCACCGGCGTCGTCGAGCAGCGCCAGATGCGCGCTCAGTATCTCGACCGGATGGACATCGAGCGCGAGCGCGGCATCACGATCAAGTCCCAGGCGGTCCGGCTGCCCTGGGCGCCGACCACCGGTGAGGACCAGGGCACCGCCCACATCCTCAACATGATCGACACGCCTGGCCACGTCGACTTCACCTACGAGGTCTCCCGGTCCCTGGCGGCCTGCGAAGGCACGATCCTGCTGGTCGACGCCGCCCAGGGCATCGAGGCGCAGACCCTCGCCAACCTCTACCTGGCGATGGAGAACGACCTCACGATCATCCCGGTCCTCAATAAGATCGACCTGCCGGCCGCCCAGCCCGAGAAGTTCTCCGAGGAGCTGGCCCACCTCATCGGCTGCGAGCCCGAGGACGTGCTGAAGGTCTCCGCGAAGACCGGCGTCGGTGTGGACGTCCTGCTCGACAAGGTGGTCGCCGACATTCCGGCGCCCGTCGGTGTCAAGGACGCCCCGGCCCGCGCGATGATCTTCGACTCGGTCTACGACTCCTACCGCGGCGTGGTCACCTACGTCCGGGTCGTCGACGGCCAGCTCAGCAAGCGCGAGCGCATCCGGATGATGTCCACCGGTGCCACGCACGAGCTGCTGGAGATCGGGACCAACTCCCCGGAGATGACCTCCGCCGACGGCCTCGGCGTCGGCGAGGTGGGCTACCTCATCACCGGTGTGAAGGACGTCCGCCAGTCCAAGGTGGGTGACACGATCACCCAGCTCAACAAGGGGGCCGACGAACCGCTCGGCGGTTACAAGGACCCCAAGCCCATGGTGTTCTCCGGGCTCTACCCGCTGGACGGTTCCGACTACCCGGAGCTCCGCGAGGCCCTGGACAAGCTCCAGCTCAACGACGCCGCGCTGGTCTACGAGCCGGAGACCTCCGCCGCGCTGGGCTTCGGCTTCCGGGTCGGCTTCCTCGGCCTGCTGCACCTGGACGTCATCCGGGAGCGGCTGGAGCGCGAGTTCGGCCTGGACCTGATCGCCACCGCCCCCAACGTGGTCTACCGCGTGACCATGGAGGACGGCGCCGAGCACACGGTCACCAACCCCAGCGAGTTCCCCACCGGCAAGATCTCCGAGGTGTACGAGCCGGTCGTCCGCGCCACGCTGCTCGCCCCGAGCGAGTTCATCGGCGCGATCATGGAGCTCTGCCAGTCCCGGCGCGGTTCCCTGCAGGGCATGGACTACCTCTCCGAGGACCGGGTGGAGCTGCGGTACACGCTGCCGCTCGCCGAGATCGTCTTCGACTTCTTCGACCAGCTGAAGTCCAAGACCCGCGGCTACGCCTCGCTCGACTACGAGCCCACCGGCGAGCAGACCGCCGACCTGGTCAAGGTCGACATCCTGCTGCACGGCGACAAGGTCGACGCGTTCTCCGCGATCACCCACAAGGAGAAGGCCTACGCCTACGGGGTGCGGCTGGTGGGCAAGCTGCGCGAGCTCATCCCGCGGCAGAGCTTCGAGGTGCCGATCCAGGCCGCGATCGGCAGCCGGGTCATCGCCCGGGAGACCGTCCGCGCCATCCGCAAGGACGTGCTCGCCAAGTGCTACGGCGGTGACATCTCCCGTAAGCGGAAGCTGCTGGAGAAGCAGAAGGAAGGCAAGAAGCGGATGAAGATGGTCGGCAACGTGGAGGTCCCGCAGGAGGCCTTCATCGCGGTGCTGTCCTCCGACACCGAGGGCGGCGACGCCAAGGCGAAGAAGTAACGGCTGCTTCACTTCCGGCGCCCGTCCCCGAGGGGGCGGGCGCCGGAGTTCTGCCCGGCGCTCCCGGTCCATCCGGGTGATGGCGGAGAAAACCGCAGACTCCTGGTTTTCCCCGGGATGACAGGCCTGGTCCGGCCCTGCGACAGGACTCGGCCAAGACGGAGGGCCGGCACCCCTTACGTACTGGCGGTACGAGCTTTAACCTGATGCCTGCTCGAAGGTTACTCGCCAGTTAAACAACTTCCAGCCAGTCACAGCACTGCCGCGGGCCACGGAGGATGTCGTGAGCGACACGCAGACGTTGATCGAGAACCGGCCGCCTTCCGTGGCGACCCTCTTCCTGGAGCGGGTCGATGCCACACCGGACGCCGAGGCGTACCGCTACCCCGTGCCGTCGTCGTCCGGGCGGGACGAGTGGCGCTCGCTGACCTGGAAGCAGTCCTCGGAGCGAGTGCTCTCCATCGCCGCCGGGCTGATCGAGCTGGGCGTGCGCCCCGAGGAGCGGGTGGCCGTCGCCTGCAGCACCCGGCTCGAATGGATCCTCTCCGACCTCGGCATTCTCTGTGCCGGGGCGGCCACCACCACGATCTACCCGAGCACCAACAGCGCGGAGACCGCGTTCATCATCGCGGACTCCGACAGCCGGGTGCTCATCGCCGAGGACGCGGAACAGCTGGCCAAGGCGCGGGAGCGGCGTGCCGACTTCCCCGAACTGGCCCATGTCGTGGTGATCGAGGAGTCGGACGCCAAGCCGGCCGAGGGCGACCCGGACGGCTGGGTGCTCTCCCTGGCCGAGCTGGAGCGGCGCGGCGCCGCGCACCTGGAGAACAACCCGGACAGCGTCCGCAAGCGGATCGACGCCATCACCGCCGACCAGCTCGCGACCCTGATCTACACCTCGGGCACCACCGGCCGTCCCAAGGGCGTACGGCTGCCGCACGACAACTGGTCGTACATGGCCCGCGCGATCCCGGCCACCGGGATGGTCGCCGCGGACGACGTGCAGTACCTGTGGCTGCCGCTGGCGCACGTCTTCGGCAAGGTGCTGATCTCCGGGCAGATCGGGGTCGGGCACGTCACCGCCGTCGACGGCCGCATCGACAAGATCATCGACAATCTGCCGGTGGTCCGGCCGACGTATATGGCCGCCGTGCCGCGGATCTTCGAGAAGGTCTACAACGGGGTCGCCGCCAAGGCCCGCGAGGGCGGCGGCGCCAAGTACAAGATCTTCCAGTGGGCGGCCGGGGTCGCCCGCGAGTACGCCAAGGTCACCCAGGACAACTTCCGGCGCACCGGCAAGCGGAGCGCCCCCTTCGGCCTCGCCGCGCAGCACGCCGTCGCCGACAAGCTCGTCTACGCCAAGCTGCGCGAGGCGTTCGGCGGACGGCTGCGGGCCGCCGTCTCCGGCTCCGCCGCGCTGGCGCCCGACATCGGCTACTTCTTCGCCGGCGCCGGTATCCACATCCTGGAGGGCTACGGCCTCACCGAGTCCAGCGCCGCCAGCTTCGTCAACCCCGGCGAGTCCTACCGCACCGGCACCGTCGGCAAGCCGCTGCCCGGCACCGAGGTGCGGATCGCCGACGACGGCGAGATCCTGCTGCGCGGCCCCGGCATCATGGAGGGCTACCACGGGCTGCCCGACAAGACCGCCGAAGTGCTGGAGTCCGACGGCTGGTTCCACACCGGCGACATCGGCGAGCTCTCCTCGGACGGCTTCCTGCGGATCACCGACCGCAAGAAGGACCTCATCAAGACCTCGGGCGGCAAGTACATCGCCCCCGCCGAGGTCGAGGGCCAGTTCAAGGCGGTCTGTCCGTTCGTCTCCAACATCCTGGTGCACGGCGCCGACCGGAACTTCTGCACCGCCCTGATCGCGCTCGACGAGCCGTCGATCCTGAGCTGGGCCGCGGACCACGGACTCGGCGGCAAGCCGTACGCCGAGGTCGTCGCCTCCCCGCAGGTGCAGGAGCTCATCGAGGGCTACATCGGCCGCCTCAACGAGGGCCTGCAGCGCTGGCAGACCATCAAGAAGTTCCGCCTGCTGCCCCGCGACCTCGATGTGGAGCACGGGGAGCTCACGCCGAGCCTCAAGCTCAAGCGGCCGGTCGTGGAGCGCGAGTACAAGCACCTGATCGACGAGATGTACAACGGCTCGCGCGAGGCGTAGCGGCACCCGCCGCGCCGGGTCCGCCCGGCACATCCGCGGGGCGGGCGGTATCCCCCTCACCGCCCGCTCCGCAGCTCGCGCAGCGCCTCCTCCATCCGGGCCACGCCGGCCCGCAGCTCCGCCGTGTCCGGCGCCCGGCCGGTGGACAGGCAGCTCTCGATCGAGGCCAGCCGTTCGGCCAGCGTGTCCAGCTGCTCCCGGTCCCGGGCGAGCAGCCGCTGCAACTGGCGGTTCTTCCGGTGCAGATCGAGGAAGACGCCGACCTTGGCGCGCAGCACCCACGGGTCGAAGGGCTTGGCGACGAAGTCGGCCGCGCCCGTGGCATAGCCGCGGAAGGCGTAGCCGCGGTCCGTGCCGGTCCCGGTGCCGGTGAGGAAGATGATCGGCACATCGCGGGACCGGTCGTGCCGTCTGATGCTCGCTGCCGTCTCGAAGCCGTCCATGCCCGGCATCACCACATCGAGCAGCACCACGGCGAACTCCCGCTCCTGCAGGGCGTTCACCGCCTCCTCCCCGGACCCGGCCCGCACCAGCGGTTCGCCCAGACCGCCCAGCACGGCCTCCAGGGCGTCGAGGTTGTCCTCCATGTCGTCCACCAGGAGGATGCTCGCCCGGTCGGTGGCGGGGGCGCTGCTCATCATCGGGTCCTCGGGGGATCGGGCGGGGCCGGGCGGGCACCCGCCGTGCGTCGCGGCCGGGCCTGCTGCCGACGGCTGCCGGGCACGAGCGGACCGCGGCCCCGGGCCGCACCGTCCGGGCCGTACGGCCGGTCGACATCCGCGTGCCAGTTCGGCCAGGGGGCTCCGGCCGGTGCCGGGCACGGAGGCACTCCGGCCGCAGGGTCCGCCGCTCCGCCGCGCGGAGCCGCGGAACCCGGTCCGTCGTGCTCGGTTCGCATCGTCGCTCTCATCCGCCCGCCGACTTCGGTGACTCGGTGCTCATGGGCGGGTTCATTCTGTCACTCTGGCGGTGTCGTCACGGCTGAATGCCCGAACCGGGCAGGAGTCACGGATCAGGAGACGCTCACGTGGGGTCGATTCCGATGCAGCGGGAAACCGCCGGTGCCCGTCCCGCCGTCGGCGGTCCGGACCGGGTGGCCCACACCAGCCTGCCCGGGAATCCCCGGTCCCCGGGCATCGCGCGCGGCTTCGTCCGCCTGGTGCTCGCCGGCTGGGCCGAGGCCGGACTGCCGGGGTCCGGTCCGTTCGCCGAACGGCTCGCGGACGACGCGGCCCTGCTCGTCAGCGAACTGGTCACCAACGCCGTGGTGCACGCCGGAACGGAGGTGGAGCTCGTCTGCCGGCTGGTCCCGGCGGACGGGCCGGGCAGTGCCGATGGCGGGCCGGGCAACGCCGACAGCGGGGCGGACGGTGCCGTCGGCGGGGCGGAAGCCCTGGTCGTCGAGGTCTCCGACCACCACCCGGCGCGCCCCCTGCGCGGCGAGCCGCACCCCGCGGGCGAGTACGGCCGCGGCCTGCACCTGGTGGGGGCCCTCGCCGAGTCCTGGGGCGTCAGCTACCGGCGGGGGCTGAAGACGGTGTGGTTCCGGCTGCCGGCGACCGCCGGTGCCGTCGTCCCGGACCCCGCGGTCCGCGGGGTGCCGCCGCTGTGGTCTGCGGTGCTCGCCCCTGGAGAAGTGCCCGTCCCTGGAGAAGTGCCCGTCCCCGGAGTGGTGACCGCCTCCGGAGCGCCGCCGGCCCCCGGAGCACCACGGCCGTCCGGTGGGCCGGCCGGTGACCCGGTGCCTCGGTCCGGTCCCGACCCCGCGCCGGACCGCGACGGCGGCTGGTGCAGCCGGGGCGCCCTGTCCTTCCTCGCGGAGGCGTCCGACCTGCTGGCCGGGCAGTTCGACGAGGAGAAGGTGGCGGCGCTGGCGGCCCAGCTGCTGGTGCCGCGGTTCGCCGACTGGTGCGCGGTCTGGCTGGACGGCGAGGCCGGGCGGGGCCCCGGCGCCCAGCCCCGTCTGGCCCGCGTGTGGCACGCCAACGAGACCCGGATCGAGGGACTGCGCACGGTGCTGGAGAAGGACCCGCCGGCGCTGCCCGATGCCGCGCTGGGCTGGCCGGTGCCCTGGCCGTGGCCGCAGGCCGCGGCGGTGGTGGCCGTTCCGGCGCCCGACGGGTCCGCCGACGGGCCGGTGCTCGCGGAGTGGCCGGATCCGGAGCCCGGCGACGAGCACGGCTCGGCGCTCGCCTGCCGGCTCTTCGCGGGCGGCCGCAGCGCCGGCACCCTGCTGCTCGGCCGGGCCGGTCTGGCGCGCATCCCGGACGAAGTGACGGCGCTGGTCGAGGACTTCGCACGGCGCGTCGCGCTGGCGGTGGTCTCCGCGCGCCAGTACACGCGGCAGGCCACCACCAGCCTGGTGCTCCAGCAGGGCCTGCGGCCCCGGAGCATCGCGGCCGTCCCCGGCGTGGACACCCAGGTGGTGTACGAACCCGCCGGTGAGGGCGCCTGGGCCGGCGGCGACTTCTACGACATCTTCCACGCCGGTGAGGGGCGCTGGTGCTTCGCCCTCGGCGACGTCTGCGGCAGCGGCCCGGAGGCGGCCGTCGTCACCGGTCTCGTGCGGCCCTGGCTCAAGCTGCTGGCCCACGAGGGCCACGGTGTCGCCGGGGTGCTCGACCGGCTCAACCGCATGCTGGTGGACGACGCGACGCAGGCGACCGAGGCCGCGGCGGCCGCCGTCGCCGCCGTCGCCGCGGTGGCCACCGCGGGCGCCCACCCGGCGGGCGAGGTCACCCAGGTCCGGTTCCTCTCCCTGCTCTTCGGGGAACTGGTGGCGACCGGGGAGGCGGGCGGCCTCCGCTGCACCCTGGCCAGTGCCGGCCACCCGCTGCCGCTGCTGCTCCGCCCGGACGGCCGGGTGCGGCCGGTGGCCGCGCCGCAGGTGCTGCTCGGCGTGCTGGAGGACACCGCGTACGAGGCCGGGACGTTCGACCTGGAACCCGGCGACACCC
The DNA here is from genome assembly GCF_042891165.1 of Streptomyces sp. NPDC001922. Lineage (NCBI taxonomy): Bacteria > Bacillati > Actinomycetota > Actinomycetes > Kitasatosporales > Streptomycetaceae > Streptomyces > Streptomyces sp. NPDC001922. The sequence continues at coordinate 482,790 of NZ_JBIASV010000001.1, read as the reverse complement.
TGCTGTGCGTGACGGACGGGGTGACGGAGCGGCGCTCGGGACAGCGGCAGTTCGACGACGGCGACGGCCTGGCCGCCGCGCTGGCGGGGTGCGCGGGGCTCGGCGCGGCCGGGACCGCCGAGCGCATCCGCGCGCTGGTGCACGGCTTCGATACGGCCCCGCCCGACGACGACCTGGCGCTGCTGGTGCTCCACCGCCGGTGACCCGGGGCTCCGGCCCGTCATGGCGGTCCCGGCACCGGCCCCGCAGCCGCCCCGGACGTCCGCGGCCGGGACACCGTCGCGTCGGGGGACAATGGGCCGTATGCCATCCGCACTGCCCGACGGCGAGCCCATGCCCTCAGCCGGGACCCTGCCGCGCCACGCCCTGGACGGGGCGGCCGAGCGGCCGCTCGGCTTCTATCTGCATGTGCCGTACTGCGCGACCCGCTGCGGGTACTGCGACTTCAACACCTACACCGCCAGTGAGCTGCGAGGCTCCGGCGGCGCCCTGGCCTCCCGGGACAACTACGCGGAGACCGTCGCCGAGGAGATCCGGCTCGCCCGGAAGGTGCTGGGCGACGACCCGCGGCCGGTGGAGACGGTGTTCGTGGGCGGGGGCACCCCGACCCTGCTGGCCGCCGCGGACCTGGGGCGGATGCTCGCGGCCGTCCGGGAGGAGTTCGGGCTGGCGGACGGCGCGGAGATCACCACCGAGGCCAATCCGGAGTCGGTGGATCCGCGCTATCTGGAGGAGCTGCGGGCGGCCGGCTTCAACCGGGTCTCCTTCGGCATGCAGAGCGCCCGGCAGCACGTCCTGCAGGTGCTGGACCGCACCCACACCCCGGGCCGGCCCGAGGCGTGCGTCGCCGAGGCCCGGGCCGCCGGCTTCGACCATGTGAACCTCGACCTGATCTACGGCACGCCGGGGGAGAGCGACGACGACTGGCGCGCCTCCCTGGACGCGGCGGTCCAGGCGGGCCCGGACCATGTGTCCGCCTATGCGCTGATCGTCGAGGAGGGCACCCAGCTGGCCCGGCGGATCCGGCGCGGCGAGGTGCCGATGACCGACGACGACGTGCACGCCGACCGCTACCTGATCGCCGAGGAGACGCTCTCCCGCGCCGGTTTCGACTGGTACGAGGTGTCCAACTGGGCGACCTCGGCGGCCGGGCGCTGCCGCCACAACGAGCTCTACTGGACCGGGGCCGACTGGTGGGGCGCCGGTCCGGGCGCGCACAGCCACGTCGGCGGTGTCCGCTGGTGGAACGTGAAGCACCCGGGCGCGTACGCCCAGGCCCTGGCGGAGGGGCGGTCGCCAGGTGCCGGGCGGGAGATCCTGGCCGACGAGGACCGGCGGGTCGAGCGGATCCTGCTGGAGCTGCGGCTGCGCGACGGCTGCCCGCTCGGTCTGCTGGCACCGGCGGGCACCCGGGCCGCCGCCCGCGCCCTCGCCGACGGCCTGCTCCAGCCGGAGCCGTACGAGGCGGGCCGGGCCGTGCTCACCCTGCGCGGCCGGCTGCTGGCCGACGCCGTCGTCCGGGACCTGGTCGACTGAGCCGAGGGGGCCGGGACGGCGGGCCGGAGGCAGAGGGCCGACCGATGCCCCGGGCCGCGTCGCCGGCGTTCCGGGTGGCGCAACGCACGCCAGCCGGGCCGAGCACGACGCCGTGACGCCCCTCCCGCGCCCGCGCACGGACGGCGCCCCGGACGGCACCGGCCCGCCGCCCGGGCCCCTCGCGGTGCAGTGATTCCTGAGGGCACGGAGCATCCTGTGTTGTGAGTGACATGAGGGGTTCCCGAGAGCCCTCCCGGCCGCCCTCACCGTCCCGCGGCGGGGCGGCGGAGGCCCCGCGGGAGGGCGTCGCCCTGGCGGCGATGCTCTTCGCGGTGTCGCGCCCGCCCGGCGTCCCCGGCTGGGCGGAACCCGCGGGCTCCGGGGGCGCCGCCGGGTTCACCGGGCCGGCCGGCTCCCCGGGGCCCGCGCGCCCCACCGGCCTCTGACGGGACTCAGGGGTCCATGCACGAGGAGCGCGGGCACAGGGCCGGCACCCCTCACGGCGCGGTGACGAAGTCGATCAGCTCCTCGACCCGGCCCAGCAGCGCCGGCTCCAGATCCTTGTAGCTGTTCACGGAGGCGAGGACGCGCTCCCGCCAGGCCGCCCCGGTGTTCTCCGGCCAGCCCAGCGCCCGGCACACCCCGGTCTTCCAGTCCTGCCCGCGCGGGACCGACGGCCAGCCGGGGATGCCCACGGACGCGGGCTTCACCGCCTCCCAGATGTCGATGTAGGGGTGTCCCACGACCAGGCTGTGGGCGTCGGTGACCTGTTCGGCGATCCGCGACTCCTTGGAGCCGGGCACCAGATGGTCGACGAGGACGCCGAGCCGGGCGTCCGGACCGGGGGAGAAGTCCCGGACCACCGCCGGAAGGTCGTCGACCCCCTCCAGATACTCCACGACCACGCCCTCGATCCGCAGGTCGTCGCCCCAGACCCGCTCCACGAGCTCCGCGTCGTGCCGCCCCTCGACGTAGATGCGCCCGGCGTGTGCGACCCGGGCACGCGCTCCGGGGACGGCGATCGAGCCGGAGGCAGTGCGGCCGGTGCGGGCGGGCGCCGTGTGCGACGGGCGCACCAGGGTGACGACGCGCCCCTCCTCCAGGAAGCCGCGCGGCACCATCGGGAAGACCCGGTGCTTGCCGAACCGGTCCTCCAGCGTGACCGTTGGTCCCTCCGCCGTCTTCTCACAGCGGATCACCGCGCCGCAGAAGCCGGTCGACACCTCCTCGACCACCAGGCCGGGCTCGGCCGGAACCTCCGGGGCGGGCTGCTGCTTCTTCCACGGCGGGGTGAGGTCCGGCCCGTACTCTCTGCTGCGCATCGCCCGACAGTAGGAAGAAACGGCTGGTCGTGACTACGACACGCCGAAACGGGCCGCCAGCTCGTCCCGCTGCTCCCGGACGAAACGGGCATTCACCACCGCGCCGTGGCCGGGGACGTACAGCGCGTCCTCGCCGCCCAGGTCCAGCAGGCGGTCCAGGGCCGCGGGCCACTGGGCCGGTACGGCGTCCGGCCCGGCCTGCGGTTCGCCCGACTCCTCCACCAGGTCGCCGCAGAACAGCACGCTCGGGGCCCCGCCGGTGCCCGGTACCAGCACCGCCAGGTCGTGTCCGGTGTGGCCGGGGCCGACGTTCACCAGCACCGCCTCCCGGCCGCCGCCGAGTGCGATCGTCATCTCGCCGCTGATCAGGTGGTGCGGCGCCGCCAGCCGCTCCGTGGCCTCCGCGGCGGCGGCGGGCTCCACCCCCTGCCGCACCGCGTCGGCACGCAGGGCCTCCCGCTCCCGGTGCGAGGTCAGTAGCCGGTCCATGCCGACGGCGGCGTACACCTCCGCCCCGGGGAAGGCGTCCATCCCGAGCACATGGTCGAAGTGCGGGTGGGTGAGTGCGAGATGTGTCACCCTCCGGCCCGCCGACCCCGCTGCCTGGCGGGCCAGTTCCGCGCCTTCGCGCAGACTCGAACCGGCCTCCACCATCAGCACCGCGTCCGGGCCGTGCACCACCCCGGCGGTCATGTCCCAGACGGGCAGTCTGCGCCGTTCGACCCCCGGCGCGAGCATCTCCCAACGCGGCTCTTCCGTTGTGTGATCCATGCGACGAGGCTACGGCGGAGCGGTACGGTGACCCGCCGTCCGGCCAACACCGGCGGTGACGGCCCTTGCCCGGTTCACACCACCCCGCCGTACACTGAGGCGGGGGAAGCTGGCACTCAGATACAGCGAGTGCCAGGCAGAGGCCCACGGAACCACCACTGGAGGTGTGCGCATGCTCAGTGAACGCAGACTCGAAGTGCTGCGCGCCATCGTCCAGGACTACGTGGGCACCGAGGAGCCGGTCGGTTCCAAGGCGCTCACCGAGCGGCACGGCCTCGGCGTGTCCCCGGCCACCGTGCGCAACGACATGGCGGTGCTGGAGGACGAGGGCTACATCGCCCAGCCGCACACCAGCGCCGGCCGTATCCCCACCGACAAGGGCTACCGGCTCTTCGTGGACCGGCTGGCGGGCGTGAAGCCGCTGTCCTCGCCGGAGCGCCGGGCCATCCAGAACTTCCTGGACGGCGCGGTCGACCTGGACGACGTCGTGGGCCGCACGGTCCGGCTGCTCGCGCAGCTCACCCGGCAGGTCGCGGTGGTCCAGTACCCGTCGCTGACGCGGTCGACCGTCCGGCATGTGGAACTGCTCTCCCTCGCCCCGGCCCGGATCATGCTGGTGCTGATCACGGACACCGGGCGGGTCGAACAGCGCCTGGTGGACTGCCCGGCGCCGTTCGGCGAGACCTCGATGGCGGACCTCCGGGCCCGGCTCAACAGCCGCGTCGTGGGCCGCCGGTTCGCGGATGTGCCGCAGTTGGTGCAGGATCTTCCGGAGTCCTTCGAGACGGAGGACCGGGGCACGGTCTCCGCCGTCCTGGCGACTCTTCTGGAGACGCTGGTCGAGGAGACCGAGGAGCGGCTGATGATCGGCGGTACCGCCAATCTGACCCGCTTCGGACACGACTTCCCGCTGACCATCCGGCCGGTGCTGGAGGCTCTCGAGGAGCAGGTGGTGCTCCTCAAGCTGCTCGGCGAGGCCAAGGACTCCGGCATGACCGTACGAATCGGGCATGAGAATGCCCACGAGGGGCTGACGTCCACATCGGTCGTCGCGGTCGGCTACGGTTCGGGCGACGAGGCAGTCGCCAAACTCGGCGTGGTCGGACCGACCCGCATGGACTACCCCGGAACGATGGGAGCGGTACGCGCAGTGGCACGTTACGTCGGACAGATCCTGGCGGAGTCGTAAAAGTGGCCACGGACTACTACGCCGTACTGGGCGTGCGCCGCGACGCAGGGCAGGACGAGATCAAGAAGGCGTTCCGGCGCCTGGCTCGCGAACTGCACCCGGACGTCAATCCGGACCCGAAGACCCAGGAGCGGTTCAAGGAGATCAACGCCGCTTACGAGGTGCTCTCGGACCCGCAGAAGAAGCAGGTCTACGACCTCGGCGGGGACCCGCTCTCGCAGGCCGGCGGAGGCGGTGGCGCGGGCGGCTTCGGCGGCGCGGGCTTCGGCAACTTCTCCGACATCATGGACGCGTTCTTCGGCACCGCCTCGCAGCGCGGGCCGCGGTCCCGCACCCGGCGCGGCCAGGACGCGATGATCCGGCTCGACGTCGAGCTGGACGAGTCGGCCTTCGGCACCACCAAGGACATACAGGTCGACACCGCGATCGTGTGCACCACGTGCACCGGCGAGGGCGCGGCGCCGGGCACCTCGGCGCAGACCTGTGACATGTGCCGCGGCCGCGGCGAGGTGTCGCAGGTGACGCGGTCCTTCCTGGGCCAGGTCATGACCTCGCGGCCGTGTCCGCAGTGTCAGGGCTTCGGCACCGTCGTGCCGACCCCCTGCCCGGAGTGCGCGGGCGACGGACGCATCCGCTCGCGGCGCAGCCTCACCGTCAAGATCCCGGCCGGTGTGGACAACGGCACCCGGATCCAGCTCGCGGGCGAGGGCGAGGTCGGCCCCGGAGGCGGGCCCGCCGGCGACCTCTACGTCGAGATCCACGAGCTGCCGCACCCGGTCTTCCAGCGGCGCGGCGACGACCTGCACTGCACCGTCACCATTCCGATGACGGCGGCGGCGCTGGGCACCAAGTGCCCGCTGGAGACGCTCGACGGGCTGGAGGAGGTCGACATCCGGCCCGGCACCCAGTCCGGCCAGTCGATCCCGCTGCACCAGCGCGGCGTCACCCACCTGCGGGGCGGCGGACGCGGCGACCTGATCGTGCACGTCGAGGTGCTGACGCCGTCCAAGCTCGACCCGCAGCAGGAGGACCTGCTGCGGCAGCTCGCCAAGCTGCGCGGCGAGGAGCGGCCCTCCGGCCACTTCCAGCCCGGACAGCAGGGGCTGTTCTCCCGGCTGAAGGACGCCTTCAACGGCCGCTGAGGCCACGCCGGCCCGGTGGTTCCGACCGCCGGGCCGCGGACGCCCCGCCGGCAGCCCCGGCAGGCAACACCCGTGTCCCCGGCCGTCCTTCCGGCCGGGTGGCGCGCGCCGGACGCCGGCTCCGGGGTCCGGCCGTGCCGGGCCCGGCGGGCGTGACACCATGTGGTCATGCCCTCCGCGCTCACCGACCTCTCCCGGTACCCGATCGTGCAGGCCCCCATGGCCGGTGGCGCGTCCTGCCCCGAGCTCGTGGCCGCCGTGTCCGAGGCGGGCGGCCTCGGCTTCCTGGCGGCCGGCTACAAGACGCCGGAGGCCATGTACGAGGAGATCAAGGCGCTGCGCGGCCTGACCGGCCGGCCCTTCGGCGTCAATCTGTTCATGCCGCAGCCCTCCGTCGCCGACGCGGCCGCCGTCGACGTCTACCGCGAACAGCTCGCGGGCGAGGCCACCTGGTACGAGACCCCGCTCGGCGAGACGGACGGCAGCACCGACGACGCCTACGAGGCCAAGGTCGCGATCCTCCTCGACAACCCGGTCCCGGTCGTCTCCTTCACCTTCGGCTGCCCCTCCCGGGCCGTGTTCGACGCCTTCGCCAAGGCCGGAACCCTCACCGTGGCGACCGTGACCAGCCCCGCCGAGGCGCAGGCCGCCCAGTGGTCGGGCGCGGACGCCGTCTGCGTCCAGGGCATCGAGGCCGGCGGGCACCAGGGCACCCACCACGACGACCCGTACGCCGACGGCCCCGGGCACGGTGTCGGCCTGCTGACCCTCATCGCACAGGTCCGCGAGGCCGTCCAGGTGCCGGTCGTCGCCGCCGGCGGGCTGATGCGCGGAGCGCAGATCGCGGCCGTGCTGGCCGCCGGCGCCACCGCCGCCCAGCTCGGCACGGCCTTCCTGGTCTGCCCCGAGTCCGGCGCCAACGAGCTGCACAAGAGGGCGGTCACCGACCCGGTGTTCCCGGGCACCGAGCTCACCCGCGCCTTCTCCGGGCGCCCGGCCCGCGGCCTGGTCAACCGGTTCATCCGGGAGCACGGCCCGTACGCCCCCGCCGCGTACCCGCAGATCCACTACCTGACCGCGGGGCTGCGCAAGGCCGCCGCCGCGGCCGGGGACCCGCAGGGCATGGCGCTGTGGGCCGGGCAGGGCCACCGGCTGGCGCGGGAGCTGCCCGCCGGCGAGCTGGTCGAGCTCCTCGCCGCCGAAGTCGACGCCGCACGGGCCTCGCTGAAGCCGGACACCGCGTCGTGACCGCACCCGTCTTCGTCGTCGACACTCTGCCCGGCACCGGCGAGTTCGTGCTCGACGGCCCCGAGGGGCGGCACGCCGTCTCCGTGCGCCGGCTGCGGGCCGGCGAGGAGGTCGTGCTCACCGACGGACGGGGCGGCTCGGCGCCGTGCGTGGTGCGGACCACCGAGGGCAAGGACCGGCTCGTCCTCACCGTCGGCGCGGCCGTGACCGAGGAGGAGCCCGCGCCCCGGATCACCGTCGTCCAGGCCCTGCCCAAGGGCGACCGCGGCGAACTGGCCGTCGAAACCATGACCGAGACCGGCGTCGACGCGATCGTGCCCTGGCAGGCGTCCCGCTGCATCACCCAGTGGAAGGGCGACCGGGGCGCCAAGTCCCTCGCCAAATGGCGCAGTACGGCCCGGGAGGCGGGCAAGCAGTCCCGCCGGGTGCGGTTCCCCGAGGTCGCCGACGCCATGACGACCAAGCAGGTCGCGGCCCTCCTCGCGAGCGCCGATTTCGCCGCCGTGCTGCACGAGGACCGGGACGCCGGGAGCGAGCCCCTGGCCACCGCCGCACTCCCCGCCGGCGGGGACATCGTGCTCGTCGTCGGGCCCGAAGGGGGCGTTTCCCCCGAGGAGTTGGCGGCCTTCGCCGCCGCGGGGGCGCAGCCCCACCGGCTGGGGCCGAGTGTGCTGCGCACCTCCACCGCGGGCACCGCCGCCACGGCACTGCTGCTGGGGCGCACCGGCCGCTGGTCCTGAACCGCCGGAGGCGGCGACCCGGTTGTCGGTCCCGGCCCTCCGGACGGTATGGGCCGTAACGGCTGGTCTGCCCGCGAACGACCGGGAACCGCCGGTCCGTCCCCCTCGCCCGGAAGCTCCGCGGCCGCCCGGCCCCTGGTGACGGGCCGCAACGGATCGTTAGTGTGGCAGGGTGACGCAGCCTTCGTACCTCCGGTTCCCCCACCTGCACGGCGAGTTGATCGCCTTCACCGCCGAGGACGACGTCTGGGCGGCGCCGCTCGACGGCGGCCGTGCCTGGCGGGTCAGCGCGGACAACATGCCCGTCTCGTTCCCGCGGATCTCTCCCGACGGGCAGCACATCGCCTGGACCTCGACCCGGGACGGCCTGCCCGAGGTGCACACCGCCCCGGTCGACGGCGGCGGCTCCACCCGGCTCACCTACTGGGGCAGTGTGCGGACCACCGTCCGCGGCTGGACCCCGGACGGCGACATCCTGGCCGTCACCACGCACGGACAGGCCTCCCTGCGCCGGTCCTGGGCCCGCGCGGTACCCCTGGACGGCGGCCCCGCCCGCACCCTCCCGTACGGTCCGGTCGGCGACCTGGCGTACGGCCCGGACGGCGCCGTGCTGCTGCTCTCGGTCACCATGGGCCGCGAGGCCGCCGCCTGGAAGCGCTACCGGGGCGGCACCGCCGGAAAGCTCTGGCTCGACCCCACCGGGGAGGGGCAGTTCGAGCGGCTGCACGCGGGCCTCGACGGCAACATCGAATGCCCCCTGTGGGTGGGCGACCGGATCGCCTTCCTCTCCGACCACGAGGGCGTCGGCGCGCTCTACTCCTCGCTGCCCGACGGCTCCGGGCTGCGCCGGCACACCCCCCTCGGCTCCGGCCCGGACGGCGCCGTGCCCGACGGCTTCTACGCCCGGCACGCCGCCACCGACGGCACCCGCGTGGTGTACAGCAGCGCCGGTGAACTCTGGCTGCTGGACGATCTGGAGAGCGCCGAGCCGCGCCGCCTGGAGATCCGTCTCGGCGGGCAGCGCACCGACCGCCGGCCGCACCCGGTCCGCGCCGCCGCCTACCTCGGGGACGCCTGCCCCGACCGCACCGGGCGCGGCAGCGCCGTCGAGGTCCGCGGCAGCATCCACTGGGTCACCCACCGCGAGGGACCGGCCCGGGCGCTGGCCGCCGAACCGGGCGTGCGGGCCCGGCTGCCCCGCACCTTCCAGGACCGCGGCTCCGCCCGCGGCGAGGAGCACGTCGTCTGGGTCACCGACGCGGAGGGCGAGGACGCCCTCGAATTCGCGCCCGCGGCCGGCTCCGCGCCCGGCGCCGCCCCGCGCCGGCTCGCCGCCGGACGGCTCGGCCGGGTCCTCGACCTCGCCGTCGCCCCCGACGGCAGCCGCGCCGCGGTCGCCTCCCACGACGGCCGGGTCCTGCTGGTCGAACGGGACTCCGGCGAGGTCCGTGAGGTCGCGAACAGCCCCCACGGGGACGCCGACGGGCTGGTCTTCTCGCCCGACTCCGGCTGGCTCGCCTGGTCCCACCCCGGCCCCGGCCCGCTGCGCCAGCTGAAGATCGCCAACACCGCCGACCTGTCCGTCGCCGACGCCACCCCGCTGCGCTTCAACGACTACGCGCCCGCCTTCACCGCCGACGGCAAGCACCTCGCGTTCCTCTCCGAGCGCGCCTTCGACCCGGTCTACGACGCACACGTCTTCGACCTCGCCTTCGTGGGCGCCTGCCGCCCCCACCTGCTCACCCTCGCGGCCGACACCCCCTCGCCGTTCGGGCCCCAGCGGCACGGCCGGCCCGTCGAGGAGGAGAAGCCGGACGGCGACGGCGACGACCCGGCGCGCCCCGCCACCCGCATAGACCTCGACGGCCTCGCCGACCGCGCCGTGCCCTTCCCGGTCGAGGGCGGCCGCTACTCCGGCCTGCGGGCGGCCGACGGCGGGGTGCTGTGGCTGCGGCACCCGCTGCGCGGTGTGCTCGGCGCGGCGCTCGCCACGCCCGAGGATGACGGGCCCACCAGCGCGCTGGAGCGCTACGACCTCGGACAGCTGCGGACCGAGGAACTCGCCCAGGACGTCGATGACTTCGCCGTCACCGGCGACGGCAAGCGGGTGCTCCTCGCCACCGGCGGCAAGCTGCGGCTCGTCCCCGCCGACAGCAAGTCGGACGAGGACGACGACCACGGCGGCGCCGTCACCGTCGACCTCTCCCGCATCCGGCACACCGTCGACCCCGCCGCCGAGTGGCGGCAGATGTACGACGAGGCCGGGCGGCTGATGCGGGACCACTTCTGGCACCCCGGCATGAGCGGCGTCGACTGGGACGGCGTCCTGGACCGCTACCGCCCGGTGCTCACCCGGGTCGCCACCCACTCCGACCTGGTCGACCTGCTGTGGGAGGTGCAGGGCGAGCTGGGCACCTCGCACGCGTACGTCACCCCGCCCGGCGGCCCCGGGCACCACGCGCACCGGCAGGGGCTCCTCGGCGCGGACCTCTCCCGGGACGCGGACGGGGCCTGGCGGATCGACCGGATCCTGCCCTCCGAGACCTCCGACCCGGACGCCCGCTCCCCGCTCACCGCGCCCGGCGCGGCCGTCCGCGCCGGGGACGCGATCCTCGCCGTCGACGGCCACCCGGTGGACCCCGTCACCGGGCCCGGGCCGCTGCTCGTGGGGGCCGCCGGGAAGCCCGTGGAACTCACCGTCGCCCCGGCGGGCGGCGGGGACCCCCGGCACGCCGTCGTCGTGCCGGTCGCGGACGAGGAGCCGCTGCGGTATCACGCCTGGGTCGCCGACCGGCGCGCGTACGTCCACGAGCGGACGGGCGGACGCCTCGGCTACCTCCATGTGCCCGACATGGTCGGCTCCGGCTGGGCCCAGCTCCACCGCGACCTGCGGGTCGAAGTCGCCCGCGAGGGGCTGGTCGTGGACGTCCGCGAGAACCGCGGCGGCCACACGTCCCAGCTGGTCGTGGAGAAGCTGGCCCGCCGGGTGGTCGGCTGGGACCTGCCGCGCGGCATGGCCCCGCTGACCTATCCGCAGGACGCGCCGCGCGGGCCGGTGGTCGCCGTCGCCAACGAGTTCTCCGGCTCGGACGGGGACATCGTCAACGCGGCGATCAAGGCCCTGGGGATCGGTCCGGTGGTCGGTACCCGGACGTGGGGCGGGGTGATCGGGATCGACGGCCGCTACAGCCTGGTCGACGGGACGTCCGTCACCCAGCCCAAGTACGCGTTCTGGCTGGAGGGGCTCGGCTGGGAGGTCGAGAACCACGGGGTGGATCCGGACGTCGAGGTCGTGCACACGCCGCAGGACTCGGCGGCGGGGCGGGATCCGCAGCTGGACGAGGCGATCCGGATCGCGCTGGCGGGGTTGGAGGAGCGGCCGGCGAAGGTGCCGCCGTCTTTGCCGTAACGCCGTTCGGCGTGCGCTTGGGGGTCTTGCGGTTCGGTTGTGCGGGCGTCGGTTGTGCGGGTGCGGGTGCGGGTGCGGGTGTGCGGGCGCTGGTGTGTGGGTGCGGGTGTGTGGTGGGTTTCGGGGGTGGGGGGGGCCGGGGGGGGGGGGGGGGGGTGAGTATTTTTTGGGGGGGGGGGGGGGCCAAAAAAAACGCGCGGTGCGGGGANNNGAACGTATATTTACGGGCCCTGGGGGCCCACAAATACACGGCAGCTTCCGGAACCCCCCACCCCTGCGCCCCCACCCCCTGACGTTCACCCGGCCCTGCGGCCCACCCCCTTGCGTTCACCCGGCCCTGCGGCCTGCCCCCTTGCGTTCACCCGGCCCTGCGGCACCCGCTGCCGTCATGTCCCCGGACCCGCCCGGTGGCACCGCGCCTCTGTGCACGGCAGCGTCCCCACGTCCTGAGGTAGGCCCCCGGTGGCCCCGGGCCGGTTCAACGGGGCTGTGGCCTGTGGTTCGGTGGTTGGTGGGGTGGTGGTGATCGTGGGGGTGGTCGGTGGGCCCGTTAGCATGCGGACGTACTGATCGCATTTCAAGGAGGCTCGGCACATGGCGGGAGAACCGCAGACCGACTGCCTGTTCTGCAAGATCGCCGCAGGAGAGGTCCCCGCGGACGTCGTGCGGGAGACGGAGACGACCGTCGCGTTCCGGGACATCAACCCCCAGGCGCCCACTCACATCCTCGTCATCCCCAGGGCGCACTACCCCGACGCCGCCGCTCTCGCGGCCGCCGAGCCGGGGCTGACCGCCGAGATCCTGCGGGAGGCGGGTGAGGTGGCGGCCGAGGAGAAGGTCGTCGGCACCGGCTACCGCATCGTCTTCAACACCGGCTCCGGCGCCGGGCAGACCGTCTTCCACGCGCACGCCCATGTACTCGGCGGCCGTGGCCTGAACTGGCCCCCCGGATAGTCCCTTGTCCTCCCGCGAACTCGTCGTCCTCGGCACCGCCAGCCAGGTGCCCACGCGGCACCGCAACCACAACGGCTATCTGCTGCGCTGGGACGGCGAAGGCATCCTCTTCGACCCCGGCGAGGGCACCCAGCGGCAGATGCTGCTCGCCGGGGTCGCCGCGCACGATCTGAACCGGCTGTGCGTCACCCACTTCCACGGGGACCACTCGCTCGGGCTGGCCGGGGTGATCCAGCGGATCAACCTCGACCGCGTGCCGCATCCGGTCACCGCGCACTACCCGGCCAGCGGGAAACGGTTCTTCGACCGGCTGCGCTGGTCCACGGCCTACCGGGAGACCGTCCCGATCACGGAGGAGCCGGTCTCCGGCGACGGAGGTGTGCTGGTCGCGGGGCCGGAGTTCACCTTCGAGGCCCGTCGGCTCTCGCACCCCGTGGAGTCCTACGGCTACCGGCTCACCGAGCCGGACGGCCGGCGGATGCTGCCCGACCGGCTGGCCGGGTTCGGCATCCGCGGCGCCGACGTCGGGCGCATCCGCCGGGACGGCGTGTTCACCGCCGAGGACGGCGTCACCGTCACGCTCGACCAGGTCAGCGAGGCCCGAAGGGGCCAGAGCTTCGCGTTCGTGATGGACACCCGGATGTGCGAGGGCGTGCACGCCCTCGCCGACGGGTGCGACATGCTGGTGATCGAATCGACGTTCCTCGACGAGGAGACCCGGCTCGCCGAGGAGCACGGCCATCTGACGGCCGGGCAGGCCGGGCGGGCCGCCGCGGAGGCAGGTGTGCGGCACCTGGTGCTGACCCATTTCTCGCAGCGCTACGCCGAGCCCGCCGAGTTCGAACGCCAGGCGCGCGCCGCCGGGTTCGACGGGGAACTCACCGTCGCCCGGGACCTCATGCGGGTCGCTCTGCCCAAGCGCCGCTGACCGGCGCTCGACCCGGTTCGTACGATGGGTCATGGTGGTGCCACCTGCAACGAATGTGGTGAGACCGGGGAACATCATGGGGACGACACCCGACGGGATTCCTGAAGCGCGGGAGACGGGGCCGGGCCACCTGCTCGATCCGCTCGCCGCGCTGCGCACCCCGGCCGATCCGGCGGTGGACGTCTATCTGACCGGCGCGGTCTTCCTCGACATCATCTTCACCGGACTCGACAGCGCCCCCGTCCGCGGCACCGAGTCCTGGGCGCGCGGCATGGGGTCCAGCCCCGGCGGGGTCGCCAACATGGCCACCGCGCTCGCCCGGCTCGGCCTGCGCACCTCGCTCGCCGCGGCCTTCGGCGACGACATGTACGGCGACTACTGCTGGGACAGCCTGGAGGCCGGTGAGGGCATCGACCTCGACCAGTCGCACCGGGTGCCCGGCTGGCACTCCCCGGTCACCGTCTCCATGGCGTACGAGGGGGAGCGCACGATGGTCACGCACGGCCACGAGGCGCCGCCCGCCGGGCTCGACCCGGCCTGTCCGCCGCCGGCGCGCGCCTGTGTCGCGGCGCTGGCCCCCGGGCGGCACGCCGAGTGGATCGGGGTCGCCGCCGGGCGGGGCAGCCGGATCTTCGCCGACGTCGGCTGGGACGACACCGGGCAGTGGGACCTCGCCGCCCTCCCCGACCTGGAGCTCTGCGAGGCCTTCCTGCCCAACGCGGAGGAGGCGATGCGCTACACCCGCACCGACTGCCCGCGCGCCGCCGCCCGGGCCCTCGCCGAGACCGTGCCGCTGGCCGTGGTCACCATGGGCGCCGACGGGGCGTACGCCGTCGACGGCGGCACCGGGGAGACCGCCGAGGTGCCCGCCATCCGGGTCGAGGCGCTCGACCCCACCGGCGCCGGGGACGTCTTCGTCGCCGGCTTCGTCACCGGGACCCTGGCCGGCTGGCCGCTCGGCGACCGGCTCGCCTTCGCCGGGCTGACCGCCGCCCTCTCGGTGCAGGAGTTCGGCGGCTCGCTGTCCGCCCCGGGCTGGGTGGAGATCGCCTCCTGGTGGCAGCACGTGAAGTCGTTCGACGACCAGGCGGCGGCGCTGCGCCGGTACCGCTTCCTCGACGAGCTGCTGCCCGCCGGGGCCCGGCCCTGGCCGCTGCGCCGGGCGGTGCCCACCATCGGTTTCCGGCCGCGCTGAGGCCGGACGCGGAGCGCGTTCGGGCGTACGCGAAAAGCGCTCGGGCGTTGTCGGTGCTCCGTCGTAGGCTGGTATCCCAAGGTGCCGTGCGGCATGGCGCGCGGCATGTCGAGCATGGAAGGCGGGGTGAGCAGGCCAGAGAGCCGGCTCATGACTCAGACACCAGCCAAGACTCCCGCGCAGGGGCAGGCGCGCGCCCACTTCACCGTCCCGGCCAAGCACCCCATGGTCACGGTCCTGGGATCCGGCGACTCCCTGCTGCGAGTGATCGAGAGGGCTTTCCCGTCCACCGATATCCATGTCCGCGGTGACCAGATCAGCGCCGTCGGCGACGCCGGGGAAGTGGCTCTGATCCAGCGCCTGTTCGACGAGATGATGCTGGTGCTCCGCACCGGCCAGCCGATGACGGAGGACGCAGTGGAACGCTCGATCGCCATGCTGCGCGAGGAAGACGGAGCAGCGGGCGCCACCGAGTCCCCCGCCGAGGTGCTCACCCAGAACATCCTGTCCAACCGCGGCCGCACGATCCGCCCGAAGACGCTCAACCAGAAGCGCTACGTCGACGCGATCGACAAGCACACGGTGGTCTTCGGCATCGGCCCGGCCGGTACCGGCAAGACCTACCTGGCCATGGCCAAGGCGGTGCAGGCCCTGCAGTCCAAGCAGGTCAACCGGATCATCCTGACCCGGCCCGCGGTCGAGGCGGGGGAGCGGCTCGGCTTCCTGCCGGGCACCCTCTACGAGAAGATCGACCCGTACCTGCGCCCGCTCTACGACGCGCTGCACGACATGCTGGACCCCGACTCGATCCCGCGCCTCATGGCGGCCGGCACGATCGAGGTCGCCCCGCTGGCGTACATGCGCGGCCGGACGCTCAACGACGCGTTCATCATTCTCGACGAGGCGCAGAACACCAGCCCCGAGCAGATGAAGATGTTCCTCACCCGGCTCGGCTTCGACTCCAAGATCGTGATCACGGGTGACGTCACCCAGATCGACCTGCCGGGCGGCACCAAGAGCGGTCTGCGCCAGGTCAGGGAGATCCTGGACGGGGTGGACGACGTCCACTTCTCGCTGCTGAACAGCAGTGACGTCGTCCGGCACAAGCTGGTCGGCCGTATCGTCGACGCGTACGAGTCGTACGACAGCCGCAACGGGCTGTGACAATCCAACGAAAGTAACGCGAAAACCCCATGTCGATCGACGTCAACAACGAGTCCGGCACGGACATCGACGAGCAGGCGGTCCTGGACGTCGCCCGCTACGCCCTCACCCGGATGCGCATCCACCCGCTCTCCGAACTCTCGGTGATCGTCGTCGACGCCGACGCCATGGAGCAGCTCCACATCCAGTGGATGGATCTCCCCGGCCCGACCGATGTCATGTCCTTCCCGATGGACGAGCTGCGCCCGCCGGCCAAGGACGACGAGGAGCCCCCGCAGGGGCTCCTCGGTGACATCGTGCTCTGCCCGGAGGTGGCGAAGAAGCAGGGCGAGGAGGCGGAGACGGCCCACTCCATGGACGAGGAGCTCCAGCTCCTCACCGTGCACGGCGTTCTCCACCTGCTCGGCTACGACCACGAGGAGGCGGACGAGCGGGCCGAGATGTTCGGCCTGCAGAAGGCGATCGTCGACGGCTGGCGCGCCGAGCGCGGCCTCGACGGGCCGTCCCCGGCCCCCACCACGCGATGACCGGATCGTTCGTCGCGGCCGCCGTCCTGCTCGTCGTCGTGGCCTGGCTCGCGGCCTGCGCCGAGGCGGGCCTCGCCCGGACGACACGGTTCCGTGCGGAGGAGGCCGTCCGCTCCGGGCGGCGCGGCAGCGCCAAGCTGATGGCCGTCGCCGCCGACCCCACCCGCTACCTCAATGTGGCGCTGCTGGTCCGCGTCACCTGCGAGATGGCCGCCGGGGTCCTGGTCACCTACGTCTGTGTGCGCGAGTTCCGGGAGACCTGGGAGGCGCTGGCCGTCGCGCTGGGCGTGATGGTGCTGGTCTCCTACGTCGCCGTCGGGGTCTCCCCGCGCACCATCGGCCGCCAGCACCCGCTGAACACCGCCACGGCCGCCGCGTACGTGCTGCTGCCGCTGGCCCGGGTCATGGGGCCGGTCCCGCAGCTCCTGATCCTCCTCGGCAACGCCCTCACCCCCGGCAAGGGCTTCCGCAAGGGCCCCTTCGCCTCGGAGGCGGAGCTGCGCGCCATGGTGGACCTCGCCGAGCAGGAGTCCCTCATCGAGGACGAGGAGCGCCGGATGGTGCACTCGGTCTTCGAGCTGGGCGACACCCTGGTCCGCGAGGTGATGGTGCCGCGCACCGACCTGGTGGTCATAGAGCGGGCCAAGACCGTCCGCCAGGCGCTCACCCTCGCGCTGCGCTCCGGCTTCTCCCGCATCCCGGTGACCGGGGAGAACGAGGACGACGTCGTCGGCATCGTGTACGTGAAGGACCTCGCCCGGAAGACGCACATCAACCGGGACGCCGAGACCGACCTCGTCTCCACCGCGATGCGTCCGGCCGCCTTCGTGCCCGACACCAAGAACGCGGGCGACCTGCTGCGCGAGATGCAGCACGACCGCAATCACGTCGCCGTCGTCATCGACGAGTACGGCGGCACCGCCGGCATCGTCACCATCGAGGACATCCTCGAGGAGATCGTCGGCGAGATCACCGACGAGTACGACCGGGAGCTGCCGCCCGTCGAGGAGCTGGGCGAGGAGCGGTACCGGGTCACGGCCCGGCTCGACATCGGCGACCTCGGCGAGCTGTACGGGCTCCAACTGGACGACGAGGACGTGGAGACCGTGGGCGGGCTGCTCGCCAAGTCGCTGGGCCGGGTCCCGATCGCCGGGGCGACGGCCGAGGTCGACCTCTCCGAGGACATCGCCGACCCGACGCTCAAGGCCCTCCGGCTGACCGCTGAGTCCCCCGCAGGCCGGCGGAACCGGATCGTCACGGTCCTGGTCGAGCCGGTGCGCTCCGGAGAGGGCCCGCCGGACGACGAGGACGCGGGCACCGACGACTGACCGCAAACCCCGGGGAGGCCCGTCGCGGACCGCGGCGGGCCTCCCCGCGCCTCAGGGGTCCTTGCCGCATGAGGGCGTGACCCGGGCGCTCGGAGCGCAAGGACTCAGCCGCGGGCCGCACTCCCGCGACGGCGCAGCCCGACGCCGATCAGCACCGCCACGACCGCCACGACGAGGGCGTCCACGCCCAGCCCCAGCCGGATGCCGCCCAGCGTGGCCGCGACGGCGTCCGCACCGGCCTCCCGCAGGGCGTCGCCCCGGCTGGTCGCCAACGCGCTGAGCAGCGGAATGCCGACCGTGAGCCCCACCTGCTGGGAACTGGTCACCAGACCGGTGGCCAGCCCCTGTTCGCCGTCCGGGACACCGGAGGTGGCGATGCTGCCGTAGGCGACGATCGCCCACAGGTGCCCGGCGCAGGCCAGGGTCACCCCCACCGTGGCGGCCCAGGCGCCCCAGGCGGCTGTGCCGAGCAGGAACAGCGGCGCGGTGAAGAGCGCCTGCGTCAACAGGCCGAGGAGCAGCGTCGACCGGGCGCCGATCCGGGCGACCAGCCGCGGTGCGACCATCCCGGAGAACACCGCGACCACGCCCTGCACCCCGAAGACCAGCCCCGTCCAGAAGGCGGAGAGCCCCAGCACCTCCTGGAGGTAGAGGGTCAGCAGGAAGATGACGGAGCTCATCATCGCGAAGGCGGTCAGGCCCCCGGCGTTGCCCCAGGCCACCGTCGGACGACGGAGCATGCGCAGCGACACCAGCGGCTCGGCCGCCCGGGACTCCACGGCCACGAACGCGCCCAGCAGCACCACCCCGGCGGCCAGGGTCAGCAGCACGTCCGCACCGCCGAAGCCGCGCTGGGCCGCCGTCGACAGGGCGTAGATCAGGGCCAGCAGACCGCCGGTGACGGTGACCGCGCCCGGAACGTCGACCCGGGGCCGCTGCGGATGACGGCTCTCGGCGAGCAGTCCGGGCGCGGCGAGCAGCACGCCGGCGCCCGCCACCGCCAGCAGGCCCATCGTGGACCGCCAGCCGGCCGTGTCGGTCAGCACACCGCCCAGCACCATGCCCACGGTGAAGCCCAGCGACATCAGGGTGCCGCTGACGCCCAGCGCGCGGTCCCGCTGCGGCCCCTCGGGGAAGGTGGTGGTCAGCAGGGACATACCGGTGGGCACCACGACCGCGGCGCCCAGGCCCTGGAGCGCCCGCCCGGTGAGGAAGGACGCCGGATCCCAGGCCAGCGTGGCCAGCACGGACGCCGCGGTGAACAGGCCCAGGCCGGTGAGGAACAGCCTGCGCCGCCCGTACAGGTCGGCGATCCGGCCGAACAGCAGCAGGAAGCCGCCCGACGGCAGAGCGAACGCGGTGACCGCCCACTGGAGGTCGGACTGGCCGAATCCGAGGTCCTCGCCCAGCACGGGAAGTGCCACGTTCAGGATGGAGAAGTCGAGCGCGACCATGAACTGGGCCGCGCACAGGATGAGCAGCACGAGCCGGGCCCGCGGGGCGAGCCGTTCCGCCCGGGGCGGGGCCTGAGCTGCCGGTGGAGAAGTGGTGTCGATCGCCATGCGACCAGCCTCCGCGGCGCCAAGTCCCCCCGGGGAGCGGGAGTTTATGCTGGTGGTCGCACCACCAGGCGGACATCTGCCGGACGGTGCCGGGGGCGAGCAAGGAGGGGGAGCCGGTGACGGGGACCGGGGCGGCACGGCAGGCGGCGGGCGGGAAGTCCCGTCGACGGCAGGAACTGCGGGACTTCCTGATGAGCCGTCGGGCACGGATCAGCCCGGCGGAGGCGGGGCTGCCCGACGGCGGCGCCCGGCGGCGCACGCCCGGCCTGCGCCGCGAGGAGGTCGCGGTCCTCGCGGGGGTCGGCGCCTCCTGGTACCAGTGGCTGGAGCAGGGCCGCGACATCACGGTCTCCCCGCAGGTCCTCGACGCGGTCGCCCGGGTGCTGAGGCTCGGCAGCGCCGAACGGCGCCATCTCTACATCCTCGCCGGGCTGAACCCGCCGCTCCCCGAGGCCGAGGATCCCGGCTCCCCGGCGTGCGACGGGCTGCGCCGGCTGATCGACGGCTGGATGCCGTTCCCCGCGCACATCCTGGACCCGTACTGGAACACGGTGATGCACAACGACGCCGCCGCGCTGGTCTTCGGCTTCGAGCCCGGTGGCAACTGCCTGGTGGACTTCTTCACCGACCCGGCCTACCGGTCGCGCAGCCGCACCTGGCAGGAGGCCGCGCCCGCGGTCGTCGCCCAGTTCCGTGCGTCGGTCTCCGAGCGGCCGGACGACGAGGGCTTCCAGCAGATCATCGACGAACTCTCCGCGGTGAGCGAGGAGTTCACCGAGCTGTGGGCCCGCGGTGACGTCCGGGCCGGCGGGCAGCTCGTCAAGGAGCACGAACACCCGGTGGCCGGCAGCCTGTTCTTCGAGAGCACCCAGCTGCGCCTGCCCGCCCGTCCCGACCTGACGGTGGTGCTGCACAACCCGCTGCACGGCACCGACACCGCCGCGAAGCTGGCCTGGCTGACCTCCCCCGAGGGCCGCCGCGAGTCGATCTCCCCGGTCGCCGGCTGACGGCCGCCGATGCGGCGGGGCCGGGCCGACGGCCGCCCCGTCCGGGGCCGTCCGGGGCCGTCGCGACGACGGTGGCGACCGCCCATGGTTCCAGCGGCTGCCGGTCACCGGGAGACGGACGTCTGCGGGCTGCCGTCGGCTGTGGCACGTACGACTCTCCCACCGGCGTCCGTTCGACGTCCGGCTCTCCCCACCGGCGGCCCTCCCGCGCCGAGCGACGGTGGGCGGCATATGCTCGTCCGCATGAGCAGCGAAGCGCCTCTCGACCCGGACGACCGCAAGATCATCATCCTCGCCCGTTCCGCCCGTGCGCGGAACTCCGTCCCGGAGGGGGCGGCCGTGCGGGACGAGACGGGCCGTACCTACGTCGCCGCCACCGTCGAGCTCGACTCCCTCAAGCTCAGCGCGCTGCAGACCGCCGTGGCGATGGCGGTGGCCGGCGGCGCCCAGTCCCTGGAGGCCGCGGCCCTGGTCACCGGCGCCGAGGAGGTCTCGGACAGCGACCGGGCCGCGGTGCGCGACCTCGGCGGCCCGGACACCCCCGTCCTCCTCGCGGGCCCCGACGGCACCCTCCGCGCCTCCGTCACCGTCGGGTGACCGGGGCGCCCGCGCCCGGCGGCAGCAGCGCACGGGCCGACGGGCGCGCCCCCTCCGGGCCCCGGTCCCCCGGGCTGGTCGAGGCGGGCCGGGCGATCGGGGAGAATGGGCGCCATGAGTGACCGATCCCCCTCGTCCCAGTCCGCGCCGGAGGCGACCCACCGCGCGGGCTTCGCGTGCTTCGTCGGCCGCCCCAACGCGGGCAAGTCGACCCTGACCAACGCACTGGTCGGGACGAAGGTGGCGATCACCTCCAACCGGCCGCAGACCACCCGGCACACCGTCCGCGGCATCGTGCACCGCCCCGACGCCCAGCTCGTCCTGGTCGACACCCCGGGGCTGCACAAGCCGCGCACCCTGCTCGGCGAGCGGCTCAACGACGTGGTGCGCACCACCTGGGCCGAGGTCGACGTCATCGGTTTCTGTCTGCCCGCGGACCAGAAGCTCGGCCCCGGCGACCGCTTCATCGCCACCGAGCTGGCCGGGATCAAGAAGACCCCCAAGGTCGCCGTCGTCACCAAGACCGACCTGGTCGACTCCAAGCAACTCGCCGAGCAGCTCCTCGCCATCGACCGGCTCGGCAAGGAGCTCGGCATCGAGTGGGCCGAGATCATCCCGGTGTCCGCCGTGGGTGACCGGCAGGTCGGCCTGCTCGCCGACCTGATCGTCCCGATGCTCCCCGAGAGCCCGGCGCTCTACCCCGAGGGCGACCTCACCGACGAACCCGAACAGGTCATGGTCGGCGAGCTCATCCGGGAAGCCGCCCTGGAGGGCGTCCGGGACGAGCTGCCGCACTCGATCGCGGTCGTCGTCGAGGAGATGCTGCCCCGGGAGGGGCGCCCCGAGAACAAGCCGCTGCTCGACATCCACGCCAACGTCTACATCGAGCGGCCCAGCCAGAAGGGCATCATCATCGGCCCCAAGGGCGCCCGGCTGAAGGAGGTCGGGATGAAGTCGCGCAAGCACATCGAGGCGCTCCTCGGCACCCCGGTCTTCCTGGACCTGCACGTCAAGGTCGCCAAGGACTGGCAGCGGGACCCCAAGCAGCTGCGCAAGCTGGGCTTCTAGGGCCAGACAGGCCGTAGAGGCCCCGCCGCCCGTGCCCGCCCGTCCGCGGGGCGGGGCACGACGTCCGGCTACGCGCCTTCCTTCAGCACCCGGGTGACCAGCTCCCGCTGGGCGTCGCTCAGCCGCGGCTCGGCGCAGTGGAAGGTGCGGCCGTCCACCGTGATCCGGTAGCTGAACCCGTCGGGCACCCCGGCCGGCGGCGCGTCCCGGCCGGCGGCCGCCGCCTCCTCGGCCAGGGCCTGCCACTCCGGGGCATCGGCCCGGCCCGAGGTGTCCACCTCGGCGCTGCGCTCGATGCCCGCGAATCCTCCGCTGCGTGTCACGTGAATGTGCATGGCTGGACCAGTACCCACTCCGGGGGCCGTTCCCGCCGTCATCCCGCGGTGCGTTGCCGTCCGGTCGGCACCCCCACCTCGGACCAGGCCTTCAGCACCGCCTCCCCTTCCGCCCCCTCGCCGTAGCGGGCCTGCGCGGCGGCGACCGTGAGCCGGGCGAAGTCCGCGAACTCGGCGTCCGGGGCCAGCTCGCCCCCGGTCAGCACGTCGTACCAGATCTGCCCGGCCCGCTCCCAGGCGTGGCCGCCGAGCTCCGTGGCGGTGAGGTAGAAGGCCCGGTTGGGGATGCCGGAGTTGATGTGCACCCCGCCGTTGTCGCTGCCGGTGCGGACGTAGTCGTCCATCGACGCGGGCTGCGGGTCCTTGCCCAGGACGTCGTCGTCGTACGCGGTGCCCGGGGCCTTCATGGAGCGCAGCGCCTCCCCGGTGACCCGGGGGGCGAGCAGACCCGCACCGATCAGCCAGTCGGCCTCCTGGGCGGTCTGGCCCAGCGCGTACTGCTTGATCAGTGAGCCGAAGACATCGGACATCGACTCGTTGAGGGCGCCCGACTGGCCGAAGTACTCCAGATTGGCCGTGTACTGGGTGACGCCGTGGGTCAGCTCGTGACCGATCACGTCCACCGGGATGGTGAAGTCGAGGAAGATCTCGCCGTCACCGTCGCCGAAGACCATCCGGTGGCCGTCCCAGAAGGCGTTGCCGTAGTCCTCGCCGTAGTGGACCGTCGCGTCCAGCGGCAGCCCCGAGCCGTCGATGGAGCTGCGGCCGTAGACCTTGAGGTAGAGCTCGAAGGTCGCGCCCAGCCCGGCGTAGGCGCGGTTGACGGTCGCGTCCTTGACCGGTTCGTCGCCCTCGCCGCGCACCTCGGTGCCCGGCAGCTGCTCCCGGTGCCGGGCGTCGCAGATGGTGCGGAGGGGCTTGTCGGCGGGGCCCCGGGAGGCCGTCGCGGCGGCGGCTCCGATGACCGTGGTCAGCCGGCGCCGGGTGCGCTGCGAGGCGTCGTGCTCCAGGGTGCGCCGGGCGGGCGAGGCCAGCACCGGGTCGTCGGTCCGGGCGAGCTTGTCGAGGACGTGGGGCGGCACGATCGTGCAGAAGACTGGGGTCATGCTGCGCAATGTGGCACGGAGTGATGAAAGTGTCACTGGTTGCGACCATGATTACCGAAATGGAGTGACAACCCGGTCCCCGCTGTCACACCGCTTCGCCGTCACACCCCCGTCCGTCTTGCATGCTGGAACGGACTCGGCGGCCGGTGGCGGACTCCGCTACGCTGCGGATCATCATGCGTTATGGGCTGCTTCTTCTTAGCCGCCGCGGCGAGGGTCTGTAGTCGAGGCCGACCCCCTCCCCGCGGAGTCCGGTGTTGCCCACCGTCGGCCGTCGAGAACCCTTCGACAGGAGCCCACGCACATGAACCCCGCCTCTTCCGTCGGTCGCCCCACGCCCATCACCGCGGCGTCCGTCACCCAGCGGCCCTCCGGAATGCCGATCCACCGCTACGGCCGGTACGAGGCCGTGGACATCCCCGACCGGACCTGGCCGGAGAACCGCATCACGCAGGCCCCGCGCTGGCTCTCCACCGACCTGCGGGACGGCAACCAGGCGCTGATCGACCCGATGTCCCCGGCCCGCAAGCGGGCCATGTTCGACCTGCTGGTCTCCATGGGCTACAAGGAGATCGAGGTCGGCTTCCCCTCCTCCGGACAGACCGACTTCGACTTCGTCCGCTCGATCATCGAAGAGGGCGCCATCCCCGAGGACGTGACGATCTCCGTCCTCACCCAGGGGCGCGAGGAGCTGATCGAGCGCACGGTGGAGTCGCTGAAGGGCGCGCACCGGGCGACCGTGCACCTGTACAACGCGACCGCGCCGGTCTTCCGCCGGGTGGTCTTCCGCGGCTCCCGCGAGCAGGTCAAGGCCATCGCCACCGACGGCACCCGGCTGGTCATGGAGTACGCCGAGAAGCTGCTGGGCGACGAGACGGCCTTCGGGTACCAGTACAGCCCCGAGATCTTCACCGACACCGAGCTGGACTTCGCCCTGGAGGTCTGCGAAGGCGTCATGGACGTCTGGCAGCCCGAGCCCGGCCGCGAGATCATCCTCAACCTGCCCGCCACCGTGGAGCGTTCGACCCCGAGCACGCACGCCGACCGCTTCGAGTGGATGTCGCGGAACCTCTCCCGGCGTGAGCACGTATGTCTGTCGGTGCACCCGCACAACGACCGCGGCACCGCCGTCGCCGCCGCCGAACTGGCCATCATGGCGGGCGCCGACCGCATCGAGGGCTGCCTGTTCGGCCAGGGTGAGCGCACCGGCAACGTCGACCTGGTGACGCTGGGCATGAACCTGTTCAGCCAGGGCGTCGACCCGCAGATCGACTTCTCGCAGATCGACGAGATCCGTCGCACCGCCGAGTACTGCAACCAGATGACCATCCACCCGCGCCACCCCTACGCGGGCGACCTGGTCTACACCGCCTTCTCCGGCTCCCACCAGGACGCCATCAAGAAGGGCTTCGAGGCCATGGAGACCGAGGCCGCCGCCCAGGGCAAGGCGGTGGAGGACATCGAGTGGGCGGTGCCGTACCTGCCCATCGACCCCAAGGATGTCGGCCGCTCCTACGAGGCCGTGATCCGGGTCAACTCGCAGTCCGGCAAGGGCGGAATCGCCTACGTCCTGAAGAACGACCACCACCTCGACCTGCCGCGCCGGATGCAGATCGAGTTCTCGAAGATCATCCAGACCAAGACCGACACCGAGGGCGGCGAGGTCACCCCGGCGCAGATCTGGTCCACCTTCCAGGACGAGTACCTGCCCACCCCGGAGAACGCCTGGGGCCGGATCGCGCTGCGCTCCGCCCAGACCTCGACCACCACGGACGGCGGCGACGCGCTCACCGTGGAGGCCGTGGTCGACGGGGTGGACACGGTCCTGACCGGAACCGGCAACGGCCCGATCTCCGCGTTCTTCGACGCGCTGGCCGCGATCGGCATCGACGCCCGGCTGCTGGACTACCAGGAGCACACGATGAGCGAGGGCGCGAGCGCCCGCGCCGCCTCGTACATCGAGTGCGCCATCGACGGAAAGGTGCTGTGGGGCATCGGGACCGACCCCAACACCACCCGCGCGTCGCTGAAGGCCGTCATCTCCGCGGTGAACCGGGCCGCGCGCGGCTGATTCCGCGCCGTTTCCGCCCCACTGCCCCCGTTCCGGCGCCGGAACGGGGGCACAGCCGTGTCCGGGGCGGGCCCTCGGTGTGATCTGCGCCGCCTGGCAGCCGGCTCCCGCCGGGCGCCCCGCCGGCCCGCCGCAGGTCGGGCGGGTCAGGGTGCCCGCCCCCGGGCGCCGGGGGGCGCCGCCGCGGCGCGCGGCCGGAGGGCCGGCTCCGTACAGGGTGCTGACGTCGCATCACGGATGTGGTTAACATCACCTCCACACGGCGCCGTTGCCGAAGAGTCACCGAGTGACGGCAGTCCGTGTCGGTACATTCGGGGCCGATGTGGCGGAGGTGCGCAATGCAGCGCGTGTGGGGAATGCGCACGACGTGGCGCACCGTCGGTGACGGTGAGTTCTTCTGCCCGGACTGCGGTGGCGACCGCAACTACCGCCGGCGCACCGGCCGCCGCCGGCTCGCCGTGTTCGGTCTGCCGCTCCTCCCGCGCGGTGCCACCGGCCCCGTCGTCGAGTGCTGCTCCTGCCACGGACGGTTCGGCGCCGACGTCCTCGACCACCCGACCACCACCCGCTTCTCCGCCATGCTCCGGGACGCCGTGCACACCGTCGCGCTCGCCGTCCTCGCGGCGGGCGGCGCCGAGGACCGCGGTGTCCGGGAGGTCGCGGTCGGCGCGGTGCGCGGCGCCGGATTCGAGGACTGCACCGGAGAGCAGCTGCTCGCGCTGGTCGAAGCCCTGGCCGCCGACACCGGGCGGCTGCCCGGCTGCTTCGACGGCGGTCTCGAAGGCGGCACCGCACTGGCGATCGAGCTCCACGAGGCCCTCGAACCGCTGTCCCCGCACCTCGCCCCGGTGGGCCGGGAGGGGATCCTGCTGCAGGGTGCCCGGATCGCGCTCGCCGACGGCCCGTACAGCCCCGCGGAGCGCGAGGCGCTCGCCGCCGTCGGCCAGGCCCTCCTCCTCGGCCACGAGGAGACCGAGGGGCTGCTCGTCGCGGCGGCCCGCACCCCCTCCTGACCAGCCCGCCGCGACCCACCGCACCGCCCTCCGTATGTGCCCGCCCCGCCCCCGACCCGCGCCCCGGCCGCCGGTGCCGGTCCCTGCGTACGGGACAATGGCGGCATGAGTCTGTTCCGCGACGACGGCATCGTGCTGCGCACCCAGAAGCTGGGTGAGGCGGACCGGATCATCACGCTGCTCACGCGCGGCCACGGCCGGGTGCGCGCGGTTGCCCGCGGAGTGCGCCGCACCAAGTCGAAGTTCGGGGCCCGGCTGGAGCCGTTCTCCCACGTCGACGTGCAGTTCTTCGCGCGCGGCAGCGAACTCGTGGGGCGTGGCCTGCCGCTCTGCACCCAGAGTGAGACCATCGCCCCGTACGGTGGCGGCATCGTCACCGACTACGCCCGCTACACCGCCGGCACCGCCATGCTGGAGACCGCCGAACGGTTCACCGACCACGAGGGCGAGCCCGCCGTGCAGCAGTACCTGCTGCTCGTCGGGGGTTTGCGGACCCTGGCGTCGGGGGCGCACGAGCCGCATCTCGTCCTGGACGCGTTCCTGCTCCGCTCCCTCGCCGTCAACGGCTACGCCCCGAGCTTCGAGGCGTGCGCGCGCTGCGGGATGCCCGGCCCCAACCGGTTCTTCTCGGTCGCCGCCGGGGGCGTGGTGTGCGTCGACTGCCGGGTCCCCGGCAGCGTCGTACCCTCGACGGAAGCTCTGACGCTGCTCGGCGCGCTGCTGACCGGCGACTGGGAGACCGCGGACCGGAGCGAGGCCCGGCACGCCCGGGAGGGCAGTGGACTCGTGGCGGCGTATCTGCACTGGCATTTGGAGCGTGGACTGCGCTCGCTCAGGTATGTAGAGAAATAGGAGACGGAACGCAATGGCACGACGCGGGCTTCTGGGCCGCCGCCGCGAGTACCTGACCCCCGAGCCGCACCCGTCCGGTGCGCGCCCGCCGAAGATCCCGGCCGAGCTGGTGCCGAACCATGTGGCGGTCGTGATGGACGGCAACGGCCGCTGGGCGAAGGAGCGCGGACTGCCGCGCACCGAGGGGCACAAGGTCGGCGAGGGGGTCGTCCTGGACGTCCTCAAGGGCTGTCTGGAGATGGGGGTCAAGAACCTCTCGCTGTATGCCTTCTCCACCGAGAACTGGAAGCGCTCGCCCGAAGAGGTGCGCTTCCTGATGAACTTCAACCGCGACGTGATCCGGCGCCGCCGCGACGAGATGGACGCCCTGGGCATCCGGATCCGCTGGACCGGCCGGATGCCGAAGCTGTGGAAGTCCGTCGTCCAGGAGCTCCAGGTGGCACAGGAGCAGACCAAGGACAACGACGCGATGACGCTCTACTTCTGCGTCAACTACGGCGGCCGTGCGGAGATCGCAGATGCGGCGGCGGCCATCGCCGCGGACGTGAAGGCGGGGAAGCTCGACCCCTCGAAGGTGAACGAGAAGACCCTCGCCAAGTACATGTACTACCCGGACATGCCGGATGTGGACCTGTTCGTGCGCCCCTCGGGCGAGCAGCGCACCTCCAACTACCTGATATGGCAGAGCGCTTACGCCGAGATGGTCTTCCAGGACGTGCTGTGGCCGGACTTCGACCGCCGTGACCTGTGGCGGGCCTGCCTGGAGTACGCCTCCCGGGACCGCCGGTTCGGTGGCGCGCTGCCGAACGCGGGGGAGGAAACCGACGGGACCTCCGCCCCGGCCGGTTCCTGACCCCCGGCCGGTTCGTACCCCGGCCGGAAGGCCGCCGCTCCGCCCCTGCGCCTCGTCCGGTGCGGGGGCGGACGTCGTGGGGGAGCGGAGCGGGCTGGGGGCGCGGTGGGACCGCGCCGTGGGGTTCCCCGGTCCGGGGGCGGGTGTGCGTGTGCGGAGGGCGCACGGAGCCGGTCTCGGGCGCTGTCCGCGCGCCGGACGGGCCTCCCGCGCCGGACGGGCCCCCGGGGTGGTTCTCGTGCCGGACGGGAGCCTCGGAGCGTGCTGCCGCCGCCCTCGCCGCTCTCCCGCGGGATCAGGACCGCGCTGCCGCGCACTCCCCGCAGGTGCCGAAGATCTCGATGGTGTGGGCGACGTCCACGAAGCCGTGGTCGGCGGCGATCTGCTCCGCCCACTTCTCCACGGCCGGGCCCTCCACCTCGACCGCCTTGCCGCAGTGGCTGCACACCAGGTGGTGGTGGTGGTCGTCGGTGCTGCAACGGCGGTAGACGGCCTCGCCCTCACTGGTCCGCAGGACGTCCACCTCGCCGGCGTCGGCGAGGGACTGGAGGGTGCGGTAGACGGTGGTCAGGCCGACCGAGTCGCCACGGTGCTTGAGCATGTCGTGCAGCTCCTGGGCGCTGCGGAACTCGTCCACCTCGTCGAGTGCCGCCGCCACTGCGGCGCGCTGTCGGGTCGACCGGCCGCGCACTGGGGCGGTGTTCGCCGAACTGCTCCCCGCGGTAGCCACCGTTGCCTCCTTGAGATCACCCGTCCCGCACGTACGGGTCGCCATTGTGCCAGCCCGGGCGTGCGGAAACGGTTACACCTTGACGTCGTCCCCCGTGGCGGCGACGCCCGGTGGTACTTCAAGGGTGCACTCTTCCCCGGCCGCCGCGGCCCGGCGGGCCCGTTTTTTCGCCATCGGCGCGGCGAGCGCGGTGATCACTCCGAAGACGGCGATGGCGAGGATGACGATGCTCGCCCCGGGCGGCACGTTGACGTAGAACGAGCCGACCGTGCCGGACAGGCTCACCACCACACCGATCCCGATGGCGAGGGCCAGCGTCATGGCGAAGCCGCGGGTGGCCTGCTGGGCGGCGGCCACCGGGACCACCATCAGCGCGCTGACCAGCAGCAGGCCGACGACCCGCATCGCCACGGTGACGGTGACGGCCGCCGTCACGGCCAGCAGCAGGTTCAGCAGCCGGACCGGCAGACCGGTGACCCGGGCGAACTCCTCGTCCTGGCAGACGGCGAACAGCTGGCGCCGCAGGCCCAGCGTGATCAGCACCACGAAGGCGGCCAGCACGGAGATCGCCACCACGTCGGAGCGGGACACCGTGGTGATCGAGCCGAAGAGATACGAGGTGAGACTGGCGTTGGACCCGTTCGGCGCGAGGTTGATCAGCAGCACGCCGCCCGCCATGCCGCCGTAGAACAGCATCGCCAGTGCCAGATCGCCGCGCGCCTTGCCGTACCAGCGGATCAGCTCCATCAGCACGGCGCCGAGCGAGGAGACCAGCACGGCCGTCCACACCGGGTTGGTGCCGGTGAGGAAACCCAGGGCGACACCGGTCAGGGCCACGTGCCCGATGCCGTCGCCCATGATCGCCTGGCGGCGCTGCACGAGGTAGATCCCGACGGCGGGGGCGGTGATGCCCACCAGCACGGCGGCCAGCAGCGCCCGCTGCATGAAGTCGTAGGTGAGGAGGTCCATGGCTCTCAGCGCCCCCGGGACGGCCGCCGGAGGCGACGGCCGGTGCGGTGGGTCGTGGTGGTGGTCATCAGGTCAGCAGCCCCGTCCGGATCGGCTCAGCGGCGGTGTCCGCGTGCGGATGCACATGGTCGTGACCGGGCAGCGCGTGCTGGCCGACGGCCTGCGGCGGCGGCCCGTCGTGGACCACGCAGCCGTCGCGCAGCACCACGGCGCGGTCGATCAGCGGCTCCAGCGGACCGAGTTCGTGCAGGACGAGCAGGACGGTGGCGCCGCCGGAGACCGCCTCGCGCAGGGTCGCGGCGAGGACCTCCTGGCTGGCGTGGTCCACGCCGGCCATCGGCTCGTCCATGATCAGAAGTTCGGGTTCGGCCGCGAGGGCACGGGCGATCAGCACCCGCTGGTGCTGGCCGCCGGAGAGGGCGTTCACGGAGTCCTTGGCCCGGTCGGCCATGCCCACCAGCTCCAGGGCCCGGTCCACCGCGGCCCGGTCGGCGCGGCGCAGGACACCCAGCCGGGCGCGGGACAGCCGGCCCGCCGAGACGACCTCGCGGACGGTCGCCGGCACGCCGCTCGCTGCGGTGGTGCGCTGCGGCACGTAGCCGATGCGCGCCCAGTCGCGGAACCGGCGCCCCTCGGTGCCGAACAGCTCCAGCTCACCGCCGGTGAGCGGAACCTGCCCCACCACGGCCCGTACGGCCGTCGACTTCCCGGAGCCGTTGGCGCCGAGCAGGGCGACGACCTCGCCGCGCCGCACGGTCAGGTCGACCTTGCGCAGCACGGGCCGCGCGCCGAGCGAGGCGGACGCCCCGCGCAGCGCCACGACCGGCCGGTCCTCGTCGTCGGTACGGCCTTCGGCGCGGCGTGCCATGGGTTCCTCCGTCATGTGGTCCCGAGCCGTCATGGGGTCCCGAGCGCCTTCTGCAGGTTCCGCAGGTTCGCCTGCATGACCTCGAGGTAATTGTCGCCCTGGGACTGTGGGGTGATCCCC
Source organism: Streptomyces sp. NPDC001922 (assembly GCF_042891165.1). Classification (NCBI taxonomy): domain Bacteria; kingdom Bacillati; phylum Actinomycetota; class Actinomycetes; order Kitasatosporales; family Streptomycetaceae; genus Streptomyces; species Streptomyces sp. NPDC001922. The sequence goes on along the minus strand of NZ_JBIASV010000001.1, from coordinate 452,186 downwards.
TCGAGCGGGTCGAGGACATCGGTCTTCAGCCGGGTGTCCCGGGCCAGGCTCCTCGCGGTCCGCTTGCTGGCGATCGCCTCGAAGAAGACCGTGTTGACCTTGTCCTTCGCGACGATCCCGTGCAGGTCCCGGATCCGCGACGGGCTGGGCTCGGACTCCGGGCTGAGGCCCGTTATGGCCTCCTGGTCCAGGCCGTAGCGCTCGGCCAGGTAGCCGAAGGCGGCGTGGGTGGTGATGAAGGTGTCGGTGGAACGCTTCTTCAGGCCGTTCCGGAACTCCTTGTCGAGCCCGTCGAGCTTGCCCACCAGCTGCTCGGTGTTCTTCCGGTAGTCCGCGGCGTGGTCCGGGTCGGCCTTCTCCAGGGCCTTGCCCACGCCCTCGGCGACCTGCGCGTACTTCACCGGGTCGAGCCATATGTGCGGGTCGGCCGCGGCCCCCTCGCCGCCGTGCTGCTCCTCGCCGTGGCTGTGGCCGTGGCCGTGGTCGGGACCGACGGAGGCGCCGTGGTTCTCCAGCCGGGTCAGGCGGGCGGCGTCGACGGTGTTCTCCACCTCGGCCTGGCCGACGGCCTCGTCGACCGCGGGCTGCAGGCCCTTGAGGTAGAGGATCATGCCGGCTTCGCCCAGCCGGGCGGTCTGCTGCGGGGTGAGCTCGAGGTCGTGCGGCTCGGTGCCGGGCTTCGTCAGCGCGGAGACGGAGACATGCTTGCCGCCTATCTCCTTCGCCAGGTATTCCATGGGGTAGAAGGACGCCACCACGTCCAGCTTGCCGTTCTTCGTGCCGGTCGAGCCGCCGGCGGGGGAGCAGGCGGAGAGGGCGACCAGGCCGAGCGCGGTGGCTCCGGCGACGGCTGCGGCGGGTATGAGACGGCGTCCTACGTTCATGACACTCATTTTCAACAAAGGTGGAAACGATTGTCAACAAAGCGCATCGGGCGGAGCAAGGCCGAACCGATTTGATCCAGGGGGTACAGCCGCCGGTAATCTGAGGTATTCGCTGGGCCGCAGGGGCCGGCCTCCCGCACCCTCCGGGCGGGGCGGTCCCCATCCGCGCGCGGGTGTTCCGGCGGATCCCACCATGACCTTCGTCGTCGTAATGAAGAGAGCACCGTGGCCGCCGACAAGATCGACACCATCGTCAGCCTGAGCAAGCGCCGTGGCTTCGTCTACCCGTGCAGCGAGATCTACGGTGGCCAGCGCGCCGCCTGGGACTACGGACCGCTGGGCGTCGAGCTCAAGGAGAACATCAAGCGCCAGTGGTGGCGCTCCATGGTCACCTCGCGCGACGACGTGGTCGGTATCGACTCGTCGGTGATCCTGGCCCCGGAGGTCTGGGAGGCCTCCGGTCATGTCGCCACGTTCACCGACCCCCTCACCGAGTGCACCTCCTGCCACAAGCGGTTCCGCGCGGACCACCTGGAGGAGGCGTACGAGGCCAAGCACGGCCACCTGCCCGCCAACGGGCTCACGGACGTGAACTGCCCGCACTGCGGCAACAAGGGCGCCTTCACCGAGCCCAAGCAGTTCTCCGGCCTGCTCGCCACCCACCTCGGCCCGACCCAGGACTCCGGCTCCGTCGCCTACCTGCGTCCCGAGACCGCGCAGGGCATCTTCACCAACTTCGCGGCCGTGCAGCAGACCTCGCGCAAGAAGCCGCCGTTCGGCATCGCGCAGATGGGCAAGTCCTTCCGGAACGAGATCACCCCGGGCAACTTCATCTTCCGCACCCGCGAGTTCGAGCAGATGGAGATGGAGTTCTTCGTCAAGCCCGGCGAGGACGAGCAGTGGCACGAGTACTGGATGGAGCAGCGCTGGAACTGGTACCGGGACCTCGGTATCCGTGAGGAGAACATCCGCTGGTACGACCACCCGGCGGAGAAGCTCTCGCACTACTCCAAGCGCACCGCGGACATCGAGTACCGCTTCAACTTCGGTGGCACCGAGTTCTCCGAGCTGGAGGGCGTGGCCAACCGGACCGACTACGACCTGGGCGCGCACTCCAAGGCGTCCGGCCAGGACCTGTCGTACTTCGACCAGGAGGCCGGCGAGCGCTGGACCCCCTACGTCATCGAGCCGGCGGCCGGTGTGAACCGGGCGATGCTCGCCTTCATGCTCGACGCCTACAACGAGGACGAGGCGCCTAACGCCAAGGGCGTCATGGAGAAGCGCACCGTGATGCGCCTCGACCCGCGGCTGGCGCCGGTCAAGGTGGCCGTGCTGCCGCTGTCCCGCAACCCGCAGCTGTCGCCGAAGGCCAAGGGCCTCGCCACCGACCTGCGGAAGAACTGGAACATCGAGTTCGACGACGCGGGCGCCATCGGCCGCCGCTACCGCCGCCAGGACGAGATCGGCACGCCGTTCTGCGTCACCGTCGACTTCGACACCCTGGACGACAACGCGGTGACCGTGCGTGAGCGCGACACCATGAAGCAGGAGCGCGTCTCGCTCGACCAGATCCAGGCCTACCTGGGCGGTCGCCTGCTCGGCTGCTGAGCGACGCACCCCTCGGCCCACGGCTGATCCCGGCGCCCCGGACCTCGCAGGTCCGGGGCGCCGGTGCGTTGCTGGTGCGCCCCGGCTCAGCTCGCGTAGGCCGTCGGCGGTACACCGACCGTGGCGGTGAAGTCGCGCACCAGATGTGCCTGGTCGCTGTAGCCGAGTTCGGCCGCGAGGGCTGCCCAGTCCACCTCCGTCTCCAGAGCGGCCCGCTCCATGGCCTCGTGGATCCGGTAGCGCAGAATGACCCACTTGGGACCGACCCCCACGTAGCCGGCGAAGAGGCGCTGGAGCGTCCGCACGGACAGCCCCTCGGCGCGGGCGAAGTCGGCGACCCGCAGGATCGTCCGGTCGGTACGGATGCGGTGGGCCAGCGTCATGGCGAGATCGGCCTGCGGGTCCGCCACCGGACCGTGCGCCAGGAGGAAGGCGTCGAGGGCGGCGACCCGGGCGTCCTCCTCTGCCGGGCCGAGCACCGCCTCCGCGGCTCCGGCGGTGTCGGGGAAGGCCTCGGTGAGCGGGAGCCGCCGCCCCGTCCACCACGACACCGGCGGGCCGGGAGCGAACGGCCGGAAGCCCCCGGGCCGGAACTGCACACCGCACACCCGGCCGACGCCTTCGAGCTTGTGCGTCGAGAGCTCCTGGCCGATGCCCGACAGCTCACCGAAGCCCTCCTGGTCGCCGTACTGCTGGAAGACGACGTTGACGGACGGGTGCGGCACCACATGGGAGGCGTACGGCTCGGGCAGATCCCAGTCGATCAGCCAGTAGTGCTCCAGGTACGGACGCAGCGGCCCGGCGGGTTCGCGGCGGCGGAAGCGCACCCGCCGGAGGAGCTCCGGGGCGTCCATGATGCCCCGGGTGTCACGCCGTGGTCGTGCCATGACGGCGATCGTACGTCGCGTTTTTTCAAGCCGCCTCCGCTGGACCTCCTCTAGCGTCGGAGCCATGACGACCGGTATCAGTGAACTGCTCGAAGCGGCGTCCCGGGAAGCTGCACCCGTGGTGCGCGGCCTGCGTGACGATCAGCTCGGAGCGCCCACCCCCTGTGCGGAGTACGCCGTGGGCGATCTCTTCAATCACCTCCTTCATGTGGTCATCGGCTTCCAGGCGGTGGCCGCCCGGAAGGAGGCGGACTTCACCACCACCCCCGACTATCTGAAGGGGGACTGGCGCGGACGCTTCAGCGATGAGACCGCGCGGCTCGTCCAGGCCTGGGCCGCACCGGGCGCCGACGAGGGCACCGCCGGATCTATGAACCTTTCCGCGCGGACGCTCGGCAGCATGGTGCTGCTCGACCTGACCGTGCACGCCTGGGACCTCGCACGCGCCACCGGACAGCGCTTCACCCCCGACCCCGCGAGCATCGGCGCGCTCGCCGCGCTGGTCGAAGAAATGGCTCCGACGGCCCGGCAGATGAAGGTCTTCGGCGACCCCCTGCCGGTACCCGACGGCGCTTCGGCCTTCGACGCGCTGCTGGCCGCGACGGGACGTGACACGGGCTGGCGCGCCCCGGCCTCGGCCTGAGCCGACCGGAAGCCGAAGCCTCGTCGGGCACCGCAGGGCCCGGTCGGGTGCCGCAGCACCTGAAGGCGACGGACATCGCAGCACCCGCTCCGCTCCGCTGCTCCGCGCTGGTTCGCGGACCCCGGCGATGGCCGATGCGCAGACCGTGTACAGAAGACGGCTCCGCTGCTCAGGCGCTGCGCAGGGCCGGCTCGGATGCTCGGGCACCTCGCCGGAGCGGGCTCAGTGGCTCGGGCACTGCGCCAGGTCAGGGCGCAGAAGGTCGGGCGCTGCGCAGCAGGGCAGGGGCTCAGCAGCCCGGGTGTTGCCTGGTACAGGGCTCAGCTGCTCGGCGTTGTGCGGGGCAGGGGTCATCCACTCGTGTGTTGTGCGGGTTGGTTCAACACCTGGGCGCTGTGCAGCACATGGGCTCAGCTGCGCAGGCCCCGCAGGACCAGGTCCCGTACGCCCGCGAACGCGGTGGTGATCTCCGGTGCGGACCACTCCATGGCGTACGCCGGGTCGTGGAAGCGGCCCGTGGCGTCGAACACCGCGCGTGCCGTGGCGTCGAAGCCGGTCTCCGGGGCGGCGAACACCCCCTGATCGCAGCCGTCCCTGAGGATCTTCGCCAGCTGCCCCACCAGGTCGTCGATGTGCTGGTCGACGACTCCGCTGCTCTCGCCGATCAACACCATGTAGGTGGCGAAGAGTTCCGGGTCGTCGCCCGCTTTGTGGCGCTTGGCGTCGAACAGCGTGGACAGCCAGAGCTCGAGCCGGCTTGCGGCCGGTCCGGGCCCGGAGGCGATCGTGTCCAGTTCGGCCGAGGTCCGGTCGAGCCAGCGCGCCGTGACCGCTTCGCGGAGCGCGGCCTTGCTGGGGAAATGCCGGTAGACGCTGCCGTGACTGACGCCCAGTGCCCGCGCCACATCGACCACCGTGGCCTTGGCCGGGCCGTACCGCCGGAGCACCTCCTCGGTGACCTCGAGGATGCGGGCGGGGGTCAGAGTCTCGGGCGGCATCGGGTCCTTGGGGCCTCTCGTTCGGGTACGGGGCTATATCTTCTCGCTGTCCAGGTGCGCCATCTGGGCCGCGGGATAGCGTGCTCCCGCTGCCGCACCGGCCGGGACGGCCGCCTCGATCGCAGTGAGGTCATCTGCGTCCAGCGTGACCTCCAGTGCGCCGAGCGCCTCGCCGAGACGGTCGCGCCGTCGGGCGCCGATGAGCGGAACGATGTCCTCTCCGCGGGCCAGGACCCAGGCGATGGCGATCTGGGCGACGGTAGCACTCTTCGCATCGGCAACCTTGCGGAGAGCTTCGACCAGATCGAGGTTGTGGTTCAGGTTGTCCCCGGTGAAACGGGGGCTCATGCCGCGGAAGTCACGGGAGTCGAGCCGACGGTCACGGCTCCAGTGCCCGCTGATCAGGCCTCGGGACAGCACGCCGTACGCGGTGATGCCGATGCCCAGCTCCCGGCAGGTGGGCAGGATGTCCTCCTCGATGCCCCGGGAGAGCAGGGAGTACTCGATCTGGAGGTCCGAGACCGGGGCCACGGCTGACGCCCGGCGCAGCGTGTCGGAGCCGACCTCGGACAGACCGATGTGCCGCACCTGTCCTGCCTCGACCGCCTCGGCGATCGCCCCGACCGTCTCCTCGATCGGAACGGCCGGGTCCACCCGGGCGATCCGGTAGATGTCGACGTGGTCGGTGCCGAGCCGCTGGAGCGAGTAGGCCAGGAAGTTCTTCACCGCGGCCGGCCGTCCGTCGTGTCCGGACCAGCCGCCCCGGGCGTCCCGCAGAGCGCCGAACTTCACGCTGAGGACGGCCCGGTCGCGGCCCTGGCTGCTGCTCCGCAGTGCGTCGCGGATCAGCAGCTCGTTGTGACCCATGCCGTAGAAGTCGCCGGTGTCGAGCAGTGTCAGGCCTGCGTCGAGAGCGGCGTGGATGGTGGCGATCGACTCCTTCTCGTCCGTCTCGCCGTAGAGCGCGGACATCCCCATGCAGCCCAGGCCGAGTGCCGGGACTCGCGGGCCGGTGGAGCCGAGAGTGCGGAGGGGGACTTGCTGCGACGTCATGGGGACTCCGAGGAGGTGGGCGGCCCGCGGGCCGGAGGTTGCTGGGTAATGCCTTTCTGCTCACCGACCATGGCATGTGTGATGACAGATTTCAATAGTTGTCACTCCTTCGTGGGGGTCCGCGGCGGAGTGGGCGCGGACGACGGCCGAGTGCGGCACGGTGAACGTCGGAACGCAGGACGGTGCGATGCGCCGGGACGGACAGGGGACGCGATGCGCAGGCAGAGCGAGGCGTGGCGATGCGGACGAAACGGGACACGGGGCCGTGTGGGCTTCCTTCGGTGGCCGGCATCGACCGCACGTCAGTCAGCCCCGCAGATCCGTCCCGTCCTCCTGTGGGCTCCGGCCGTCCTCGCTCTCTTCCGGCTTCGGTCGCTCCTGGCTTCCGCATCGCTCCGGCGCGGTCTCGTGCTGCTCCGGCGGTCGCCCCCACCCCGGCGTATCGGCCGCCGCCCCGCCGAGCGCTCGGTCACGCCCGGCGCATCGGTCGTCCGCACGTTGCCGGGCGGCCCGGGAGCTCTGCGGTGCCCCGCGCCCGGCCCTGCGCCCGCCCGTCGGGCCCGCTTCTCAGGTCACCGTGCGCGGCAACCGCAGGCTCAGCAGCACCGTCAGCGCCACCAGCCCCAGTTGGGCGACGAGCGTGCCGGCCAGCGCGTCGCGCATCCCCACCGCTTCGTCCAGCGCCAGGAACAGACTGCCGAGGGTGGCCACGCCCAACGCCAGGCTCGACTGCTGGGTGGTCACCATGACGCCGCTGCCGACACCGGCTCGGTCACCCGGCACGTCCGCCAGCACGATGCGATAGAGCACGGGCAGTTGGAACCCCTGTCCGAACCCGGCCAGTGCCGTGCCCGGCAGCAGGTCCCCGAAGCCCAGCTCCGGCCAGTTCCGCAGTGCGGTCATGACGAGCAGTGCCAGTCCCACGGCCTGGAACAGTCCGCCGGCGGTCACCACCCGGCTGCCGTACCGGCCGACCAGCCGCGGGCCCATCAGCGAGGCGGCGAAGAAGGCCAGCGCCATCGGCACCAGCGCCAGACCGGCCGCCACCGGCCCGAGACGCAGTCCCTGCTGGAGTGCCACCGCCACGACGAACATGAAGCCGCCGAAGCCGATGGAGAACGGCAGTATCATCGGCAACCCGCGCCGCAGCCCCGGCGACGTCAGCAGACTCGGCGGCACCAGCGGCGTACGCCCCTGCCGGTCGGCCCGTCGTTCCACTGCCCAGAACGCGGCGACCGTGAAGGGGACCGCCACCAGCAGGACCCAGGTCCACAGCGGCCAGCCCGCAGCCCGTCCCTCGGTGAGCGGCACCAGCAGCGCGGTCAGCGAGATGCCCAACAGGACGGTGCCCGGCAGGTCGACCGGCGCCGGCCGTTCGGAGCGGGTCTCCGGGACGGTACGGGCCGCGAGCGCCAGACCGAGCAGCGCCACCGGCACATTGACCAGGAAGACCGAACGCCAGCCGGTCCCGGCGGGATCGGCCGCCACCAGAACGCCCCCGAGGACCTGCCCGGCGACCATCGACAGCCCCGCCGTCGCGCCGTACAGGCTCAGCGCGCGCCCCCGGCGGGCGCCGGACGTCGTCGCCTGGATGGTGGCCAGGACCTGGGGCAGCATGAAGGCCGAGGCGGCGCCCTGGGCCACCCGGGCGGCGACCAGCGACCAGGCGTCCGGCGCGACGCCGCACGCCAGCGAGGTCAGGCCGAAGGCTGCCATTCCGATGAGGAAGAGCCTGCGGCGACCGAACATGTCACCCAGTCGGCCGCCCAGCACCAGGAGGACGGCGTAGGAGACGCCGTACCCCGCCACCACCAGTTCCAGCAGTGCGGGGCCGGCGGCGAGCTCTCGGTCGATGGACGGCAGGGCGACGTTGACGATGAAGAAATCGATCAGAGGAAGGGAGGCGCCCAACAGCACGGTGAACAGGCCGAGTCGGCCGAGTGCGGGCGGTGCGGCGGCGGTCGCCGTGGTGTACGTGGAGGTCGGGGTGCGTAGTCGGATATCGCTCACGGTTCCGAGCGTCGATCACCGCTGAGCCGGGTACCAGAGTCTCTTTATCCTGGTATCGGGACTACCTGGAAACGGGCTGAACGGTGCGGCACCCTGACGTTATGACCACTCCAGCACAGGCGGCGACCCCGCAGCCAGGGACGACCCCGCGGCCCGGAACGACCTCGCAGTCCGGGACGGCGGCGCAGGCCCCGGCCACCCGGGTTCCGCCAACGGAGGCTGCCGCTCCCGCGGAAACCACCTCAGCCGCGGCTGCCCGGGGGACCGCAACGACCGTTACCGCCCGGGCCACCGCCACGTTCCCGGCCAACGCCAACGCCAACGCCAACGCCAACGCCAACGCCAACGCCAACGCCAACGCCAACGCCAACGCCAACGCCACCACGCTCACTTCCACCACTACTCCCACCCGCACCCCCACTCCCGCTCCCACCACCCGGGTCACCGGCCCGGAGCGGCCCGAGGGGGAAGCGGCGCAGCGGGCCGCGCTCGCCGCCTTCCTGCGCAGCCGCCGTGAACGGATCGCCCCCGAGCAGGTGGGACTGCCCCGGGGCCGGCGCCGCCGTACACCCGGCCTGCGCCGTGAGGAGGTCGCGCAGCTCTCCGCGGTGGGCGTCACCTGGTACACCTGGCTGGAGCAGGCGCGCCCCATCCATGTCTCCGCGCAGGTGCTCGACGCCGTCGCCCGCGCCCTGCTGCTCGACCCGAGCGAGCGCAGCCACCTCTTCGCGCTCGCAGGAGCATCCGACCCGGCGCCCGGCCGCACGTGCCCCAGCATCTCCCCGTCCCTGCGCCTGATGCTGGAGCAGCTGGAGCCGTACCCGGCCTGTGTCCAGAACAGCCGGTACGACGTCCTGGCCTACAACCGCGGCTTCGCGCGGATGATCGTCGACCTGGACGCGCTGCCGTACGAGGACCGCAACTGCATGTGGCTCGGCTTCACCAACGCCGACTGGCAGGCAGCCATGGTCGACCTCGAGGAGTCGCAGCGGGCGATGGTGGCCAAGTTCCGGGCGGCGATGGCGGAACACCTCGCCGAGCCGGCCTGGACCACGCTGCTCCACCGGCTCCAGCGGGTCTCGCCCGCGTTCCGGACGTTCTGGGAGGAGCACGAGGTGCTGAACGCGACGGACCAGTTGAAGCGCATCCGGAGTCCCCGGGCCGGCATGCTGCACCTCCACCACACCAGCCTCTGGCTGGGGCCCCGGCAGGGACCGCGGATCGTCACCTACGTCCCGGCGGACGACGAGTCGCGCGAGCGGCTGGAGCAGCTTCACGCCCTCGAGTTCGCGGACGCCTGATCCACGGTGCCCCCTTCGAACAGGGCGGCGGTCCGCTGGGCCGAACGGGCCGCCCAGCCACCGGTGGTGGCCAGGCCCACGGCCAGTACCGCCGCACCGCACCCGGCGATGATCCACCAGGCCGGGTCGCTCGCCGCGACGAACGCCCCGGCGTCGGCCGTTGCACGCACCCCGGTCGCCAGCACCGCGCCGATCACCGCCACCCCGAGCGACTGGCCGACCTGCCGGCTGGTGGAGGCGACGGCCGCGGCCACGCCCGCCTGGGAGCGCGGCATGCCGGAGACCGCGGTGTTGGTGATCGGTGCGTTGACCAGGCCGAAGCCCACGCCGAACAGCACGTAGCCGGTGAGCAGCAGCCCGTCCGAGCGCTGCGCGTCGAACACCGCGAACAGCAGACCGCTCGCGGCCATCGACACCCCGGCGAGCAGCAGCGGCAGCCGGGGACCGCGGACGGCCACCAGCCGTCCGGACAGCGGTGCGCAGACGAACGTCGTCGCTGCCATCGGCAGCATCCACACCCCGGCCTGCAGCGCCGACAGCCCCTTGATCTCCTGCAGGTAGAGCGTGCTGAGGAACAGGAAGCCGCCCAGCGCCGCGAACGCGCTCACCGCTATCACCGTGGCCCCGCTGAACGGCGCGCTGTGGAAGAACCGCGGGTCGATCAGTGGCTCCTCGCGGCGCCGCTCGTAGCGCACCAGGCCCACGGCGGCGAGCAGCGCGACGGTGGCGCAGGTCAGGATCAGCGGCGAGGTCCAGCCGGCCGCCGGCCCCTCGATGATCGCGTAGGTGAGGGATCCCAGCAGGGCGATGACGAGCAGCTGACCGACGGCGTCCACCCGCCGGGGCCGTGCCGCCCGCGACTCGGGGACGTACCGGGCCGTGAGCACCAGGGCCGCCAGCCCCACCGGCAGGTTGAGCCAGAAGATGGACCGCCAGCCCACGCCGTCCACCAGCACCCCGCCCACCAGCGGCCCGGCGGCCATGCTGATCCCGACGACCCCGCCCCAGACGCCGATCGCGCGGGCCCGCTCCCGGGGGTCGGTGAAGGTGTTGGTGATGATCGACATGGCCACCGGGTTGAGCATCGAGCCCCCGACCGCCTGCACCATCCGGAAGGCCACCAGCCAGCCCAGGCCGGGAGCCACACTGCACAGCACCGAGCCGAGGGTGAACAGCACCAGACCCGCCTTGAACACCCGCCGCCGACCGATCCGGTCCGCCGTCGAGCCGGCCAGCATCAGCAGTGACGCCAGCACCAGGGTGTACGCGTCGATGGTCCACTGCAGGCCCGGGACGGAGGCGTCGAGGTCGCGGCGCATGGCGGGCAGGGCGACGTTCAGAACGGTGTTGTCGAGGCTGACGATCAGCAGGCTCATGCAGCAGATACCGAGCACGAGCAGCCGCCGCCGGTGGCTGAGTCCGGACACGGTTGAACCGTACAACCACCGGTCGGGCGGGTACGACGAACCGCACCGTCCGGACCGTCCCGGCGGATGCGGGACAATGGGAGGCCGTCCCGCCGGATGCCCGGTCCCCGAGACCGCACCGCGGGGACGCCGACCCGCCCGTCACGCCTGAAGGACGCTCTCCCGATGACCCAGCTGCAGATCGGCCCGCACACGGTGCAGCCGCCGGTGGTCCTGGCCCCCATGGCCGGGATCACCAACGCGCCGTTCCGCACCCTGTGCCGTGAGTTCAGCGGCGGCAAAGGGCTGTTCGTCAGCGAGATGATCACCACGCGTGCGCTGGTCGAGCGGGATGCCAAGACGATGCGGCTGGTCCACTTCGACGGGACCGAGAAGCCCCGCTCCATCCAGCTCTACGGGGTGGACCCGGTCACGGTCGGCAAGGCCGCCCGCATGATCGCGGACGAGGACCTGGCCGACCACATCGACCTCAACTTCGGCTGCCCGGTGCCCAAGGTGACCCGGAAGGGCGGCGGCTCCGCCCTGCCCTACAAGAGGAACCTGCTGCGTTCCATCCTCCGGGAGGCCGTCGCGGGCGCGGGCTCCCTGCCGGTCACCATGAAGATGCGCAAGGGCATCGACGACGACCACATCACCTACCTCGACGCGGGGCGCATCGCCGTCGAGGAGGGCGTCACCGCGATCGCCCTGCACGGGCGCACCGCGGCGCAGCACTACGGCGGCACCGCCGACTGGGACGCGATCGCCCGGCTCAAGGAGGCCGTGCCGGAGATCCCGGTGCTCGGCAACGGGGACATCTGGTCGGCCGACGACGCGGTGCGGATGGTGCGGCAGACCGGCTGCGACGGCGTCGTGGTGGGCCGGGGCTGCCTCGGGCGTCCCTGGATCTTCGGAGACCTGGTCGCGGCCTTCGAGAATCCGGGCGGGCACGAGCCGGGCGGGCACGAGCCAGGCGAAGCCGGTACCGGCCCCGGACCGGCAGCGCCGACGCTCAAGGAGGTGGCGGTCGTCATGCGGCGGCACGCCCAGCTCCTGGGGGAGTGGCTGGAGGACGAGGCACGGGGTGTCATCGACTTCCGCAAGCACGTCGCCTGGTACACCAAGGGCTTCTCCATCGGCTCGGAGATGCGCAAGAAGCTCGCGATCACCTCGTCGCTCGACGAGCTGGACGCTCTGCTGAACGAGCTGGACCTGGACCAGCCCTGGCCGCAGGGCGCGGACGGCCCGCGCGGACGCACCTCCGGCAGGAACCGGGTGGTCCTGCCCGACGGCTGGCTCGACGACCCCTACGACTGCGCCGGGATCGGTGCCGACGCGGAGCTCGACACCTCCGGCGGCTGACCCCGGGACGGCGGGGACGGCAAGGCACGGCGGGGGACGACACGGGACCCCGGGCGCGACGAGGGACCCCGGGCGCGACAGGGACGGCGGCCGGGCTGCTCCGGCGCCGTCCGCGACGCCCGCTTCCGGTCGGACCGGACGACGCAGGCCCGGGCGCGCCGCGGTCCGGACCGGCACCCCCGCACCCCAGCCGTGACCACCTCATCCCCGCGGTATCCCCGCGGTGACCCCATCCCCGCAGCAATCACCCCGGCCCCAGCCCCACCCGGCCTCAGGCCCACCCCCGCCCGATCACCCCCCCCGCCCGATCACCCCAGCCCCGGACTCAGCGCGCTGAGCAGGGCCAGGGGAGTGGCGGCCGCCCATGCCCGGGGTGAGCCCGAGTGCGGGCACGGCACCGGTACCGGATGTTCGTCCCGGCCGTAGCCGGCCATACTCTCCGGCAGTCGCCAGCCGTGCACCGCCGCCGCCTCGACCAGCCCGCGGGTCACGGCCAGGGCCTGTTCGGTCAGCCCGTAGCGGGCCAGCCCGAGCACGCTCAGCGCGTTGTCGTGCGGCCGGATCGCGCCCCGGTGCCAGGAGAGCGGGTGGTACGGCCGCTGGCCCGCGGCCAGGGTCCGGATGCCCCAGCCGGAGAAGAAGTCCGGGCCCAGCAGCCGGCGGCCGACCGTCTCGCCGCGCGCCGGGTCCAGAATCCCCGACCACAGCAGATGGCCCGCGTCCGAGGTCAGCACCTCGACCCGGCGGCCCGACCCGTCCAGGGCCGCTGCCGGGAAGTCCGCCCCCGGCATCCAGAACTCCTCGTGGAAGCGGCTGCGCAGCCGGACGGCGGCTTCCTCCAGCCGGTCCGCGAAGGCCACGTTGTCCCAGGTCTTGCGGGCCAGGCCGGCGGTGCGGAGGAGCGCGTCGTACGCGTAGCCCTGGGCGGCGGCCACCGCGACCGGTCCCGCCGCGGGGGTGCCGTCGTCGTGGCAGAGGGCCCCGGGGGAGTCGCGCCAGCTCTGGTGGGAGTCGCCGCCCCGGTGGGCCGCGGCGCCCTCGTCCCCGGAGCAGACCAGCCAGCCGTGCTCGGTCAGCCCGCCGTCCCGGAACATCCACTCCACGGCGGCCCGTGCCTGGGGCGCCAGCCGCCGGGCGAGGCCGTCGTCGGCCGTCTGCTCGGTACAGGCGTGCAGCAGGGTCAGGAAGAGCGGGGTGGCGTCGACGGCCCCGTAGTAGCGCCCGTACGGGACCTGCCCGAAGTGCGCGAGTTCGCCGTGCCGGATCTCGTGCGGGATCCGGCCCGGCTGCTCCTGGCGGCCGGTGCCCCCGAGCGCCGGGGGCTCGTCGTACGCCGTGCCCTGGGCCGCGGCGAGCGCGGTCAGGGTCGCGGCGGCCGGCCCGGGCCGGTACGGCAGGGCGAACAGCGAGGTGAGCAGGGAGTCGCGCCCGGAGAGGGCGAGGAACCAGGGGATGCCGGCCGCGGGCACCCGCAGCGGCTCCCCGTCCGGGCCGTGCGCCGGGATGCGCAGCCCGGCGAGGTCGGCCAGCCCCTGCTCACATGTGCGGGCCAGCTCGGGCCAGCCGATGAGATCCCGGGGCCGGGGGTGTGCTCCGGTGAAGGCGGCGTTCTCCCGGGCGGGCCCGGCCAGCGCCACGGCCGGCGGCTCGATCGGCGGCGGTTCCTCCCCGGTTCCCGAGGGCACGGCCCAGGCCTGGAGCGTGATCTGTCCGCTGCCGTGCGGGGGCAGCTCGACGCGCCACTCCAGCGTGTGGGCGGTGCCGCCCGCGGTGCGCGACACCGTGTCCGGGGCGGGAATCGCACGGATCACCGTTCGGGAGTGCCAGGCGGGCCGCCCGGTGGGCGCGGCCCGTTCGTAGGCGAAGGTGACGCCGTCCGGCGAGGCGTCGGCGGAGCGCACGGCGTCCGCCTTGTCGTAGCGGTGCCGGTCGCTGCGGAGCTCGAACTGGTCGGCGAAGTCGGCGTCCACGGTCAGGGTGATCCGGACGGTCACCGGCTCGGGGCGGTTGCTGGTCAGCCGGATGCGCTCGGCCAGGGAGCGGTCGGCGACGGCCTGCTCCCGCCGGACCGTGCAGGCCGCCGGCTCGGGCGGGCCGGCGGGCGGCGTGAGGACCGCGGCCAGTGGGCGGTCGGGGCCCGCCTGCGCGGCGGCGACGAGCACGTCGGGCGGTGCGCCGTCCACGGTCAGCTGCCACCGGCTCAGGTGACGGGCGTCCCGGGAGAACAGCCCGTCGGGAGAGGCGCCCCGGACGCCCGTGATGTCGCCGGAGTCGGTCACCACGGCGAAGGTGCCGTCGTGGACCAGAAGATGGTGCCCTGTCATGCGGCCGGCCCTGCCCTTCGTCGCGCTCCGTCCGGAACTGGTCACTCCGAGTCTCGGTATCACAGAAACGGTCGGCGCGACGGGTCGCCACACGAGTGCTCATCTGAGCCGACACCGCTCCGAATGTGTCCACAGGATGAGATTCGGCCTTCGCTGAGCGCGTGATCCTCGCCACCCCTGATCAGTGGTCCGCTCAGATGAGCACTCGAAGACAGGGTGCGGCTTTTCAATGGGTGGCACTGGGTGCCACCCATTGAAGCTTCGAGAACTGTATAACTTTCTCGCTGTGAGTAACTCGATCTTGAATTTTCGTGGCGCTCAGTAGTTTTGAATTCATTTCTTGAAGTCGCTCAAATGAGTGGCCGCCGGGCTCCGCACTTTCGATCTGGTGGCGGACGAGTGGTTACAGCCGCATGACGGCCGAGTGGACGTACTCACATGCCTTCGATCTGGGTACGCTCCCGGCCGTCAGGGCAGCCGTCCGCGAGGAGTCGAGTCCCGTGTCGGAAACAGAAGATCAGCAGAAGTTCGTCTACGACTTCACCGAGGGCAACAAGGAGCTCAAGGACCTGCTCGGCGGGAAGGGGGCCAACCTCGCCGAGATGACCAACCTCGGTCTCCCGGTGCCTCCGGGCTTCACCATCACCACCGAGGCCTGCAAGGTCTACCTCGACAGCGGCAGCGAGCCCCCGGCGCTGCGGGACGAGGTGAGCGCCCACCTCGAGGCGCTCGAGCGGAACATGGGCAAGAAGCTCGGCCAGCCGGACAACCCGCTGCTGGTGTCCGTACGTTCCGGTGCCAAGTTCTCCATGCCCGGCATGATGGACACGGTCCTCAACATCGGCCTCTCCGACGAGTCGGTGAGCGGGCTCGCCGCCCAGGCCGGGGACGAGCGGTTCGCCTGGGACTCGTACCGGCGGCTCATCCAGATGTTCGGCAAGACCGTGCTCGGCGTCGACGGTGAGCTCTTCGAGGAGGCCATCGAGGAGGCCAAGCGGGCCAAGGGCGTCAAGGTCGATGTCGATCTCGACTCCGCCGACCTCCAGCAGCTCGTCGAGCAGTTCAAGGGCATCGTCCTCAAGGAGACCGGCCGCGAGTTCCCGCAGGAGCCGCGCGAGCAGATGGACCTCGCCGTCCGGGCCGTCTTCGAGTCCTGGAACACCGACCGCGCCAAGCTGTACCGCCGTCAGGAGCGCATCCCCGGCGACCTGGGCACCGCGGTCAACGTCTGCTCCATGGTCTTCGGCAACCTCGGCCCGGACTCGGGCACCGGCGTCGCGTTCACCCGCGACCCGGCCAGCGGCCACCAGGGCGTCTACGGCGACTACCTGCAGAACGCGCAGGGCGAGGACGTCGTCGCCGGTATCCGCAACACCGTGCCGCTGGCCGATCTCGAGCGGATCGACAAGGCGTCGTACGACCAGCTGATGCAGATCATGGAAACCCTCGAGACGCACTACAAGGACCTGTGCGACATCGAGTTCACCATCGAGCGCGGTCAGCTGTGGATGCTGCAGACCCGGGTCGGCAAGCGCACCGCGGGTGCCGCCTTCCGGATCGCCACCCAGCTCGTGGACCAGGGTCTGATCGACGAGGCCGAGGCGCTGCAGCGGGTCAACGGCGCACAGCTCGCCCAGCTGATGTTCCCCCGGTTCGACGAGAGCGCGAAGACCGAGAAGATCGGCCGCGGCATCGCCGCCTCCCCGGGCGCGGCCGTCGGCAAGGCGGTCTTCGACTCCTACACCGCGGTCAAGTGGTCCCGCTCGGGTGAGAAGGTCATTCTCATCCGCCGGGAGACCAACCCCGACGACCTCAACGGCATGATCGCCGCCGAGGGCATCCTGACCTCGCGCGGCGGCAAGACCTCGCACGCGGCCGTGGTCGCCCGCGGCATGGGCAAGACCTGTGTCTGCGGCGCCGAGGAGCTCGAGGTCGACACCAAGCGGCGGCGGATGACCGCGCCCGGCGGCGTGGTGATCGAGGAGGGCGACGTCGTCTCCATCGACGGCTCCTCCGGCAAGGTGTACCTCGGTGAGGTGCCGGTCGTGCCGTCCCCGGTCGTCGAGTACTTCGAGGGCCGGATGCACGCCGGCGCCGAGGACGCGGACGAGCTGGTCAAGGCCGTCCACCGGATCATGGCCTACGCGGACCGGGTACGCCGGCTGCGGGTACGGGCCAACGCCGACAACGCCGAGGACGCCTCGCGGGCCCGCCGCTTCGGCGCCCAGGGCATCGGGCTCTGCCGCACCGAGCACATGTTCCTCGGTGAGCGGCGCGAGATGGTCGAGCGGCTGATCCTGGCGGACGCCGAGGACGAGCGCGACGAGGCGCTGGGCTCCCTGCTGCCGCTGCAGCGCGACGACTTCGTCGAGCTGTTCGAGTCGATGGACGGGCTGCCGGTCACCGTGCGGCTGCTCGACCCGCCGCTGCACGAGTTCCTGCCGGACATCACCGAGCTGTCCGTCCGGGTCGCCCTCGCCGAGTCCCGCAAGGACCCCAACGAGAACGACCTGCGGCTGCTCCAGGCCGTCCACAAGCTGCACGAGCAGAACCCGATGCTGGGTCTGCGCGGTGTGCGGCTCGGCCTGGTCATCCCGGGGCTGTTCGCCATGCAGGTGCGGGCCATCGCCGAGGCCGCGGCCCTGCGCAAGAACGCCAAGGGCGACCCGCGGGCCGAGATCATGATCCCGCTGGTCGGCACGGTGCAGGAGCTGGAGATCGTGCGGGACGAGGCCGAGCAGGTCATCGCCGAGGTGGAGGCCGCGACCGGCACCGACCTCAAGCTCACCCTCGGCACCATGATCGAGCTGCCGCGGGCCGCGCTGACCGCCGGCCAGCTCGCGGAGGCCGCCGAGTTCTTCTCCTTCGGCACCAACGACCTCACCCAGACGGTGTGGGGCTTCTCCCGGGACGACGTGGAGGCGAGCTTCTTCACCGCCTACCTGGAGAAGGGCATCTTCGGCGTCAGCCCGTTCGAGACGATCGACCGGGACGGTGTCGGCTCGCTGGTCCGGAACGCCGTCGAGGCCGGCCGGGCCACCCGTCCCGACCTCAAGCTCGGCGTCTGCGGCGAGCACGGCGGTGACCCGGACTCGGTCCACTTCTTCCACGAGGCGGGACTGGACTACGTCTCCTGCTCGCCGTTCCGGATCCCGGTGGCGCGTCTCGAGGCAGGCCGTGCGGCCGTCGAGAGCGAGGGCAGCGACCACCGCTGAGACGTGGCGGGGCGACGGTCGGCGCCTCGCCACACACGCCGGAGCGCCCGTCGGGACTCACCCTCGACCCGGCGGCTTCGGCACCTGAATGGGGCGGCACCTTGTGCGGAGGTGCCGCCCCCGTTCTTTTCCGGCCCGCGGAACACCTGACGCCGGCCGGATGCCCGATGGGCTGTGCCGCGCGACCCCGAGCGGACCTCGACGGCGAGGGCCCGGCGATGCGTCCGCCGGCGGTCGCGGACGAGCGCTACGCGTCGATGGCCGTGTGGCGCGCTTCGTTCCGGTAGGCCGTGGGCGACATGCCGTAGGCGGACGTGAAGACCCGGGTGAAGTCGGAGGCGCGGGGGAAACCCCAGCGGGCGGCGATCGCGTAGACGGGGGTGTGGGACAGCGCGGCGTCGGCGAGGTCGTGGCGTGCCCGTTCGAGTCGCTGGTGGCGGATCCAGCCGGCGACGGTGAGCTGCTCCTCCTGGAAGAGGCGGTGCAGGTAGCTGAGGGAAATGTGGTGTGCGGCCGCGACGGTGCGGGGGGTGAGGCCGGGGTCGGAGAGGTGCTGGTGGATGAAGGTCCTGATGCGCAGGGTCAGGCTGCGGCGCTGCGTCTCCGGTTCGAGGGGCCGCTCGGCGTCGAGGGCGTGGGCGAAGAGCGCGAAGAGCAGATCGGTGGCGACCGTGCCCAGCCGTGGCCCGTCGGTGGGCTGATAGGAGCCGGCGTCGTCCCAGATCCGGGTGAGAAAGGTGGCGAGGATGCCCCCGAGCCCGTCCCGGCCGGAGAACCGCCGGTTGAGGAGCCGGCCGACGCTCGTCGCCGGCAGCGGCAGCAGGTGGCGCGGAATGAAGGCATCCGTGCTCAGGACGCGCTCCCGGCTGTCCTCGGTGCGTGCCTCCATGAAGTAAGGGCGCGAGGTGTCGAGGAGTGTCACGTCATAGGCTCCGTAATGCACTTCGCGCTCGCGCAGGGTCAGCGTCTTGGTGCCGCGGAGGACCAGTGACAGGTGATACATCTCCGGATCGGAATGCCGGATCAGTTTCCGGGTGCGGCGGAGCGTCATCCGAGGGTGCTCGGTCTTCCACAGGCGTACGGCGCCCAGTTGCAGGATGCGCAGTGACGCGGGGAAGTCGGCTGCCCGGCCGCTGAGAATCTCCGCGGGCGCGTCGTTCTTGGAGAGAATTTCCCGCCAGTAGTCGAACCGGTCCTCCGGGGCCACTTCCTGGGTGCAGTATCCCGTCTCGGTCAGCATGTCTCCGTCCCCCCGCGGCCGGCCGGCTCATCGGGGGTGAGCCCGTCGGCGGCAACCGCTGCCGCCTTCTCGCCGTTGGTGCCGCTTCTTGCCCATGTGCCGCGCGCTGTGGGCCGGTTCGTTCGCATGGTCTCGTTCCCCCGTTTCGAACGGAGGGGTGGCGCGGTATCGTGCCGCGACACCCCTCCTGATGCGCCTGGTCCCGTTCGGCCCCGACGGCAGGCGAGTCGGGCGCGCACGACCGCGACGGAACGTCTTCGCGCACGCTCCGCCGCGCACCATACGGAAGCGTATGGATGTCCATACGGTAGCGTATGGCGTCATGGTGCACCGCAAGAATCAGCCACGCCGTGACAGCGGCCGCATGACGGCTCAGGACTGGATCGACGCAGCCCTGACGGCCATCGGTGAAGGCGGCCTGACGGCTGTCGCGGTCGAGCCGCTCGCCAAGCGCCTGGGGACCACGAAGGGCAGTTTCTACTGGCACTTCCCCAACCGGGACGCGCTGATCGAGGCTGCGCTCAGCCATTGGGAAGAGGCGAACACGGAACACGTGATCGCTGCGGTGGAACCGGAGCCGGACCCGCAGCGGCGGCTGCGCAGTCTGTTCAAAGCGGTCCCTGCGGCGGCGACCACCGGAGATCCGATCGAAGTCACCCTGCTGACGTCGATCTCACACCCTCAGGTGGCCGCCGTGCTGCGACGGGTGACCGAGCGCCGGATCGCGTTCGTCACCCAGATCTTCACCGATCTCGGTTTTCCCGCCGACGAGGCGCACCGCCGGGGGGTGCTGGTCTACACCGCTCACCTCGGCCAGATCCAGCTCATCCATGCGGTCCCGCAGGCCCTGCCTTCCGATATCGACGGTCAGCGTCGTTATCTCGACACCCTGCTCCGGACCCTTACCAGCAAGGGCTGAGCGCGCGGGGTGGAGTGGGTGGAGAAGGCTGCCGCAATCGCTTTCCATGCCCGTGCGCATGCCTCGTGCGCAATGAGTCCGTCACCCCCGTGCGAATGAGTTCGGTCGGGGGATGGGCTTGTCGACGTTCCTTGTGCGGCGTCCCGGGGATTCCGGCAACTCCTGTGCAGTGATGGGGACTTCCGTACGGGGCGACGGAACGCCCGGCCTTGCCCGTGAGTGCGGGGCAATGCGGCAGCCCTGTCGCGCGCAACCGGTGCGCAAAGGGTTCGCAATGTGTGCACCCGGAGTTCTCGTGTGGATTGCCGTGGCCGCCGTGTCCTTGCTCATCCTCTGCGCGATGGCGGGATCATGCGGCGCCGTGCCGGCTCCATGCGGTTCGCGGAATCGTATCCGCCTTTTGGAGCCTGTTCCTCCGCACGTCCGCTGGGGCGGGGCCGTGATCGGACTGCCGCGTGGAAGGTGCCCGGGCGGTCGGCTTCCAGGTGTTCGACCCGCGGTCCGGGCGGGCTCGTGTGCACCGGACCGCAGGCCGTAACCCCTGCCGAGCGCGAGGCGGTACCCAAAGCCGCCCGGAAGCGAACCGCCGCACTGCCCCCACAACAGTCCCATCGGCGGCTTCCGTGTGCCCGACGGGGTCCAGCATTTCGGTAGGGGCCGGAGGCCCGCGACCCGTTTCAACTGTGGCTTAAACGGCGTGGTAACCGACAGTGCTGGCGTGCATACTCGGTGACCGGGACAAAGGCGGGGGCCACTTGTGGGGGTTTGGTGCTACGCATCCATTTCACCGGGCTTGATCTCGCCCGGGTCCGGATAGCCGCACGTCCGGACGCGCTATGGGAATCCGTCCTCAGTTTTCACCGACTACGCGACAAGCAAGGGCCAACGGTTTACGGACCGTGGCGTTGTGAAGCGCGATCCAGGTTGAATGGTGAAACACGCCTGCTCTCTTCCCTGGTGCCGTCGCGCGGTTATTTCCCCGACTTCCTGACGCCGCCGGAAGGGGTGCTCGGCGTGGAACCGGCGATCGAGGCACTGCGCGAGACGCCGGCGCCGCGGCTGCAGCACGAGCTGTCACTGCTCGGCACGGCGCGCACCCGGCCGGGCTGGCTGCGCGAGCTCGCCGACGGCGACAGCGGGGCGCTGGGCCGGCTGATCGGCGCCCTGCGCAGCTACCACCGGGCCGCCATCGCCCCGTACTGGCCGCACATACGGGCCCGGATCGAGGCGGACCGGGCGGCGCGCGGCCGGGCGCTGCTCGACGGCGGCACCGACCGGCTGCTGGCGTCGCTGCCGGGGACCATGCGGTGGCGCTCCCCGGTGCTGGAGTCGGACTATCCGGTCGACCGGGACCTGTACCTCGGCGGCCGGGGGCTGTTGCTGCTGCCGTCGTTCTTCTGCCGCCGGACCCCGGTGACGTTCCACGACCGGGATCTGACGCCGGTGCTGGTCTACCCGGTGGAGCACACCGAGGAGTCGGTGCCCACGAAGCCGGTGCGCAGCTGCGCGGGGGACGTCGGCTCGCTCGGCAAGCTGGTGGGCCACACCCGGTCCGCGGTGCTGCGGACCATCGGCCACGGCTGTACGACCGGGGAACTCGCCCGCAGGGTCGGGGTGTCGGCCGCGTCGGCCAGTCAGCACGCGAGCGTGCTGCGGGAGGCCGGGCTGGTCGTCACCCTGCGGCACGGCGGCGCGGTGCTGCACACCCTGACGCCGCTGGGCGCCGCCCTGCTGCGGGGCGGCGCCGCCGTGGTGCCGTCGCCGTCGGAGCTCGCGGAGGTGTCGGCCGCGGCCAGCGGGGCCGGTTCCTGAGCGTCCGGTTCGTGTCGCGGCACGGTGACCGCCCGGACGAGGTCCCGGCCGCCGCCGGCCCCGCGCGACGGCGCCGGCACGCGGGGCCGGGACCGTCCGTGCCGGTGTCCGCCTGTCGGTCCTCGTCCAGGCAGACACCGGCACGGCCACCACCGGCACGGCCACCACCGGCACGGCCACCACCGGCACGGCCACCACCGGCACGGCCACCACCGGTGCGGCGCCCGCGTCCGCCTCGGGCAGGGGCTACGCCCGGAACGGGCCGGTGACCTCGTAGGTGATGCCGGCCGACGAACTGCCGCTCGTGCCGCGCTGGCTGGAGAAGTAGAGCCGCTGTCCGTCGGGGGAGAAGGCCGGGCCGGTGATCTCGGAGGCGGACTGGCCGTTGATCCGCAGGAACGGTGCGACGACGTCGTCCGGGGTGATGACGCAGATCTCCATGCTGCCGCCGTCCTCGGCGACGAAGAGGTCGCCGGAGGAGGTGCCGGTGATGTTGTCCACGCCGGTCAGCGGGGCGTCCGTGCCCACGACCAGGGAGTCGTCGTAGGCCAGTTGGTAGGTGCTGTTCGCCAGGTCGAGCTGCCAGACCCGGTTGTCGCCCTTGGTGGTGAACCAGACGGTGTCGTTGGCGTAGTGGCACCCCTCGCCGCCGTTGAACCGCTTGGCGCCGGAAACCTGGTTCCGGGTGAGGGTGGGGGAGCCGTCCGGGTCGGGCACGGTCGCCCAGCTGAACGAACCGGACGTCGCGGAACCGGCCTTGAGTACCTGGAGGGTGCCGCTGGACAGGTCGCCCCAGGTGTCCGGGGTGAAGCGGTAGAAGCAGCCGTCGGTCTCGTCCTCGGTGAGGTAGACCGTCCGGCGCACCGGATCGGCGGCGGCCGCCTCGTGCTTGAAGCGGCCCATCGCGTCGCGGCGCCGGGCCGGCTGCACGCCCCACGGGTCCGTCTCGTGAACGTAGCCCCGGCTGACCTCCTCGCAGGACAGCCAGGTGTTCCACGGGGTTCTGCCGCCCGCGCAGTTCTGCCGGGTGCCGGAGAGGATGCGGCGGGCGCCGGTGACGGTGCCCGCCGCGCTGAAGCTGACGGCGCTCGCGCCGCCGCCGGGGTCGATCTCGGAGTTGGAGACGTAGATCCAGCCCGTCCCGTCGGCGAAGCAGGCGCCGCCGTCGGGTGCGCTGTGCCAGGTGTACGAGGTGCCCGGGACGGTCTGTCCCGACCGGGCGATCACCCGGCTGCTGAATCCGCCGGGCAGTTGGATGCCGTTCGCGTCGGCCGCGCCCAGGGCGCCGTAGGGCCCGGGGCCGGGCTGTGCGGGGGCCGCGTAGGCGGCTCCCCGCATCAGGGTGCCCCCGAAGGCCGCGGCCGAGCCGCCGATGACTGCTCCACGCAGGAAAGTGCGACGTTCCACTGTCACTCCACCGCCAGTTGTGTGACCACCCCGTGGCCGGACGGCGCACGGAGTCACGCGCCACCGGACGATAGGAGGGGGCCGTGACCGGGGTGACAACGAGCGGTGAAGCGGCAGTGCTCTTTGACCGGCGGACCGGCGGACCGGCGGACCGGCGGACGGGCGGAGGGGGAACCGGAGGACGGCTGTGCCGTGGTGCGGTGGAGCGCCGATGGCGGCCGGGTGGCCGGAGCCGAGGGCCGGGGTGCGGGTGCTCCCCCGGCAGGGCCCCGTCCCGGGCAGGCCGTGGACGGCCGAGGCCCCGGCCGGCCCGCGGGTAAGGCGGGAGCCGGGCCGAGGGCCGCCGTCACAGGCCTCTACCGCTCCAGCGCCGCGTACGCCACCCCGGTCAGCCGCTCGGAGGCGCCCCAGAGCTGCTCGCCTGCCAGGTCGTTGCGGGTCCACGGGGCCCGTCGGGCGGGGACCGGCGCGCCGCGCCAGTGCAGCCGCGGGCCGATGTAGGCGTCCTGGTGCACCCCGGGGGCGGTGGCGGCGTACAGGGAGGGCAGTGCGCCGCTCCCGGCGGGCTGGGCCAGCAGCCGGTTGCCCGCGGACACGATCTTCTCGGCCGCCCGGCGGCCCTCCATCCGCACCCCCGCGGTGGCCAGGTGGGTGGAGGCGTAGCCGGGGTGTGCGGCGGCGGCCGTCACCGGGGCGTGCGCGCGGGTCAGCCGTCGCGCCAGCTCGTGGACGAACAGCAGGTTGGCGCTCTTGGACCGCGCGTACGCCACCCAGCGGCGGTATCCGCGCTCGCTGTTGAGGTCACGCGGATCGATGGTGGACAGGACGTGCAGCCCGCTGGAGACCGTCACGATCCGCGCGCCCGCGGGCGTCGCGAGCAGCTTCGGCAGGAGCAGGCCGGTCAGGGCGAAGTGCCCCAGGTGGTTCACCCCGAACTGCATCTCGAAGCCGTCGATGGTCCGCCGGTGCGGGAGGGCCATCACCCCCGCGTTGTTGATCAGCAGGTCGAGCCGGTCGCGCTCGAAGGACCGGGCGAAGTCGTGCACGGAGGAGAGATCCGCGAGGTCGAGCGGGGCGAACTGCACGTCGGCGTCCGGGACGTCGCTCCGGATGAGGGCCTCGGCCTCCTTGCCGCGCGTGGCGTCCCGGCAGGCGAGCACCACATGGGCTCCCCGGCGGGCGAGCTCGCGGGCGGTCACATAGCCGAGGCCGCTGTTGGCGCCGGTCACCACGGCGGTGCGCCCGGCCTGATCCGGAATGTCGTTCGCGGTCCAGCCCGTCATGACCGGTCTCCTCGCCTCGTCGCCGGAGGGCGCCCGCCGCCCCGTCCGAGGCCGTGCCGTTGCCGGCCTCGTCCGCGGGCGTGACCCGCGAGTCAGCCTAGGCGCGGCCGTGCCGTAGCGCGAGGGGCGGCACGGCGGGTGCCGGTGCTCCCGCGCGGGCCGGAACCCCAGGGGCACCGGCGTTCCCACCGGCCCCACGGTGTCCCGGCCCGCCCCCGAACCCCCGGTGGGCCGGGCGGCTGCCCGGGCCGGGGGCACCACCGCCGCGCCCGCCGACTCCGGCGTACGGCCGGCCGCCGAGCCGGGTCAGCCGACCCGGACGGCGAACGCGGGCACGGTCACCGACGCGTCGTCCAGACAGCGGCCGGTGGTGAGGCAGAAACGCTGCTTGAGCAGCGGCGAGGCCACGAACGCCCGCGCGCCTGGGCCGTCGGTGCCCGCCGCCGCGGGGTTCCCGCCGTCGGCCTCCCCGGCTGCGCCTCCGCCGTCCTCCGCGGTCCGGCCGACCAGCCCGCGGGAGAGCACGTACGCGCCGGTGAACGGGTCCTGGTTGCCGATCGCGTACACGGCGCCCCCGCGGTCCAGGAACACCGCGACCTGCCGGCCGTCCGGCAGCAGGGCGGCGACTCCCCGCCCGGGGGTGAGCGCGGCGAGGTCGCAGACGGCCAGCCACCGCTGGTCGACGAGCAGTTCGACGCGCGTGGTGAGCCGTTCGGGGGCGAGCGGGTGTTCCGGGGCGAGTGTCATCGGGCAGAGCTCCCTTCGAGGGTCCGGACAGGAAGGACGGGACCGGCCAGCACGGTCAGATCGGGCTTCACCTGGTCGCGTTCGGGGACGAACCGCACCGACGGGTCCGGCGTGCCGGGCGCGTTGACGAAGGAGACGAAGCGCCGCAGCCGGTCGGGGTCGTCGAGGGTCGCCGCCCACTCGTCGCGGTAGCCGGCGACGTGGTCGGCCATCAGCTGCTCCAGCTCGTCGCAGAGGCCGAGCGAGTCGTGGACCACCACGTCCCGTACGTGGTCCAGCCCGCCCTCGATGCGCTCCAGCCAGGCGGAGGTGCGCTCCAGCCGGTCGGCGGTGCGGATGTAGAACATCAGGAACCGGTCGATCAGCCGGATCAGTTCGGCGTCGGAGAGGTCCTGGGCGAGCAGATCGGCGTGCCGGGGGTCGGCGCCGCCGTTGCCGCCGACGTAGAGGTTCCAGCCGTTGGAGGTGGCGATCACCCCGAAGTCCTTGCCGCGCGCCTCGGCGCACTCGCGGGCGCACCCGGACACCGCCGACTTCAGCTTGTGCGGGCTGCGCAGCCCCCGGTAGCGCAGCTCCAGGTCGATCGCCATCCGGACCGAGTCCTGCACTCCGTAGCGGCACCAGGTCTGCCCCACGCACGACTTCACCGTGCGCAGCGCCTTGCCGTAGGCGTGGCCGGACTCGAAGCCGGCGTCGACCAGCCGGGCCCAGATCCGCGGCAGCTGGTCGACGCTCGCGCCGAACAGGTCGATGCGCTGACCGCCGGTGATCTTGGTGTAGAGGCCGAAGTCCCGGGCGACCTCGCCGATCACGATGAGCTTCTCGGGGGTGATCTCCCCGCCGGGGATCCGGGGCACCACCGAGTACGAACCGTTCCGCTGGAGGTTGGCGAGGAAGTGGTCGTTGGTGTCCTGGAGGGCGGCCTGCTCGCCCGCGAGGACATAGCCGTCCGCGCCGATCGAGGGGGCGAGCGAGGCGATGATCGAGCCCAGGGTGGGCTTGCAGATCTCGCAGCCGTCGCCGCCGCGGGCCGCCTCCCGCCCGTGCTCGTCGAGCACCTGGGCGTGCGTGGTGAGGCCGCGGACCCGCACGATCTCGTACAGCTCGGCCCGGGTCTGCTCGAAGCAGCCGCACAGCCCCTTGTCGACCGTGATGCCGCCGGCCTCCAGCTCGTCGTTGACGAGGGTGGTGAGCACCTTGACGCAACTGCCGCAGCCGGTGCCCGCCTTGGTGCACTTCTTCACGGCCGGGACATCGGTGCAGCGGTGCTCGGTGACGGCGGTGCGGATGGCGACCTTGGTGACGTTGTGGCAGTTGCAGACGACCGCGTCGTCGGGCAGCGCCGACGGGCCGAGCGCGGCGGGCGCCCCCGCGCCGGCCGGCAGCACCAGCTGCTCGGGCGGGAGCGGCGGCACCGTCCCGGTGAGGGGCCGCAGCATGCCGTACGCGTCGGCGTCCCCGACCAGTACGCCGCCCAGCAGGGTGCCCTCCGCCCCGACCACCAGCTTCTTGTAGATCCCGGCGCGGGAGTCGGCGTAGACGACGTCGAGGCAGCCGGGGGCGGTGCCGTGCGCGTCGCCGAAGGAGGCGACGTCCACCCCGAGCAGCTTGAGCTTCGTGGAGGTGTCGGCCCCGGTGAAGCCCGACGCGTCCGGGGCCCGGCCCGCGATGGCGTCCGCGGCGGTCTCGGCCATCTCGTAGCCGGGCGCGACGAGGCCGTAGACCCGGCCGTCGGCGGCCAGCGCGCACTCGCCGATCGCGTACACCGACGGATCGGAGGTCAGGCAGTGCTCGTCCACGCTGATGCCGCCGCGCTCGCCCACGGTCAGCCCGCACTCCCTGGCGAGCTGGTCCCGCGGGCGCACCCCGGCGGAGAAGACGACGAGCCCGGTGGTGAGCTCGGAGCCGTCGGACAGGGACATGCCCGTGACCGCGCCGTCCCCGTCCGTGGTGATCTCCTGGGTGCCGACGCCGGTGTGCACGGTCAGCCCCATCTCCTCGACCGTGCGGCGCAGCGCCGCGCCACCGCCCTCGTCCACCTGGACGGGCATCAGACGGGGGTTGAACTCGACGATGTGGGTGTCCAGTCCGAGGCCCTTGAGCGCCCCGGCGGCCTCCAGCCCGAGCAGCCCGCCGCCGACGACGGCGCCGGTGGTCCGGCCCTGCGCGTACTCCTCGATCGCGAGCAGGTCCTCGACCGTGCGGTAGACGAAGCAGCCGGTCGCGTCCTTGCCCGGGACGGGCGGCACGAACGGGTAGGACCCGGTGGCCAGGACGAGGGTGTCGTACCCGATGGTCAGCCCGGCGCGCGAGGTCACGGTGCGGGCGGCGCGGTCGACGGACTCCGCCGGGTCGCCGAGGTGCAGCTCGATGCCGTGGCGCGCCATGAAGTCCGCCTCGACGAGGGAGAGGTCGTCGGGGGTCCGGCCGGAGAAGTACGAGGTCAGCTGGACCCGGTCGTACGCCGCGCGGGGCTCCTCGCACAGCACGACGACGCGCGCCCGGTCGGTGACTCCGCGGTCGGCGAGGGCCTCGAGGAAGCGCTGGCCGACCATCCCGTGGCCGATCAGCACAATCGTGGGCAGGGACGCGAGCGCCATGATCAGGAGCCTCCATCGTTGGTGAGCAGGTGGAGCAGCGGGGCGGAGGGCAGCGGCTCGTCGCCCTCCCAGGTGCGGGCGAGCGCACCGACGGTGCCGAGATCGCCGAGCAGGATGCCTCCGACGAGCCGGTCGCCGCGGACGACGACCTTCCGGTACGCGCCGCGGGTGGCGTCGGAGAGGTGGATGACGTCGTCGCCGGGGGCGGGTTCGGTCTCGCCGAACGCGGCGAGGTCGAACGGCCCGGGGGCGGCGGCCGGTTCGGGGAGCGGGGCGGGGGCGGATGCGCCGGCCGCGGTGGCCGGGCCGGTGGCGGTCGCGCGGCGGGCCGCTGCGCCGGTGGCGTCGGGGGTGTCGCGGGCGGTTCCCGTGGTGGGAACGGTTCCCGTGGCGGGAGCGCCGGCGTCCGGCGCCCCGGCCCGGTCCCCTCGGGGCCCGAGCCCGGAGAGCGTGAGCCGGGTCAGCGAGCGGGTCCCGGTGTAACCGGGGGTGTCCCCGGCGTCTCCGGTGAGGAGGTCCGCGAGCGCGTCGGCCTGCTCCTGCGCCGGTCCGGCCAGGCCGTACAGCACGCCGTGGTGCTCCGCGCAGTCGCCGATGGCGTGAATCCGGGGGTCCGAGGTGCGCAGCCGGTCGTCGACGACGATGCCGCGGCCGGTCCGCAGACCGGCGGCCCGCGCCAGGCCCACGCGGGGGCGGACCCCGCAGGCCAGGACGACGAGATCGGCGTCGAGCCGGAAGCCGTCCGCGAGTTCGACGGCCGAGACGGCCCGGTCCGTGCCCTCGCCTCCGGCGGGCCGCAGGCGCAGACCCCGGACCCGGCACTCGGTGTGCACCTCGACCCCCAGCCCCGTCAGGTGCCCGTGCAGCAGCCGCGAGGCCCCCGCGTCGAGTTGGCGCTCCATCAGCCGCTCGCCCTGCTGCGCCAGGACCACCTGCGCGTCGCGGGAGGCCAGCGCGCGGGCGGCGGACACCCCCAGGAGCCCGCCGCCGATGACCACGGCCCGGGTGCCGGGCCGGACGGCGGCGGCCAGCGCGAGACAGTCGTCCAGCGTGCGGAAGGCGTGCACCCCCTCGGGGAGGTCATGGCCGTCCGGCCCGAACAGGCCGCGCAGCGGCGGCAGGACCGGGTTCGAACCGGTGGCCAGCACCAGCGCGTCGTACGGGACGCGCCGCCCGTCGTCGCAGATCACCTCGCCCGCCGCGCGGTCCAGCCGCACGGCGCGGACACCGGTCAGCCAGGTCGCCGCGGACGGCGGGGCGGGCAGCCCGATCACCTCGGGCGCGTACCGGCCGGCCAGGACGTCGGCGAGCAGCACCCGGTTGTACGGCGCGTGGGACTCCTCGCCGATCACCGTGACGGCCGGCGGCGGAGCGTCGTCCGCGCCGCCGCGCGCCGCCAGTTGCTGCACCAGCCGGGCAGCGGCCATGCCGCCGCCGACCACCGTGATGCGGTGGCCGGCGGCGCGGGCGGGGTCGTGCTGCGCGGGTGCCATGCTCCGAAGCCTGCGGGGTGTGCGTTTCCCGCCCGCATCACCCCTGTTTCCCGTGCGCAACGCTGCCCTCAGCGCGCCCGGCGGGGAACTGTGAGCCCCGTTCGCGGGGGCGACGGCGTGCGGGGGCGGGCCGTGCCGGCTCCCGGTGCCGGGGCAGTCGGCCGGACACCGCACAGGACCGGCCCCACTGCCGCGTCTCGCGGACGGATGGCCGGGCGCGACCCGGGGCCCGGCAAGCCGCGGGACGACCGGCCGGGCGACGGGAGGCCGAGGACGGGCGGCACGTAGGCTGCCGCGGTGCCCGACATATCTCTGACAACGCTGCTCCTGCTGTGCCTCGCGGCCGCCGCGGCGGGCTGGATCGACGCGGTGGTGGGCGGCGGCGGTCTGCTCCAACTCCCCGCCCTGCTGGTCGGCCTGCCGCACCTCCCGCCGGTGTACGTCCTGGGCACCAACAAGGCCGTGGCGGTCGTCGGCACCTCCGCCGCCGCGGTCACCTACGTGCGCCGGGCCCCGGTCGACGTCCGGACGGCCGTCCGGATCGGGCTGGCGGCACTGGCCGGCTCGCTCGCGGGAGCCTCGTTCGCGGCGGGCATCGACAGCGCGGTGCTGCGGCCACTGATCATGGTGGTGCTCCTCGGGGTGCTGGCGTTCGTCCTGCTCCGGCCGGCCTTCGGCACGGCGCCCGCACCCGGCCCCGCGACCCGGCGGCGCGTCGTCGCCGCCGTGCTGGTGGCGGGGCTGGGCATCGGCTTCTACGACGGCCTGCTGGGCCCCGGAACGGGCACCTTCCTGGTCATCGCCCTCGCCGCGATCCTCCACATGGACCTGGTGACGGCCTCCGCCACGACCAAGGTCGTCAATGTCTGCACCAATCTGGGCGCGCTGGCGACGTTCTCCGTCCAGGGCACGGTGCTCTGGCGGCTCGCCGCCCTGATGGCCGTCTTCAACCTGGCGGGCGGCACGGTGGGCGCGCGCATGGCGCTGAAGCGGGGGAGCGGCTTCGTACGGGGCGTCCTGGTGGTCGTGGTGGTGGGCCTGGTGTGCAAGCTGGCCTGGGACCAGTGGGTGGCCTGACCGGCTCCGGGCGCTTCCCGGCGCTCCCGGGCGAGCGGGCCCGGCACGGTCACGGTGGTGTGCCGTCGGGGGCGGGGCTGTCCGGGCCGGTCGGCGCACTCGTCGGGGTCTCGGGCGGCCGGGACGTGGCGGTGTCCGGAGGCTCGGACCTCTCCGGGGTCCGGGGCCCCCGGGTCGGTGGTGAGGCGTCCCGGGTCGGCGGCGCGGGGGAGGCCGCCGGGATGTCGGAGGGGCGGCTCGTGCGCCGGTCGTTCCGTGCCGTGTCGTCACCGCGGCGGCGTTCGAACCAGGTGCCCGTCTCCGGGTCGAACAGCACGAAGACGTCGATCACCCGGGACGCCGGGGCCACGACCACCACGTTCGACTGCTGGTAACCGGGCCAGGCCTGCCCCACCTGCTTCGGGTTCCGCTCCACGGCCACCGGCGGCTGCAGCGGGTTCCCGCAGGCGCAGCGCACCCGGGGCAGCCCGTGCGGACCGACCAGGACGGCCGTTCCGGCCTGGAGGACCGCCTGGTAGGCGGCATCCTCGCCGTTCCGGTAGCCGTGGTTGGTCACCCGGGTGTCCAGGCGCAGCTGCACCGGCGTGAGCGAGCGCAGGTACGAGGGGATCCGGCTCGGCGGGATGCCCACGACCCCGGCGAACGCCGCGGCCTTGTCCCGGTTCCGGGCCAGGAAGTCGATCTGCTGCTCGACGTCGCAGCTCGCGACGTTGCGGGTGCCGCCGTAGAGGCCGGGCGTCGAGCCGGTGATGCTCGGGGTGCCGCCGGTCGC
This sequence comes from Streptomyces sp. NPDC001922, assembly GCF_042891165.1. Classification (NCBI taxonomy): domain Bacteria; kingdom Bacillati; phylum Actinomycetota; class Actinomycetes; order Kitasatosporales; family Streptomycetaceae; genus Streptomyces; species Streptomyces sp. NPDC001922. Next base: position 421,145 of record NZ_JBIASV010000001.1, on the reverse strand, counting down.
GGACGGCGCGCTCGGGGTGGCGGTGGGGCGCTCCGGGGCGGAGGAGTCCTCGGCGGTGGACGCGGTGAACGGGTCGCGGCCCCCGTCGGTGGCCGCCTGGAGGAACACCTCGCCCGTACCGGGCTCGTCGGCCGACCGGGTGAGGACGAGGATCACCGCGACGGCCGCCGCCAGCAGCCCGGCGAGCGCGGCGAGATGCGGAACCGAGCGCCACCACGGGCGGCGCGGTCCGCGCCCGCCCGGCCCGCCGCCCGGCTCTCCCGGCCCCTCCGGACCGCCGCCGAATCCACCGGAGCCGCCTGGCGGCGGGCCCTCCGGCGGTCCCGGAATGAGCGGCTCCGACGGCTCGGACGAGCCCGGTGGGCCGGAGGCGCCGGGCGGACCGGAGGAGCCGGGCTCCGTCGGCCGGCCGGACAGCGGCCCCGACGGCGGGCCCGTCGGACGGCGGCCGGGCGGGGGTGGGGAGGTCACGGGCTCTCCTTCCCGGCGTGATCCCGGTCTGCGCGGCGAACCTCCGAACAGCCGGCGAACCTCCGAGCCGTACGGCGGCCCGGCCGCTCCGCGGCGCGGAGCACCCGTCCCGGGAACATGTCGGAGGGCGCCGAGTGCCCGGGGAGGGAGCAGGGCGCCGGGCTCCCGGGAGGGACCCGGGCGCGGTTCCGCGGGTGGAGGGGCGTGGCACGGGGTTCCCGGAGCGCCCGTGGCGCGGGCTTCCGGGAGACAGCCTTGACCCCAATGGTCTGTTTCGTCTCATTGTGTGCGGCACATCCTCACCGTCCGCAAGCGGGGCGGCGGCCCCGTGCTTACGGTGGGACGAGGAATCGGGCCATCCGGTCGGGGCGCCCCCGCGACGCTCCCGCCCGCGGGAGGCGGCGCGGGTCCGCAGGCAGACAGCGTGAAGTCCGTAGACGGTGTGAGTCGGTAGGACGTGGCGTGAGTCCGTAGGAGACTGCGTGAGCCAGATGCGACGCCCCGCCCCGGGTGCCACGGGGAGCGAACCACCGGCCCTGCTGCCCGTGCGCGCCTGGCTGGACGCGCTGGTGGTGGTGCTGGCGGGTGCGGTCACGATGCTGGTCGTCGCCTGCCTCGGCCTGTGGGCGGCGGGCGCCCCGCACCTGCCGGGCGAGGCGTACCCCCGGGTGGTCGTGGCCATGGTCGTCATGGCGGTCGGGGGGGAGGTGCAACTCTCCGGCGACGCCGGGTTCCTGGCGCAGACGGACGCGGCCGTCGAGGTCGTCCCGCTGTCGGTGACGCTCGCCGGTGCCCTCGTCATGGCGGTGCTCTTCCTGCTGCCGCTGCGGCACCGGGCGGTGGCCACGGGCCGGGAGGTGCTCGACCGGGTCGTCCGTACGGCGGTGCTGTGGTGCCTGATGCTGGTGCTGCTCGCCCTCCTCGCCCGCCACACGTTCGAGGTGTCCGTGGGCGGCGGCCTGGCCGAGGACATCGGCGATCTGCTCGACGCCAACCCGACCGTGGGTTTCCGGGCCGACGTCCCGGCCACGTTGGGGTTCGGCCTGCTGTGGCTGCTGGCCGTGCTGGCTCTCACCTTCCTCGTCTCCCACCGCGCCCCGCTGCCGTCCCGGCTGCTGCACTTCCAGGAGTCCGTCCGGCCACCCGCGTTCGCGATGGTGGCGGTGCTGCTGCTCTACGTGGCGATCGGCGTGGTCGTCGGCCTGGTGGTGGCCGCCACCCGCGGGCACCCCGCGGAGACCCTGGCCGCCCTGCTGCTCGGGCTGCCCAACCTGGTGTGGCTGGCGTTCGGCGTCGGCATCGGCGGCTCCTGGGACGGCCGGGTGGCCGAGGGCATCGGCCTGCCCGTGCCGCGGGTGCTCGACGAGGTGCTGCGCACGTCCGGCGGCGGGAACGCGACGCTCGATCTGGCCGCGGTCGCCGAACGCGACGACCGGGCCTGGGTGCTGGTCGTCGTGGCCGTGATCGCGCTGCTCGCGGCGGGCTTCCTCACCGCGGTCCGCTCACCCGCCCGGATCCGGCCCTGGCAGCACGCCTGGCACCTCGGGCTGGCGATGGCCCTGACCATGCTGGTGATCGGGCTGCTGACCAGGATCTTCGCGCACTACGGCCTCACCGTGATCGGTGTCGGGGACCTCGGCGGCGGGCTCGGCGGCGAGGTCTCCCTGCGGGCGAACTTCCTGCCGCTGATCGGCTTCGGCGCACTGTGGGGCCTGGCCGCGGGCTTCCTCGGCGGACTGCTCGCCCTGCGCGTACGCCACCACGGGGCGGTCGAGGCGCGGGGCGAGGAGGCCCGGGGGCAGGGCGCGGGCGGCCCGTCCGGCCGGTAGGCGCGGGCCGTTCCGCTCCGGAGCCGGCGGACCGCGGCCGGGCCCGGGGCGTCGCGGTGTCCGGGGCGTCGCGGTGTTCGGAGCACCACCGTGTTCGGAGCGTCACGGTGTTCGGGCGGCGGCGACGCACCGGTCCGGCGTGACGGCCTCGTCCCGGCAGGCCGGACCGCCCGCGCCCGGCCCGGTGGCTCAGGCCGGGGCCCGCCTCAGGTGCAGGTGTTCGTCCAGCGGAAACTCCGGCGGCCGGGGCGGCAGTACCCGGACGAAGGGGAAACCGCCCTTCTCCGCCACCCGGCAGGAGGCGGGGTTGTCCGCCTGGTGCAGCAGTTCCAACTCCTCGAGCCCCTCGGCGGCGAAGGTCTCGAAGGCCCAGTGGGTCAGCGCTTCCAGGGCGCGGGGAGCCACCCCCAGCCCCCGGGCGCGCGGCATGGTCCAGTAGCCGACCTCGGCTCGCGGCCCGGCGGGATCCGGACGCTTCAGCACCACGTACCCCACCGGTTCGTCCCCGCCGTCCGCCGCGGCCGTGAGCACGGCGAAGGAGAAGCGGTGCCCGTCGGCCCAGCCCCGCCGTTCGATGTCCAGCCAGCGACGGGCGTCCTCGTGGTTCGTCACGCGCAGTGTCTTCGCCCGGCCCACGGCGGGATCGCGGTACGCCTCGATCAGCGCGTCCGCGTCGCCGTCCTCCCAGGGGCGCAGCAGCAGCGCGGGCCGGTCCTCCGTGGCGGCCGACCGGACGGTGACGGTCATGACGATTCCCCCTCGCAACGACTCTGTTCGATCATTCCACAGGGCAGGTGACCGCCGGCGAGCCGCCCGACCAGGTAAAACCCTGAGCGAGGGCTGGAGTTGGGGGCCGCGGTCCTGGGCGCTGGGCCGCTGTTCCGGGGACGGTGTGGTCGTGGCAGTGGTCGTGGTTGTGTCACGACCGCCACGACCTCGGCGCCCGCCTCCCGGGCGGCCTGCACCGCGGTGAGCGGGAGGCCCGTCGCCGTCGGGCCGTGGTGTGCTCAGCCGCGCCGCACGGCGAAGACCGGTGCCGCCCAGCGCGGCGGCGGGGGAGGGGCCGACGGCGGTTCCGGGGTGCCCGGCCGCACATCGAGCCGGGTCGGCGTCCGCTCCGCGGGCCGCCGGTGCCCGGCGTCCGAGGGCCGTACGGTCCGGCCCGCCGCGCGCAGCTCCGACACGAACTCCCGGCAGGTGCCGTAGCGGTCGCCGGGCGCCTTGGCCAGGGCCCTGGCCATCACCTCGTCCGCGGCGGGCGGCAGTTCCGGCCGCCGTTCGGAGAGCACCGGCGGCGGGTCGTTCTGGTGCGCCCAGAGCAGGGCGATGTCGTCCTCGCGGCGGAACGGCGGGGCGCCCGTCAGCGCCTCGAAGACGACGCAGGCCAGGCTGTAGACGTCGCAGCGGCCGTCGACCGGGCGGCCGGAGATCTGCTCCGGCGCCACGTAGGAGAGCGTCCCCACGAACTGCCCGGCGCTGGTGAACCCGCTGAGGGCCAGCGCCCGTTTCGTCAGCCCGAAGTCCGTGAGGTAGACGTGCTCGGGGTGGTCGGCGTCGGTGCCCTCGGCGACGAGGATGTTCCCGGGTTTGACGTCCCGGTGCACCAGTTCGTGCGCATGGGCCGCGTCCAGGGCGGACGCCACCTGGACGGCGATCCGGCAGGCGTCCTCGATGGACAGCGGGCCGTCCCGGTCGAGCAGCGCCCGCAGGTCGCGGCCCTCGACGTAGCGCATGGCGATGAAGAGCACGCCGTCCGTCTCCCCGGCCTCGAAGACCGGCACGATGTGCGGATGGTCGATCGCCGCGGCCACCCGGGACTCCAGCTCGAACCGCCGGCGGAACGTCTCGTTGCGGGCGAGTTCGGGGGCGAGCAGCTTGACCGCGACCGTGCGGCCCAGCCGCAGGTCCTCCGCCCGGTAGACGACGGCCATGCCGCCCCGCCCGATCTCCTGCTCCAGCCGGTACGCGGCGACCCGCCGGCCGGGGCCCTCGGACGCACCGGGACCGGCCCCGGCGGCGGCGAACGGTCCCGGATCCCCACCCGGACCGGCACCTGCGCCGGCGTCCGGCTCCCGCCCACTCGGCTCCGGCACGCCCGGCCCCGGCTCACCCCGCTCCCGCCCCGTCATCGGCCGTCACCCCACCGGGTCCGCCGGTGGCCGGGCGCGTCCCGCGCCTCCGGCTCGACGATCCGCGTCCGTTCGGCGGATTCGTCGAAGGAGTCGTCGGCGGGTCCCGCCCCCGCCTCCGGCACGGTGTCCGTCGCCCCGGGGCCGTGCGGCGGCGCCCGTCCCGGCGCCTGCGGCGGTGGTGACGACGGCGGCGAGGGCCCGTCCCGCACCGGCCCCTGCGGCGTGGCGAAGGTCTGCAGCGAGGTGCCGTCGCAGTAGCACCACCGCTCGTGGTGCGCGTCGTACAGCCAGACCGACTCGCCGTCCACGACCACGCCCACCCGGCGGCCCTCGGTCCGCTGCCGGAACGCGCCGCTGTCCAGCCGCCCGGCCGCCAGCTCCGCCACCAGGCGCCGGTACTCGGCCAGTTCGCCGGCCACCCGCTCCAGTAGCGGCCGGGGGTCCGCCTCCCGGACGGCGGGGCGGCCGGGCGCCGGCGGGTGCCGCGGCACGGACACCAGCAGCCGCCCGTCCACCCAGGCCGACCAGCCGTTGGAACACAGCGCCAGCGCCCAGTCCCCCCGGCGGTCGACCACCTGGACGGGCAGCAACGGGTCCAGCGGGACCGATGGCCTGGCACCGTCCGGTGCCGACCAGGTGGCCATGCCCTCCCGGGGGACCACATGGCTCGGACGGAAGTCGGCCTCGGTCGTCATCGGCGGCTCCTTTCTACGCCCTGCCGTCCGCTTCCTGTGCCCTGCCGTCCCTGCCGTCCGCGCCGGGCTCCGTCCCGCCCCCTGCCGCGCCCCGCGCCCCGCCTCGTCCCCGGCCGGCCGGACGGGCCGCCGCACCCGCCCGGTACTCCGCCGCGCACCACGACCACCCGCTACTCCCGCATGACGTCCGGCTCGTGGCGGCGCAGCAGCTTCGTCACCGCGTAACCCAGCAGCACCGACAGCACCACCAACATGCTCATGTCGAGCACCCAGATCCCGGCCGAGTGGTCGTACAAAGGATCCGACGCCACGCTCTGCGGCACGATGCGCTGCAGGTCGACCGTGGCGGCCATGGCGGCCAGCCCCCACCGCGCGGGCACCAGCCACGACAGCTGGTCCAGCCCCGGCACCCCGCTCAGCTTCAGCAGCGCGCCGCAGAACACCACCTGCACGATCGCGAGGAGGACCAGCAGCGGCATGGTGACCTCCTCCTTCCGCACCAGGGCGGACACGAACAGGCCCAGCATCATCGCCGTGAACCCCAGCAGCGCCACGGCCAGCGCGATCTCGACGCCGGCCGGCAGGAACACCCCTTCGCCGCCGGGGGCGTTCAGATCCACCCCGAACAGCCCGACCACGGTCAGCACCACCGCCTGGACCACGGTGATCAGCCCCAGCACCACCACCTTGGACATGAGATACGCCGAGCGGGACAGCCCGACGGCCCGCTCCCGCTGATAGATCGTTCTCTCCTTGACCAGTTCCCGTACCGCGTTGGCGGCGCCGGTCAGGACGGCCCCCACACACAGGATCAGCAGGGTGTTCATCGCCTCCTGCCGGCCGAGCCGGCTGCCGGCGAGGGCGTGTGCCATCGCGCCCATCACGAACGGGAGCACGACCATGACGGCGAGGAAGGTCCGGTCGGCGGCGAGCGCCGCCGCGTACCGCCGGATCAGCGTCCACAGCTGCGACCTCCAGCTCTGGGCCTTCGGCGGCGCCACCGAGCTCTGCGCCTGTTCCCGCGGGCGCTGCGGCTGCTCCGTGGCGGCCACGATGTACCGCCGGTACTGCGCGGAGGCGCGGAACCGCCCGGCCCAGTCCCGCCCGGTGTCGTTCTCGAAGGCCTCGAACGCCTCCGGCCACTCCCGGAAGCCGAAGTACGCCAGGCTCTCCTCCGGCGGCCCGTAGTAGGCGATCCGCCCGCCGGGCGCCAGCACCAGCAGCCGGTCGCACACGTCCAGGCTCAGCACGCTGTGCGTCACCACGATGACGGTCCGCCCGTCGTCCGCCAGCCCCCGCAGCATGTGCATCACCGAGCGGTCCATGCCCGGGTCGAGACCGGACGTGGGCTCGTCGAGGAAGAGCAGCGACGGCTTCGTCAGCAGCTCCAGCGCCACGCTGACCCGCTTGCGCTGGCCCCCGGAGAGGCTGTGGACGTGCTGCCGCACCCGCTGGTCCAGACCCAGCTCGTGGATCACCTCGTCCACCCGGGCCTGCCGCTCCGCCTTCGCGGTGTCCTGGGGGAAGCGCAGCCGTGCGGCGTAGCCGAGGGCCCGGCGCACCGTCAGCTGGGTGTGCAGGATGTCGTCCTGCGGGACGAGCCCGATGCGCTGCCGCAGCTCCGCGTAGTCCCGGTACAGGTCCCGGCCGTCGTAGAGCACCGTGCCCCGGTCCGCGGGCCGCAGCCCGGTCAGCGCGTTGAGCAGGGTCGACTTTCCCGCGCCGCTCGGTCCGACCACCGCGAGCAGGCGCTTTTCGCCCACCGGAAAAGACACGTCGTCCAGCAGCGTCCGGCGCCCCCGGTCGACCCGCACCGTGAGGTCCTGGACCGCGAGCGACACCTCGCCGGTGTCGACGAACTCCTGGAGCTCGTCCCCGGCCAGGCTGAACGCGGAGTGCCCGATCCCGATGATGTCACCGGGCCCGACCAGGGCCCGCAGCACGCGCTGCCCGTTCAGATAGGTGCCGTTGTGGCTGCCGAGATCCACGATCTCGTGCCCGCCGTCCACCCCGGTGACCCGCAGCTCGGCGTGGTGCCGCGACACCGACAGATCGGCGACGACCAGGTCGTTCCCGGCCGCCCGGCCGATCCGCACGGTGCGCTCCGGGGGCAGCGGACGGACCGAGGTCGGCCGCCGGAAGGTGTTGGTGGCGGACGGGTGGGAGACCGCGGGCGGCCGCTCGTACCGCCGGGGCTGCGGCAGCCCGCTGAGCACCGCGCGCGGGCCGTCGGCGGGACTGCCGAAGCGGATGACGGTGCCGGGCCCCACCCCCGACTGCCGGACGCGTTCCCCGTTCGCGTATGTGCCGTTGGTGCTGCCGGTGTCCTCCAGCATCCAGTGGCCCGCGGAGGGACGCAGCACCGCGTGGTGCCAGGAGACCCTGGCATCGCTCAGCACGATGTCGCTCGAGGGATCGCGCCCCACGTGGTACGACCGGCTGGGACGCATCACCCGGGAGTCGCCGTCGGCTTCAAGGACGAGTTCCGGTGCGGCGGGCGCGAACGGCCGCTCTCCCATGTCTGGATTTTACGGCCGGGGCCCCACGGACGCCTTTCCGCGCCCGCCGCGCCGCGCTCCCGGAAGCCGCCCCGATACGGGAGAAACCGCCCGGTCAGGGCGGGGGAGGGCCCCGCTCTCCGCCACCGGGACGCCCCGGTGCAGGCTGGTCCCAGCGCCCCGGCCCCGAGGAGGTACCCCTGCCATGACGACCCGACCGACCCCCGGGGACCCGGCCGCCCCCGAGCGGCTGCCCTTCTTCGTCTACGGCACGCTCCGGCCCGGCCAGGTCAACCACGACCGCTTCCTCCTCGGCCGCACCGTCGCCGAGGATCCGGGGTCGATGCGCGGAGCCGTGCTCTACGAGGGGCCCGGCTGGCCGTACGCCGTCCAGGACCCGCGGGGGGAGATCCGCGGCGAGCTCGTCACCCCGGCCGCCGCCCACTACGACCGGCTGCTCGCGGCCCTCGACGAGCTGGAGGACTACGCCCCCGGCGACCCCGCGAACATCTACGAACGCGTGGTCCGCGAGGTGTTGCCCGCCGCCGGCGGGAGCGCCCGCGCCTGGGTCTACCTCGCCGCGGAACCGGTGGCCAGGCGGTTGCGCACGTCCGGCAGGCAGGTGCGCGGCGGCGACTGGCCGTACGGATCGGCGCGTTACCCTGAATGACCCCTCACCCTGAATGATCACTTCCGCTTCCGGGCGGCCGCACGCCCACAGCCCGTCGTCCCTCAGGCCCGTAACCCGGCTGCCGGCCCCGGTACCGGACCGTCCCCGCAACACAGAGCAGGTGTTCCCGCCCGTGCGCCCGATCCCCACCGCAGAACTGCACCTTCACATCGAAGGCACCCTGGAGCCCGAGCTCGCCTTCGCGCTCGCCGAGCGCAACGGGATCCGGCTGCCGTACGCCGATCAGGACGAGCTGCGCGCCGCCTACTCCTTCTCCGACCTGCAGTCCTTCCTGGACCTCTACTACGCGCTGATGGCGGTGCTGCGCACCGAGGACGACTTCGCGGACCTGGCCGACGCCTATCTGGCCCGCGCCCGGGAGCAGGGGGTCCGGCACGCCGAGATCTTCTTCGACCCGCAGGCCCACACCTCGCGCGGGGTGCCCATCGGGACCGTGATCAACGGCCTCGCCCGCGCGCTGGACGCCGCCCCGGAGAAGCACGGCATCACCACCCGGCTGATCATGTGCTTCCTGCGCGACGAGAGCCCGGAGTCCGCCGTGGCGACCTTCGAGAGCGCCCGCCCCCACCTGGACCGGATCACCGCGGTCGGGCTGGACTCCGCCGAGGTCGGCAACCCGCCGTCCGCCTTCCGCGAGGTGTACGCGCTGGCCCGCGAGGCCGGTCTCAAGTGCGTCGCGCACGCCGGGGAGGAGGGCCCGCCGTCCTATGTGTGGGAGGCGCTGGACGTGCTCGGCGTCGACCGGGTCGACCACGGCGTGCGGTCCCTGGAGGACGCGGCCCTCGTCGCCCGGCTGGTCGCCGACCAGGTGCCGCTGACGGTCTGTCCGCTGTCGAACGTCCGGCTGCGCGTCATCGACCGGCTGGAGGACCACCCGCTGCGGCTGATGCTGGACGCCGGGCTGCTGGTCACCGTCAACTCCGACGATCCCGCCTACTTCGGCGGCTACCTGCACGACAACATGGTGGCCGTGACCGACGCCCTCGGGCTGGACGAGGAGACCGTGCGCACCCTGGCCCGCAACTCCTTCCGGGCGTCCTTCCTGGACGAGCCCGCCAAGGAGGCGTATCTGCGGGAGATCGACGCCCACTGACGCCCATGGACGTCCACTGGCACCGGCGGACCGGCGGGACCGGTCCGCCGGCCGGAGGGGCGGGGGCCGTGCTGCCGGGGTGCCCGTGCCGGTCGGCCCGGTTCACCGGAGGAGCCGGTCGGGAACGGCGCCTGCACGATGGCCGCGCACCGGCCCCGCGCCGGGGTCAGCCGTCCGCCGGGGCCGCCTCCAGCCGGACCGCGCAGACCTTGAACTCCGGCATCCGGGACGTCGGGTCGAGCGCCGGGTTGGTCAGCGAGTTCGCCCGGCCGGCCCCCGGCCAGTGGAAGGGCATGAAGACCGTGTCGGGGCGGATATCGGTCGAGATCCGGGCCGGTGCGACCGCCCGCCCGCGGCGGGAGACCACCGCCACCGGGCTGCCCTCGGACACCCCCACCCGCTCGGCGAGCCGCGGATGCAGCTGTACGAACGGCCCCGGAGCGGCCGTGTTCAGCTCGTCGACGCGCCGGGTCTGGGCTCCCGACTGGTACTGGGCCAGCACCCGGCCCGTCGTCAGCAGCACGGGGTAGTCGGCGTCCGGCTCCTCGGCGGCGGGCCGGTGCGTCACCGGGACGAACCGCGCCCGCCCGTCGTCGGTGGCGAACCGGTCGAGAAAGAGCCGGGGCGTGCCGGGGTGCGGCCGGCCGGCGTCCGGACAGGGCCAGAACACCCCGTCCTCCGCGGCGATCCGGCCGTAGGTGATGCCGGCGTAGTCGGCGGGGCCGCCCGCCGAGGCGCGGCGCAGCTCGTCGAAGACCTCCTCCGGATCGGTGGGGAACCCCTTCTCCCGGCCCAGCCGGGCCGCGAGGCCGCTCAGCACGTCCAGATCCGAACGGACCCCGGGCGGCGGGTCGAGGGCCCTGCGGCGCAGCAGCACCCGGCCCTCCAGGTTGGTGGTGGTGCCGGTCTCCTCCGCCCACTGCGTCACCGGCAGCACCACATCGGCGAGTTGCGCGGTCTCGGAGAGCACCACATCGGCGACGGCGAGGAAGTCCAGGGAACGCAGCCGCTCCTCGATGTGGGCGGCGCGGGGCGCGGAGACCACCGGGTTGGAGCCCATCATCAGCAGCGCCTTCACCTCGGTGCCCAGGGCGTCCAGCAGCTCGTAGGCGCTGCGGCCGGGGCCCGGCAGCTCGTCGGGGTCCACGCCCCACACGTCCGCCACATGGGCGCGCGCCGCCGGGTCGGTGAGCTTGCGGTAGCCGGGCAACTGGTCGGCCTTCTGGCCGTGTTCGCGTCCGCCCTGCCCGTTGCCCTGCCCGGTGAGGCAGCCGTAACCGGCGTGCGGGCGCCCGGCGTTCCCGGTGGCCAGGCACAGGTTGATCCAGGCGCCCACGGTGTCGGTGCCCTTGGACTGCTGCTCGGGCCCGCGGGCGGTCAGCACCATCGAGGCGGGCGCGTCGCAGAACAGGGCGACCGCCCGGCGCAGTTGCGGCAGCGGCACACCGGTGATCCGCTCCACCAGCTCCGGCCAGTGCGCCATCGCCGCGGCACGGGCCTCAGGCCAGCCGGAGGTCCGGGCGGCGATGAACTCCTCGTCCAGCCTGCCCTCCGCGACCACCAGGTGCAGCAGACCCAGCGCGAGGGCCAGATCGGTGCCGGGGCGCGGCGCGAGGTGCAGGTCGGCCTGGTCGGCGGTGCGGGTCCGGCGCGGATCGATGACGATCAGGGTCCCGCCGTTCTCCTTCAGCTCGGTGAGGTAGCGGACGGCCGGGGGCATGGTCTCGGCGAGGTTGGAGCCGACCAGGATCACGCAGCCCGCGCCGGGAATGTCCGCCAGCGGGAACGGCAGCCCGCGGTCCAGCCCGAACGCCCGCTGGTGCGCGGCGGCGGCCGACGCCATGCAGAAGCGCCCGTTGTAGTCGATCTGCGAGGTGCCCAGTGCCACCCGGGCGAACTTCCCGAGGGCGTACGCCTTCTCGTTGGTCAGCCCGCCGCCCCCGAACACACCGACCGCGTCCGGGCCGTGCCCGGCGCGCGCCCCGGCGAGATCGGCGGCGATCCGGTCCAGGGCCTCCTCCCAGCCGGCCGGTTCGAGCTCCCCGGCGGCGGATCGGACCAGCGGCTCGGTCAGCCGCACCCGGGAGGACAGCACGGCGGGCGCGGTCCGGCCCTTGCCGCACAGGGCGCCCCGGTTGACGGGGAACGCCGTCCGTTCCACCACCTCCACCCCGCCCGCCCCGGGCTGCAGTCCCATGCCGCACTGCAGCGAGCAGTACGGACAGTGGGTGTCGACGGGGGCCGCGGTCTCGGTGCGCATGCGGCCAGCGTGCGTCGGGGGTGTTACGGCCCGGGACTCCCCGCGTTACACCCGGCGCACGGTCACCTCAGCGGGCGCGCGGGGGCGGGGTGAGGAGTGGGGGCCGGTGGCGCCCATGGACTTTTGTCGGGCGCCACCAACGGCCGAACGTCCCCATACCTGGGGCCGCGGTCTCACCCTGGCGGCGTGTCCTGCTGGAGACGGGGGACTGTGCGGCGGGCAGCTTCCGTCGACCGACGTCAACTGATCCGTGATCCGCATGGCGGCAGCGGGGAGGAAGGGGCGCAGTTCGTCGGCCTTCGTTGTGCGTCGTCCGTACGGTTCCGGCCACCCGCTGCCCATGGCCTGGGTAGCCTGAGGACCAACGCCGCGCCTTGCCCGGGAGGGACGTCCAGATGCCGAGGACCACCCAGCTCCGCACGTACACCGTCCGGGAGGGCCTGCTGGACGAGTGGGTGGAGCGGTGGCGTGCAGAAATCGTTCCTCTCCGCCTGGAGCTGGGGTTCGGTATCGGCGGCGCCTGGATCGACCGCGAGCGCAACCAGTTCGTTTGGCTGATCTCCTACGACGGCCCCGAGTCGTTTGCCGAGCGCAACGCGATGTACTGGGCGTCGTCGGCGCGCAAGGAGATGGGCCTCGATCCGGACGAGTATCTGTTGCACACCGATGACCGCTCGGTCGAGGAGCGGTACTGACTACGGCGGGGTGAGCGGCAGCAGGTGCTGACGCCGCTCTTCCTCGCCGAGCGTGCGGAAGACCCGTCCCCGGGCATGTGCTTCGAGCCGGTCGAAGTCAGGGTCGGCGGCCCATACGCGGGCCGTTCCGTCGAAGGACGCGGTGAGCAGCCGGGTGCTGTCCCGCGACCAGGCAACCGAGGTGACCTTGTCCTGGTGTACGCCGACGACCGCAATCTCCGTGAAGGTGGCGGAGGACCAGACTCGTACGGTTCGATCGTCCGAGCCGGTCGCGATGAACCTTCCGTCGGGAGACCATGCGATGGCGCGGACCCGGCCCTCGTGGCCCTTCATGATGTCGATACGGCGTCCCGTGGCCACGTCCCACACGGCGGCTGTCCAGTCACCGGACGCCGTCGCGACGCGTAGTTCGTCCGGGGCCCAGGCGACGTCGTCCACGTAGTTGTCGTGGCCGCGCAGGACGGTGAGCTGTCGGCACTCGGTGACGTCCCACAGCCGGCAGGTGCGGTCGTCCGAGGAACTGGCGAGCATCCTGCCGGCGGGCGACCATGCGATACGGCTGACCCAGTCTTGATGCCCGGTCAGCGCCTGCAACTCGGCGCCGGTCCGCGCAGAGCGGACGCGAACGGTGCCGTCGTGCCCGCCAGTGGCGATCCGGCTGCCGTCCGGGGACCAGGAGCACGCCTCCACGACCTCGCCACGATGCTCGAACAGAACGCTTCCGGTGTCGTCCATGACCCGGAAGAGGCCGTCGTTGGTGCCGAGCGCAAGCCGGTTGTCCAGCGGAGAGCAGGCCACAGACCACACCCGGTCGCCGAGGAGTACCGTCTGCCCGCTGGGAGTCCCGGTCGTCGCGTCCCAGCGCCGCACCGTGCCGTCGTCGGAGGCGGTGGCGAGACGGCTTTCGTCAAGGGACCACGCCGCCTGGTTCACGGGGCCGGTGTGCCCGTGGACCAGTACGCGCTCGGCCCCCCGGGGCCGCAGGTCCCAGATGAATCCTGTGCCGTCGGTCGAGCCGGTGGCGAGCTGTGTGCCCGTCGGCGACCAGTCCACTCCCCATACGGTGTCGGTGTGGCCGCGCAATACGGCCAGGACCTTCGCATCCTCGGTGCTGACGACGCGCACGCTCCGATCTGACGAGGCGGAGGCCAGCATCCGGCCGTCCGGGGACCATGCCAGGTTCCATACGTAGTCGGTGTGTCCGCGCATCAGGAGTCGCAGCTCGCCAGTCTCCGCATCCCAGATGCGGGCGGTGTGATCGCCCGATCCGGTGGCGACACAGCGTCCGTCGGGCGACCACGCCACGCCCTCGACGAAATCCGAGTGGCCGGTCAGCTGCGCCACCGCCGCGCTCGTTGCCAGGTTCCACACGATCGCCGTCTGGTCGTGGGAGGCGGAGGCGAGGCGGGTGCCGTCGGGGGACCATGCGACGCCCCAGACATCGTCGCGGTGCCCGCGCAGTTCCTGCACAGGAGTGGCTGTACCAGTTTCCCAGACGCGTACGACGCAGTCCTTCGATGTGGCCGCGATGTGTCGGCCGTCGGGCGACCAGGCCACCTGCCTGCCGACATCCGTCATGCCGGTCAACAGCAGGTCGGGATTGCCGGAGGAGGCGTCCCAGAGACGGACCACGCGGTCCCGACCAGCGGTGGCGATGTGGGAGGAGTCGGGTGACCAGGCGACCGACTCGACCATCGCACCGTCGGTCGGAAGGACGAGCAGGGGCCGTCCGGATCGGGCGTCGAAGACCCGGGCCGTGCCGTCCCGCGACGCGGTGGCCAGACGGTTCCCGTTGGGGGACCAGGCGATGTCTCGGACCGTGTCCGTGTGCCCGTCCAGCCGGGTACGCAGATGGCTGGCTGCCAGAGCGGTCATCAAGGCCCGGCGTGCCGACGGGGTCGGGGCGCATTCGCCGAGGGCGGCGAGCGACAGGAGAACTGCCTGCTCCGGGTGGGTCTCCGCACCGCCGAGGGCCTGCCGGCCGATGCTGTCCGAGACCCGGCGGAGAAAAGCTTGATCACACTGCTGGGAGGACCGCACCAGGGCGCGGGCAGGTTCCGATGCCTGCCCCGCCTCTTCCAAGGCTTCCAGCCAGCCCTGGGCCAGGGACAATCGTTCTCCTGTCAGCAGGTAGTCGTTGCTGCGGCCGGAGTGTTCCCAGTCCTCGGCCCAACGTTCCAGTTCGGCTCGTTCGCGCAGCCGCTCGACACGCGCCTCGACCTCTTGCCGCAGTGGAGCCCATTGGCGGAACAGGGCCTCGTGCGTCACCTCGGCACAGGGGTCCTGGCCGAACAACGTGTCGTCGCCCACGTCGGACCGCAGCAACCGCGCGTCGACGAAGGCGTCCACGACGTGACGCTCCCGGTCCGTGAGCTCGGACAGCAGTACACGTCGGCGGGCAGCTTCCTGCCCCTGAACGGTGACGAACCTCAGGAGGACACGGAGGACGAAGTCGATGCCCTCGGCCGGGGCGAGTTCGGCCACCGTGTGGTCCGCCTGCCGTGCGAGAGCGCCGGCCACACCACCGAGACCGCGGTACAGATCCTCGGTGACCGTTCCCCCTGGGCCGGAGGCGAAGTAGAGCTCCTGCAAGAGGTAGGCGAGCAGCGGCAAGGCGTCGTCCGCGCCCGTTTCGTCCACGATCGTGTCGACCACTCCAGGAGCGAAGGAGAGGCCCACCATAGCTCCCGGGCGCTCCACCACCTGGGCCAACTGCCCCCTGCTCAATGTCCCGATGGTGAGGGGGTGCTGAACGATCTCTGCGTACCCGGTGCCCAGGAGTCTGCCCAGGAAGTCGACCCTGAGTGTGGCCAGCACGCGGACACCGGAGGCCTGCTCGACACAGGTGCGGAGCGCTTCGAGGAACTGCGCCCGCTCCCGCTCACCGGCGAGAGTGACCACCTCTTCCAACTGGTCGATCACCATGAGCGTGCGGCGGAAGCGCCCGCCTGGCAGCCGCGTCAACTCTCTGACGAGCGCGTTCGGCTCCTGGCGGAGACGCCGCAGGACGGCGCTCACCGGTTCCGCCCCGCCGCTGGCCTCAACGATGGCGGAAGCCAGGGCGCCAAGAGGGTTCGGCCCGGGGGAGAAGGCCGGCAGGACCGTCCAGCGTCGCTCGCGCAGCCGTGGCATCACACCCGCTCTGACCAGAGAGGACTTGCCGCTTCCGGAAGCTCCGACGAGCATGAGGAACCGTTCGGCTGGCTGCTGCGACGACCCGTGCAGCCTGCGGGTCAGCTCGGCGGCTTGCGCCTCACGTCCGAAGAAGACCGCCGCTTCGTCCTCGCCGAAGGCGTCAAGACCGGGGTACGGCACCCGGTCGCGCGGCCAGTCCACGCGCGGCGGTGCGGGATTCTCCAGCCGGTACATGACGATCTGCCCGACGACCATGGCGGTTATCAGCAGCCCGATGGCTGGTACGGATGCCTGCTGAATGACGCGTAACAGCCAGGGCGCGTTGTCTGTATTGGTGGCGTAGTTGGTGACGATGCCGAGCAGACTCGCGACAAGTACCAGCATGATCTGCAGAGCGAGCTGCACGCGCTGCCTCATGAGGCAGCCGCCGGCGCGTCAGCACTTCCTCGCAGCATCCCACGCCCCCGCTCCCCGTCGCCGCAGGACATCATCGAGCCTGGCGGAGCCGATCACAACAGCATGTGACACAACAAGCCATGGCTGTCAGTGGCTCCTCCGCCCGGCCGGTGTACGGATCGGACACCTGCTGCTCAGGGGGTTGGGTGTTCGCGCAGCGCAGTACTTCGGTGCCCCTCGGGTGATGCCGCCCCGCAGCCGGTGTCCGGCGCTGCGGCACCTCAGCCGCCCAGCGCGCGGGCCACCCCGGGCTCGCGGGGGCCGAGGAAGTGGGGTTCCGGGCGCAGGGCCGAGTCCAGGGCCGCCTTGCCCGCGGCGGCGATCTCCCGGGTGCCGCCGTACCACCAGGTCACGTCCTGGGGTTCGGCCACCCCGACGCCGTACGCGTCGATGCCCGCGGCCCCGCAGAGCGCCAGCGCCCGCCGGATGTGGAACCCCTGGCTGACCAGCAGCGCCCGGTCCACCCCGAAGATCCGCTTCGCCCGGGCACAGGAGTCCCAGGTGTCGAAGCCCGCGTAGTCGCTGACGATGTGGCGCCCCGGCACCCCGTGGCGCACGAGATAGCCGCGCATCGCGTCCGGCTCGTCGTAGTCGGTCCGGCTGTTGTCGCCGGTCACCAGCACCACCCGGATCTTCCCCTGCCGGTAGAGCTCGGCCGCCGCCTCCAGCCGGTGCGCGAGGTACGGCGTGGGGCGGCCCCCGAACAGCCCGGCGCCGAAGACCACGGCCACCGGCGCGGACGGGGTGCTCGCGACGTCGCGCATCCGGTCGGACGTGGTCGCGTACAGCCAGGTCATCGGCAGCAGCGCCAGCACACAGGCCAGCACGGCCGCCCGCACGGCCCGGCGTCTCTTCCGGAGGGGCCAGGCCCGCCACCCGGTGCACAGCCGCCGGAGCCCGGGCCATGCTCCGCGGGGTCCGAGCCGCGGCCCTCGGACCCCGGGACGCGGCCTTCCGGCCGGACGTACCCGGAACTGCGGCAGCCGAGGCCCGCCCATCCGATCCTCCCCTGATCGCTTCCCCACCCAGGGGAAGGACGACGGAAGGACGGAAATGGTTCGCACGAGTGATCGACCGGGCGCTCCGCAGGTCCTGCACCGGCGGTCCGCGGGCCCTCCGGGGACGGGCTTCCCCGTCGGGTTCGCCGCCCCGTGAGGCCTCCGAAACCCGGTGTTATTTCGCCGCAACCGCCCGGCAACGACCGGTGGCCAGACTTCCTTCATGACGGCGTCGACACCGCCCGCGGGCACCCCTCGGCCACCCTCGTCCCACCCCGGCAGCCGGCCCCGGAGCCCCGGCCGGCCGGTCCCGGTCCCCCTCGACAGTACGGCGCAGCTCATGTTCCGCATCACCGCACAGCTCAGCAGCCAGTTGCCGCACGCCGGCGCCCGCAGCCTGCGGCGCCCGCTGCCCGGCGACCGCCGACGGCCCCCGGCCCTGGTCGCGGTCGCCCACGGCAGCCGCGACCCGCGCGCCCTGCGCACCGTCCGGACTCTCCTCGACCGGGTCCGGGCCCTGCGGCCCGAGGTCCCCGTCCGGCTCGGGCACATCGAGCTCAACGCGCCACTGCTGCCCGACACGCTGGCCGCCCTGCGCGGCGAGGCCGTGCTGGTGCCGCTGCTGCTCGGCCGCGGCCACCATGTGAAGCACGACATCCCGGAGGCCCTCGCCGCCGCGGCCGGGCTGCGGGCCCGGATCGCCGCGCCGCTCGGCCCGCATCCGCTGCTCGCCGAGGCGCTGCACGGCCGGCTCGTCGAAGCGGGCTGGCCCGCCGCGGGGGCGACGGATTCCGGCCACCACCCGGGCGGTACCGCGGGATCCGGCCACTCCATCGGCGCGGGCGCAGACTGCGGCGAACCGGCAGGAACCCGGACGGAAATGGAGCGCGGTGCCGTGGTGCTGGCCGCCGCGGGCTCGCGCGACCCCGACTCCGCCGTCGACACCGCGGCCACCGCCGAACTGCTCTCCGCCCGGCTCGGCGGAGTGCCCGTCCTGCCCGCCTACGCCTCGGCCGCCGGCCCCACCGTGCCCGACGCGGTGGCCGAGCTCCGCGCCCGCGGCCACGAGCGCGTCGCTGTCGCCTCCTACTACACCGCCCCGGGCCGGTTCGCCGTCCGGAGCGCGGCCGAGGCTCCGGGGATCGCCGCCGCCCCGCTCGGCGCCCACCCGGCCATGGCCCGGCTGCTGCTGCACCGCTACGACGAGGCGCTCGCCACCGCACCCGTACGGACAGGGGAGCGGCGCCCGGCCGCGGCGTGAGGCTCCGGGCTCCCGAGCCGCGTGACAGCCCCGCCCCCGGGACGCCGCGTGACGTCCCGGCCCGGGGACCGCACCGGGCGGGCAGCGGCCCGCGACGGGAGGCGGGACGACGGCGGGCGGGACGACGGACAGGCCCGGCGGGAAGGCAGAGACGAGCGCGCCGGCCCCCGCGGGAAGGCAGAGACGAGCGCGCCGGCCCCGCGGGGGCAGAGAAGAGAGAGCCGAGGACGAAGGGCAGCGCGGAACCGATTCCTCCCCCGCGCGACCGGCGGTGCCCCGGCTGTCGGCCGCGCCCGTTACCGTCCCTCTATGGCAGGAAACGACCGGGTGAGCTCCTTTCCCGCGCGGGAGACCGCACAGGAGCAGTACGGCCCCTACGCCGGGGAGGACGTCGAGCGCCGGGCCCCCGAGCCCGACAAGCGCCCCGGCCGCACGGCCTTCCAGCGCGACCGGGCCCGGGTCCTGCACTCCGCCGCGCTGCGCCGGCTGGCCGGGAAGACCCAGGTGGTCACCCCCGGTTCGGCACCCCACGACCCGGCCTCCGGCGACCGGTCGCTGTCCTGGGACGCCAGCCCGCGCACCCGGCTGACCCACTCCCTCGAATGCGCCCAGGTCGGGCGCGAGCTCGGGGCGGCGCTCGGCTGCGACCCCGACCTCGTCGAGACCGCCTGCCTTGCCCACGACCTCGGCCACCCGCCGTTCGGGCACAACGGCGAACAGGTCCTCAACGACTTCGCCAAGGAGTGCGGCGGCTTCGAGGGCAACGCCCAGTCGCTGCGGCTGCTCGCCCGCCTGGAGCCCAAGCGGTTCGTGCGCGACGCGGACGGCGAGCAGGTCAGCGTGGGCCTCAACCTCACCCGCGCCGCGCTCGACGCCGCCACCAAGTACCCCTGGGTGCGCGGCGGTCACCCCACCGACCCCGACTCCCCGAAGTTCGGCGTCTACGCCGACGACCTCCCGCTGTTCCACTGGCTGCGGCAGGGCGCGCCGGAGCACCGGCAGTGCTTCGAGGCCCAGGTCATGGACTGGTCGGACGACGTGGCGTACTCCGTCCACGACGTGGAGGACGGGCTGCACGCCGGGCACCTCGACCCCGGTCTGCTGCTCGCCGAGCCCGAACGCCGGGAGGTCTTCGCCTGCGCCGTCGCCCGCTACGCCCCGCCCGGCACCGAACCGGACGAGCTCGCCGGGGCCCTGGACCGGCTCATGGAGCAGGAGTGGTGGCCGCACGGCTACGACGGCTCGGCCCTCGCCCAGGCCCGTCTCAAGGACGCCACCAGCCAGCTCATCGGGCGGTTCTGCCTCGCCGCGGAGAGCGCCACCCGCAAGGCGTACGGCCCCGGCCGGCTCACCCGCTACGCCGCCGAGCTGGTCGTCCCGCGGGCCGCCCGGCTGGAGTGTGCGGTGCTGAAGGCCGTCGCCGACCTCTATGTGATGCAGCGCGACGAGCAGGAACAGGTCCGCGCCGACCAGCGCGTCGTCCTCGGGGAACTGGCCGAGGCCCTCAGCGCCCGCGCCCCCGAGGGCCTCGACCCGCAGTTCCGCGCGCTGTACAACGCGGCCGCCGACGACCGGGCGCGGCAGCGGGTCGTCGTCGACCAGATCGCCGCGCTGACCGACGCCACGGCCCGGAGCCTGCACGCCCGCCTCACCCGGGGGCGCTGAACCGTCCGGGGGCCGCTGATCACCGGGGCGGGGAGCCGCGCCGCGGGCCGGGGCCGCCGCCAAGCGCACGGCAGGTCCCCGGGGCCGGGCCCCGGACGCCGATGCCGCGACACCCCCACGACACCCCGCCCCGAACCGACACACCGTCACGACACCCCGACCCGAACGGCCGGACCGCACCCGAACGGCGGGACGGGGCACGGGACACCGGGGCGGAGGGGGCCTCTTCCCGCATCACGCTCCGTGCGGGAGGCTCGCCTGAGGCGAGAAGAGCGGGGGACCATGGAGACTGGCTCAGGGGTCCTTGCACCATGAGCGTCCGATGAGGTCGCGTGGTCCGGTGCCGTGCATCGCAGGGCGCCGGAGAGTTCTGGTAGCGGAGCCACCAGAACTCTCCGGCAACGTGGCGAGGTGCGGTGCCGGACCACGCGACCCGGGCGGGCATAGTGCAGGAACCCCTTAAGGCCCGGCAGCGAGGAGGCACCAAGTGGTCGACGCACATCAGACGTTCGTCATCGTCGGAGGAGGGCTGGCAGGGGCGAAAGCCGCCGAAACCCTGCGGTCGGAGGGGTTCACCGGACGGGTCATCCTCATCTGCGACGAGCGCGACCACCCGTATGAGCGTCCACCGCTGTCCAAGGGCTACCTCACCGGGGCCGCCGAGCGGGAGAGCGTCTTCGTCCACGAGCCCGCCTGGTACGCCCAGGCCGAAATCGAACTCCACCTCGGCCAGCCCGCGGTGAACCTCGACCGCGCGGCCAAGGCCGTCACCCTGGGCGACGGCACCCGCGTCCACTACGACAAGCTGCTGCTCGCCACCGGCGCCGAGCCGCGCCGCCTCGACATCCCCGGCACCGGCCTGGCCGGCGTGCACCATCTGCGCCGGCTCGCCCACGCCGACCGGCTGCGCCAGGTCCTCGCCACGCTGGGGCGGGACAACGGCCATCTGGTCATCGCAGGCGCCGGCTGGATCGGACTCGAAGTCGCCGCCGCGGCCCGGGGCTACGGCGCCGAGGTCACCGTCGTCGAACCGCTGGCCACCCCGCTGCACTCCGTCCTCGGGCCCGAACTGGGCGCCCTCTTCACGGATCTGCACCAGGAGCACGGCGTCCGCTTCGACTTCGGCTCCCGGCTCACCGAGATCGTCGGCCAGGACGGCATGGTGCTCGCGGCCCGCACCGACACCGGCGAGGAGCACCCGGCCCACGGCGTGCTCGCCGCGATCGGCGCCGCCCCGCGCACCGCGCTGGCCGAGTACGCCGGGCTGGAGCTCGTGGACCGGGCCCACGGCGGCGGCATCGCCGTCGACGAGTCGCTGCGCACCTCCGACCCGGACATCTACGCGGCCGGCGACGTCGCCGCCGCCCAGCACCCCACCATCGGCACCCGGCTCCGCGTCGAGCACTGGGCCAACGCCCTCAACGGCGGCCCGGCCGCCGCCCGCGCCATGCTGGGCAACCCGGTCTCCTACGACCGGGTGCCGTACTTCTTCTCCGACCAGTACGACGTCGGGCTGGAGTACTCCGGGTACGCGCCGCCCGGCGTCTACGACCAGGTGCTGGTCCGCGGCGACGTCGGCAAGCGGGAGTTCATCGCCTTCTGGCTCCGCGAGGGGCGGCTGCTGGCCGGCATGAACGTCAACGTCTGGGACGTCACCGGACAGATCCAGGAGCTCATCCGCGCCGGGAACCGGCTGGACCCGGAGGCCCTCGCCGACCCCTCGGTGCCGCTGTCGTCCTTGGTCGCCTAG
This sequence comes from Streptomyces sp. NPDC001922, assembly GCF_042891165.1. Taxonomy (NCBI): domain Bacteria; kingdom Bacillati; phylum Actinomycetota; class Actinomycetes; order Kitasatosporales; family Streptomycetaceae; genus Streptomyces; species Streptomyces sp. NPDC001922. The sequence goes on along the minus strand of NZ_JBIASV010000001.1, from coordinate 399,516 downwards.
GCCCTGCCGTCGAACTCCCGTCTGCCCCGCGACGCCATGCACGCTCCTCCCGCTGCCCGAAGGGCGCGGGAGGTACCCCCTCTGGCCGTCCCGGGTCCTGGCCCGAGTACGTCCGGTACGAGGCTCAGGGCCCGGCACGCCGAGAGCATGCACCTGACGCCCCGGAGCCCGCCCTCCGGGCGGACGACGGGAGTCCGACGACAGGACCCAGGGCGAAGATCACGTAGCGTGGGCGCCATGGCGATTCCCACAGCTGTCGTCCCGGTGTCGGAGATCTTCGAGCTGCGCCGGTCGGTGCTGCGCGCCGGCCTGCCCGCGGAGACCGCGGTCTTCCCGGAGGACTCCGACCCGGACGTGTTCCACATCGCCGCCTACGACGGGAGCGGGGCCCTGCGGGCCTGCGGCACCTTCTTCCCGGACCCGCTCCCCGAGGCCGCCGCGCCCGGCGGCCGGACCCCCGCCTACCGCTTCCGCGGCCTGGCCAGCGACCCCGAGGTCCGCGGCCAGGGGTACGGGCAGGCCGTGCTGGCGGCGGGGCTGGCCGAGATCAAGGCCCGGGACGTCCGCCACGTCTGGTGCAACGGCCGCACCCCGGCCACCGGCTTCTACCAGCGGCAGGGCTTCACCCGGCTGGGTGAGGAGTTCGTCCTCGACCCGGGCGGCGCCCACTACGTCTTCGTGCGGGAGCTCACGGACTGAACCCGGCCCCGGACGGGGCGCCGGGAGCCGTCGGAGTGCGGCGGGGGAGCGGCTGCGGTGCCGTGGGGGAGCCGCCGCCGGGCAGCGGGGAGCCGTCGCCGTCGGGTGCCGCGAGCTGTCGCCGTAGACTTCACCCGTGGCAGGCAGGATCAACGACGACGATGTGAAGGCGGTCCGGGACGCGGTCCCGATCGACGCCGTCGTCTCCGAGTACCTCCAGCTGCGCAACGCCGGCGGAGGCAACCTCAAGGGCCTCTGTCCGTTTCACGATGAGAAGTCGCCATCGTTCCAGGTGAGTCCCAGTAAGGGGCTTTTCTACTGCTTCGGCTGCCAGGAGGGCGGCGACACCCTCGACTTCGTGATGAAGGTCGACCACCTCTCCTTCTCCGAGTCCGTCGAGCGGCTCGCCGCCCAGGCGGGCATCACCCTCCGGTACGAGGAGGGCGGCTACACCCCGGGCCGGCAGCAGGGCGAGCGCATCCGCCTGGTCGAGGCGCACCGGATCGCCGCGCAGTTCTACATCGAGCAGCTGGACGGCCCCGAGGCCGAGATCGGCCGGAAGTTCCTCGCCGAGCGCGGCTTCGACCAGGCGGCGGCCCAGCACTTCGGCGTCGGCTACTCCCCGGCGGGCTGGGACCACCTCGTCCGCTTCCTCCGCGGCCGCGGCTTCAGCGACAAGGAGCTGATCCTCTCCGGCCTCGCCCAGGACGGCCGCCGCGGCCCCATCGACCGCTTCCGCGGCCGGCTGATGTGGCCGATCCGCGACATCACCGGCGAGGTCATCGGCTTCGGCGCCCGCAAGCTGCGCGACGACGACAACGGGCCCAAGTACCTCAACACCCCGGAGACCCCGCTCTACCGGAAGTCGCACGTCCTCTACGGCATCGACCTCGCCAAGAAGGACATCGCCAAGAGCAGCCGCGCGGTGGTCGTCGAGGGTTACACCGACGTCATGGCCTGCCACCTCGCCGGGGTCACCACCGCCATCGCCACCTGCGGCACCGCCTTCGCCGGGGACCACATCAAGATCCTCCGACGGCTGCTGATGGACAACTCCGGAGCCGAGGTGGTCTTCACCTTCGACGGCGATGCGGCCGGCCAGAAGGCGGCGCTGCGGGCCTTCGAGGACGACCAGAAGTTCGCCGCCGAGACCTCCATCGCCATCACCCCCGACGGCATGGACCCCTGCGAACTCCGGCTCGCCAAGGGCGACGAGGCCGTGCAGGGTCTGGTCGACTCCCGCACCCCGCTGTTCGCGTTCGCCATCCGGCACGTCGTCGACCGGTACAACCTCGACACCGCCGAGGGGCGCGCCGCCGCGCTGGAGGCGGCGGCCCCGATCGTCGCGGGCATCAAGAACAGCTCCATCCAGCACGAGTACGCGGTCACGCTGGCCGGCCTGCTGGGCATCCTCGACGTGCAGTTCGTCGTCCGCCGTGTCGGCCAGCTCGCCCGCTGGGCCCGCGAGCGGGGGCAGCGCGGCCCCGCCTCCGCCGAGGGCCGGAACGGCCGGCGCGACGGCCGGCCGGCGCAGGACGGGCCGCCGCAGCCCGCCGCACCGCCGGGCCCGCGCGGCCCGGCCCTCAACCTGCGCAGCCCCGCCCACCGGGTCGAGCGGGAACTGCTGAAGCTCGCCCTCCAGCGCCCCGACCTCGTCTCCCCGGCCTTCGACGCCTATGGCGCGGACGAGTTCACCGCCCCGCCCTACGCCACCGTGCGGCAGGCCATCGAGGAGGCCGGGGGAGCGGCCGCCGCGGACCGCGAGTACCTCGCACGGGTCCGGGACGTCGCCCCCGACGACTCCGTCCGCGCCCTGGTCACCGAACTGGCCGTGGAGCCCCTGCACACCCGGCGCGACCCCGACGAGGTCTACGCGGGCGTCCAGCTCGTGGCCGTCCGCCTCGCCGCGGTCAACCAGCGCATCACCGACATCCGCGGCGCGCTCCAGCGCCTCGGCTCGCAGGCGGACCCCGGCCATGTGGCCACCGTGCAGAACGAGTTGTGGGTCCTTCAGCAGTACGGCCAGTCCCTCCGCGAGCGGGGGGCGGCGGCGCTGTAGCGGCCGGCGGGCGTTCGGCCGGTGGTCGTTCGTGCGGCTGCCGCGATCGTCCGCGCCTTCCCGGTGAAGCATCCGCGCCGCGCCGTATCCGCCCGGTCACGGACCGGACTCAAAAGTTGCTGCACGACCCTCGTGGCGGGTGTACGTCTTACCCCACACTGGTGGCCGGTGCCTCAGTCCGCGGAGCGCGGTGCGCCCGGCCGCCCGGCCGGGACCTCCTGCGGATGTCTGTCCGAATGTCCGGAGCGGAGGGTGGCGCAGCCGCAACCGTTCCGCTGCCGGAACGCCCCCGGCCCGGCAGCGATCACCCTGGAGGTCGCCCCCGTGCAATCCCAGACACTCACCGGTGCGGTCAGCAAGGTGCCGCCGCAGACCCTGCCCCCGCACCACCCGGACGCCGGCCCGGCCGCCCTCGGGGCCGACTCGGCACGCGCCTCCGGGACCGGGGCGTCCGGCCCCGGGCCGGCCCGGACGGCGGCTGCCGGTACCGCGGCCGACGCCGAGGCGGACGCCGAGGCCGAGCCCGGCACCGAGTCCGATGCCGGGGCCACGACCGGGTCCGGGTCCGGGTCCACGGCCGGATCCGGACCTGGCCCCGGACTCGGCGAGGCCACCGGCACCGATGCCGGTCGTGAAGCCCCCGCGGCCGGCCCCGACGCCGCTCCGATAACGGGTACGGCGGCCGAGTCCGCGACCGACGACCCGGACCCCGGATCCGAGCCGTCCACGGCCGAGATCGTCGTCGAGGAGATCACCCCCGAGCCCCCGCCCCAGCGCGCCGACACCTCCGGCCCCTCCTCCGACCTCTTCCGCCAGTACCTGCGCGAGATCGGCCGGATCCCGCTGCTCTCCGCCGTCGAAGAGGTCGAACTCGCCCGCCGCGTCGAGGCCGGGCTCTTCGCCGAGGAGAAGCTGAGCAGCACTCCCGCCGCACAGCTCGACTCCCAACTGGCCCTGGATCTAGATCGGTTGGTGGTGCTCGGGCGGATGGCCAAACGCCGGCTCATCGAGGCCAACCTCCGGCTCGTCGTCTCCGTCGCCAAGCGCTACGTCGGCCGGGGCCTGACCATGCTCGACCTCGTCCAGGAGGGCAACCTCGGCCTGATCCGGGCCGTCGAGAAGTTCGACTACGCCCGCGGGTACAAGTTCTCCACCTACGCGACCTGGTGGATCCGTCAGGCCATGTCCCGGGCCCTCGCCGACCAGGCCCGGACCATACGGGTCCCGGTGCACGTGGTCGAGCTGATCAACCGGGTCGTGCGGGTCCAGCGCCGGATGCTCCAGGAACGCGGATACGAACCCACCCCCGGAGAGGTGGCCGCCCATCTCGACCTCTCCGCGGAACGGGTCGGCGAGGTGCTGCGGCTGGCCCAGGAACCGGTGTCGCTGCACGCGCCCGTGGGCGAGGAGGACGACGTCGCGTTCGGCGATCTCATCGAGGACGGTGACGCCGCCTCACCCGTCGAGTCCGCCGCGTTCCTGCTGCTCCGGCAGCACCTCGACGCGGTGCTGTCCACCCTGGGGGAGCGCGAACGGAAGGTCGTGCAACTGCGCTACGGGCTGGTCGACGGCCGCGCCCGCACCCTGGAGGAGATCGGACGGCTCTTCGGCGTGACCCGCGAGCGCATCCGCCAGATCGAGTCCAAGACACTCAGCAAACTCCGCGACCACGCCTACGCCGACCAGCTGCGGGGCTATCTGGACTAGATGATCGATTCCAAGGGGTGGGGATCGTAAGGGGCCTGCGTACAGCGGGTGTGACGTTTCCGGTCAGCTTTGTGCGTGGGCACGCACGAACGTGACGTCCGTTTCCTGCCAGCAGACGCTCGTGCGTCGAGCCAGCATGGGCGCATGACCAGGTACACCGTGCTCCCCGTTGACCCAGCCGTCCTCAAGGAACTGCGTGTCGCCGATGACGCAGGCCGTCCCTGCGTCCCGTACGTCGCGACCCGCGACGACACAGGCTCTCCGCTGCGCTGCTGCCTACGCCCCATCAGGCTCAGCGAGCGGATTGCCCTTGTTTCGTACGCTCCGTTGCGACGCTGGGCCGCCGCGGAGGGTGCGCTTCCAGGCGCGTACGACGAACAGGGTCCCGTCTTCATTCACGCCGATGACTGCGGCGGGTTCACCCCCGGCGAGAACTACCCCTTCGACCGGCCGGGCGCCCTGCGTACCGTGCGCCGCTATGACGCCCAGGGTCATATCGCCGGTGGCCGCCTTCTTGAGATTCCGGTCGACACCACGGCCGGTTTCGACGCAGCCTTCGACGATGCGTTCAGCGACCCGGACGTGGTGCTCGTGCACGTCCGGGCACTGGAGTACGGATGCTTCCACTTCGAGGTGCGACGGCCCTCCACCGAGGAGCAGTAGCCGCCATACCACCTGATTTCAACCTTCCGCTGCCGCTCTTCTCGGTCGTGCCCTGGGCCGCCCGCGATGTGGATGAGTTCTTCAACCAGTGCGTCGTCATCGATATCCCTGCTCACAAGACCTCCTGGACCGTACCTACCTGGCCTCCGTGCAGTCCTTCCGCACAAGAAGAGAGGGGCACAGGACCGCACATCGAGCATCCATCTGAGCTGCCTCGGTTCCGGACCCCGCTCCCGGTCGGCGTGTTCAACCGACCGGGGCGCGGGACCAGCAGAAGCGCCGGGACCAGCAGAGGTGCCGGGATCAGCAGAGGTGCCGGGCGAAGAACCGCACCGTGCTGTCCAGTTCGAAGGGCGGGATCTCCCCGTGCTTGCCGGGGTTGGCGTGCAGGGTCTTCTCACCCGAGGCCAAGGCGTCGAACAGCGCCAGGCTCTCCGCCCGCGGGACCCGCTCGTCGTCCCACTGCACGAGGAACTCCACCGGGACGGTGATCCGCGCGGCGTCCTCGGCCACGGCCCGGGCGCCGCCCAGGCCCAGCACCGCGGCGCGGACCCGGGGTTCGGCGGCGACGAACGGAACGCCGAGCCCACAGCCCAGGGAAACTCCCCAGTAGCCCACCGGACCGGCGCAGACGTGTGAGAGTTCCTGGACCGCGTCGAGGACCGCCCGCCACTCCGGGACGGTCCGGCGGGCCACGAGCGCCTGGAAGGCGGCGATCAGCGGAGCCGGCTCCGCGCCGGACTCCACGCGCGCCTGGTTCTCGGTCGCGATCCGGTTGAGCTCCTCGTCCTTGGGCCGGTCGCCGTGGCCGGGCACGTCGACGGCCGCCACCGCGACACCGCACTCGGCCACGAAGCGGCGCGCCCGCACCGCGACGCCCGGGGCCTTCTTGTGCTGTCCGCCGCCGTGGCCCATCAGGATCAGCGGACGGGAGCCGGCGGCACCTTCGGGTGTCCAGAGCACGCCGGGGATCTCGCCGAGGGTGAAGAGCTGTTCGGTGACGCCGTCGGACGACGTCTCAGAGGTGAAGCGCATGGCGTTCAGCCTTTCGGGATGCCTTCTGCGGGCACTCCCCGGGCCATGCGAGGGAGGGAGCCCCGACCTGTTGCAGCGTTGATCGGTCCCACCTCCTCGGTTCGTGGCGTCGCACGGCGGCGCTGAACGTATCACGCGATCACACCGGTCTCCTGTCCTTTCCGCCCACCGACGGTTCCGGGGAGGGACGTTGTCCGACGCGGCTGGGGCCGCCTGTGACGGCTCCCGGCCCGGACCTGTGCCGGGAAGGCCCTGGCCACTCGGTGATCAGGGTCGCTGATCAGGGTCGCTGATCAGGGGGACCGAAGCCGCTCAGCGCAGTACGGCCGCCAGCAGGTCGGCCCCCAGCGCCGTCAGCTCGGGCAGCTCGAGGGTGTTGCGGACATAGCGGCCGTGCCGCCGGGTCGTGAGCAGGCCCGCGCGGCGCAGCACGGCGAGGTGGCGGGAGACCTCCGGGAGGGAGAGTTCCCAGGCGTGGGCCAGCTCACCGGTGGTGTGCGGGCCGCGCGCCAGGGTGCGCAGCAGCCGCAGCCGTACCGGATGGGAGAGTGCCTCCAGCCGCAGGGTGACCGTTTCCAGCGACACCGGCTCCGCCGGACTCGGCTCGGCCACGGGGTACTGCACCACCGGCTGCCACCCGGGCGCGTGGACCACCACCAGGTGCGGGCTGCCGAAGACGCTGGGGATGAAGGTGACCCCGGTGCCGTGGGCGGAGGTCGCCTTGTCCTGCAGCTTGTCCACGACGATGCAGTCGCCGTCCGGTGCCAGGGCGACCGCGCCGGAGACCGAGGCGAGGGCCGCCCCGGTGCCGTGGCGCCGCAGCAGGTCGTTCTTCAGGCGCAGGTCGGTGGCGAGTTGCACGGCGACGTCCGCCCAGGCGGCGTCGAAGAAGGCCTCGGCGCACTGTTCGAGGGTGTGCCGCACCCGCGCCCGCACGGCCGCCGGGTCGGTGAGCAGCCGTTCCGCGAAGGCCTCCTGCCGTGCGCCGCGGGCCTGCGCCAGGTCCAGGGCCCGCCCGCGCGCGGCCGCGTCGGTGAGCGGTGACGGCGCGGCGAAGCGGTCCCGGCTGCTGCCGCACGTGGTGACGAGCGCGGCGGTCACGTACGTTGCGTCGTCGATCCGGTCCACGTCGTCCAACTCCTCGGCGAGGGTCGGCCGGGGCCGGGCGGGGAGCAGGAAGTCGGCCTGGGAGGAACGCCAGAGGAACTCCGCCTCCCGCAACCGCTCGTCCAGCTCCGGCCGCAGCCCGGACCGGACGTCCGCGGCCCAGTCGGCGAGCTGCGGATGGTGCCCCGGTTCGGCGAGCACGTGCAGCATCGCGGTCAGCTCGGCCAGCGGGGAGGCGGCGAAGCGCAGGCCCTCGGACGGCAGGCCGCTGATGTCGATCCTCAACGTCATCCCCTCAGCATCACCGACCGGTCAACCCGCGCCGGCGTCGGTTGACGGTGTCCGTCAACCGGCATGGCCCGCCCGGCGGCCGGACCCACCGTTGGCGCCATGGCAACCACCACCAAGAGCCGGTCCCGTGCCCTCGTCCGTGCCTCCGGAGGCCCCCGCTACGCCGTCGCCCTGATGGTGGACGCGCTCGGCACCGGCCTGCTGCGGCCCTTTCTGCTGCTTTACGGAGTGACGGTGCTGAGGCTGTCCGCACCGGCCACCGGCATCGCCATGACGGCCGGCATCGTCGTGGGGCTGGTGTGCATGCCCGCGGTGGGCCGCTGGCTGGACCGGGGCGCACGCAGCACGGTCGTGGCGGCGTCGATGCTCGTGCGGGCGCTGGGCGTGGCGCTGCTGCTGGCCACCCCGGCCGGGCACGTCTGGCCGTTCGCGGCGGCGGCGCTCTTCCTCGGCATCGGCAACCAGGCCTGGCCGGCCGCCCACGCGGCGCTCGTGGCCACGGTCGCCCACGGCCGGGAGCGCGACGCCGCTCTCGCGGCAGGCCGCGCCCTGCGCAACGCCGGCCTGGGCGTGGGCGCGCTCCTCGCCACCGCCTGCCTGGCGGGCGGCACCGGCGCACTGCGGGCGCTGGCAGCCGGCACCGGGCTCGCCTATCTCGCCGCGGCGGCCCTGGCGTGGTCGGTCCACCTCCACGCACGGACGGCCGCTGCCCCGGCCGAGGACGGCGCCGACGGGCCCGCACCGCGGATGCGCGCGCTGCTGACCGCCAACGTGGTCTACGTCTTCTGCCTCAACGTCCCCGAAATCGCGCTGCCCCTGGTCCTGGTGACCCAGTTGCACGCCTCCCCGGTGTGGTCGGCGGCCGTCTTCGTGGCCAACACGGTGCTGGTGGTCACCCTGCAGGTCCCGGTCACCGTCCTGCTGTCCCGCTTCTCCCGGCGGGCCGTGCTGGCTCTCGGCGGCGTGGTACTCGCCGCGTCCTACCTCGGCTTCCTCGCGGCCACCTCACTGGGACCCGGCTGGGCTGCCCCGGCCGTCGCCGCGGTGTCCGTCGTCTGCACGATCGGCGAGATCATCTATGCCGGCAGCGCCACCGCGCTCGTCACCGCCCTCGCCCCGGCCCATGCCCTGGGAAGCGCCCTCGCCCGCTTCGAACTCTCCACGGGCTTCGGCCTCGCCGTCTCCCCGGCGGCCATCACCGCTCTCGCCCCCCACGGCCCGGCCGCGCTCTGGGGCGGCCTCACCGCCGCGACGCTCCTGTCCGCCTCGGCCGTCGCCACCGAGAAGGACCGGGAGCCGCGGACCGGCGGTTGCCGCGGCCGGTTGCCGGCGGGCTCGTGAGCCCGGAGCCGTCGCCTCTGGCCCCGCCGGCCTTCTGCACACCGTCCGTCAGCCGATTCCACGTCGTGGGAACGCGCGCCCGATCCCGATGCCCCTGCAGATGCCGAGATGCCGACGCCGGACTGGTGACGGTCCCCGCTGGGGGTATCCCCAGTCCGGTCCTGGGGAGCACCGGATCGCGACCCGTTGGGGGCGAACCTAGCGTTCAGCCATGGTTTCGACTCTGCGAAGGTACCTCGCCATGGCCGTCGGTGTCGCTGCGCTGCTCGCCACCGCCGTCGCCCAGCCTGCCGATCCGTCCCCCGAGGAGCGGTTACCGGGGCTCTTGCAGAAAGCCCCGGCGTTCACGCCGGGGATGAATGCATCTCAAGGCTGCTCTGACGTGCAGGTCAGAGCGGGCGTTGTTGCTGCTCGATGTGCTGGCGGATGGTGGCCAGTGGTGCTCCGCCGCAGGATGCGGCGAAGTATGAGGGTGACCACAGGTGCCCGTGCGTGATGGCGGGGTGGATCCGGTCGGTGAATTCTTGGCGGATCCGGCGGGCGGAGACGCCTTTGAGGCTGTTGACCAGTTTGGAGACGGGGACCTTGGGCGGGTAGTTGATCAGGAGGTGGACGTGGTCGCGTTCGCCGTTGAACTCCTTCAGCTCCGCCTCGAAGTCCTCACACACCTTGCGCATGATCTCTTCGCAGCGCGTCAGCATCTCATCGTCGAACACTCCATGCCGGTATTTGGTCACAAAGACCAAGTGAACGTGCATCGCCGAAACCACATGCCTGCCACGCCTGTAGTCATTCTCCTGATTCACGAGACCAAGTCGTAGTAGCGTCGCGGTCATGCAGCTCCGCTACAACTTCCGGGCCTACCCGGACGCCTCTCAGTGCCGCGCTTTGGCGAAGGCGTTCGGGTGCGCGCGTGTGGTGTGGAACGACTGTCTGCGTGACCGGAAGGAGGCGCAGGCGGCGGGGCTGCCATATGTGACGTCGGGCGAGTTGTCCCGGCGTCGCATCACCCAGGCCAAACGCACCGAGGAGCGTGCCTGGCTTGGCGAGGTGTCGGCGGTCGTCCTGCAACAGTCCCTGCGCGACCTTGACACGGCGTACCGGAACTTCTTCGATTCGGTCAAGGGCAAGCGGCGGGGCCGGAGGGTCGGGCCGCCGCGGTACAAGTCGAAGAAGGACACCCGGCAGTCGATCCGTCTCAACACCAACGCCTTCTCCCTCCAGAGCGACGGCACGGTGTACGTGGCCAAGGTCGGCAATCTCAAGGTCAGGTGGTCGCGGCGGCTTCCTGCCGCGCCCACCTCTCTGACCGTCACCCTGGACAGCTCGGGGCGGTACTTCCTCAGCTTCGTCGTGGACACCGAACCGGACATCCTTCCCGAGGCGGGGACCGACACCGGTATCGACCTCGGCTTGTCCGCGTTCGCTGTCCTGTCCGACGGGACGAAGATCGGCAGTCCGCGTTTCCTGCGTCGGGCGGAGAAGAAGCTCAGGCGGCTTCAGCGGGAGCTGTCCCGTAAGGCCAGGGGGTCGAGGAACCGGGCCAAGGCGCGGATCAGGGTCGCACGCCAGCATGCGCGGGTTGCGGACCGGCGCCGGGACTTCCACCACAAGGCGTCCACACAGATCATCCGCGACAACCAAGCGGTGTATGTGGAAGACCTCGCGGTGTCCGGTCTCGGGCGCAGCCGGCTGGCCAAGTCCGTGCACGACGCGGGATGGGCTGCCTTCGTCGGCATGCTGGAATACAAGGCCGCCAAGCACGGCCGCACCTTCACCAAGGTGGACCGTGCTTTCCCGTCCTCCCAGCTCTGCTCAACGTGCGGATTCCGGGACGGCCCCAAGCCCCTGCACGTCCGGGAGTGGACGTGCGGCCGGTGTGGCGCCGTGCACGAGCGTGACCACAACGCAGCATGCAACGTCCTGGCCGAAGGACGCCGTATCGTCGCCGCCGGGCGGGTGGAGACGTCAAACGCCTGTGGAGCGCGGGTAAGACGGGTACCTGTGCCCGCACAGCGCGGTGAAGCAGGAAGCCCCCGGAAGGGTCAACCGACCCAGGCCGGAATCCCTGGACTTTAGGCCAGGGAGCACGTCAAGCCAGGACACCGAGGCGATCCACGCCCTCGGTGTCAGCGGTGTGCAGGCCCGCGTGATCGCGCCCGACCGCCGGCACCCGGTCGCCACCAGCGGCACCGCCGACCTGAACACCGGCCGCCCGGTCCCTTCCAACGGCTACTTCCGCATGGCCAGCACATCCAAGACGCTGGTCGCCACCGTGGTCCTCCAACTGGAGGCCGAGGGCAGGCTGTCCCTGGACGACACGGTCGCCCACCGGCTGCCGGGAGTGGTGCAGGGCAACGGCAACGACGGCAGCCGGATCACCGTCCGCCGGCTGCTCCAGCACACCAGCGGCATCCACGACGACCTGCCCGGATACACCACGCCGGAGGAGTACTACCAGCAGCGCCACGACGTCCACCGGCCCGAGCGGCTGGTTGCCCGCGCCATGGCCCACGCTCCGAGGCCCGCGGCGACACCCTGGAGCACATAAAGGACCAGGAGAACGCGGCCAGCGCCCTGATCGACCACGCGCTGTGCGCCGGGGCCCCAACACCCCGTGAGCACAGCCCCTCGTGAGCCCAGCACCCCCGTGAGCACAGCACCTCGTGAGCACAGCACCTCGTGAGCAGAGGCGTCGTCACCCGGCAGTGGGCCCGGCCACCCGCGCGGTCAGGCCACGGCCTGGTTCGGGTGGTGTGCGCAGCGCACTCTCCCCCGCGTGGGGGAGGGCGTTCCGCTTCCCGGGGGATCCGGCCCCCCGGTAGCGACGGTTTGGCTGGATCCCATGAAGAACATGAGGAACACGCGGCACGGCAGCCGCACCACCGGCCCCGGCACACCACCCCGCGCCACCGAGCACCAGCCGCCCCGCCGGACATCACCGGGCCAGGACGTCGCGGACCACCACGCCTCTCAACGCCACCCGCCCGCACTCCGCCACGTCCCGCCCGCACTCCGCCACGCCGCGGCCGGGCGGCACGGCACCGCCCGGGACCTCCTGGCAGAGGATCCGGCGACGGGGACGCCCCGGTTCGCCGGGACTTCGCACCGCTCGGCACCGCGCCGGCGCCCGCACCTCCCCGTGCCGGCCCGACGGCTGCTCACCTTCTCCCTGCTGGCCGGGCTGCTCCTCTCCGGCACGGCCGGACCGGCCCAGGCCGGAACACCGTCCGCCCCGTCCAAGCCCCGGCCCACGGTCACCCCTGCCGAAGCGCCCCGGCCCGCCGCCAGCCCCACCGCCACACCAGCCGCCGCGCCCGCCCCCACCGACATCCGCAGCAGGATCGAAGCCCTCCCCGGCATGCGCGTGATCGCCGAGCGCCCGGCCGCGACCGGCCACCGCTTCTTCGAGCTCGGCTACCGGCAGCCCGTCGATCACCGGCACCCCGGGAAGGGCACCTTCGAGCAGCGGCTGACCCTGCTGCACAAGTCCCTCCGCCGCCCGACGGTGCTGTACACGACCGGCTACGAGGCCGGCTCCGACCCCGCCTTCCGCGCCGAGCCCACCCGGCTCGTGGACGGCAACCAGATCTCCACCGAGCACCGCTACTTCGGCACGTCCCGGCCCGACCGGCCCGACTGGTCGAAGCTGGACATCCGGCAGGCCGCCGACGACCACCACCGGATCATCCGCGCCCTCAAGACGCTCTACAGCGGCGCGTGGCTGACCACCGGGGGCAGCAAGGGCGGCATGGCCACCGTCTACCACCGGCGCTTCCACCCGCGCGACGTGGACGGCACCGTCGTGTACGGCGCGCCCAACAACACCGACGACCGGGACGACACCGCGTACGACCGGTTCCTGGGACGGGTCGGGACCCCCGCCTGCCGTTCCGCCCTGCGGGCCGTGCAGCGCGAGGCGCTGGTGCGCCGCGAGGAGATGGCCGGCCGCTACGCCCAGTGGGCCCGGCAGGAGGGGCAGACCTTCCGCACGCTCGGCAGTGCGGACAGGGCGTACGAACTGGCCGTCCTGCGCCTGCCGTTGATGTTCTGGATGTACAGCGGGGCCGACGGTTGCGCGTCGGTGCCCGCGCCCACCGCCACCACCGACGAGCTGTACCGGTGGGTCGACGGCGTCTCCCGCTTCCCGGTCTACACCGACCGCAGCCTCGCGTCCGTCCTCCCGTACTTCCACCAGCTGGGCACCCAGCTCGGCTACGCCCAGTTCGACACCTCGCACCTGGCCGGCCTGCTGCGCCACCCCGGGATCCAGCAGGTGCGCAGTTACGTGCCGCGGGACATCCCGCTGCGCTTCCAGCCGGACGCCATGCCCGACATCGACCGGTGGGTACGGCGCCACGGCCGGGAACTGCTCTTCGTGTACGGCGAGAACGACACCGCGCGGGCGGAACCGTTCCGCCTGGGCAGCGGCAGCCGGGACAGTGCCGTCCGGCTGGCCCCCGGCGCCAACCACCGTGCGCGGATCGCCGACCTCGCCCCCGCGGACGCCGCCGACGCCACCGCGACGGTGCGCCGCTGGGCCGGGCAGCACTGACACCCCGCCGAACGGGGCACCCCGGACCCGGAACGCGGCCGGGCGGCCCACCGGACACGGACACACCACCCGTGCCGGCGGGCCGCCTGGCCCCTCCGTACCTCCAGCCCCTCCGTACCCCCGCAGCCCCGTACCCCCGCAGCCCCGTGCTCCCGGCCGGTCAGTCGATCTCCGCCACGGCCTGCGCGAACTGCGCCGTGTACAGCCGCGCGTACGCCCTGTCGGCGGCCAGCAGCCGCTCGTGCGTGCCCTGCTCGACGATCGAGCCGTTCTCCATCACCAGGATCACGTCGGCGTCGCGGATCGTGGACAGCCGGTGGGCGATGACGAAGCTGGTCCGGCCGTGGCTGAGCGTCGCCATCGCCTTCTGGATCAGCACCTCGGTCCGGGTGTCGACCGAGCTCGTCGCCTCGTCCAGGACCAGGATCACCGGATCGGAGAGGAAGGCGCGGGCGATGGTGATGAGCTGCTTCTCACCCGCGCTCACCCCCGTCCCCTCGTCGTCGATCACCGTGTCGTAGCCGTCGGGCAGGGTACGGATGAAGCGGTCGGCGTGCGCGGCGCGGGCGGCACGCTCCACCTGCTCCCGGGTCGCCCCCCGCGCCCCGTACGCGATGTTCTCCGCGATCGTGCCGCCGAACAGCCAGGTGTCCTGGAGGACCATGCCGACCGCGGACCGCAGCTCCTCCCGCGACATCCGGGCCGCGTCCACCCCGTCCAGGGTGATCCGGCCGCCGCTCACCTCGTAGAACCGCATCAGCAGATTCACCAGGGTGGTCTTCCCCGCGCCCGTCGGCCCGACGATCGCCACCGTCTGGCCGGGCTCCACGGCCAGCGACAGGTCCTCGATGAGCGGCTTCTCCGGCTCGTAGCGGAAGGACACCTGCTCCAGCGTGACCCGCCCGCGCAGCTCGGCGGGGCGCTCCGGGGCCACCGGGTCCGGGTCCTGCTCGGCCGCGTCCAGCAGCTCGAAGACCCGCTCGGCGGACGCCACCCCGGACTGCACCAGGTTCGACATGCTGGCGACCTGGGTCAGCGGCTGGCTGAACTGCCGCGAGTACTGGATGAACGCCTGCACGTCCCCGATCGACAGCGCGCCGGACGCCACCCGCAGCCCGCCGACCACCGCCACCAGCACATAGTTGAGGTTGCCGATGAACATCATCGCGGGCTGGATGATCCCGCTGATGAACTGGGCCCGGAAGCCCGACCGGTACAGCGCCTCGTTCTGCTCCCGGAACGCCTCGGCGGACTCGGCCTGCCGTCCGAAGACCGTCACCACGGCATGCCCGGTGTACATCTCCTCGATGTGCGCGTTCAGCTTGCCCGTGGTCTTCCACTGGGCGACGAACTGCGGCTGCGCCCGCTTGCCGACGGCCGTCGCGACGAACACCGACACCGGCACGGTGATCAGTGCCACCAGGGCCAGCAGCGGGGAGATCCAGAACATCATCGCCAGCACACCGACGATCGTGAGCAGCGAGTTCACGATCTGGCCCATGGTCTGCTGGAGGGTCTGCGCGATGTTGTCGATGTCGTTGGTGGCCCGGCTCAGCACCTCGCCGCGCGGCTGCCGGTCGAAGTACGACAGCGGCAGCCGGGACAGCTTCGCCTCGATGTCCTCGCGCAGCCGGAAGACCGTGCGGTTGATGGCGCCGATGGCCAGCCGGCTCTGGACGACGCCGAAGAGCCCGGACGCGGCGTACACGCCGAGCGCCCACAGCAGCACCCCCGCCACGGCGCCGAAGTCCACGCCCCGGTGCGGCGGCAGGACGGCGCCGTCGACCACCAGGTCGGTCGCGTCGCCGAGGATCTTCGGCCCGAGCACGGACAGCGCCACGCTCGCCACGCCCATGGCCAGCACCCCGTACAGCCGGGCCCGGTCCGGCCGCAGCCGGCGCAGCAGCCGCTTGCCCGAACCGGCGAAGTCCATGGACCGCTCGGCCGGCTGGCCGCCCATGAAGCGCGCCGGTCCCACGGCCGGGGAGGGACCGCGGCGCGGTGCCGGTGCCTGGGTGGTCATGCCGCCTCCTGCTCGGTGAGCTGGGAGAGCACGATCTCCCGGTAGGTGTCGTTGCCGGCCATCAGCTCCGGGTGGGTGCCGGTGCCGACGACCCGGCCCTCGTCGAGGACCACGATCCGGTCGGCGTCGCGGATGGTGCTCACCCGCTGCGCGACGATCACCACCGTCGCTCCGGACGTCTCCCGGGACAGCGCGGCCCGGAGCGCCGCGTCGGTGGCGTAGTCGAGCGCGGAGAACGAGTCGTCGAAGAGGTAGATCTCCGGGCGCCGCACCAGGACCCGCGCGATGGCGAGCCGCTGCCGCTGGCCGCCGGAGACATTGCTGCCGCCCTGGGCGACCGGCGCGTCCAGCCCGCCCTCCAGCCGCTCCACGAACTCCCTGGCCTGGGCGACCTCCAGGGCGTGCCACAGCTCGGCGTCGGTGGCGTCCGGCCGGCCGTAGCGCAGGTTGGACGCCACGGTCCCGGAGAACAGATACGGCTTCTGCGGGACCAGCCCGACGGTCTCCGCCAGCAGCGCCGGGGCGATCGACGCCACGTCCACCCCGTCGACCAGCACCGAGCCGCCCGTCGCGTCGAACAGCCGGGGCACCAGGCCGAGCAGCGTGCTCTTCCCGCTGCCCGTGGAGCCGATGACCGCGGTCGTCTCGCCCGGCCGCGCCACGAGATCCACCCCGCGCAGCACCTTCGCCTCGGCGCCCGGATAGCGGAAGTCCGCGCCGCGCAGCTCCAGATGCCCCCGCCGGCCGAGCGATGTCACGGGCTCGGCGGGCGGCACGACACTGGACTCCGTCGCCAGGACCTCCTGGATGCGCTCCGCGCAGACCTCGGCGCGCGGCACCATCATGAACATGAAGGTGGCCATCATCACGGCCATCAGGATCTGCATCAGATAGCTCAGGAACGCCGTCAGCGCCCCGATCTGCATGCTGCCGCTGTCGATCCGGTGCGCGCCGAACCACAGCACGGCCACCCCGGCGACGTTCACCACCGTCATCACCGTGGGGAACATCAGGGTCATCAGCCGCCCGGTGCGCACCGAGACGTCCGTCAGCTCGGTGTTGGCCCGGTCGAAGCGCTGCCGCTCGTGGTCGTCCCGGACGAAGGCGCGGATGACCCGGATGCCGGTGATCTGCTCCCGCAGCACCCGGTTCACGGTGTCGAGCCGGCCCTGCATGGTGCGGAACTGCGGGCCGAGCTTCCGCACGATCAGCCCGATCAGCACGGCCAGCACCGGGACGACGGCGAGCAGCAGCGAGGACAGCGGCACGTCCTGGCCCAGCGCCATGACGATCCCGCCGACGCACATGATCGGCGCCGTGACCATCAGCGTGAAGCTCATCAGCACCAGCATCTGGACCTGCTGGACGTCATTGGTGGTGCGGGTGATCAGCGACGGCGCCCCGAACCGGCCGACCTCACGGGCGGAGAAGCTCTGCACCCGGTCGAAGACGGAGGCCCGGATGTCCCGGCCGACCGCCATGGCGGTCCGCGCGCCGTAGAGGACCGCACCTATCGAACAGGCCACCTGGAGCAGCGAGACCGCGATCATCACGCCGCCGGTCTCCAGGATGTAGCCGGTGTCGCCGGTCACCACGCCGTGGTCGATGATGTCGGCGTTGAGCGCGGGCAGATAGAGCGCGGCGAGCGTCTGCACGAACTGGAGCAGCACCAGCAGCGCCACGGGTCGTCGGTACGGCCCCATATGGGGTCTGAGGAGTCGGATCAGCACAACGGGCTCTCTTCGGTCATGACGGTCTTCGGCGAGCGCACGGAGCCGGCCGGAACCGGCGGGCCTGGCGACACCTTGCGGCCTCAACAGCAGTTGAGGTCAAACGTTTTGTTACGGACGCAGGGACGGACGCAGGGACGTACAGCCGTAGGGACGTACCGGCCGTACGCCGCGGATGCGTCGGCGGGGTGCTACGGATGCATCGCCCGGGAGGCCCCGAACGTTTCGCCCCGGCCCGCGGCGGACGCCTGGGGCGGGCGCGCCGGCTGCCTGGGCGGGGCCTGTCGTTCGGTCGGTCCCGCTGCACCGACCGGTCCTGCTGCACGGCCGGTCGGCTGCACCGACCGGTCCCGGGCCGTCTGACGGACGCCCGGGGCGGGCGGAGTGACGCTTCAGCCGGACCCTACGGACGCATCGTCCCGGGTGGGGGGATGCCCCGGCCGGACGGCGGTGCACGCTTCGGGCCGGGGCCTGCGCGGGACGGGGTGCCGGGTGCCTGCGCGGGACGGTGCCGGGCGCCTGAGCCGGGCACGGCGGCCCACGGCCCCGCCGACCGGGACCGGAGCCGCCCCAGTGGGCCGCGCACGGGCCGTCCATGCGCCGTCCGAGGCCTCGCCGACGCCGGATCCGCCCGCCGGCACACCCGTCCGCACCGCGCGAGGTATGACCGGAAACCACCGCCCCGGGAAACGGGTGCCGGGACGTATCGCAGGCGGCCGGACGGCCGACGGCCACGCCCTAGAACACGTTCTGGAACGCCCCGGGGTGGGTCTGCTCCCGCACGGCGATGAACTGCTGCCGGACCGCCTGGCCCACCGCCAGCTCCTCGCCCGGATCGAAGACCTGCGCCGTCGCGCCCTGCCACAGCGGCGGCTGCTGCGGCGACAGATAGCCCTGCGCCACCCCCAGCGCCCATGCGGCCTGCCGGGCGGCGCCCAGCGCGGCGTAGTCGGCGGCCTGCGGCACGATCACCTGCGCGCCGAAGAGCGCCGGAGCCGCGGCCTGCACGGCGGGCAGCTCGGCGGCCGCACCCAGCAGGAACACCCGGTTCACCGCGACCCCGCGCCCGCGCAGCACGTCCAGCGCGTCGGCCAGCCCGCACAGCATGCCCTCGAACGCGGCCCGCGCCAGGTTCTCCGGCTTCATGGACTCCCGCCGCAGCCCGGCGAGGGTCCCCGCGGTGTGCGGCAGGTGCGGCGTCCGCTCGCCCTCCAGATAGGGCAGCAGCACCAGCCCGTGGGAGCCGGGCGTCGACTTCAGCGCCAGCGCCGACAGGCCCTCCAGATCCGTGCCCAGCAGCTCGGCGGCGCCGCGGAGGGTGCGCACGGCGTTGCTGGTGTGGACCACGGGCAGGTGCATGCCGGTCGCGTCGGCGAACGAGGTGATGGTGCCGGTGGAGTCCGCCAGCGCCTCGTGGTGCACGGCGAAGATCGAACCGGAGGCGCCGAGCGAGACCACCGCGTCCCCGAGGCCCACGCCCAGCCCGAACGACGCCGCCATCGTCTCGCCCGTACCGGCCGCGATCAGCAGGCCCTCCGGGGTGGTCCCGGCGGGCTCGGCGGGACCGAGGACATCGGGCAGCACGACCTGCTGCCCGAGGGCCAGCTCCACCAGGTCCGGGCGGTACGTACCGGTGGCCGCCGACCAGTAGCCGGTCGCGGAGGCGCTGCCCCGGTCCGTGGTCCGCCGCGGCGGCCGGCCGAGCAGCTGCCAGACCAGCCAGTCGTGCGGCTGGAGGACGCCCGCGGTGCGGGCCGCGGCCTCCGGCTCGTACCGCGCCATCCAGCGCAGCTTCGCCAGCGGCTGCGACGCCTGCGGAACGGAGCCCACGGCCTCGGCCCAGGCCGCCCGCCCGCCCAGCGCGTCGATGAGGTCGGCGGCCGAGGACTGGGCGCGCTTGTCGTTGCCGAGCAGCGCGGGCCGGACGAGTCCGCCCTCGACGTCCAGGGCCAGCATCCCCTGCTGCTGCGCGGACACCCCGATGGCCTGCACACCCTCCAGCACCCCGCTGCCGGCGGCCTCGCCGAGCGACACGAGCCAGGCCTGCGGGTCGATCTCGGTCCGCTTGCCGCCGGGGTCACCGTCACTCTCGGGATGCGGGGCATACCCCTGCCTGAGCACGGCACCGGTTTCGGTGTCGCAGACGACGATGCGTGTGTAGTCGGAAGAACTGTCCAACCCGGCGACTATCCCCATGTCGCTCGATGATGCCCTACCCCGGGCCCCGTGCCGTCATCCGGACCGCCCCGGGCGGCTGGAACCACTCGGTGCAGGCCAGGGCCGACGGCCCGCCCGCACCGGTACGCGGCCCGGCCGATCCCCCCGGCCCCCCGCGACCGGGCCCCGGACGTCTCCTCCCGCACCCCGGCCCCGACGCCCCGGATGTCCCGGAACGTCTCTCGGGGGCGATGCGGCGTTCGGTGAGGGCGAGGTCACTCGGGGGTCGGCGCGGGGTCCGGTGAGAGGGGCGTCGCTCAGGGCGGCGCGAAGTTCGGGGACCGGAGCGGCACCCGGGGAGCTCGGGCCGGCCCGCTTCCTCCGGCCCGCTTCCCCTGGCCCGCTTCCTCCGGCCCGTCCTCCGGTGCCTGCCTCCGGCGGGGGCGTCCAGGCGGGGGCTCGTCCGTCCGGCCGGGGCCTCCTCCGGAGGGGGCTCGTCCAGAGGGGCCGGGCCCGAGGCCCCGGACGGCCCGGCCCACCGAGCCGTCCGCGGCCTCGGGCTCTCGAGGTCAGGTGTTGCTGGTGCCCCAGTCGTCCTCCGCCGCCCCGCGCTGGTCCCGGAGGGAGCGGACCCGGTCCGCCACGGAGTCGGGCAGGCGGTGCCCGACCTTGGAGGAGACGGTGTCGACGGCCTTCGAAGCGGCGGACCGTCCGTTCTGGGCCGCGGACTCCGCGGCATTGCGGACCGCGGGGTTCTGGGCGACCCGCTGCGCGGTCTTCCGCAGCTGCTCGTACCGCTCCCGACCGGCCCGCGCGCCCAGCACGTAACCGACGGCAAGACCGGAGATGAACGTGAGCCGGTACAGCATGGCTTCCACCCTTCACTCGATGCGTACTGAGCGCATGCCCCGCCTCGTGGGTGCCGATGCGGTTACCGATTTCAAAGCACCCCCTGGCATGCGCTAATGTATTGCTCGCAGCGAGGGAACGCCCCCGGGAAACCGGTCAGGCGGGTCCGAGCAGAGCAGTCCCCTGTAGCTCAATTGGCAGAGCAGCCGGCTGTTAACCGGCAGGTTACTGGTTCGAGTCCAGTCGGGGGAGCTCATGATGAAGGCCCCGGTCGCGGGGCCTTTTTTCATGGCGTCGCGAACCCGGGAACCGCCGGGAGCGTGATCGATGTCCTCCATGCGAGGCACTGTGGCCCACACGGGCGGCAGATCCTATGAGCAGCTATGCTGCGGCAGACGGCGCGCACAGTTGTGCGCGGCGCGCCGTTACGGGGCGGTAGCTCAGCCGGTTAGAGCAGCGGACTCATAATCCGTCGGTCGTGGGTTCGAGTCCCACCCGCCCCACACCAGCAGAAACGACGTGACCTGCGGAAACGTCGTTTTCACGCTAGCACCGGTCGGGCGTTCGCCACGTAATCGCCACACCGGGGCCCCGTAGGCTCCCTCGCATGGCCCTCCATCAAGACCTACGAGCGCCAGTCCGGTGACTGCGGCCACACCGTGGTGTGGCGGGCCGGAGGCTCCCGAACCGGGGGATGGCAGAGCGAGCTCTTCGACGACCTGGACGCGGCGAAACCTTCCGCGACCTGGTCAACGGTCACGGACAGCAATGGCCGCCTGGGTGGGTCAAGGGGGAAGGCTTCGTCCAACCGGACGAGCGCCCCATGCCGGACTCGGAGAAGTCCCCGCTTACGCTCATGCCTACGTGGGGCTGCTGACCGACATCTCCGACCACACTCGAACCAACTACACGAAGTTCATCAACCACATGACTCCGTGGTTCGGAGAACTGTCGGTCTCCGATCGCGGGACCAGGCTCACCCGCGATCACGTCAGTCACGTACTTCTGCGAGCCCACCCGCCTGCACGGAGAGAACGTGATGGACCGGTACTACGGCCGGGCCGTGATCGACCCACCTCCGCTCGAGCGGAGGTCAGCCGCGGCACGTGCAGGCGATGTACGCCGAGCTCCAGTTCTCTCCGCGCGAGCGGAGGTCAGCCGGAGACCGCCCGTACCGCTGCCGCCCGTCGGCAGTTCGCGTGATCGTCCTCAAGCGGGCACCTGGGCACCCCCTTGTGTACTACGTCTACACCGGATATCCGGTCTAAGGAGGGGACGACGGTGATGGAGCGGTCTACCGACTTCACGTTCGGCATCCCGTGGATCATGAACTTCTTCCACCAGGACTGGACACTGGACGCAGCTTCGGAACCAGAAGCTGTGAGCAACCAGTTTGTCGAGGAGCTGCACCCGGCATCGGTGCTCCTGGTCCGCCGGGACGCTCGATCCCTGCTCAAGGGACTTCCCGCCAAGCACATCACCGTGCTGTGGGAAGCATGCGCGCAGAACGGCGAGTACTTCTTCCGGCACGACAGGGTCCCGGACGGCGCCGAGTGGATGCGACAGGTGATCCAAGTATGCGAGGACTGGCTATCCCACCGCCCGGACACACCGACACTCACCGGCCCTGACCTGGACGAGGGCCGTGGACTGGCCGATGAGGTCCTGTCCACGGTGACGGAGTTCAACGGCATCCTCGACCAGAAGGTGACCGCCGCACTGGCCGAGTGCGTCCGCGGCTGTACTCCCGATCTCGCCTTCCGCCTGCTGCTCCAAGCCCTGCCCGTCAAGAGCGCCGCGATGTTCCCGGACGCCGTGAACGTGTCCGAGGCCCAATACGCAAGGCTGGAAGCCCTGGGAAGAGCGTTCCACTACGGGGAGTTCGTAGTAGGCGACGTCAAGCACCTCACCGAATAGGCCAGCGCCCGAGGAGCTCGCACTCACCACTGGAGAACCACCGTCGGCCCGCATCCTTCGTCAAGGGTGCGGGCCGACCGCGCGCCCTGGCCTCAGAACCGCTATCCGTTGCTGATGTGTGGGCAGGCCGGGAAAGGTAGCCGCTTCGATTGCGGCGATGACCAAGGCGGCGCGCCTGTGATCACGGGGCGGGCGGAGAGCGCCACAACCCTGACGTGCATCATCGATAACCAGCCGGCGCACGATGCATACCTGCGGTGGGGGTACTCGGTGATGGGGGAGATCAAGCACGCCCCTGAATCGCCAACCTACAACGCCATGTATCTGCCCGGCTCGTGACGACTCGAATGACTATGTACCAACCAACCGCTCAGCCCGCGCCGGTCCCGGGGGCTGCTACTCGCCGGGACCGTTTCTCGCCCGAGGGCACTGCCCTGTTCGCATACGGCACGCTTCAGTTCGATTCGGTTCTCGAAGCTCTGATCGGCCGGATACCTGAGCGCCTCAAGGCCAGTGCGTCCGGTTGGCGCGCAGCTTCTCTGGCCGGGCGCGTCTATCCGGGGCTCGTAGCGGCCCCCGGCTTCACGGCGCCCGGCGTGCTGCTCGCCGACCTCAGCCGGAGGGAGTGGGCGATTCTCGACGCCTTCGAGGACGATCGCTACGACCTGCGCGAGGTTTCGCTGACCTCCGGCGGGCGCGGGCTCGCTTATGTGTGGCCGGACGGCGAGGTATGCGACGAGGTCTGGGATGCCGAGGAGTTCCGGGCCCGTCATCTCCAGGAATACGCCGCTCGGTGCGCGCGGATCGTTCCGAGACTGGCCGCCGAAGCTGGCCAGTGAACCGAGCCGTGTTCGAGGGGCCCTCCGACCGGAGCCGTGGAACCCGGCGCCCACCCGGCGCGACAGCCGGGCCATCAGCCTGGCCGATACCAGCCCGAAGAACCGAAACGGCCCGCCGAAGAAGCCGACGGGCCGTCACGAAGGATCGAGGCTCGCGTCGAGAGAGGAGGCGTGCCTCGTAGACCCTTACCCGTTTACACGGGCGCAGAGCCTGGGGATCCAGCCCTTGTGCCCCTTCCACGTCACGCCCACCCACGCGTTGTCCTTGTCGCCACAGGCCCGGTACGTGCCGCCCTTGTACGCAATGTTGCCCCGCGGCTTGACGCGCGTGCCCTTCGGCATGATCCCGTAAGAGGTGGACTGCGTGGTCTTCTTCGCCCGTACATTCACATTCGTGATCACGGTGTACGTCGGGGTCTCCGCGCTGGCCGAGGCGGCGAAGGGAAGCCCGCCAGCCAAAACTGCCCCTACTACGGAGGCAGTTATTGCGAGACGCTTGACCGGTTGCATGGTGATGTCTCCCTGCGCCAAGAGTAGTCGATCTTGTTCAGTGCGCATCATACGGGCGCTTCCAATCCATCAACCCAGGGAGGCATCTCGCTGGACTCCCAGCTCAGCGTGAGGGTCACCGACTGGAAGTCCGCCTTGGGGGCCGCGTGCCCGGCGGCGCTGCCGCGCACCGTCGTCGTCCACAGCCGGACCATCGCCCCGTGAGCGCCGAAGTCCAGGAGGGATGCCGTGGGGCTAGCTGGCGCAGTGTCAGGTTGGTTCGCCAGTACGCGGTGACCAGCAGCACCCGGTCTTCCGGCGGTAGTGACCAAGCCGCCCTCGACCAGTTCGCTCAGCACCCCGGCGCAACATAGCGGTCAGCCTGCGGAAGTCGCGCGGCCGCAGCCCGCTGAGCGAGGCTGTCCAATGCGGTTCCGACGCCTTGATCACGCCAGACATGTGAAGAGATCGTTCCACATCTGTGGACCTCGGAAGGCCGCGAATCAGCCGCAGCGGCTCTCCCCTGGCTCCACGGAGCCCACCTGTTCCATGCGCCGGATCTCCCGCTCTGCCGCTTCCAAGTGTCCAAGGTCGAGGGCCATCGCAGCACGCCCGGCGACGTAGAAGACATCCTGGCGGATCCGACAGTCCAACTCCGGTTGGCGGCACAGGGCCAGAAACCGCACCTCAAGACTGAGTTCGATGCCGACCATCTCGTCCCGGACGCGGACCGGGAGTGCTGCGTGCCGGAGATCCTTGGCGTAGTCACGCGTCTGCCGGTCGGCCTCGTCCGGCCGGGGTTCCACGGGGCGATAGGGGTGACCGGCCCACTCCGTGTCAGCCCACCAGACGAGTTCGTCCAGGTGCTCCGAGGCGGCCACCAAATCCGGGGGCGAGGTGGAGAGGGCCGCGTCCGCGCCGGCGATCAGCTGGGCGAGACGGCATCGCGCGTCGTCGTCCCCCGCCACGCACATCGCGATGAAGCCCGACAACACGTCGAGTCTGCGCGACACGTCCGCCCGCTGCCAGATCTCGTACAGTCCCGCCATCCACCGTTCCCCCTTCGCCGACCGCGTCACCGCGCCCCGAACTCTACGACCTGCTCCCGGCGTCAGGGCCAACGGTTTCCCTGGGCTCAGCGAACGAACCGCAATCGGCTCGGTGCGGCGCACGATCTCCTCGCACAGCTCGTGTGTCCGCGAGCGGGGCTTCCTGATGGTTGTGGGACAGCCCTTAGCGGGCGGGCGGGCGAGCCGGAGTCGGGCATGTCGTCTTTCAATCCCCTGCTACTTGTCTCTGCGACTCGCAACGTAGCTCTGATTTCGCCGGGCACCCCGAGGTCGTGACGCATGGCATCACCCATGGCGTGGATCAGCGGCCAGAGTGCCTGCTGCGCCTCCGCGGCCGTCTGCAGCGTCTCGCCCAGCCGCGGGTTCCCCTGCTCCTGACGCTTCACCGGCCATAGACACGGGTCAATGCCCCATTTGCCTCCTGGGCCGCCGCGAGTACTGCACCAGGGGCAATCATGATGGCCTCGGACCAGCCATTTCGCTGAGCGTCCTTGGATTCCTCCAGCGTGCGCACATCTTCGTCCGCGACTGCACGATCCCGGATGACGTAGAGGTGTCGACTGAGGGCTGTAGCGAATTGCCGAGCATCGCGGTGCAGGTCGGTATAGATCCTGCGGCGCAGCTCGCGATCCTCGCGCGCCTCCTGGATAGCGCGGCTCAGTTCCAGCTCGCGCTGCTTGGTCCGGTCGGCACCGCGCTGAGTGAGCAACGCGCCCCCGAGGGTTCCTGCAACCCCAACTATCGCGATCAGTGCGGCTCCCATGTCCATGAGCAGCACTCTAGGAGGAGGATCGGGGCTCAGGAGGGGACGGTTTTGGGTAACAAGCTAAGGCGGCAGTCCTGTTCACAGCTATGTTCCGT
The DNA here is from genome assembly GCF_042891165.1 of Streptomyces sp. NPDC001922. Classification (NCBI taxonomy): domain Bacteria; kingdom Bacillati; phylum Actinomycetota; class Actinomycetes; order Kitasatosporales; family Streptomycetaceae; genus Streptomyces; species Streptomyces sp. NPDC001922. Next base: position 374,124 of record NZ_JBIASV010000001.1, on the reverse strand, counting down.
TCTCGGGTCAGCGCAGCCCGATCGTTGTTCAGCCACAGCAGCAGCGGTGCGAAGACGGACGGCGATCCGCACGACGCCGATCGTGAGGAGGGCGCCGCCGAAGACACCTCCGCCCCACATCACAAGCAGTGTGCTCGCCGACCGGGTCACACGTGCTGGTGACACGGAGTCGGGCCCGGATACTGTCGGTTGTGGTTGCCGGGCAGTTCGCGGGAGGAGGCGGTATGCCGATGCTGAGTCGTCAAGAAGTTGAGGTATATGTCGAGTTCTACGCCTTGTGGGCGGAGAATGCGGACGAGGAGGGGCCCGGCGAGAGCCCTGAGCCTGCAATGGAGCTCCTGGAATCTCGGGAGGGCCGGCTCGTCCTCAGAAGCGGCGGTCATACACACCGGGCTTCCGTTACCGCAGAGGTGTGGGACGGCACCCCACCGAAGGACGAGCGGCCCTGGGAGGCGAGCGCCGAAGCGGAGTGGCTCTGCCCTTCGGGAGAGGTCTCGCTGTGGTCGTATGGCGGTCCCAGCGACCCGGTGGTGGAGCTGGGGGAGGCGGGCCTGCGGTGGCGGACACGGGCATACGTCACCGGGCAGGAACGGGTGAGGGAACTCGCGCAGCAGGAGGTGCCCGCGGGCGTGGAACAGTTCCTGCTGCAGTTCTGGCCGGCGTAACGCTGAGCGCGGCTGGACCCGGAGCCGGGTCCAGCCGGTCAGGCCGGGTTCGTTGTGGCTTGCGAGGGTGGGGGTGTACGTCTCGGGGGCCGGGCGGCCTGCGTGGGAGAGCTGCCGCGGCTGACCCCGTCGGCCCCGCTCGCATCCCCTTCCGCCCGGCAGGGGATGCGGGCACCACCGAGTTCCTCTGCCCTTCGGTGGGGCCTCTGCCTTTGGGTAGAGGAGGGTCGTCCCCAAGGTGCAGGGAGTCCCCGAAGGAAGACCCCGATAATCGGCTTTATGCCGTCCAGCGCTCCACCTGCCACCGAGAACCGCCGTACCCGAAGCCCCCTCGCCGGGCCCGGGGAGAGCGGATGGCAGCTGTTGCGGGCGGCGGGTGAAGCGGTCCTGGCCGGGGCGCTGATGCTGCTCGTCTACACGGTTGAGTCGAAGACCGATGAGAGGCTGCAGGGCGCAGCGGTGGCCCTGGGGCTCGTCGGCATCGTGCTGGTGCTGGTGCGGCGCCGGTTCCCGGTGGTCAGCGTGCTCGGGCTGGCGGTGCTGATGGGGGTGGTGCCCGCTGTGGCGCTGCTGACCGCGGTAGCCGTGTACACCGCGGCCCGGCAGTTGGAGACGTCGCGGCAGCGAGCCGGGCTGTTGTTCGGTGCGGCTGCTGTAACGGTGGTCACCTGCGTGGCGTCCGCGCCCGTGCTGGAGATGGGCAGCAGGTCGTTCGGTCTCATGCTGAGTGCGGTGCTCGCCACCACCACGGTGGTCATTCCCGGGCTGGTGGGCACCGTCGCGGGACAGCAGGATCGGCTGCTGCGGGCATTGCGGGAGCGCACGGCCGCCGCCGAGGAGGCGGGGCGACTGGCAGACAGCGAGTCCCGCATGCGCGAGCGGTCGCGGATCGCGGCGGAGATGCACGATCTGGTCGGGCATCGCCTGAGCCTGGTTTCCCTGCACGCGGGCGGGCTGGAGATGGCGCTGTCCAAGGAAGCGCCCGGACTGCAGGACGAGGCCGCCGTGGTGGGCCGTGCCGCCCGGGACGCGATGCAGGAGCTGCGGGAGGCGCTGGGCGTACTCGGCCCGCTGGAGCGGGACACCGGCACCGATGCGCTGACCGACGCGACGGGCACCCGCGCGGACATCGAGGCGCTGGTCGAGGAGTCGCGCGGCGGCGGCATCCCCGTCGCGTTCTCCTGGGAGGGGCCCGATCTCGACGCCCGGCCGGCCCGGGTGCGGCGGGCGGTCCACCGTGTGGTGCGCGAGTCGCTCACCAACGTCCACCGGTACGCGGCCGGGGCCCATGTGACCGTCGCCGTCCGCCACGCCGACGAGCGGGTGGAGGTGGCGGTGCGCAACGGCGTGCCGCCCGTGCAGCCCACCGCCACGACCGGGCTCGGCTCCGGGCGCGGGCTGATCGGCCTGCGGGAGCGGGTGGCGCTGCTCGGCGGCGGCCTGGAGGCACACCGGACGCCCGGTGGCGGCTTCGTCGTGGCGGCCGATATTCCCGCCGACCCCGGGCCCGGCGCGGAGGCGGCGGACACGGCCCCGTACGACAGCAGGCCGGCCACCGTCGACGGGCCCGGCAGCGGGCTCTCCGCCCTCCAGCGGCGCCTGGCCGGCGCCGTCACCGGGCTGCTCGGCCTGGCGGGGGTGGGCGCGATGATGCTCTTCGGGGTCGTGCTGGTGCACTATGCGCACGACGGTTCCGAGCACCGGACCCCTGAGAAGCCCCGGGTGGGGATGGCCAGGGAGCGGGTGGAGCGCTCCGTGGCACCGGACGACCACGGGGCGCGCGCGGCCGCTGCCGGGCGCGAGCCGCCGCGGCCGGCTTCCGCCACGGACTGCCTGTACCCGTACCCGCGCGGGATTCCCAGGGGCGGGCGGCTGGAGATCGTCCGCTACTGCTTCCGGTCCGACATCCTGATGGCGATCGACCGCTTCACGGTCCCCATGGTGACCGAAGAGGCGACCGAACCACCCCGTGGGAGAAGGACGCATGACTGACCAGGCCAACTCCGCCGACTCCGGGGCAAGTTCCGCGATCCGGGTGCTGCTCGCCGATGACGAGGAGATGATCCGGCACGGCGTCCGGCTGATCCTCCGGCACGCCGATGGCATCGAGGTGGTGGCCGAGGCGGCCAACGGTGCCGAGGCGGTCCGGCTCGCCGCCGAGCTCCGGCCCGATGTGGTGCTCCTTGACATCCGCATGCCCGTACTCGACGGGCTCGCGGCCGTCGAACCGCTGGTCGTCCTGGGCCCCGCGCCGCAGGTGGTCATGCTCACCACCTTCGGCGACGAGGAGAACGTCCTCCGGGCCCTGCGGGCGGGGGCCACCGGCTTCCTGCTCAAGGACGAGGGGCCGCAGGAGCTGATCCGCGCGGTACGGGCGGCGGCCGCGGGGGACGCGGTCCTCTCGCCCGGCGTCACCGGGACCGTCGTCCGGCGGATGCTGAGCGGCGGCGGGGCCGCCGCCGGGGCCGCCGCTGGGGATGGCGCCAAGGTCGCCGCCGGGGTCGCCGCCCTGGACAGCCGGGTGGCGGGGCTGACGGACCGGGAGCGGGAGGTACTGGTCATGCTGGGGGAGGGGCTGTCGAACCGGGAGATCGGCGGGCGGCTCGGTATCGGTGTGGGGACGGTCAAAACCCATGTCCGGTCGGTCCTGGGGAAGACGGGGTGCGGCAGCCGGGTACAGGCGGCACTACTGGCGCACCAGGCCGGGCTCATGGGCTGAGCCCCCCCGGCCAGGGCCGTCGGGTCTCTCTTTGGACAGAGAGGCCATGGGCCGTGAGGGTGACGCGGCCGCGGCGGGTCTGTCCTTCGGCAGGCGGCGTATTCCCGACCTGAGAGCGACTTATGCGGGGGTGGGCCGCGGCCACGATGGTCGGGAGTTCCGCACCGCACCACCGCGAGGAGTCCCCATGTCGCAGCCCGCCACCCCCGAACCTGGCCTCCGGGCCCCCTTGGGCGCCGCTGCTCGCGCAGCGGAGCTGACCAAGGTCTATGGCGAGGGCGAGACCCGCGTGGTCGCCCTCGACGCGGTCTCTGTGGAGTTCGGCCGTGGTCAATTCACCGCGATCATGGGGCCGTCCGGCTCCGGCAAGTCGACGCTGATGCACTGCATGGCAGGGCTCGACTCGATCTCCAGCGGGTCTGCTCGTATCGGTGACACCGAGTTGTCCGGACTGGGCGACCGGCAACTCACCAGGCTCCGGCGGGAGAGGATCGGCTTCGTCTTCCAGGCGTTCAATCTGCTGCCCACGCTGGATGCCCTGGAGAACATCACGCTTCCCCTGGACATAGCCGGCCGCAAGCCCGACCAGGAGTGGCTGGAGCTGATCGTGGGGACCGTCGGCCTTTCCGAGCGGCTGCGGCACCGTCCGTCGCAGCTGTCCGGCGGCCAGCAGCAGCGCGTGGCCGTGGCTCGCGCGCTGGCCGGACGGCCGGAGATCGTCTTCGCGGACGAGCCGACCGGCAACCTCGACTCCCGTTCCGGCGGGGAAATCCTGTTCTTCCTCCGACAATCGGTACGCGAGCTGGGGCAGACGGTGGTGATGGTCACCCACGATCCGGTGGCCGCCTCCTACGCGGACCGGGTGGTCTTCCTCGCCGACGGGATGCTCATCGGCGAACTGTCCGACCCCACCCCCGAAGCCGTGCTCGACCGTATGCGGCTCTTCGACACCGAGGCACGGACGAGCTGACGCGTCCCGCTCGCACGGCTTTCCCTCCAGCACGGCTCCCTCCCGTTCGGCTTTCCTCCCGCACGGCCTCCCTGTCCCGACCGCGTACCTCCAGGACTGGCTCCGACATGCTGCGTACAGCTCTGCGCAACGTCCTTGCGCACAAAGCCCGACTGCTCATGACCGCACTCGCGGTCCTCCTCGGTGTCGCCTTCGTCTCCGGCACCCTTGTCTTCGGCGACACCGTCGCCGGCTCCTTCAACAACGCCGCCGCCCGGAGCCTCAAGGGCGTGGCCCTCTCCGTACGGGCCGATGACGCCTCCGGACCCGGCGGTTCGGAAGGCAAGCCGGTCACCGTCCTCGACACGGAGCTGGCGCGGAAGATCCGCACGCTGCCCGGGGTCGCCTCGGTGCGCCCCACCGTCAACGGCTCGGCCACCCTGGCCGGCAAGGACGGCCGTCCGGTCAACGCCGACAACAACTGGCAGAACCTGGCCACCAACTACCTGCCCGGCAAGGACGGCAAGGACGGCCACTTCCCGCTGAAGGAAGGCCGCGGCCCCACCGCCGAGGGCGAGCTGGCGCTGGACGCCAAGACCGCCGAGAAGGCCGGCTACCGGATCGGCGACACCGTCCGCTTCGCCACCGACGGGCCCGCCCTGACCAAGAAGCTGGTCGGCATCGTCTCCACCGACGACCCACGGGTCACCGTCGGCGGCACCCTCACCCTCTTCGACACCCCGACCGCGCAGAAGCTGTTCCTTCACGCCGGTCGGTTCGACGAGATCACGGTCGCGGCCGAAGCCGGTACCGACGAGCGTGCGCTGACCGACCAGGTGCAGGCGCTGCTGCCCGAGAAGGGCGCCAGGGCCACCAGCGGCGCGGACCTGGCAGCCGAGCAGTCCGGGCAGATCACCCAGGACAACGGGTTCTTCGCCACGATACTGACGATCTTCGCCGGCATCGCGCTGTTCGTCGGCGCGTTCATCATCGCGAACACCTTCACCATGCTCATCTCCCAGCGCAGCCGCGAGATCGCGCTGATGCGGGCCGTGGGCGCCTCGCGCCGCCAGGTCGTACGCTCCGTCCTCGTCGAGGCCGCCCTCCTCGGCCTCGTGGCCTCGGCCACCGGATTCGCGCTCGGCCTCGGCATCGCCGCCGCCATGCGCCCGCTGCTCAACGCGGGCGGAGCCGGTTTGCCCGACGGGCCGCTGGTCATCACGCCCGGGACCGTTGCCTCTTCGCTCGCGGTCGGCGTCCTCGTCACCGTACTGGCCGCCTGGCTGCCGTCCCGCAAGGCCGCGACGATCGCCCCCGTCGAGGCCCTCAGCAGCGTCGACCAGGCCCCACCAGTGCGCGCCCTGGTGATCCGCAACGTGCTCGGCACCCTGCTCACCGGGGCCGGGGTGCCGGTGATGTTCTACGTATCCACGTTCAAGACCATCTCCCAAGACGACGTGACGATCGCGATGCTCGGCTCCGGGCTGACCGTGAGCGGCATGATCGTGCTGGCCCCGCTGCTCTCCCGGCCGCTGATCACCCTGGCCGGCAAGGTCACCACCCGCTGGTTCGGCGTCAGCGGCAAGCTGGCCGAGGAGAACGCGCTGCGCAACCCGCGCCGCACCGCCGCCACCGCATCGGCCCTGATGATCGGGCTCACCCTGATCACCGGTCTGACCGTCGCCGGGCACTCCACCCAACAGGCCAGGGACAAGCAGTTCGCCCACGGACTGACCGACTATGAGGTCTCCAACAGCTCCCACGGCGGCGGTCTCGACCCGGGCGCGGCCGACAAGGTCGCGAGGGTGCCCGGGGTAGCCGCGGCCGCCCCCGTCGACTCGACGCGACTCGGCACCAAGAGCGGGCCCGCCGTCATCACCGGCACCGCCCCCAAGGCGTTCGGCAAGACCGTGGGGCTCGACTTCCGCGCCGGGTCGCTGCGTGACATCGGCCCCGGGAAGATCGCGGTCTCCGACGGGTTCGCCGCGAAGGCCGGCCTCGAACTCGGCGCCACCCTCGAGGTCGGCACGGACACCGGCAGGACCGAGAAGAAGAAGCTGACGGTCGTCGGCGTCTACGCCCAGACCCGCGCCGAGAAGGACGCACTGGCCACGCTCGCCGACGTGCTCCCGTACTCCGACACCAAGGAGCTCGACAAACTGCTGGTCAAGGCCGAGCCCGGCAAGGCCACGGGCCTTGAGCGGAAGATCCGCGCCGCGCTCGGCGACAGCCCCCTGCTGAAGGTCCAAAGCCGCGAGCAGGTCGTCAAGACGGAAGGCGGCTCGATCAACACGGCCCTCAACATGATGTACGGGCTGCTCGGCATGGCCGTCATCATCGCGATCCTCGGCGTAGTCAACACCCTGGCCATGTCGGTCTTCGAGCGCACCCGCGAGATCGGCATGCTGCGGGCCATCGGCCTCGACCGCTTCGGCATCAAGCAGATGGTCCGGCTGGAGTCGGTGGTGATCTCACTGTTCGGCGCGGTGCTCGGGATCGGCACGGGAATCTTTCTGGCCTGGGCCGGAGGCAGCCTGATGGCGTCGTCGATGCAGACGTACGAGATGGCGCTGCCGTGGGGGAGGCTGGCGATCTTCCTGGTGCTGGCGCTGGTCGTCGGAGTCCTGGCCGCGATCTGGCCGGCCCGCCGGGCGGCCCGCCTGAACATGCTGCAAGCGATCCAGTCGAGTTGAGTCACGAGCCGGCACCCCGACCGGGCCGCGTCGGGGTGCCGCTTGCGCTGCCGTGGCGCCGCGATCCGCCCCCGAACAGCCCCCGAACAGCCCCCGAACAGCCCTCTGAATACCGGAGCGCGACCTACCAGCGGTCGCCGCCCGAGACGTTCCCGACAAGTCAAGGAGATCCCCGTGTCCACACTGTGCACAGCTCCTGCTCGTCGAGGCCGACGGAAGGGCAGTCCGGTGACGGGTGCACGCGCCGCCACCTTCCTCACCGGCATATCGCTGATCGGCTCCTCCCACCCCGCCCGCGCTGCCGACGGCAACACGTTCTTCAAGCAAGATCCGGGCTGACAAGGCGTACTTCTCCGCCGACCACCTGGCCTGGCTCCGCGGCCGCGGCCTGATCCTCGCATTGCGCGTCCGGGAATCGAGTCCGGCGAGCGGCTCGGCCGCCACCGCTGGAAGATCGAGCGGTCGATCGCCTGGCTGTTCGGCTACCGCCGGCTCACCGTCCGATACGAACGCAAGGGCAGTCACTTCCTCGCCCACCTCGGCCTCGCCGCAAGCCTGACCTGCTACAAGACGCTGGCAAAACTCACCACGTGAGACACCCTCCAAGGGTCTTGCAGGGGGACGTTCCAGATCTGCTGCCCCGGGATGCTGGTGACACGCTAGCTGGAATTCCTCAAGTGCCTTGCCCCGGTCCCGGAAATTGCGCGATGCAAGGGAAGTGAGAACGCGACGACGAACAGGCCGAACAGGTTGATGAACAACAGCCCGTCAGGACGCAACAGCCCTGCAGGGTCATCCCGCAGCCACTGCCAGTTGCCCATCCAGTTCGCGCACATGTCCATCCCCATCACAGAGACTGCCAGCCAGATGCCTTCCCTTCGTACGAGTCCCACCAACACGCCGACCAGTGGATCGAGAACCACCAGACTGACGAAGAATATCTGCAGGGGAATCCACTGAAACGCTGTATAAGCGTGGATGCCGCCACGGGCCAGATCGAAAACGTGGGCACAGAATCCTTCAAGGAACCCGATCAAGTACACCGTGAGAGCCCATCTCACCCATAACGGTTGCCTGCCCCACCGTTCCCGCAGTTCGATTATCACCGGCCAACCCTACGTGCGCGACACCTGTCGCACAGCCCTGCCGACATCACACCCAGCTGACCAGGCACATCATGACGAGCACCGGCTGCTACTAGGCCAAAGCGTGCCTGACGGAACGTGGAATCGATGGATCGACCCAGGTCGCCTCAAAGAGTGGTAATCACTGGTGGATCGAGCATTCAGTTGGCAGCCTGTGGCCATGAACTCGAAGCTCAATGAGGTTCCCGGCTACTCCTGGCTCGGTTCGCCGATCGATGCCCGGCGGCTGTTCGCTCCGGAGCAGGCGGCGCTGATGGCCACCTTGCGGGGGCTGGAACCTGCCGACTGGCGTAACGAGGCGGTGCCGGGCTGGACTGTGCGTGATCTTGTCGCGCACCTTCTCGGCGACTTCTACGGACGCCTCAGTCGCGACCGCGACGGCCACCAGGACGGGGTCGCCTTCGCACCGGGCGAGACCCTGGAGGCGTTCATCCACCGCATCAACCAGGAGTGGGTCGAGGCTTACCGCCGGGTCAGCGCCGCCGCGCTCACCGACACGTTGGATCTGGTCGGCGGGCAGGTGGTCCGCCTCTTCGAGACCACCGACCCCGAGAACGCTTCGTTGGGAGTGTCCTGGGCCGGTGTCGACCCCGCTCCCATGTGGCTCGACAGTGCGCGGGACTTCACCGAGTTCTGGACTCATCGCCAGCAGATCCGCCATGCCACCGGTCAGGACACCGATCCCAGCCCGCGCTTCCTGTCCGTGGTCCTGGACACCTTCATGCGAGCTCTGCCCCACACTCTGCGCAACACCTCTGCCCCGTCCGGTACACAGATCCAGGTGCACGTTGGCGGCCCGGCCGGCGGCACCTGGACCGCCACCGCCATCGACGGCCGCTGGTCCCTGGCCGAGCCGGGTACTGGTCGGCCCGTCACCCGTGTCAGCCTGGATGCGCCGACCGCGTGGCGGCTGTGCACCCGTGGGATCTCACCAGCGGTCGCCTTCTCCAGGACCCGGATCGACGGTGACCGTCAACTAGCCGAAGCAGCTTGCCAGATCGTGTCCATCGTCTATTGACTCCGACGCTAATCCGGCCGCGGCTTATGGATGGCACTTCAGGTACAGAGCCACAGCCGGATCGCAGCGACCGCCTTCGGCACATGCGGTTTCAGCCTGGCGCCCACTCCACGTTGCGCAGCATCTTCCAGCACTTCGTCTCGCGAAGACGTGCTCGACGGTCCCGTGATCACACCGGCCGCAACGGGATCATCCCATTTCGGCAGGCCCCTCCGCCTGGGCGAAGGTGAGGATGTCGGGTACCGCTTCGCGCAGGCTCGCGAAGTGACGGTGCACGCCGGCCACCGCAGCCGCGGTGTTGACGCCCCATACCGTCATGCCGGCCCGCAGCCCTGCTTCGACTCCGGATGGGGCGTCCTCAATGACCAGGCAGTTCTCCGGCTCGGCGCCGAGTTGCTCGGCGGCGTGCAGATAGGGCACGGGCGAGGGTTTACCTTCCTCCACCGCGGCGGCGTCCACGATGACGCACGGGACCGGCAGACCGGTCCGAGTGAAACGCCCGCGCACCCGGTGCTCATAGTTGGAGGTCACGAGCGCCCATGCCCCCGAGGGCAGAGCGCCCAGCAGCTCCGACGCACCATCGAAGGCCGCGTAGACACCGGACCGGACATCCTCGTCCTCCAGTTCGTGCAGCGCCGCCAGGCACTCTCTTGGATCCTGGTCCGGAGCCACCTTCGCGAAGGTCTCCATCGGCCGCGTCCGCAGCGCCACCCGGTAGACCTCAACCGCGTCCAGTCCGTATCGCCCCGCCCATGCGGCCCAGACCCGACGCTGGTTGTCCACGGCGTCGATCAATGTGCCGTCGACATCAAAGAGGACGCACTTCCTGGGGCCGAGCTGCACAGGCTTAAGGGTCACACCGTGATCATGTCAGGGAGCCCTGAAGATCATCTTGAAATGGTCCTCAGAGGTCATCTCACGCCCCGGGCCCCGGGCCAGTGAACCGCCGTGTCTTGGCCGCCACGGTGTCGCGTATGTCGATGTCAGCGATCTTCCGCCGTGCTGGACGGCCCTGGCCTGGCGCGGCCAGGACCGTGACCGGCCCGCCGTCATCGCGCTGCGGCAGGCGACCAGGGCTGTGCTGGACCGCGAACGCTCGCGGTAGGCGCCCACCCCCGCACGCGCAGTGGGCGCTTCCCCCAGGTACCGGCGGAGCCGGGGCTGCCGAGGCCCCGGCCCCGCTGCCCGCTGCCCGTTGCCCGGGCACCGGCGCCTCGGGAGCGGCGGGCCGCCGGGGAGCTGGGCGGGCGGTCGGTCGGCCTCAGCGTCCGGCTGACCCCGGCTGACCCCGGCCTCAGCCGGGGTCAGCCGGTCCGCTCGGGCGCGTGCGTGGGGTCGAACACCCGTGACGCGGCGGCCAGGCGCAGGCTCTCCAGCGTCTCCGACTGGTCCTCGGCCCGGTGCAGCAAGTGCTCGATCCGGTCCGCGTCCAGGCCCGGATACCGCGCCGACAGACCGAGGAGGGCGCGCCAGAGTGCCGCCTTCCCCTCGACGCCCAGGCGCAGCGATTCGAGTTCGATGACCGTGCTCAGGCCGGAACGGCGGCGGATCCGGCCGTTCGGCTTGATCCGCCCCGCCTTCTCCGCTGCCCAGCCGCCGTAGATCTTGTACCGGCGGGCGGGGAACCCGAGCCGGTCCATGACGTCGAGCAGCGCCCGCCGGTCCTCCGCGATCTCGTCGGCGATGCGCCGCAGTTCGCCGCCGTGTGCCGTGCCGTGGTGTTCCCGGGCGATACGGCGCGAGAGCTCGGCCCCCGCGGTGGAGCCGCCCAGATGGTCGTTGAGATAGATCCCCAGCAGTGCGGGTGAACGGTCCATGGTGGTCCTCCGGGAAGTTCGGTGCGGAGCGTCCGGTGCGGAGCGTCCGGTGCGGGCGGGCGCGGTTCAGCGGCTCCGTCGCTCGCGGTGCCGCAGCCACACTGGCGGGAGGAACCAGCAGACGCCGAACCAGAGCAGCGCCACGAACGTCAGCCAGACGGCGAGCTGGTTGTCCACGGCCACCCGCAGGATCAGCAGCAGAGCACAGCTGACCGTGCCGAGCAGCAGCACGAGCCCGGTGACGGTGCAGCGCGAGGCCCACTGGACGGCCTCCGTCTTGAGCCGGTGACCGGTGAGGATGCGGTGGAAGGAGACGGGGGCTATCAGGGCCCCGGTGGCCCCGGCGCCCAGCATGATGGTGGTGACGTAGATGCCCTTGTCGAAGCTGCCGAGCTGCGCGAAGCGCGGGGTGAAGGCCACGCTGAGCAGGAACGCCAGCAGAATCTGCACACCCGTCTGCGCGACGCGCACCTCTTGCAGCAGCTCCATCCACAGCCGGTCGGCGCGTTCCTCCCGGCTCTCGTCGCGTCCGGTGCGCCGGACCGCGCCGGAGTCGTCCCGGCCGGATCCGTCGTGTGGCTGGGCGTCGCCACTCATGGCCGGACGGGTTCCCCGACGCTCGGGCCACAAACCGGGACGGCGGGGCCGGTGGGCTGGTGGTCCGAGCGTGCGGAGCCGGTGCTCCGGACGGGGCAGGGCCGGTGATTCCTGAGAAGATCCGGCCGCTGTCCCCGGAGGTGCGGGCCCGGTGCCCCCGGGGTGCGGAGCCGGGCCGTCCGCATGCCTGCCGCGCGGGCGGGCACCCGAGGCACCGGGCCTTCCGGATCGCCGGCCCCACCCCGACCGGTCCCCGGCCCCACCCCGACCGGTCCCCGGCTCCGCCCCGGAAGGGCGGTGAGGCGCGATGAGCGACACCCACGACGATCTGGTGCGGGCCCTGCTCGACCGGTGCGGGCGGACCTACGCCGCCGAGGCCGGGATCGCGCTGCGGAACACCCCCGCCCCGCTCTACCAGCTGCTGGTGCTGTCCCTGCTGCTCAGCGCGCGCATCCGGGCGGACATCGCCGTGTCGGCGGCCCGTGCGCTGTTCGCCGCGGGGCTGCGCAGCCCCCGGGCCATGGCGCAGGCCACCTGGCAGCAGCGGGTCGACGCGCTCGGCGACGGCGGGTACCGGCGCTACGACGAACGGACCGCCACCCAGCTCGGCGACGGCGCCGGCCTGCTGCTCCGGGAGTACGGCGGGGATCTGCGGCGGTTGCGCGAGGGTGGCGGGAGCTACGGCGCGGATCCCGCGCGGCGGCTGCGGGAGGTTCCGGGGATCGGTCCCATCGGGGTCCACATCTTCCTGCGCGAGGCACAGGCCGTCTGGCCGGAGGTCCGGCCGTATCTCGACCGCAAGGCGCTGGACGGGGCCCGGCGCATCGGCCTGCCGGCCTCGGCGAAGGAGCTCGCCGCCCTCGTCGACGAGGAGGATCTGCCGCGGCTCGCGGCGGCGCTGGTCCGGGTCGCCCTCGGCAAGGACGCAGCGGAGGAGGTGCGGTCCGCCGCCGGCCGGGCGGGCGAACCGGCGGGACGGCGCTGAGTGAACGGCGGGACGGCGTCGAGCTGAGCGGTGGCCGAGGGCGTTGAGCGAACCGGCGCAGGCCGGCGATGCGCCGAGCGGCAAGGAAGGGCCCTGAGCGAACCGGCGGCCCGCGCCCCGCCCGGCGGCCCGCACGTCGCCCGGTGGCTCGCTCGCACCCCGCCCGACCGCCCGACCGCTGGTGGCGCAGAGCGGCCGGCGCACGGTCCTGCCCCAGCCGGCGGCCCGGCCGGCGTCAGGGATCCAGCCGCTGGAGCAGGCCCCAGGTGAACTCCGCGACATGGCGGTCGCGCCGGCCCGCGCCGTCCGGTGCGGTGAAGGCGAGACCCCAGCGGGTGGGCGCCGAGCCCTCCATCGGGGTGGCCGGGGCGAACGCCCGCGCCACCTCGTCCACCGTGCAGCACCACGGCCGCAGATCGTCGGTCGTCCGCAGCTCCGGGCCGGCTGAGCCCGGGGCGCGCACCAGCCACTCGTTCCAGACCTGCCCGCCGGGCCCGGTCAGCACCTCGAACCGCAGGTCCGGCCAGAGCGGCAGCGGCCAGCGCAGCGCCTCGCAGTCGAGGTCGCCGACCCGCCGGCGCAGGGTCTGCTCCGGTGGGCCGAGCACCGAACGGTAGCGCCGCACGGCCGCGCGGGCCCGTGGGGAGCGGACCATGGCCTGCCAGCGGCGGTTCGCCTCCCGCATCTCGGCCCGTCCGGTGCCCAGTTCCCGGAGGGCGGCCTCGACCAGCTCCGGCCGGTGGTCGGCCATCCGCCGCAGCAGGACGAGCTGGAACTGCGCGGGGCCGAACGCACCCGAGGAGGCGCCGCTCGCGGCGGGGCCGCCCGGGGACGGCCCGTCCGAGTCGCCCGGGGACGGCCCGCGTGAGGAGGGATCCGGCATGGGAGAACCGTAGCCCGACGACGCCGGGCGCCGGCGGGTCAGCGGCCGGCCGACGGGCGCCTCCCCTGGGGCAGGAACAGGACGGAGTTGACGTAGCGGACGGACCGGCTGTGCGGGGCGAGCGTGCGGCGCAGCAGCCCGTGCTCGGCCACGTGCGCGGTCCTGCGCTGGTGGGCGGCCAGATCGAAGGAGACCAGCGGCACCCATTCCCGTTCCGGCAGCACCCAGCCCCGGTAACCGCGCTCCGCCAGATGCGACAGGACCGGCCCGAAGGGCTGGATGCGGACCTCCAGTTCGACCAGGAGGGCGGGCCGGTCGCGGCGCAGGGTCCGCTCGGCCCCGCGCAGCACCGCCAGTTCGCTGCCGTCCACATCGACCTTGACGAAGGTGACGTCCGTCAGCCCGAGGCCGTCGAGGGACCGGCAGCGCACCTCCACCGCGCTGCCGTGCACCTCGCGGCGCACCAGGGAGGACACCCCGCGGTCGCCGCGGTCGCCCGGGGGCAGCCATAGCTGCGCCTGCCCGTCCTCCTCCGCGGCGGCGGCCTGGACGACCGTCACGTTCGGGGGCGCGGTCGCGGTCAGCAGCAGGGCCAGGTGCGGTACGGGCTCGACGGCGACGACCCGGTCCGCGCGCCGGGCCAGCCGCCGCGACCACGGCCCGTACCAGCCGCCCACGTCCACGGCGGTGCCGCCGGGCGGGCAGAAGTCGTCCAGCCGTGCCAGTTCCGGCTCGAACCGGGGATAGAGCAGGGCCGCCGCGGCGCCGACCCACCGGGGCGGCAGCCGGGGAGCGAGCCGGGCGGCGAGCGTCACGGTCCGCTCCGGCGGGTCAGCCGTGCGTGCTCCTCGTCCGGGACCGGTTCGCCGGAGGAGGGCAGCAGCTGCGGAATGCCGTCGAGGACGGGGTAACGGCGGCGCAGCCGGGGGTTGTAGAGCGCCTCCCCGGCGTCGACCAGCGTCAGCGGTCCCTTGTCGAGCGGGCAGACCAGGATGTCGAGCAGGGGGTCGTCCGGGGTCACGGCAGCTCCTTCCGGTGCCGGGTGTCGCTCTGTTCGGGCGGTGATCCGTTCGCGAGGCGCGACGTTCGCTGGGCGCCTGTCCTGTGCCCCGGTCCGGGGCTTCGGACGGCTGGTTCAGGCCGGGGGCTCCCGCAGCGGCGAGTCCCGTGATCCCCCGGGCGCGACCGCCCGGTCCGGCGCGGCACCGGACCACCCGGGCGCCGCCCCGCCCACGCCGCCGTCGGGCCACCCGGGCGTGACAGCCGGGCTCCTGGCGCCGTCGGACCGCCCGGCGGCGGCCCCGCCCGGCGGCCGGTCGGACCACCCGGGCGCCCCCTCCGGCGCGTCGTGCCGGGGCAGGGCCAGCAGGACGAGGACGGCGAGGGCGGTGCCGCCGAGCCGCAGCACCAGCCGCAGCGGGTCCTGCGGCAGTGGCTCACCGAACGCGAACGTGCCGCTGACCACGGTGAACACGCAGGTGACGGTGGTGCAGACGGGCACGATCAGGGAGGCCCGGCAGCGTTGCAGCGCGGTCTGCGACAGCACCAGGCCCGTGCCGCCGGTGACCAGCAGCAGGTACGGGTACGGGGAGCGGAGCAGCGCGAGGGCCGTACCGGCGGGGTCGGCCGCGTCGAGCAGCCCCGAGACGCCCTTCACGGCGAGCGAACTCACCCCGTACAGCAGGCCCACGGCCACCCCGTACTCCACGCCGGTGGTGGGCAGCCGGTGGCGGTGCCGGGCGCGGCGCTCGGCGGAGGTGTAGAGCCAGAGGCCCGCGCCGAGCGAGGGCACGCACAGCGCCAGCAGCAGCCCGGCGGGCGCGCCGCGGCCGATCGGCTCGGCGCTCCCGGGCAGCGAGCCGACCACCATCAGCAGGGCGAGGGTGATGGCCGCGACGCCCTTCCGCTCCCGCCCGGTGGGCCGTTCGCCGAGGACCAGCGAGGAGAGCAGGAGCAGCAGCACCAGCCCGGAGACGAAGAGGCCCTGGGCGGCGGCGATCGGCAGCGTGCGGTACACCGCGAGCTGCGCGGCGAAACCCAGGGCGAGGGCGACGGACCCGCCGATCCACAGCGGGCTGCCGAGGAGCAGCCGGACGACCCGGGCGGGCCGGTCGGCGCTGAGCCGGGGCAGTCCCGCCAACGCCCGTTTCTCCAGCACGAATCCGCCGCTGTACAGGACGTTCGCCAGCAGCGCGGAGGCCACCCCCCACCACACCGCGCTACACCCGCCGGGCGTGCACGAGCAGGATGGAGGCGAGCGACGGCACCCGGCACAGGGCCCGGTCCAGCGGACGCAGCGGCCCCGGCACTCCGTGGAAGGGCGCGCCCGCGACCCGCACCACCTCGAAGCCCGAGGCCGCGACGAACCCGGTCAGCGCGCGGGCGGTGCACAGCCGCAGATGGCCGACGACCTGGCGGCCCGGACGGCCGTGGATCCGGCGCAGGCTCACCTCGGAGAACACCGGCTGCACCCCGGCCAGCAGCAGCCCCCGGTTGTACCAGGCGGCCAGGTTGGGCGTGGAGAGCAGCAGATCGCCGCCGGGGCGCAGGACGCGGTGCAGCTCCTCCAGGGCCGAGTCGGGGTCGACGAGATGCTCGATGACCTCGCTGAACAGCACCGCGTCGGCCCCCGCGGAGGCGAACGGCAGCCCGCCGCCGGTCAGTTCACCGCGGACGACCCGGGGGATCCGGGGTGCCGCCCGCCGCAGCGCGTCCTGCGACCAGTCGACGCCGACGATCCGGTGCCCGGCGAGGACGCGGGCGGCGGTGGCGGCGGCCGAGCCGTCGCCGCAGCCGATGTCCAGCACGGTCGCGGGCGGACGGCCGGGCCCCACGGGGCCGAGGGCGGCGGCGAGCATCCGGGCCTGCCGCAGGGTCCGTTCGGTGCCGCTCGCGACGGGGACGGCCGGATCCTCGTAGAAGTCCCGCAGCCCCGGCCGTGGTTCCCGGGACGCGGTGAGTCCGGCGTCGGACCCCGGCGGGCGGCTGCCGGGCGGCGCGGTCATCCGGCACCTCCGGGTGCGGTCTCCGGCGACGTGGCCGTTGCTTCCGATGTGGTCTCCGGCGATGTGGTCCCCGACGGCGTGGTCTTCGACGGCGTGGTCTCCGGCCACGGGGCCTCCGGCGTCGCCTCCGATGTGACCGCCGACGTGACCTCCAGGGACTGGGCGAAGAGACGGCCGACTGCGGCGGCCGCGTCGTCGTCCAGCAGCGCCCGGGACCAGCGCAGCGCCACATGGAGACGCCCGCCGGTGCTGGCCGTGGTCACGGTCAGCCCGCGCGGCATCCGGGCCGGAGCGGAGAACCAGACGGCCTGGGCGCGGCCCGCGTCGCCGAAGTCCATCGGGTACGGGATCCGGCCGATGTTGCTCACCAGCGTGGTCGACGTCCAGGGCGCGACGGCCCGCCGCAGCCGGCGGGTCAGCGCCGCGCGGGCGGCGACCGGCAGCACGGGGGCGGTGAGCAGCGCGGCGCCCCGGCCCAGCGGGGGCCGGGACACCGCTTTGAGGGCGCGGGTGCGCAGCGCGGTGCGGCGCAGCAGCCGGGCGACGGCCTCCGGGTCCGGCCGTTCGGTGCTCAGCAGCTCCTCGTCGGCACGGTCCTCCGGGCAGACGGCCACATCGACCAGCCGGGTGCCGTTGCCGATCGGCATCCGGGCGCCCCGGGTCCGGTCGTCGACCGGCATGGTGATCCGGATGGGGCCGGTGGGGCGGCCGTGCAGCAGGTTCCAGCGGGCCACCGTGAGCGCCGTGGACACCAGGAGCTGGTCGTTGACGGTGTACCCGGGGCCGCCGCCGGTCCCGCGCGGAGCCCGCCGCGGGACGGGGAGTTCGGCGAGCAGCAGGCCGTTCCCGGTGCCCGCGGTCCGGGCGTCCGCGGCGACCCGCGCGGGCCGCGCCCAGCCCGTCCCGCCGGGGGCGTCCGCCGGGACCGGGGTTCCGGCGGGGGCGCTCCGGCCGGTGCCGGGGGGCCGGACCGGCGGGGGCGCGGGGGAGTTGTCCGCGCCCCCGTACAGCTCGGCGGCGGTGGCCAGCACGCGCAGACAGGCGGGCCCGTCGAGGGCGGTGTGGTTGATGGTGAGCAGCAGGACGCAGCCGCCGCCGTCCGTCGCGGGGGTGATGACGTCGAGCCGGACCGGGGGCGAGAGCGACAGCGGCGGACAGGCCGAGAGCGCCCGGGCCCGGGCCTCGTCGAGCGCGTCGGGGCCCGGCGGCGGGAAGTGCACCGGGTCCACGTCGGCGTCGCCGGTGAGCTCCCAGTGGTAGCGCCGGGCGAACCGGTGGCCCGGCGCCTGACGCATCAGGATGCGCGGATGGCGGCGCAGCGCCTCCCCGAACGCGTCGCGCAGCCGCCCGGGTTCGGGCCTGCCCGGCAGGTGCACCTCGATGAGCACCGTCTCCGGCTCCTCGTCCTGGGCGCAGTGCCGGGACACCTCGTCCACGGTGGGGAACGGGATCCGTGCCACGGGCGGACCCCCGGCCCCGGCCCGCCGGGTGTGCGGCAGCGCTGTCATCGGCCCGTCTCCTCTCCCGCGGGGGAACCGCCCGCGCTGTCGGCGTTGTCGTGCGGGCGGGCGTTGTCGTGCGGGCGGGTGGTGCCGGACGGGTGGATGGTGTCGGATCCGGATCGTTGCGGTCCGCGTCCGTCCGGGTCCACGGCCGGTCCGCGCTCCCCCGGTCCCCGCGAGCCGCCCGGTCCCCGCGAGCCGCCCGGTCCCTCCGAACCTTCCGAACCGCTCCCATGCTCCGAACCGCTTGCCTCCTCCGGCCCGGCCGCCCCCGCAGCGCTCCACTCCGTCGAATCCGGCCCGCTCCCGTCCGGTCGCGCCGCGAGGCCGTCGCGCCCCGGCCGGTCCGTGGTCACCACCGCGGCCATCAGCGCCACCAGCGCCAAGGCCTGGGCGGGGGCGCCGAACGGTCCCTCGCTCGCGGCCGGTGGCTCGCCCGCCCCCGTCGCCGCCGCGATGCCCGCGCCCGCGATCGCCACCAGGGCGACCGGCACCAGCGCACCCGGCCGCAGCCGGGCCAGCACCGCCAGCGGGAGCACGAGCAGGGCCATCGGGCCCGCGACCACGGCGATCACGGCGGTCAGCGCCACCACGCCGAGGAGCACCCCCGGAGCCGGGACGAGCGCCTGCGGCTCCACGGCGGGCCCGGACGGCAACGGCCGCTCCGAACCGGCCGGCCGTTCCCCCTCCACCGGCCCCGCGGCTTCCCGGCGGAGGAACGCCAGGGCCCGCGGCCTGCCGCCGGCCGGCCCCGGGCCGGAGGCGCCCCGGCGGACGAACGCCAGCGCCGCCAGGACCGCCACGCCCACCGCCCCGCCGATCAGCCCCGCCCGGTAGAGCCGCGCGGGGGTGTACTCCAGGGTGACCGTCCCGCCCCGGCCCGCCGGGACGAGCCACGCCTGCTGCCAGCCGTCCAGCCGCAGCGGGGTCAGCTCCTTGCCGTTCAGGGTGGCCTGCCAGCCGTCGTTGGCGTTCTGGTACGTCTGGAGGTACGAGGCCGCGCCGGAGCCGACCCGCACCGTGCGGCGGTCGCCGTGCCAGTCGCCGGCCTCGGCCGGGCGGTCCGCCCCGGACACCGCCGACGGCGTCCCCAGCGACAGCGTCACATCGGTCAGCGCGAGCGGTCCCGCGTCACCCGCCTCCACCCGGTGCCGCCCGGTGGCCAGTTCGAGGGTTCCGTCCTCGGCCTCGCCCGCGCACAGCTCGACCCGCACCGGCCGCCGCTCCGTCAGGTCACGCACCAGCCCGGAGGCCCGGGTGGCGTGCAGGGTGCCGTCGACCGCGAGCGGCGGTCCCTCGCCGCACGGCACCGAGAACGTCTCGTCCGGCCCCGGCCGCGGCACCCGCAGGCCGTCCAGGGCCGGGACGTACACCTCGCTCAGCCCCACCGGGAGCTGCAACCGCCCGTCGGCCACCGGGTTGTGGACGGTGAGCGGCGCGGTGCGGCTGACGGTGATGTCGAGCCGGTCGGTGCGGATCGGGTCGAAGCGCGCCCGGCCGTTCGCGTCCACGCCCGCGGTCGCCGCCCCGTCCGGCGAGCTGATCAGGATCTCCTCCGGCCGGGTGGACACGCCGCCCGCCGCCGCGAGGACGATCTCACTGATCCTCTTCTTCCCCGGCCAGCGCAGATGGATCACCGGCCGGTCGCCCGCGATCCACGCGGTGGTGAGGTCGCCGTCCACCAGGTTGCGGGGGCTGAGCGAGATACCGGTCCGGCTCGTGGAGTCGGCCGTCGCGGTGATCCGCTTCCGCTTGCCGGGCGCCACCCGGTCCAGCAGCCCGTCGAGCGCGTCGCCCGGCACCGCCACCGCCGACGCCGTCACCCGGTACGCACCGCCGGCCCGGGTGCCGAACTGCCGGTGCAGGCCGACCTCGGAGGACGCCGGGGAGAGCCCGCCGGCGTCGCTGCCCCGGTGCAGGGAGAACACCTGGGCGGGCGCCTCGCTGCGCTCCGCGTCCCGCGGCAGCGCCAGCAGCCGGGTCACCTGCGCGCCCGGCACCGACACCTCGGAGAACCCGGCGCCGGACAGCCCCGGCCCGGCCTCCTGCGCGGCGAGGATCCGGATGCGCAGCCAGCCGGTGACGCCGACCGGGGCCCGGACCGTCTGGGCGGTGCCGTTCGGCTGCAACGGGCTCTCGGCGCCGCCCCGTTCGGTTTCCACCCGGACCCGGGTGGGCGCGGCCCGCATCCCGTCACCGGCCAGCGGGGTCACCCGGAGCGAGGACGGCAGCTTGAGGGGTGAGGAGAACCGGACGCGCAGCCACTGGCCGGCCGGGCGCCCCGGGCTGCCCTCCGCCCACGCGGTGTCCGGGTTGCCGTCGAAGGCGTTCACCGGGTCGTACTGCGGCAGGTGGAACAGCCAGCTGCCGCTGCTGGAGGCGGTCACCGAGCGGGCGCCGCGCAGCACGGCCGCCGTCTGGTGCGCGACCCCGTGCACCGGGAGGATCTGCCGGGGCTCCGCGCCCGGGTCCTGGAGGCTGCCGGAGTGGTTCCGCTCGGTGGCCGTATAGGTGTAGGAGGTACCGGAGTTGACGAGCCCGAAGCGGGTGTCGGCGCGGCGCAGCCCGTCGGCGACGGCCTGCAGCGGCGGGGTGCCGACGCCGGGGTGATTGTCCCCGGTGAGCACGGCCGGCCGGTCCCGCAGCGCCGGGTCCGCGGAGAGCTGGAGCAGGGCCTCCGGCCCGCCGCTGACGACGGCGGTGTCCGCCGCCGGGCGCAGGGCGACCGGGCCCGGCCGGCCGCCGCCCGCGCCCTGCTCCCCGTCCGGTGCGTAGATCTCCACCGCCTGCTGCCGCGGGAACAGCCCCGCCACCTGAAGCGGGGTGTCGCGGGGGATGCGGCCGCCGGTGAGCAGCGGCCCGAAGCCGGTGACCCGGCGGTAGCCGGACGCCTCCAGGGTCCGCTTCACCGTCCGCGGCGGCACGTAGCCGATCTGGTCAGGGTCCAGGTCGTTGCGGACGACCACGGTGTGCAGCCCGGCCCGCGCCAGGAAGTCCCGCAGCCCCGGCACCCGGCCGCCGGACATCAGCGCCTGCTCGACGGCGTCCAGGGCGCGCCGCGACCCGGCGGTGCCGAACGGCACGTAGTCCCGCTGCGCCCAGCGGCTCCTGGCGAGTACGTCCAGCGGCTGGTCGATGGGGGAGCCCCAGGTGTAGAGGCCGTGCGCGGTGGCCGGGACGACCAGCGCCCGGTCGTGGCGGGCGTGCTTCTCCAGCCAGGCGGCGGCCTTCGACCAGTGGTCCGGCAGCCGGTCGAACGCGCCGGGCTGGAGGATGCTGCCGTTGACGTACGGCAGGGCCAGGCCGGGCAGCACCAGCAGCGCGGCGAGCGCGGGGACGAAGCGGCGGCCCGGCAGCGGGCGGGTGCCGCGCCGTTCGGCAGCCACCGCCGTCAGATGCGCCAGGCCCAGCGCCAGGGCGAGGGCCAGTCCGGGCTGGAACTTGTAGATGTTGCGGAACGGCCGCAGCCCGCCGTCCAGCCAGCTCTGCACGGTCCCGTGGAACGGGCCGCCCAGCGCGCCGCCGTAGCCGGCCAGCGCGACGAGCGCGACCGCGAGCACGGTGAGCAGCAGCCACCGGCGCTCGGGCAGGTCGCGGCGGGCCAGCCCGCCCAGCCCCAGCGCGGCGGCGACGGCGGACGAGAGCACGGCCGCGGCCGCGGCGACCACGGTCCAGCCGGCGGGCAGCCACGCCTCCCCGAAGTGCAGATAGCCGACCCAGTTGCCCGCCCCGCGCAGCAGTTCGGTCGCGGACATGGTGGCGGTCGTGGTGTCCGCCTGCTCGATGTACGGCATGAAGTTCTCGCCGTACGCGCCGAGCAGCAGCAGCGGCACCACCCACCACGCCGTGGCGAGCAGCACCCCCGGCGTCCACCAGGCGATCAGCGCCCGCTTGCGCGGCCCGGCCGGGCGGCTGAGCAGATACAGCCCGACGGGCAGCAGCGAGGCGAGCGTCGAGGCCGCGTTCACCCCGCCCATGAACGGGATCAGCAGCGCGGACCGGGCGGCGGCGGTGCGCGGGCTCGCCGCCGCGGCGGTCAGCGGCAGCAGCACCCACGGCAGCACCGCCCCGGGCAGGGCGGCGGCCGACGTCGAGCCGATGACGATGGTGAACGTCGGCCACAGCGCGTACCCGACGGCGCCCAGCAGCCTGGTGGCGGGCGTGCCCACGCCCAGCCGTTCGGCCAGCCGCAGCGCTCCCCAGAACGCGGCGGTGACCACGAGCGACAGCCACAGCCGTTCGGCCAGCCACACCGGGACGTGGGCCAGCCGGGCCGCCGCGTAGTACGGCAGGGCGGGGAAGGCGTAGCCCACGTACTGGTCGGCGAGGCCGCCGAAGCCCGCCCGGTCCTGCCACAGCGAGCCCAGCTCACCGAGGAACCGCAGCGGGTCCAGGGCCACGCCCAGCTTGGTCTCGAAGGTGACCTTCCCCGGCGCGGGCACCAGGAACGCCACGAACGCGGCGGCCCAGAACCAGAGGAGACCGCGGCGCCGCCGGCCGGGCGCCGGCGCGGGCCGGGGTCCCGCCGGGCGCCCGCCCGGCCGCGGCGCCCCCGGCTCCGCGGGGGACGGGGGTTCCGGGTGGGACAGCAGACTGCTCGAAGTCATGGCGACCGCCGGAGGATGAGGAGGAGGTTCCAGGTGGCGATTTCGCGCAGGCCCGGCACCCGGGTGACGGCGTTCACGAGGAACGGCCAGTAGCGCGAGCGGGCGGCGACCACGCTCACGTCCCGGCGCTCGCGCACCTGCCGCAGGGTGGGGCCGATGTGGATTGGGAAGAGGTTCTCGCCCAGGGTGTGCTTGGCGGCGCGCCCGGTCCGCCGCCGGTAGCGCCGGCGGGCCCGGTCCGCTCCGAGGTAGTGCCAGGGCGCGGTCTCGTGACCGCCCCACGGGGAGAGCCAGTTGGTGAACGACACGTAGATCAGCCCGCCGGGCCGGGTCACCCGCACCAGCTCGCTGAGGAAGGTCCGCGGATCGGCCACGTGCTCCAGCACGTTGGAGGAGAAGCACACATCGGCGCTGCCGTCGGCGAGCGGCAGCAGATAGCCGTCGGCGACCACCGCACCCTCCGGCCGCGGCCCGTGCGCGGTCAGCTCCCGCGGGTCGGGCTCGAAGAGGAAGCCCCGCGCGCCGCGGCGCCGGAACTCCGCGGTGAAGTGCCCGCTGCCGCCCCCGACGTCGACGACCACCTTGCCCGCCAGCGGGGTGTACCGCTCCAGCTGGTCGGCGGCGTCCCGGGCGAGCAGCCGGTAACAGTGCTCCGGGTCGGACTGCTCGCGCAGGAACGCCCGGAAGAGGGCGACGGACCGGCGGAGCGAGGGGTCCTTGAGGGAGAGCTCCCGCACCCCGGTCACCTCCCCGGGCGGGCGGCTCCGCCGGCGGCGGGACGCGGCCACGACGGGCCGGCGGGCGGGAGGTCCGGCAGGGCGGCGGCGCCGTACGCCGGACACGCCTCGGCGGCCACGGCCCGGAACTGCCGCACCGTACTGCTCCAGCGGTACCGCGCGGCCCGCAGCAGCGCGGCCCGGCCGAATGCGGCCCGCCGCTCCCCGCTGAGCGCCAGCGTGCACCAGGCGGCGGCGAACCGGCTCTCGCCGTCGACGAGTTGGCCGGTGGCACCGTTCTCCACCGAGTCCCGCAGCCCCGGGATGTCGAAGCCGACCGCCGGAGTCCCGCGCACCGCGGCCTCGGTGACGACCAGCCCCCAGCCCTCGACCAGCGACGGGTGCAGCAGCAGCCACGCCTCGCACAGCAGCCGGTGCTTCTCGGCCTCGGAGACCCGTCCGGTGAACACCACGTCCGGCCCGGCCATCGCCGCGAGCCGCTGCCGTTCGGGCCCGTCGCCGACGATGACGAGCCGCCCGCCGGTGACCGGGCGGACCCGCTCCCACAGCCGCAGCAGCAGGTCGATCCGCTTGTACTCGACGAGCCGCCCCATGGCGAGGAACACCGGCTCCGGCGCCTTCGGCAGCAGCGGTCCCGGCTCCTCGACACCGTTGTGGACGACCCGGATCCGGTCCCGGGGCACCCCGATGGCGCGCAGCGCGGCAGCGGTCGACCCGGAGACCGCGACCAGCAGATTCCCGCGGTGGCTCCCGGCCAGCGCCCAGTGCTCCAGCCTGCGGCCGAGCCGCGCCGCGGGACCGGGGAACCGCATGCCCCACAGATCGGTGTGGACATGGTTGACCAGGCACAGCGTCGGCCCGCGGTGCCAGAGCGGGGCCAGGTACGGCATGCCGTTGCAGACCTCCACCAGCAGGTCGCAGTCGCCGACCTGCCGGGCGAACGCCCGCTTGGCCCGCAGATAGTGGCCCGCGTCGCCGCCCGCGGAGACGACCCGGTAGTCCCGGTACGCGGCGGGCCCGCCGCAGAGCAGCGTCACCTGGTGGCCCAGGGCGGTGAGACCGTCGGCGAGCCGGTCCACGAGCAGCTCGGAGCCGCCCGCCGCCGGGTTGCCGAGGTCGCGCCGGGCGAGAAAGACGATCCGCCGCGGCACCGGCGCGGAGGAGGCCGGTCCGGGGAGCGGCACCGGGGCGAGCGCGGGCGCCGGCCCGGACGGGGTCGCCGGCTCGGGTACGGGGGAGGGGGACGGCGCGGGGGAGGGGGCAGCGGCGGCCTGCGGAGGTACGTGCTGGGGCATCCGGGCTCCAACTCGTCTCAGGGTGCGGAACCTATGGGGGCGGGGTGTGCTGCCACCGCCCGTGCGGGGTGACGTTCCGGGGGACCACGGACGGCGGATGGCGCGGGGTGGTCAGTTTTCGCCCCTCTGTTCGGTGCGGCTACTCACCGGGATGACAAGTTCCGCCCCGTATCGACCTGACGACTCATCACATCACGCAGCATTGTGCGATGTCGCGGGGCGCGGTAGGCGTCCGGGCGGGGCCCAAGTGTCCTGCGGGGCCTGTGGGGCGACCCGGCTGTGGAGCGACCCGGCCCCGGGGAACGCGTGAGCCCCCGCCGTGGAGCGGGGGCTCGGGGAGACGGGGTGCGGGTCGTGTGCCGGGCCGGTTCCCGTCAGGGCTTCGGGGTGCAGGGGGCTGTGCGTCGGGGGCGGGCCCGGGGCGCGCGCCGGACAGGCTTCCAGCGGCGCGCGCCCCGGGCCGGTTCGCCGGCCGCACCGGCCTCAGTCCCGGCCCCGGCCCGTTCCCCGCGCGCCGCGCGGTCGTCCCCGGGTCAGCAGGACACCCCCGGTCAGCGCCAGCACGGCGCCCGCCGCGCCACCCGCCAACGGCACGGTCCGGCCCAGGAGTTCGAGCCGATCGCTGTCCTCCGACGCCAGATCCACCTGCTCCCGCTGGGTCGCCGCGGTGAACTCCAGCCGGTCGCTCCGCAGCAGGGTGACCGCGTCCCGCCGGCCGCCCGGGGCCCGCAGCGTCTTCCGCGGCGCGATGCTCGCGTTGATGATCCGGCCGGTGCGCCGGTCCGCGACCAGCTCGATGCCCGTGTTCGCGTACCACTCCTCGGCCATCACCTGACCCTGCTTCGGCCGCCCCACCAGCAGGCCGGGCACCTGCCGGGTGCCCGTCCGCGTCGGCTGCACGGTCCCGGTGAAGCGATAGCCCCGGTACCCCTGGACCGTGGCGGTGCCCGCGAACCGGAGCGGAACCGTTGCCCCCAGCGTGTTGTCCCACCAGCGGTAACCGCGCTTCTGCAGATCGAAGGGGAACTTGAGGTACGCCTCCCCGCTGAAGGACGGCCGCTCGTCGCAGCAGTGCACCGGCAGATTGGTGCGCCGGTCGGTCACCCACCGCTCGGTGGTCCACTGCAACGACTTCCGCGGGTCCCGCAGCGGCAGCGTCGCCGGGGTGTCGATCGCCGTCGACACGTCCCACACCGCCCGTCCGCTGCGCTCGCTCGCGGCCACGTCGCCCAGCACCCGCCGGGTGACCGTGATCCGGCCGTCCTTCTCGTCGAGCGATCCGGCGTCGAAGTAGCTTCCCCGGCCGGTGAAGACCGTCGTGGTGTTCACATCGACGGGCGTCCGCTCCGCGCGCGGCTCCACGTACCAGGCCAGCAGCGGGGCGAGGACCAGCAGGAACACCCCGGCCCCCAGCAGCACCAGCGACGGCCACGGCCGCCCGCGCCCCGGACCTCCCGGTTCGGACGGGGTCCCGGACCGCTCTCCGGGTGACCCGGGCGGATTCCCGGAGGGGGTGCCGGTCGGGTGTCCGGCCGGCCCGGAAGGGTCCGCGGACGAGTCTCCGCCGGGACCCCCGGGCGGCTTCCCCGGCGGGTTCCCGAGGGGGTTGTCGGGCAACGAGGAACGGCGCATACGGGCAACTCCTGGAAGGCGGGGGTGGGTCCGGGACCGTGCGCGTTCAGCCGCCGGGAGCCGGGCCGTTCCGTGATGTCCCCGCCCCGGAGGGGATGAGCCGACTCGTCCGGAGTGCGCCGGGAGACGGTCTATGAACCGGGAACCGTAGGGGGACTCTTGACGGAGTGTCAATATTGCTCCCACACTGAGCCAGCACCGGACCGGGGCCGGTGCACCGGACGTTCTCCTCACCGAGCAGAGAGGCTCGCCGTCCCATGCGCAGACTGCTCGCCGCGGCTCTGACCTGCGTGACAGCCGCCGCCCTCGCCGTCGGGGCAGCCGTCGGCATCGTCACCGCGCTGAACGCCACCCCGGAACAGCCCAATGTGCCGCTCGTCTCGTTCCCGGACGCACCCTCGGGCTCCCCGGGCACGGGGCCCTGATCCGTGCCCCGGTCGGCCTGGCAGGACGTCCCCCGATTACGGGTCCGGCAGTTCGCCTCCCTCGTCATGAAGGAGGCCCCCGAGCTGGCCGAGTTCATCCTCCACGAGATACGCCGCACCTTCCCGGGGCTCCCGCTGGTGCTCGACGAGTCCGGCGAGCCCATGGCCCTGGTCGGGATCCGGCGGGCGCTGGAGCACTTCGTCGAACACCTCGCCACCGGGCGCGGCCGGCCGACCGTCCACCCCGAGGTCTTCCAGGCCTTCGGCCGCGGCGAACTCCTCCAGGGCCGCAGCCTCGACTCCCTCCAGGCGATCTACCGCCTCGGTGTCCGGCTGGCCTGGCGCCGGCTCGCCGAGATCGGGCAGCAGGCCGAGATCCCCCCGCCCGCCATGTACGAACTCGTCGAATCCGGCTTCGAGTACCTCGACGGCCTCGTCGCCCAGTCCGTACGCGGCCACGCCGAGGCCTTCGCCCGGCAGGCGGGGGAGCGGCTGCGGCTCCAGCGCCGCCTGATGGACCTGCTGTTCGCCGAGCACCGCACCGACCCCACCGACGCGCTCACCGAACGCGCCGCGCGCATCGGCTGGCCGCTGCCCTCCCGGGTCGCCGTCGCGGTCCTGCTGCGCCCGGCCCGGGACGCGGTCGCGCCCGCCGTCGGCCAGGACGTCCTGCTGGACATGGAGAGCGAACAGCCGCGCATGGTCGTGCCCGAACCGGACGTCGCCGGGCGGGGCGAACTGCTGCGCCGCGCGATGCGGGGCTGGTCGGGTGCGATCGGCCCCCCGGTGCCACCGGTGGAGGCGGCCAAGTCGCTGCGCTGGGCCGGTACCGCGGTCCGGCTGATGGAGCGCGGCCTGCTGCCCGCCGGGCAGGTGCTGCAGTGCACCGAACACACCGAGGCGCTGGTGCTGCTGCCGCCCGAGGAGCTGATCGACGACCTGTCGCGCCGCCGGCTGGCACCGCTCGCCGCCTGTGGCCCGGCGCACGGCCGGCGCCTGGCGGAGACCCTGCTGGCCTGGCTGGAGACCCGCGGCGGCGCGCCGGAGGTGGCGGCCCGGCTCGGGGTGCACCCGCAGACCGTCCGCTACCGGCTGCGGCAGATCAGGGAGCTGTGGGGCGACGAGGTGGACGACCCGGACCGCCGCTTCGAACTGGAGATGGTGCTGCGGGCCCGCCGGCTCCGGGGCGAACTGGCGGGGCCGTGACCGCGTCCGGGCGGACGGCTCGGTGAACGGCGCCCGGGTCCGGGGCCGGGGGCCGGGAGAAAGGCCCGGGGCCGGGAGAAGGGCCCGGGTCCGGGGAAGGGTCCGGCGTCCGCCTCTGCGTCCCCCGACGTCCGCCTCCGCGCGCCCGTTCCCCGCGCCCGAACCGGGGAGTTCTCCGTGCATCGGTCCGGGTCTGTGACCCTTTCCGGCATACCGCGGTGCATGCGTCACCCCGGCACGCCGGTCGACACGGAATCCTCACAGAAGGCCGCTTCAATCGTTACCGGAGGCACATAGCCTGCGGGCGCCATGGATTACTGCTCTCCGTGCCGCCGGCACCTCAACGGCGCCCTGTCCTGCCCGGGATGCGGCGCGCCCATCGGGGACCCCGCGCCGCGGGCCGGGACCGCCCCGTCCGGGGAGCAGTCCCGCCGGGGTGCCCCCGCGGCCCCCACCGGGCGCCGCGCCGAACGGCTCGCCGCCCGGGAACGGCTCGCCGCCCGGGAACGCGAGGCCGGGAGCGGCCACCGCGGCCCGCGCGCCCGCCCGAGCCGTGGCCGGCGCGGCCGTCGTGGCCGGGGGCGCCGGGTCGTGGTTGCCGCGGCGCTGCTCGGGGTCGTCCTGGGCGCGCTGACCGTGGCGGAGGTCGCCACGGAAGGCGCCTTCCGGGTGCCGTGGGAGAACGGATCCGCCGCGGCCCGGTCGGAACGGCCCACGGCCGACCGGGACCCGGGCGCGTCCACGGGCTCGCTCAGCGCTTCCCCCGCGAGCGGCAACGGTGCGTCGAGCGGCGGCCCCTCGGCCTCCCGGAGCCCCCGCGACGGAGCCGGGGACGGCGACCGGAGCGAGGACAACCGGAACCCCGACGACGCCGCCCGGAAGCGGCGGAGCAGCACCTCCGACGAGCCGGGGGCCGCCACCACGACGCGCAGTTCCTCCGGATCCGGAACGGCGCCCGACGCGCCCCCGCCGCCGCCCCGGACGACCGCCGCGCCGGCCCCCGCGCCCTCCTCGTCACAGCGCCCGGATCCCCGTCCGGAACCACGGCCCACCTGCACCGCCCGCTTCCTGTGGTGGTGCGCCACCTGAGAGGGGCGGCGGCCTTGCCGGCCCGGCCCTCTCGGCAGAGGCCACAGGCCGGTCGACACCCGAGGACCCAGAGGGGGCACAGCACGCCCGGGCCCCTGGAGCCGCCCTCTAACTGAAGTCGAGTCCCCCGGTGCGGGTGCGCTTCAGTTCGAAGAAGTCCGGGTGGCCGGCGAGCAGTCGCACGCCGTCGAACACCCGCAGCGCGGCCTCGCCGCGCGGGATCGAGCTGAGCACCGGTCCGAAGAAGGCGGCGCCGTCGACATGGATGGTGGGTGTGCCGACCTCCTCGCCGACCGGGTCCATGCCCTCGTGGTGGCTCTTGCGCAGCGCGTCGTCGTACTCGGTCCGGCCGGCCGCCTCCGCCAGCTCCGCGGGCAGGCCCACGTCGGCCAGCGCCGCCGCGATCGCCGCGGTGTAGTCGTCGGTGTCCTCGTTGTGGATCCGGGTGCCCAGCGCGGTGTAGAGGTCGCGCAGCACGCCCTCGCCGTGCTGCTGCGCGGCGGCGATGCACACCCGGACCGGGCCCCAGCCCCGGTCCAGCAGCTCCCGGTACTTCTCGGGCAGGTTCTCCCGGCCCTCGTTGAGGACGGAGAGGCTCATCACCCGGAACCGCAGGTCGACGTCCCGCTGCTGCTCGACCTCCAGGATCCACCGGGAGGTGATCCAGGCGAACGGACAGATGGGGTCGAAGTAGAAGTCGATCGTGTGCCGGGTGGTCTGGTCAGCGCTCATGAGCGGTGAGCCTATCCGGGGAGTGGCCCTGTGCCCCGGGCCACTGGACCGCGGGAAACGTGGGCCAATCGGCCCCGTGGGCCGCTAGGCGAAGCCCCGCGCCCGCCGAGCGTGCCGCCCCGCCGAGCGTGCCGCCCCGTCGGCCGTGGTGCCCTGCCGGACGCGCCGCCCTGTCCGCCGTAGCGCGCGGCCGGCCGTGGCGCGGGGCTCCCCGTCCCGCTCAGCTCCCCGCGCCGTCCTCCCCCAGCATCCGCCGCAGCAGGTCGCGCAGGGTGGTGCGCTCCTCGGTCGACAGGCCGGCGAGGGGTTCCCGGGCGAAGTCCAGCGCGTCCCGCAGCCGGGCCGCCGTCGCCCGGCCCTCCTCCGTCGGGGCGGCCAGCTTCACCCTGCGGTCGGCCGGGTCGGGGCGCCGCTCGACGAGGCCGCGGCTCTCCAGCCGGTCGACGATGCCGGTGACGTTCGACGGCTCGCACTTGAGCTTCTGGGCGATCCGGCGCATGGGCATCGGCTCGTGGGAGAGGAGACCCAGTACGCGCGCCTGGGCACCGGTGAGGGCGTGCTCGGCCGCCGCGTCCTCGTACTCGTCGTAGTAGCGGGCCACGACGGTGCCGATGAGCTCGACGACCTCGAAGGTCAGGGGATCAGTGCGAGTGGCCATGGTCTCCAGGGTACCCATTTACTTGACAACATGAAACATCCAGGAGCATGGTTGTTTCAGTACATGAAACATTGCCCAGTAAACCTGTGGCAGGAGCCCAGTACAGCTGGGGCAGAAGGAGGCGCGCCCACCATGACCGCACTGCCGAGCACCGGCCGCGAATGGCACCTGGTCGCCCGCCCGCACGGCTGGCCGAAGCCCGAGGACTTCGCCCTCCGTGAGACGGCGGTCACCGAGCCCGGCCCCGGACAGATCCTGGTCCGCAACACCCTGCTGTCCGTCGACCCGTACATGCGCGGACGGATGAACGACGTGAAGTCGTACCTGCCGCCCTACCCGCTCGACGGCCCGATGGACGGCGGCGCGGTCGGCACGGTGCTGGCGTCGAACGCCGAGGGCTTCGCACCCGGCGACCACGTCCTGCACGGCCTCGGCTGGCGCGAGTACGCCGTCGTCGACGGCAAGCGCGCGGTCAAGGTCGACCCGGAGCTGGCGCCGCTCGGCGCGTACCTGGGGGTGCTCGGGATGACCGGCCTCACCGCGTACGCCGGGCTGCTGGAGGTCGCCTCCTTCCAGGAGGGCGACACCGTGTTCGTCTCCGGCGCGGCCGGCGCGGTCGGCAGCCAGGTCGGGCAGATCGCCCGGCTCAAGGGCGCCTCCCGGGTCATCGGCAGCGCGGGCTCGGACGAGAAGGTCCGGCTCCTCACCGAGGAGTACGGCTTCGACGCCGCCTTCAACTACAAGGACGGACCGGTCGCCGAGCAGCTGGCGAAGGCCGCCCCCGACGGCATCGACGTCTACTTCGACAACGTCGGCGGCGAGCACCTGGAAGCGGCGATCGGCTCCCTCAACCTGCACGGCCGCGCCACCATCTGCGGCATGATCGCGCAGTACAACGCGACCGAGCCGACCCCCGCGCCGCGCAACCTCGCCATGGTCATCGGCAAGCGGCTGCGGCTGCAGGGCATGCTCGTGAGCGACCACCAGGCGCTCCAGCCGCAGTTCGTCCAGGAGGTGTCCGCCTGGATCCGCTCCGGTGAGCTCAAGTACCGCGAGACCGTCGTCGAGGGCATCGACAACGCCTTCGACGCGTTCCTCGGCATGCTCCGCGGCGACAACACCGGGAAGATGATCGTCGCCCTCGGCGACTGACCTCGCACAGCTCAACCGCCGGGCTCACTCCCGCCGTTCCGGACATCTGGTCCGGACCGTTCCGGTCATGTGAGGGTGAGCCGGACGCGTACCCGAGTCGGGACGCGCACACCCGTGCGCGACAACAGGAGGAATTCCGTATGTCCATCGAGTCCATAGACGTCCTGTACACCGCGGTCGCCACCGCCGAGAACGGCCGCGACGGCCGGGTCGCCTCGGACGACGGCAAGCTCGACGTGGTCGTCAACCCGCCCAAGGAGCTGGGCGGAAGCGGTGCGGGCACCAACCCGGAGCAGCTGTTCGCCGCCGGCTACGGCGCCTGCTTCCAGGGTGCGCTCGGCGTCGTGGCGCGTCAGCAGAAGGCCGACATCTCCGGGTCGCGCGTGACCGCCCGGGTCGGCCTCGGCAAGAACGGCAACGGGGGCTTCGGCATCGAGGTCGCCCTCGAGGTCTCCATCCCGAACGTGGACCGGGCCACGGCCGAGCAGCTCGTCGAGGCCGCCCACCAGGTGTGCCCGTACTCCAACGCCACGCGCGGCAACATCGCCGTGGAGCTCAGCGTCGTCTGAGGCGTTGAGTCGCTGAGGCGTCCGGAGGGCCGCACCCGCAGCAGCGGGGCGCGGCCCTCCGCGCATGGCGGCCGACCGCGGTACTCGCTGCGCAGGCCCACCGCGTCCGTGCCGCGGTGCTCACCGGTGCTCACCGCGGCACGGTGTCACAGCGACCCGAGCCGCCGGTGCCACAGAACCTGTGTCACAGCGCCCGTGCCACAGCCCGTGCCACAGAGCCCCCGTGCCACCGCTGCCACAGTGCTCCCGTGTGCCCCACGGCGTCAGTAGCCGTTGTTGCCGCCCGTGCTGTTCCCGTTCGAGCCGCCGGTCCCGCTCACCGTGATCGTGGTCTTCATGCCCAGGTCCGCGTGGCTGTCGACGGGGCAGAAGACCTGGTACGTACCGTTCTTCAGCGTCACCTTGAGCGTGGTGGACTGACCCGGCCCGACCGTGGCGCTGCGCTGCTCCCCGCCCGCCCCGGTGATCTCCATGGCGTGCGGGTGGTGGCCGTCGTTGGTGGCGACGAAGGTGTAGGCGCCGGCGTGGAAGGTGTCGGGGTTCAGACGGAAGTGGTAGTCCGTCATCGTCACCGCGACCCTGGTCGTCCCGCTGTTCTTGGGCGGCGGGGACATCGAACCGTTCCCGTCACCGCCCGACCCGCCCCCGTATCCGCCGCCGCCGCAGGCCGCGAGCACCCCGGCCAGGACTCCGGCGCCGATCCCCACTCCAATGCTCCTGCGCACGGTCACGATGCGTGTCATGGCTCGGCCCTCCGGCCCTTCGGCGTCATTTCCCGGTCCTGCTCCGAACCCGGTCCTGCTCTGAATACGGCGGCAGTCGCGTGACGGGATTGCCGCGCGGGCGGAGAATGGCGGTGAGGTGCCCTTCATGTCCGCCCGCGTCCCTCGCCACGGCCGCCCGGCAATCCCCCGGGGTGGCAGGGCCGTATCCAGAGGTATGAGGACGGGCCTTCCCCTCGGGCGCGCCGCGGACGAGACGCTTCTGGCGGGGCTCAGCACCGGCGATCCCGAGATCGCCGTCGCCTTCGTCCGCCGCTTCCAGCGCACGGTCTACGGCGTCGCGATCGCGGTCGTCAGCGACTCCCAGCTGGCCGAGGACATCGCCCAGCAGACCTTCGAACGCGCCTGGCGGCACGCGCAGATGTACGACTCCCGGCGCGGCTCGGTCAAGACCTGGCTCACGGCGATCGCCCACAACCTGGCGATCGACGCGGTACGGGCCCGCAGGCCCACCCCCGTGGCCCCCGAGGACCTGGACTCAATGCTCGAACTCGTCACCGAGACCCCCGAGCAGCGGGCGGTCGCCGACGACACGGCGGCCCGGATCCGGGCGGCGGTCGCCGCACTGCCCGGGGCGCAGGGGCGGGCCCTGGTGATGGCCGGGATCTACGGCATGACCGCCCGGCAGGTCGCGGAGTTCGAGGACATCCCCGTCGGCACCGCCAAGACCCGCATCAGGGCGGCGATGGGAAAGCTGCGCCTGGCCCTGGGCCCGCCGTGGCCCGGCGCCGAGCGGGAGAGCGCGGAGCTCTCCGGCACCGAACCGAGCGGCGCGCGGCGGGACGATCCGGGGACGGCAGGCAGGCGGGAGGCCGGAACGCGGGCGGCCGGAACGGCGTCGGCAGGCGCGGAGCCGGACGCGGCGGGGACGGAGGCAGCCGGGGCGGACGCGGCGGGGACGGACGACCCGGCGGCACACCGTAACGACTCACGGAGCACCCCGGGACGAGCCGAGCGAGCCCCGGGACGAGCCGAGCGAGACGGCCATGACTGACCTGACCTGCGCAGAGCTGAGGGAGCTCGGTGCCGAGCTGGCACTGGGGATCCTCCCGGGTCGGGAGCGTGCCGTGGCCATCGCCCACCTGGACCGCTGCCCGAGCTGCCGGGAGTACATCGAGCATCTGACCCTCGCCGAGGACGGGCTGCTCGGCCTGCTGCCCGGCAGCGAACCGCCGGTCGGCTTCGAGAAGCGCGTCCTCCGTCGCCTGGGCATGTCGGGAGCCCGCCCCGCCGGACGGCGGACCTCCCGCACGGAGCCCGCCGGGCGGCGCTTCTCCTACGTGCGCCCGGCCGGACGCCGCCCCGCGGACCAGGGCTCCGGCAGCCAGGAGCCGGGAGCCCCCGATCCTGACGGCCTCGATTCCGCCGAACCTGCGTCCGGCAGCTCCGAGCCCGGCGGCCGGGGGAGTGGCGGCCGGGGGACCGGCCCGGAGCACGCCCGCCCGGGTCACGCCCGCCCGGGGCCCGCCGGCAGCCGGGAGCACGCACGGCGCGGGCCGGCGTCCGGCCACCGGCATCGCCGGCCCCGGCGCAAGCTGCGGGCCACCGTCGTCGCCGCCATCCTCGCGATCAGCTTCGGATTCGGCGGCTGGGCGGTGGGCCAGGCCCTCGGGGGGACTCCCGCCGCCACGACGGCCGGTGCCACCGGACAGCTGCTCACGGCCGACTTCACCGCCGGGAACCGGCACGTCGGGAAGGTCTTCGCCCACCCCGGCCCGGAGAGCTGGGTGTACATGTCGATCGACGACCTCGACTTCCCGCACGCGTACGGCAAGGTCTCCTGCCAGTTCGTGCGGGACGACGGCAGCACCGTCACCATCGGGTCGTTCACGCTCAAGGGCGACTACGGCCACTGGGCCGCTCCGGCTCCGGTGGACCGGGACACCCTCTCCGGGGCCCGCCTGGTCGGCGCCGACGGCATGGTTATCGCCACCGCCGACTTCGACGCCCCCGGCCACTGACCGCGCACGGCCCACCGCGTTCAGCCTGCCGTGCCCAGCCCGCCGTGCCCGGCCCACCGCCGCGCGCCGCCCGCCCAGGACGCCCCGTTCCGGCCCCCTTCCGGCCCCCTTCCGGAACCGCCGCGTCCCCCGGGGGCAGGTCCCGGCAGACCCCGGACGACGCCGCACTATGCTCTCCCCATGCATGATCTCGGGGCGGGTTTCGGCTATTTCTGGAAGGGCCAGCGTTGGGTGGCCGCACACGGCCGGTGGTGGGGCTTCGGCCTGCTGCCCGCGCTCGCCACCGTGGTGCTGTACGGCGCCGCGCTGGCCGGCCTCGGCTTCTGGGGCACCGACCTGACGGCCTGGGCCACGCCCTTCGCCGACGACTGGGGCTCGCCCTGGCAGGACCTCTTCCGCGGCTTCCTCGTCGCGCTGCTGTTCGCGGTCGTCCTGCTGTTCGCCGTGGTGTCCTTCACCGCCGTCACCCTGCTCATCGGGCAGCCCTTCTACGAGTCGCTCTCCGAGCAGGTCGACCTCTCGGAGGACGGCACCGCGCCCGAGTCCGGACTCCCGTTCTGGCGTGAACTGCTCATCTCCGCACGGGAGAGCCTGGCGATCCTCCTGCGGGTGGGCCTGTACTCGCTGCTGTTCTTCGCGCTCGGCTTCGTCCCGCTCATCGGCCAGACAGTGGTGCCCGCCCTCGGCTTCTGCGTCACCGGCTTCTTCCTCACCGAGGAACTCACCGCCGTCGCCCTCCAGCGCCGCGGCGTGCGGCTGCCGCAGCGCCTCGCGCTGCTCCGCGGCCGGCGCATGCTGAGCCTCGGCTTCGGGGTGCCGCTCGCGCTGCTCTTCCTGATCCCGCTCGTGGCGGTCTTCCTGATGCCGGGCGCGGTGGCCGGGGCGACGCTGCTGACCCGGGACCTCGTCGGCCCGGAGGAGCCGGACGCCACCACCGGGGCCGGCACCGCCGGGGCCGCCGCACACGGAAACCCCACCACCGGCCCCGCCGGGCAGAAGACCCTGACTCCGGGGCAGTACACCTAAGGGCGTGTTTCGAAAGTCCCGCTTGGCCGGTATCGGGCGGACGACGCTACTTTCGAAACACGCCCCTAGACGCCTGCACCTGAACATACTGACCTGCAACGCAGCCGCAGAACCCCCGCCCGGGCCCCGCCCGGACGGGGGTTCTTGCGTCGCTCCTCACCAGTACGCGCGCCCCTCACCAGTACGTGCGGTCGTCACCAGTACGCGCGGTCGTCCCAGGCCCGGAAGACGGCGAACTCGACCGGGTCGTCCTCCTCGTCCAGCCCGGCCAGCCCCTCCGTGGAGAACGTGCCGCGCTGCCAGGCCAGCAGTGTGTCGACCAGCCCGCCGTCGAGGGGCGGGCCCTGCCGGGCGTGGCGGGGCCAGACGATCAGCGGCCAGGCGTCGGGGTCGTCCCCCTCGGTCAGCCAGCCGAGGTAGTCACCGTCGATGGAGACGGCGAACGGCAGAAAGCCCCCGGCGGCGGGCCACACCGTCAGCGGGTACCAGTCCTCGGATCCGTCCTTGAGCTGCCGGTAGGCGTCCGTGGTCTCCTCGACGTGGTGGACGAACCGCCGTTCGCCGGTCCGCAGCGGGGTGAAGAAGCGCAGCCACTCGGTCCAGCAGCCCGCGCCGTACCGCTCCATGAGCGTCACGTACTCCCGCGGCAGTCGGGTGCCCAGCTCCGCGAAGAGCCCGTCCCAGGTGCCGTCGCCGAGGTAGGGGTGGTCCGGCGGCGGGCACAGCAGCCGCAGCGCGTCCGGCCCCGTACCGGTCTCCAGCGCGACGCGCCGCTCCGCCGCGGAGAGCCGGGGCGGCACGGGCTCGGGCGGTGTCCAGGGCCCGGCGTCCGGCAGGAACGCGGTGCGCGCGACGGTGCCCGGCAGCGGGCCGATCAGCGGCCCGGGCGGCGACGGCAGCTCCCAGCCCTCGCGGACGGTGTGCCGCAGATACTCGGTGAGGGTGAGGTCGTACCGGTGCCACGGCTGCAGGCCACTGCCCGGGACGGTGCCGCAGTGACTGACGACCACGGTCCACCGGTTCGGGTCCTCGGAGACCGAGGTGTCCCAGAACAGCACGTCGCTGTCCCGGGTGCACCCCCAGGCCAGCAGCCCGCCCGGTGCCGGGTGCAGCACCGGCCGCCCGTCCTCCGGCAGGTCGCGGGCGTCGATCCGGGCCTCGCGGTGGGTGTCCCGGAGCCACTCCCCGTACGTGAACCGGCCCTCCTCGACGCACGGGACGTGGATCCAGAGGAACTCCCCGAAGTCCAGGGGGCCGTGGACGTCGGCCAGGTGCTTGTAGTCGTCCGGCAGCCGCAGCCCCAGCCACTGTTCCACCGCCGCCCAGTCGACCGCGACGGGGGCGGGCGGACGCTCGGGGTCCGGGTCGGTGAAGGCGCTGATGTCCAGGGTCACGGCGAGGTCCTCCGTTGCGTGCTGTTGAACAACAGGACGCATTCTTCCGCCCGGTTCCCCCGGGCATCCGCCCAGGTCCGTCGGCCATCACACGGCTTCCGGGCCGTCCGCCGTTCCTCTCCGGCCCGTTGGCGCGGCCTCCCCTCATCCGCCCGGCCCCGGCAGCGGACCTCAGCGCGGCAGCGTGCCCGCCGTCACCGTCAGGATCGCGCGGATCTGACCGGTGATCGCCTGCCGGTTGCGCACGAAGTCCGGGTCCGTGACCGTGCCCGTGGACGGGTCGGAGTTTCCCGCGCCGAACTGCAGCACCGGGGTGTGCAGATGGCCGCCCGGCACCCGGAGGCGCAGCGCGTCCCGCAGCAGCGTCGCCCGGTAGGCGATCTCGTTCGACAGGTAGTCGCCCCCGCCGCCCGCGCGGGCCGTCGAACCGGGGGTCGGGCCGTCGGGCCGGTCCACCGGCTGGGTCCCGCCCGCCGGGATCTCGGTCACGGCCGTGTTGTCGTGCACCGGGAAGCCACCGGTCCCGGCCGCCACGATCCGCTCGTACGGCAGCGTGGTCACCGTCCACTGCGGCTGCGGATGGACGGTCGGCACCCCGGACGGGATCGGGACGGTACCGGTGCGCGAGATCCGGTCGTTGTCCGGGTAGCCGCCGCGCCAGGCGCCGTTGGTGCGCTCGACGTCGAACCGGCCCGGCCGGCCCTGGCTGATCGTGGTGAACATGTCGACCCGGTGCGGACCGCTCCGGAAGTACGGGGCCAGGGTCCGCTCCACCGTCCCCTCGGCGAAGTCCGTCCAGCGCACCGGGAAGACCGCGGTCTCCACCCGGGCCGGGCCGGACGGCGTGCGGATCGTGGTTCCGTCCAGCGCCAGCGCCGCCGCGCCCGACGGATTGCTGCGGCGCGCGTCCGCGTCCAGCTGGAACGGGTCGAAGCCGGTCACCAGCACCCGCTTCACCGCCCGGCCCGCGGGCAGCTCGACCGTGTCCTGGCCCCGGGACCCGCGCTCCAGACGGGTGATCAGCTCCTGCCTCCGGGACTCCGGCAGCGCGAACGGCGGCTGCCACGCCCGAAGCGCCTTCGTCATGCCGAGCCGGGCCCAGTACAGCGGCCGGTCGTCGTCCCGGCTCAGGTCGCCGCCCGCCGGTCCCCGCCCCTGCACACGGTCGACGGCCCGCTGCCACAGCCGCTGCCCGGCACGCGTCACCAGCCGCTCGGCCCCGTCCACGGACCCCACGGCCGCCAGCTCCCGAGTGAACTCCGGTGCCACCGCGTCGAATCCGCTCCTCCGGAGGATCTCCCGCGGCACGGCGCCGTCCAGCCGCTGCTCCTCGACGGTGGGCGCGGCGACGGTGGGCGCGGCGCCGGCGGAACGGACCGCGGCACCGGCCGGCGCCGCGGCGAGGGCCGGCGGAGCGCAGACCGCCAGAACGGCACCGAGCAGGCCCAGTCGGATGCGCATGCGTCGCATGGAAATCCCTTCGTCGAGTCGGGAGTGATCCCAGCAGAGGATCGCCGCCGTGACCAGAGCCCGTCGCCGGAACTCCCCGCCGGTCCGCCGGAACCCCCCGAACGCACGCACCCCCACCACCCCGAACGCGCGCACCCCACCACCCCAACCGCACGCACCCCCACCACCCCGAACGCGCGGGCCGGGCCGTCCCGCGCCCCGTGCTCCCTTCCCGCCGCCCCGGCTCCGGGGCAGGATGAGCCGCACGCCGGACAAGGGGAGGCCCGTATGACTCCGCAGGACGCGGCACGCGAAGCAGCGGTGGAGGACGCGCTCGGCAAGCTCGACCTGGACGACAGGACCCGGCTGCTGGCCGGTCAGGACACCTGGTCCCTGCCGGCGCTCCCCGCGATCGGCCTGCGGTCCCTGGTCATGTCCGACGGACCGGTCGGGGTGCGCGGCGTCCGCTGGACCGCCGCCGACCCCTCGGTCGCCCTCCCCAGCCCCACCGCCCTCGCCGCCACCTGGGACCCCGAACTCGCCCGCCGGGCCGGGCACCTCCTCGCCCAGGAGGCCCGCCGCAAGGGCGTCCACGTCCTGCTCGCCCCGACCGTCAACCTCCACCGCTCACCGCTCGGCGGACGCCACTTCGAGTGCTACGCGGAGGACCCGTACCTCACCGGAGAGATCGGCACCGGGTACGTCCGCGGTGTCCAGGAGGGCGGAGTCGGCACCACCGTCAAGCACTTCGTCGCCAACGACGCCGAGACCGAACGCTTCACCGTGACGAACACGGTGGCCCCGCGCCCGCTGCGCGAGCTCTACCTCGCCCCCTTCGAGGCCATCGTCAGAAACGCCCGCCCGTGGGGCGTCATGGCCGCCTACAACGCGGTCAACGGCACCGCCATGACCTCCCACCGCACCCTCCTCCGCGAGGTGCTGCGGGAGGAGTGGGGCTTCGACGGCGCGGTCGTCTCGGACTGGCTGGCCGCCCGGTCCACCGCGGACAACATCCGCGGCGGCCTGGACATCGCCATGCCCGGACCGACGACCGTCTACGGCGCGGCACTGGCCGACGCCGTCCGGGCGGGCGAGGTGGAGGAGGCCGAGGTCGACCGGGCCGTGCGGCACGTGCTGCGGCTGGCCGCCCGCGTCGGCGTCCTCGACGGCGTACCCGCCGCCGTCGCTCCCCAGGACCTCCCGGAGCGGCTCTCCGGTGAGGACGTCGCCCGGGAGATCGCCCGCCGCTCCTTCGTCCTGCTCCGCAACGAGCCGGCGCCCGTCCGGGTACCGGCCGGACTCGCCGAGGAGGCCCGCTCCGGCCCCCACCCCCTGGAGGTGCCCGGCCAGGAGCCGGTCGACGCCACCGGGGGACGGCCCGCGGACGCCGACGGCGAGTCCGGGATCCCAGGGGACGGCACAGGCGACGGCCCGGCCGACAGCACGGCCTCCGACCCCACGGCCTCCGACCCCACGGCTTCCGGCCCCACGGCTTCCGGCAGCCCGGGCCCCGGAAGCACCGGCTCCGACGCCCCGGGGCACGGCGCTGCGGCCGTCCCGGCCGAGCCCCCGGGGGAGCGGCCGGCCGAGCCCGTCCTCCCGCTCGACCTGTCCCGGCTCCGCAGCGTCGCCGTGATCGGCGCCGCCGCCCGCGACGCCCGCATTCTCGGCGGCGGCTCGGCCCAGGTCTTCCCCGCCCATGTCGTCTCCCCGCTCGACGGCCTGCGGGACGCGCTCCCCCGGGAGGTGGACGTCGTCCACGCCGTCGGCGCGGACCCGAGCGACGAACTCGCCGTCGCCGAAAAGGGATTCCGGCTGCACGCCGTGTGCCGGGACGGCCAGGGCCGCGAGCTCGGCGGCGAGCCCCTGCCGAGCGGCCAGGTCAGCTGGATGGGCGACTTCCCGGAAGGCGTCGACTACCAGGCCCTGCACACCGTCGAGCTGACCGGGACCTTCACCCCGCGGGTCAACGGCGAGCACCTCTTCGGCACCCAGGGGATCGGCGGCTTCCGGCTCACCGTCAACGGACAGGTCCTCTTCGACGGTGCGCAGGCCCCCGACCACGACGACCCCTTCGAAGCCTTCTTCGGCTCCCCGGTGCCGCGCGGCGAGCTCCATCTGATGGCCGGACAGCCGGTCGAGGTCGCCCTGGTCTGCACGGTGGTGAAGCCCACGGACGCCCCGGTCGCCGCGGTCAGCTGTGCCCTGCTGCACGGCGAGCCGGTGCGCGACCCCGACGAGATGCTGGACGAAGCGGCCACCGCGGCGGCGGACGCCGACACCGCGATCGTCGTCGTCGCCACCACCGAACGGGTGGAGAGCGAGGGCTTCGACCGCACCCATCTGC
This sequence comes from Streptomyces sp. NPDC001922, assembly GCF_042891165.1. Classification (NCBI taxonomy): domain Bacteria; kingdom Bacillati; phylum Actinomycetota; class Actinomycetes; order Kitasatosporales; family Streptomycetaceae; genus Streptomyces; species Streptomyces sp. NPDC001922. The sequence continues at coordinate 333,085 of NZ_JBIASV010000001.1, read as the reverse complement.
GGCTGCCCGGCCGGCAGGACGAGCTCGTCCGCCGCGTGGCGGCCGTCAACCCGCGCACCGTGGTCGTCGTCAACTCCGGCTCCCCGGTGGAACTTCCCTGGCGCGATGACGTGGCGGCCGTACTGCTCGGCTGGTTCCCCGGCCAGGAGGCCGGCGCCGCCCTCGCGGACGTCCTGCTCGGCCGCGAGGAGCCCGGCGGCCGGCTCCCCACCACCTGGCCCGCCCGGCTGGAGGACGCCCCGGTGTCCCGGGTCGTCCCCGCCGACGGCGAACTCGTCTACGAGGAGGGCGTGTTCATCGGCTACCGGGCCTGGGAGAAGGCCGGCGCCACGCCCGCGTACCCCTTCGGCCACGGCCTCGGGTACACCACCTGGGAGTACGAGACGGTCGAGACGGCCGGGACCACCGTGACGGTCCGGCTCCGCAACACCGGCACCCGCCCGGGCCGCGAGGTCGTCCAGATCTACCTCACCCCGCCCGCCTCGGACCCCCAGGACACCGGCGCCTCGGAAACCCGCCCCCGGGAGCCCCGTCGGCTGGCGGGATTCGCCACCGCCCCGGCGGCCCCGGGCGAGAGCGTCGCCGTGGAGGTCGTCCTCCCGCGCCGCGCCTTCGAGACCTGGGACGAGGCGACGGACCGCTGGCGGTTCGTGCCCGGCCGGTACCGGATCGAGGCAGGCAGGTCCGCCACCGACCCCCGGCTCACCGGCACACTGGACGCCACGGACTGACCCCGGCCGTACAGGCCCGGAGCCCCCTGTCACCGGGCCCGGGAACGCACTCCCGGGCCCGCCGCGGCTCTGGACCACCCCACGCTCCCGGACTCACCCCAGGCCCCCGGACTCACCCCAGGCCCCCGGACTCACCCCAGGCCGGAGCCCGGGGCGGTGGAGCGCTCCCGCGGTCCACCGCCCCGTGCGGGCCGCTCACCCCACCGGCTTCTTCGCGGTGACCGCCCGGTACGCCATCTCCGCCAGCACCCGCTGGCCGTTTCTGCTCGGGTGGAACCAGTCCCATTTGCTCAGCTGCCGCCCGCTGAAGAGGTAGTCGAAGACCGCCCCGCCGTCGTACCGGCACAGCGGGTCCTTGCCGCACTCCTCCTTCAGCACCGCGTTGTACGCCAGCACCCGCTGCTGGACGTAGCTCCGCCGCTGGGTCGCCGCCCGGTCCATCGCGTCCGGCTGACCGAGCATCGACGCGCAGATGCCCAGCTGCCAGACCTGCTTGCCGAACGGGTTCCGGCGCCCCTCGGCCCACACGCGCTTGAGGTCCGGGACGCTGGTCACGAACACCTGGGTCTTCGGCAGGGCGCGCCGCAGCGCCCGCAACGACCGCTTGAAGTCGGAGCGGAAGGCCGGCACCGGGGTCATCAGATCGGTGCTGTCCCGGCAGGCGTCGTTCGAGCCCAGCATGACGGTCACCAGCTCCGGCCGGTGGCCCACGGCCCGGCGGACCTGTCCGGGCAGATCCGCCATCCGCGCTCCGGTCCGCGCGTAGTTCCAGCTGTCACCGGCCGGGTCCTTCAGCAGCCGGCCGGCCAGGCTGCCCACCTTCGGGTCCGTCCCCGTCGACCACGACACCTCGGGGCAGTCGGAGAGGACGAGACAGGCGTCGAAGCCCCGGGTGACCGAGTCGCCGAGCGCGGCGATCGACTCCGGGCTGGTGTCCCACACCGGGGTGGGCCGGGGGCGCGGGCCGTGGGAGGCCCGTTCGGATGGTTCGTCGCCGATACCGCAGCCGGTGACGCCACCGAGCAGCGCGGCCGTGACGACCGCGGCCAGCGCGACCCGGGCCGCCCCGCCGCCCGGCCGGACCGCTCCTGCGCTCGTCCGGACCACCTCTGCGCTCGCCCGGGATTCCGCCCCGCCGCCCGGCCGGGCCGCGTCCCGCTGCCTCCACGCCCGGCCCCCCGCCCGCAGGACCCACGCCCGCAGGACCCACGCCCGCAGGCCCCGGCTCGCACGGCGCCCGCGCCCGAATGTGTCCCGCATTGCCGGCTCCCCTCGCGCGGTCGGTGGCATTCCTCCCGCTTTCCTCCACGGATGACGGATTGGGCCGCTCGGGCGTTCCCCGATCGGAGGTTTCCCGCCGTCCCCGCGAGTGAAAGCTTTGCCGATATCCGTCCGGGACCGACGGTACGTCACCCCCGGGCCGGTGGTGCACGGTAGCTTTTCCCCGTGGCAGTCGGTCTGCTGCGCGTCGTGCGCAGTGACCTGACGGCCGGTCGCCTCAGCTGTGGCGCGCGTGCACCCCGGAAATCGTTGACTTACATCACGTCACATACTGCCCCTTTTACGGACTTTTGCTCCCCATGGTGTTTACTGCACGTAACCTCGGGAGTTGGTACGGAAGTGACTTTTCGGGCAGAATGTCAGGTGCTGTCCAGGACGCGACCGGTACGGAGCGCGAGGCCGCTGGGGAAGGCGAACCTCGTCCCACACTGGAGGTCCCGGTGACGACACGTGGAGTTCTGTACGTGCACTCCGCACCGCGCGCGCTGTGCCCGCACGTCGAATGGGCTGTCGCGGGCGTGCTCGGCGTGCGTGTCAACCTCGACTGGATCAGACAGCCGGCCTCGCCCGGGACGTGGCGGGCCGAGTTCTCCTGGCAGGGTGAGCCGGGCACCGCGTCCAAGCTCGCGTCCGCACTCCGCGGCTGGCACCTGCTCCGCTTCGAGGTGACGGCCGAGCCCTGCCCCACCGCCGAGGGCGAGCGCTACAGCGCCACCCCCGAACTGGGCATCTTCCACGCGGTCACCGGCATGCACGGGGACATCCTGATCCCCGAGGACCGGCTGCGCGCCGCGATGACCCGGGCCGGCCAGGGGGAGACCGACCTCGAAGCCGAGATCGCCAAGCTCCTCGGCAAGCCCTGGGACGACGAGCTGGAGCCGTTCCGGTACGCCGGCGAGGGCGCGCCCGTCCGCTGGCTGCACCAGGTGGTCTGAGGGGTCCTTGCGCGATGAGCGCCCGACCCGGGCGGGCATCGTGCAAGGACCCCTGAGCGCCGCCGCCCGGTTCGCCGCCCCGGGCGGACCCACGCCGTAGCGTGCCGTCATGGCTGACAACACTTCAGTGGCGGTGCTGGGCACCGGCATCATGGGGGCCGCGATGGCCCGCAACCTGTGCGGCGCCGGTCTGGACGTCCGGGTCTGGAACCGCACCCGCGACAAGGCCGAGCCGCTCGCCGCGGACGGCGCCCGCATCGCGGACGACCCGGCGGCCGCCGTCGAGGGCGCCGATGTCGTCCTGACGATGCTGTACGACGGGCGGACCGTGCTGGACACCATGCGCGAGGCCGCCGCCTCCTTCGCCCCCGGAACCGTGTGGTCGCAGTCGACCACCGCGGGCATCGACGCCCTCGAACCGCTGGCCGCGTTCGCGGCCGAACACGATCTGCTCTTCGTCGACGCGCCCGTCCTGGGCACCCGGCAGCCCGCCGAGGACGGGAAGCTGACCGTGCTCGCCGCGGGACCCGCGGAGGCCCGGACCACCCTGACGCCCGTCTTCGACGCGATCGGCAGCCGCACCGTCTGGATCGCCGAGGACGGCGCGAGCGGAGCGGCGTCCCGGCTGAAGATGGTCTGCAACAGCTGGGTGCTGGCCCTCAACAACGCGGTCGGGGAAGCGCTCGCCCTCGCCGACGGGCTGGGCGTCGAACCGCAGGCGTTCCTCGACGCCGTCGCCGGCGGGCTGCTGGACTGCGGCTATCTCCGCCTCAAAGCGGGCGCCATCATGAACGACGACTACGCGCCGAACTTCTCGGTGACCACGGCCGCGAAGGACGCCCGGCTGATCCTGGAGGCGGGGAAGCGGGCCGGGGTGCGGATGGACCTGGCGGAGGCCGGAGCCGAGCGGCTGCACCGGGCCGAACGGGCGGGCCACGGCGACGAGGACATGGCGGCGAGCTACTTCGCGGGCTTCATCCGGGAGGGCTGAGGGGGGCCGGAGAGCAGAGCTGCGCGGCACAGCGGAGCCGCTGGGGAACGCCGACGGGCCCAGGCGCCCCGCCCCGGACACCCCGCCCCGGACACCCCGCCCCGGACACCCCGCCCCGGACACCTGCCCCGGACAACTCTCCCCGGACTCTTCCCGGACAACGCAACGGCCGGGCAGTCGGTGACTGCCCGGCCGTCGGCCGCGTAGGGCGCCGCCTCACCCGACCCGCCGCCCCGGTGGTGGGGGGGCGGCCGGTGGCCGGATGGCGGCAGGTGGTGCGGGTCAGACCGTCCGGAAGGCCAGGACGACGTTGTGCCCGCCGAAGCCGAACGAGTTGTTCAGCGCCGCGATGGTGCCCTCCGGCAGCGGGCGCGGCGTGTCGCGCACGACGTCCGCGTCGGCGTCCGGCTCCAGGTTCTCGATGTTGATCGTCGGCGGGGCGACCCGGTGGTGCAGCGCCAGGACGCTCGCCACCGTCTCGATGCCGCCCGCGCCACCGAGGAGGTGGCCGGTCATGGACTTCGTGGCGGACAGCGCCATGTGGTCCACGTCGTCGCCGAAGACCTTGCGCAGCGCCTTGATCTCGGCCACGTCGCCCTGCGGGGTCGAGGTGGCGTGCGCGTTGATGTGCACGATCTCGGCCGGCTTCAGGTCGGTGCCGTCCATCAGGTTCTGCAGGGCGTGCGCGATGCCGTTGCCGGACGGCTCGGGCTGCGTGATGTGGTGCGAGTCCGCCGAGATGCCCTGGCCCAGGGCCTCCGCGTAGACGCGGGCGCCGCGCCGGGCGGCGTGCTCCGCAGACTCCAGGACGACGACACCGGCGCCCTCGCCGAGGACGAAGCCGTCACGGGCCGTGTCGTACGGCCGGGACGCCCCCTGCGGGTCGTCGTTGTTCTTGGACATCGCCATCATGTTGCCGAACGCGGCGATGGGCAGCGGGTGGATGGCCGCCTCGGTGCCGCCCGCGACCACGACGTCGGCGCGGCCGGAACGGATCATCTCGACGGCGTAGCCGATGGCCTCGGCACCCGACGCGCAGGCGCTCACCGGAGTGTGCACACCCGCGCGGGCGCCCACCTCCAGGCCCACGTTGGCCGAGGGGCCGTTCGGCATCAGCATCGGGACGGTGTGCGGGGAGACGCGGCGTACGCCCTTCTCCCGGAGCACGTCGTACTGGTCGAGCAGGGTCGTCACGCCGCCGATGCCGGAGGCGATGACCGTGCCCAGCCGGTCCGGATCGACCGCCGCGTCCTCACCGGCCTTCGCGGTGAAGCCCGCGTCGGCCCACGCCTCGCGGGCCGCGATCAGCGCGAACTGCGCCGAGCGGTCCAGCTTGCGGGCCTGCGGCCGGGGGATGATCTCGCTCGGCTCGACCGCGATCTGCGCGGCGATGCGTACCGGGAGCTGCTCGGCCCACTCCTGCTCGAGTGGGCTGACGCCGGAACGCCCCGCGATCAGACCTTCCCAGGTCGATACGGTGTCGCCACCCAGCGGTGTGGTTGCGCCGATACCGGTGACGACCACGGTGCGGTTGGTCGCATTCACAGGAATTCTTTCTCCACGTTCGAGGGGTCCGAATCGACGGCGCCACCACGGGGTGGCGACACACGCTCGGCTGGATCAGGCCTGGTGCTTCAGGATGTAGTCGACAGCGTCGCCCACGGTCTTGAGGTTCTTGACGTCGTCGTCCGGGATCTTCACGTCGAAGCGCTCCTCGGCGGCGACGACGACCTCGACCATGGACAGCGAGTCGACGTCCAGGTCGTCGGTGAAGGACTTGTCGAGCTCGACGTCCTCGGTGGGGATACCGGCGATCTCGTTGACGATCTCGGCGAGACCCTCGAGGATCTCCTTCTGGTCGGCCATTGCGGCGCTCCTTCGGTGTTTTCGGTACTTCCGTACAAGGTGGAACGGGGCTGCCCGGTTGGCCCGGACTGCGTGGATCGTGCCTATGGGAGGGTAACGACCGTTGCGGCGTAGACGAGACCCGCCCCGAAGCCGATGACGAGCGCGGTGTCGCCGCTCTTCGCCTTCCCCGTCGCCAGGAGCCGCTCCATCGCGAGCGGGATCGAGGCGGCCGAGGTGTTGCCGGTCGTCTCCACGTCACGGGCCACCGTGACGTGTTCCGGCAGTTTGAGGGTCTTCACCATCGAGTCGATGATCCGCATGTTGGCCTGGTGCGGAATGAAGACGTCCAGGTCGTCCGCGCTGATCCCGGCCGCGTCCAGCGCCTGCTGGGCGACCTTCGCCATCTCGAACACCGCCCAGCGGAAGACCGTCTGGCCCTCCTGGCGGATGGCCGGGAACTTCAGTTCGCCGTCCTCGCCGACCGGCAGCTGCCGCACGTCGCCGACGCGGAACTCGTCCCACGGGACGGTCTGCGTGATGACGTCCGCCTTGTCGCCCTCCGAACCCCAGATGCTGGGGCCCATCGCGGGCTCGTCGGACGGGCCGACGACGACCGCGCCCGCGCCGTCGCCGAACAGGAAGGCGGTGGACCGGTCGGTCACATCGGTGAGGTCCGACAGCCGCTCGACGCCGACGACCAGCACGTACTCCGCGCTGCCCTCGACGATGAGGCCCTTGGCGATCGTCAGGCCGTAGCCGAAGCCCGCGCAGGCCGCGGAGATGTCGAACGCGGCGGCCTTGCCCGTCCCCAGCCGGTGCGCGATCTCGGTCGCGACCGACGGGGTCTGCTTGAAGTGCGAGACGGTCGAGATGACCACGGCGCCGATCCGGTCGGCGGTGAGGCCCGCGGCGGCGAGCGCCTTGCCCGACGCCTCCAGCGACATCTCGGCCACGGTCTCGTCCGGGCCGGCCCAGTGCCGGGTGGCGATACCGGAACGGGAGCGGATCCACTCGTCGGACGAGTCGATGTGCTTGAGGATCTCCTCGTTCGGCACCACCCGCGTCGGACGGTAGCCACCCACGCCGAGGATCCGCGCGTACGGTGCGCCCTTACCGGGCCTGATCTTCGCGCTCATGCTCTCGCGACTCCTATTCGGCGGGGCGGTCGGCGGGAACGGCGTGCTCGGCGATGAGCTCGCGGGCCGCGTCGATCTGGTCCGGCGTCTTCAGGGCGACGGTCTTCACCCCGGGCAGGGCGCGCTTCGCCAGCCCGGCCAGCGTGCCGCCGGGGCACACCTCGATCATCGCGGTGACGCCGAGCTCCTTGAAGGTCTCCATGCACAGGTCCCAGCGGACCGGGTTGGACACCTGGGCGACCAGCCGCCGCACGATTTCCTGACCGGACCCGACGACCGTGCCGTCGCTGTTGGAGACGTAGCGGACCTGCGGGTCCCGCACCGTCACGCCCGGGACCAGGGTCTCCAGGGCGGAAACGGCCGGAGTCATGTGGTGGGTGTGGAACGCGCCGGCGACCTTCAGCGGCATGACCCGCGCGCCCTCCGGCTTGTCCGCGGCGAGCGCCGCCAGCTGCTCGGAGGTGCCCGCGGCCACGATCTGGCCCGCGCCGTTCATGTTCGCCGGGGTCAGACCGAGCCCCTCCAGGTGGGCCACGACCGTCTCGGGGTCGCCGCCGAGCACCGCGGACATGCCGGTCTCGGTGACGGCCGCGGCCTGCGCCATGGCGAGGCCCCGCTGCCGGACGAGCACCATCGCCGCCTCGGCCGAGATCACGCCCGCGCCGGCGGCGGCGGTGAGCTCACCGACGCTGTGACCGGCGACCGCACCCGCGACCCGCCGGGCCTCGGCGGGCTCGGGGAACACCGACAGCGCCGAGACCAGACCGGCGGCCACCAGCAGCGGCTGCGCCACCGCGGTGTCACGGATCTCCTCCGCGTCGGCCTTGGTGCCGTAGTGGATCAGGTCCAGACCGGAGACGGCGGACCACCACTGGAGACGTTCGGTGACGCCGGGGAGTTCGAGCCAGGGAGCCAGGAAGCCGGGCGTCTGGGCGCCTTGGCCGGGAGCGACGAGTACGAGCACTCTCACACTCTCTCTTGCGGCCGGTCCGGAAGACCGGTGGGGACAGGGACCAAGAACCGTCAGGGTAATTGTGGGTGTCCGACAAAACTCTAGAGTTGCTGATCTCCTTGGGCCAGACGCCCCAGAATCAGTGCGATACGGAGCGTGAACGCGGATCGTACATCGGACGGCGACCATCCGGTGACGTCCGTCACACGTCGGAGCCGGTAGCGCACGGTGTTGGGGTGAACGAACAGCATCCGGGCGGCCCCTTCGAGGCTGCTCGCCTGTTCCAGGTAGACGCTGAGGGTTTCCAGCAGGGCCGAGCCCGCCTCCTCCAGCGGTCTGTAGATCTCCTCCACCAGCTGTTCGCGGGCGGAGACATCGCCCGCCATCGCGCGCTCCGGCAGCAGGTCGTCGGCCGGCACCGGGCGGGGGGCGTCCGGCCAGGCGGTGCAGGCCCGCAGCCCCGCGTTGGCGGCCTGCGCCGAGCGGGTGGCGGACACCAGGTCGCCGACGACCGGACCGGCCACGACCGGCCCCGGGGCGAACGGCCCGATCAGCGCCTTCGCGGTGCGCAGCGGATCGTTGCTACCGCCCGCGACGACGATCAGCCGGTCGCCGAGCACCCCGGTGAGGACCTGGAGCTTGGCGTGCCGGGCCGCGCGCCGGATCGCCTCCACGGTCAGCTCGCTGTCCCCGTCCGGCGCGGTGCCCAGCACCACGATCACGTGCTCGGGGGAGTTCCAGCCGAGCGCCGCGGCGCGGGAGAGGGCGCCCTCGTCGGCCTCGCCGGAGAGCACGGCGTTCACCACCAGCGACTCCAGCCGGGCGTCCCAGGCGCCGCGCGCCTCGGCGGCCTGCGCGTACACCTGGGCGGTGGCGAAGGCGATCTCCCGGGCGTAGACCAGCAGCGCCTCGCGCAGCACCGCCTCGTCGCCGGGCGCCGCCACCTCGTCGATGGCGGCCTCCATGACCTCGATGGTCGTCCGGACCATCTCCACGGTCTGCCGCAGCGTGATCGCGCGGGTCAGCTCGCGGGGCGCGGTCCCGAAGACATCGGTGCTGATCGCCTGCGGGGTCTCCGGATGCCGGAACCACTCGGTGAAGGCGGCGATACCGGCCTGGGCCACGAGGCCGATCCAGGAGCGGTTCTCCGGTGGCATGGCGCGGTACCACGGCAGCGTCTCGTCCATGCGGGCGATCGCGTTCGCGGCGAGGTGGCCGGAGGATTTCTCCAGCCGTCGCAGGGTCGCGGCGTGTGGGTGAGCGTCGGCGGATCCGGATTCAGGCACGTGACAAGACTGCCTCATGCGGCGTCCGTCCTGCCCCGCCCCCTCCCTCGCGCCTCGGTACGGTGGACCGATGATGCAGCTGAGGCGGGCCGGGGAGCGCTACCGGGGCGGCGATCCACAGGCGGGGATCGAGACCCGGCACGCGTTCTCGTTCGGCCCGCACTACGACCCGGACAACCTGCGGTTCGGCCCGCTGATCGCCTGCAACGAGGAGCGGCTGGAGCCCGGGGCGGGCTTCGAGGAGCATCCGCACCGCGACGTGGAGATCGTCACCTGGGTCGTGGAGGGGGAGCTCACCCACCGGGACTCGGCCGGGCACGCCTCGGTCGTGCGCCCCGGCGACGTCCAGCGGCTGAGCGCGGGCAGCGGGGTGCGGCACACCGAGCGCAACGAGGGGGAGGAGCCGCTCCGCTTCGTCCAGATGTGGCTGGAGCCCGCGCGGCCGGGCGGCGAACCGTCCTACGAGATCGTCCGCGGCATCGCCGCCGGCACGCCCTACGCCCTGGCGAACGCCGGGGCCGTGCTGCACATCGTGCGGCTGGCGGAGGGCGAGCGCGCGGCGCTGCCGATGGGCGACGCCGGCAGCGGGACGGAAGCCCGGACGCATCTGCAGGTGGTGCGCGGCCGGGTGCGGCTGCCGGACCACCTGCTCGGGCCGGGCGACGAGCTGCGGATCTCCGGGCAGCACGCGCCGGAGCTCACCGCCGCCACCCCGGCCGAGCTGCTGATCTGGGAGATGTGACGCGCGACCGGGCCCCGTCGGCGCGGCGGGGCTGCTCCTCCCGGGAGGACCAGCTCAGCGCGGTGCCGCCGGCCGCCGGCCGCCGACCGGGGCGCGGGGCGCGGGGCCGCAGGGCGGCTGGGTGGACGCAAGGGGGTGGGGGCGCGGGGCCGCAGGGCGGCTGGGTGGACGCAAGGGGGTGGGGGCGCAGGGGTGGGGGGTTCCGGAAGCTTCCGTGTATTTGTGGGCCCCCAGGGCCCGTAAATATACGTTCCGGAACCCCCCCCCCCG
>NZ_JBIASV010000001.1:189312-322904 GCF_042891165.1 Streptomyces sp. NPDC001922 | reverse complement strand
GGGGCCCGCCGGGGGCGGCCCCCCCCCCCACCCCGCGGTTTCTGGGCCCCCCCCCCCCCCCCAAAAAAACCCCCCCCCCCCCCCCCCCCCCCGCCCCCCCCACCCCCGAAACCCACCACACACCCGCACCCAACAACGACACCCGGCACCCGACACCCGACACCCGGCACCGTGGCTCAGCGGCCGGACGCCTCGGCCAGCACCGCGTCGGTGAACGCCGGCCAGGCCTCGACGGCCCAGGGACCGAAGGCGCGGTCGGTGAGCGCCACGCAGGCCAGCCGCGCGTCGGGGTCGACCCAGAGGAACGTCCCGGACTGGCCGAAGTGGCCGAAGGTCCGGGGCGAGGAGGCCGAGCCCGTCCAGTGCGGCGACTTGGCCGCACGGATCTCGAACCCGAGCCCCCAGTCGTTCGGCCGCTGGTGCCCGTAGCCGGGCAGCACGCCCGCCAGGCCGGGGTGGACCACCGCGGTCGCCTCGGCGACGGTCCGCGGGTCCAGCAGCTGCGGCGCCTGGAGCTCCGCCGCGAACCGGACCAGGTCGGAGACGGTCGACACGCCGTCCTTGGCGGGGGAGCCCGGCAGGTCGGTGGCGGTCATGCCCAGCGGCACCAGCACCGCCTGGCGCAGGTACTCGGCGAAGGGGATGTCCGTGGCCTTGGCGATGTGGTCGCCGAGGGCCTCGAAACCGGTGTTGGAGTAGAGCCGCCGGTTGCCGGGCTCCGCCATGATCCGCTGCTCGTCGAAGGCGAGGCCCGAGGTGTGCGCGAGCAGGTGCCGCACCGTGGAGCCCTCGGGGCCCGCGGGCTCGTCGAGCTCGACGGCGCCCTCCTCGTAGGCGACGAGCGCGGCGTAGGCGGCGAGCGGCTTGGTGACCGAGGCGAGCGGGAAGCGGTGGTCGACCGGGCCGTGCGACCCTGCGACGCTGCCGTCCGCGCGGACGACGGCGGCCGCCGCGGTGGGAACCGGCCAGTTCTCGATCATGCTCAGGCTCTGCATGGCCCGAGCCTAACCCGGGGCCCCGGGCGCCCGGCAGCGGGCCGGGGGCCGTACGGAACCGGCCGGATCCCGGCCTCGTTGGCCGGAAAATGCCGGTTGCTCGCGCTTGCTTGGAGTGCGCTCCAACTCTTTAGCGTTGACGTCGTCGTGAGGGCGTTGGCCCAACGCTGAAGACCTGCGAGGGACGGGGGCCGGTATGACCGTGACGGAGGGGGTGCCCGCATGGGTGCTCCAGTGCACCGGGTCCGATGACCCGCATCCCCGCCCGGCCGGAGCGGACCGCTACACGATCAGCGAGGTCGCGGCCGTCACCGGCCTGACCGCGCACACCCTGCGCTGGTACGAGCGGATCGGGCTGATGCCGCACGTCGACCGCTCGCACACCGGCCAGCGGCGCTACCGCAACCGGGATCTGGACTGGCTCGCGTTCGTCGGCCGGCTCCGGCTGACCGGCATGCCGGTCGCGGACATGGTCCGCTACGCGGAGCTGGTACGGCTGGGCGACGGCACAGTCGAGGAGCGGCGGGACCTGCTGCTGGCGCACCGCGAGGACGTGCGGCGGCGGATCGACGAACTGGCCGGCACCCTCGCGGTCCTCGACTACAAGATCGACACCTACGCCGGTGCCGCCGGCGCAGGAGCACCAGCGGAACGGATGAGTGGGGCAAGGCGATGAGCACGGAGAACAACGGCACGACCGACCCGATCGCACAGGTGGAGCTGGGCACCGGCGGCCCGCTGACCGGCGTCCAGGGCCTCGGCTGCATGGGCATGAGCTTCGCCTACGGCCCGACGGACGCCACCGAGGCACGGGCCACCCTGGAGCGGGCGCTGGACCTGGGCGTCACGCTCTACGACACCGCGGACATGTACGGCTTCGGGGAGAACGAGAAGTTCCTCGCCCCCTTCGTGCGGGCCCACCGCGACGAGATCGTGCTCGCCACGAAGTTCGGCATCGTCCTGGACCCGGACGACCCCTCGTACCGGGGGATCCGGAACGACCGGCCGTACCTCCGGGAGTGCGTCGAGGGCAGCCTGCGGCGCCTGGGCGTCGACACGATCGACCTCTACTACATGCACCGGCGCGACCCCGAGGTGCCGATCGAGGAGACGGCCGGCGCGATGGCCGAACTGGTGCAGGAGGGGAAGGTGAAGCACCTGGGACTGAGCGAGGTCACGGGTGAGGAGCTGCGCGCCGCGCACGCCGTGCACCCGATCGCCGCCGTCCAGTCGGAGTGGTCGCTGTTCAGCCGCGACGTGGAGAACACGGTGGTACCGGCCGCGGCCGAACTGGGCGTCGCCTTCGTGCCGTACTCGCCGCTCGGCAGGGGCTTCCTCACCGGGTCGTTCGTCAACGCCGACACCGAACTCACCACGGACGACTTCCGGAAGACCATGCCCCGCTTCACCGGGGACAACGCGGCGGCCAACGCCGAACTGCTGGCGCCCGTCCGCACGATCGCCGAGCGGCGGGGCGCCACCCTCGGCCAGATCGCGCTCGCCTGGGTGCAGCAGCGGGCCGTGGAGCACGGCCTGCCGGTCGTGCCCATCCCGGGCACCCGGAAGCGCACCCGGGTCGAGGAGAACACCGCGGCGACCCGGCTCGACCTGACCGCGGACGAACTCGCGCTGCTGGACCCCATCGCGGGCCGGGTGGCCGGGACGCGCTACCCCGACATGCGGTTCACCTCGGCGGGCCGCGAGTAGCGGGCCACGCGGGGGCCCGCCGCAGGGCACCCGGGGCGGCTCTCCGCCGCCCCGGGCCCTACAACTCGGCGAGCAGCTCCGCCTTCTTCGAGCTGAACTCGTCGTCCGTCAGCAGCCCCGCCTCGTGCAGCGCGCCCAGGTGCCGGATGCGGTCCGCGATGTCCGCCGGGTCGGGCCGGGCCTTGTCGGCGAGGACCGTCGGCGTCCGGGGCGCCGGCACACAGCGGCCCTGCTCCGGCTCGGCGGCCCGGACGGCCTCCAGGACCGAGGCGGCGAACGGCAGCGACTCGTGCACCAGCCCGTAGCCGAGACCGAAGACCACGGCCGCCGGGTCCTGGTCGGCCGCACCGGGCCGCGGGTCGTGCGCCGCGCAGCCGGCGGCGTCCGGCGCCGCGCGGCGGACCAGCCGCAGATACCCGTGCAGCACCTCGGGCGAGCGCCAGTCCACGCCCTCCAGCTCCTGCACCGTGAAGCTCTGGTCCCCGGCCTTCCACTTGGCGGAGGAGGCACCCGTCCAGAACCAGCGGAACGAGACCGAGCTCCCGTCGAAGTGCGCCTTGCCGTCGTAGGCCTTGAAGCTCATCGGCGGCGGCGGCGCCGTGACCAGGTACCGCTCGGCCGGTTCCGCCGCGTGCTCGCCGAGGGCGGAGCGCATCGCGTCGGCGTAGTACTCGGCGAGCGTCTCGCGCTCGGCGGGGAGCACCAGCCGGTACGGGTCGCAGCCCGTCTTGAGCTGTCCGTCGGCCACGTCCATCAGCGGGTCGGCGCCGGGCCGGGGCACGGCGCGCAGCGCCACCGTTCCCCGTCTGCCGTGTGTGAGCTCCACCGACGCCAGCGCCTCGTAGGGGATGCGTCGCTCGCCGAGCACCTGGAACAGCTTCGGCGTGCGGATCCCCCGTTCGAAGCGGATGAGCACGGAGTCCGTGTCGAACTCCCAGACGGTGTGAAAACCGGCCAGCACATCACCCATGCGGCTCATCGTATGCGGCGGTCGCCCGCCCGTCCCCCTTTGCTGCGCTACGCGCGTCAAACGTCTTCGGGTGCTGTGGTTCCGGAGGTGCACGAGGTCGTCGTGCCGTGCGCACAGGTGATCGAGCCCAGTGCGCCGACGCCGATCTCGGCGAAGTTCTCCAGGCTGTCGGTGCCCGGCTCGAAGTACCCGGCGTGCCCGACGGCCCGGTCCGCGGAGATCACCCGGGCGCCGAAGCCCGCGGACACCGGGTCGGCGCCGTGGCCCAGCTCGCCGATCTCCAGGTTGGGCACGTCCCGGATCCAGTCGTCGGAGTCCCGGGTGGCCCAGACGCGGGCCCGGGTGCCGAGCCCGGCGTAGCTCTCGGCCCGCATGCCGGGGCTGCCCGCCACCGCGATGTCGGTGACCTTCGGCGACAGGTCGCGCGCGGCGACGCCGCAGACGACCGAACCGTAGCTGTGGCAGAACAGCGAGACCCGGTCGGTGCCGCCCGGCAGGGAGTCGACGAGGGCGCGCAGCCGTACGGCGCCGTCCTCGGCGAGCCGGCCGGTGGCGGCGTCCACGCCCAGTCCGGCCGGGGCCGTGTAGTCGGCCCAGGCGATCACCGCGGTGCGCGCCGTGGGCTGCTCGGCGCGCTCGGCGTGGTACAGCGAGCGGGCCATGCCGACCGGTGCCCGGTTCTTCTGCCGGGTGCGCTCGAAGGTGGTGAGGTTGGTGTCCACCCCGGGCACCACGACCGAGACCTGGCGGGCCCGCGTGAGGTCACCGAAGACCTCGGCGGCCCGGCCCTGCCCGGTCGGGTCGAAGGCCAGGATCTGCCGGTCCTTGCCCATCATCGAGGTGAACCGGTTCATCAGCCGGCCGGCCTGCCGGCGGCCGTCCGGGGTGAGCCGGCGGTCCTTCATCCGCTCCTTCGCCGTGTCCCGGGCCTCGTCGAGCGCGATCCGGTTGGCCCGGTAACGCAGCTCCACCGGGGCGCCGCCGAGGTTGCCGACGACCAGGGGATAGCGCTGAGCGAGCTCCGCCCGCTGCTGCGGCGTCAGCGACCCGAAGAAACCGGCCACGGTCGCCCGTCCGGCCTCCGGGTCGGGGAGCTCGCGCCCGTCGATGGAGCCCTCCTCCCAGGCGGTGAGTGCCGCCTGCCGCGGCCCGGGGTCGGGCCGGTGGTGGCGGACGGCGGTCCAGCCGGTGGTCGCGAGCAGAACGAACACCACGGCCAGGGCGAGCACCGCACGCCATGCAGGGGAGTCGCCGAACCAGGTGGGGGTGGAGGAGCCGAGCTCAGGGAAAGAAGACACTGCGGGACACCCTAGGAGAAGCGGAGGGCGCCCCGTGCAGGGCGTGACCGAGATCACGTTTCATTGGGGTGCAATGAGTGTCACATTGGGCGCTATCGTCGGCACGATGTCCCGTGACGGCTACGGACCGTGAGGTCGCCAGTCCCCGGCGAGCGCCGGCCCGATCCGGTCCAGGTAGCTGACGGTGACGGCGCGGAGAGCCTCGATGCTCACGTCCTCGCCCGCCCCCCAGAGCTGCCCGGTCAGCCGCATCACCCCGCCGAACGCCGCCACGAGCACCCGCGGCCGCGGGTCGGCCTCGACGTCCAGCCCCTCGCGCCGGGCGACCTCCTGAGCCAGGCGCTCCTCCATCTCCACCGAGCGTCGCAGGTGGACGGCGAGCAGGGCGGGGGTCGACTCGATCGTCCGGTACATGCGCAGGTACAGCTCGGGCGGCACGGTCTCGCCGATGGCCCGGTCGATGGTGTCCCACACGAACATGACGGCATTGCGCAGTGCGGTCAGCGGTGCCTCGTCCGCGGGGCGTTCGTTCAGGGCCGCGAGGAAGTGGGACTCGGCGGCGTCCTGGAGGGCGAAGGCGACCTCTTCCTTGCTGGTGAAGTACCGGAAGAAGGTCCGCTGTGAGACCTCCACGGCCTCGGCGATCTCGTCGACCGTCGTCCGCTCGTACCCCTGGGCGGTGAACAGCTCCAGGGCGGAACGCATCAGGGCGTTCCGGGTGCGCAGCTTCTTCAGTTCCCGCAGGCCCGTCGGTGCCGGTGTGTCCCCGGCGGGCGCCGGCTGATCGAGCGTCACGTGTCGGCCCTCTTTCTGCCGCGTTCTCGCTGCTCACCCTACCTGTGTGCAAGGTGACAGCAACCGACTCATGAATCTGTTTGTCATTTGTCAGACGCTGACATTAGCCTCCGAACATGACCTCTCAGACCACCGTCGCCCGTGCGGCGACGGACCATCCCGTCACGGAGTCCCGCAAGGGGCTGCGGGGCCACCCCTGGCTGACGCTCTTCGCCGTCGCCATCGGGGTGATGATGGTCGCGCTCGACGGCACGATCGTCGCGATCGCCAACCCCGCGATCCAGTCGGACCTCGGCGCATCGCTCGCCGACGTGCAGTGGATCACCAACAGCTACATGCTCGCCCTGGCCGTCGCCCTGATCACGGCCGGCAAGCTCGGTGACCGCTTCGGCCACCGCCAGACCTTCCTGATCGGCGTGGCGGGCTTCGCCGCCGCGTCGGGGGCCATCGGACTGTCCGACAGCGTCGTGGCCGTCGTGCTCTTCCGGGTGTTCCAGGGGCTGTTCGGCGCGCTGCTGATGCCCGCGGCCCTGGGCCTGCTCCGGGCCACCTTCCCGGCCGAGAAGCTGAACATGGCCATCGGCATCTGGGGCGCGGTGATCGGTGCCTCCACCGCCGCCGGCCCGATCATCGGCGGCCTGCTCGTCGAGCACGTCAACTGGCAGTCGGTGTTCTTCATCAACGTGCCCGTCGGCCTGCTCGCGGTGGTGCTCGGTGTGGTGATCCTCAAGGACCACCGGGCCGAGAACACCGCGAAGTCCTTCGACATCCCCGGCATCGTCCTGCTGTCGGGGGCGATGTTCTGCCTCATCTGGGCGCTCATCAAGGCCCATGAGTGGCACTGGGGCTCGTCCCGGACGCTGCTCTTCCTCGGCCTGGCGCTGCTGAGCTTCGTGCTGTTCGTCGTCTGGGAGGCCAAGGCCCGCGAGCCGCTGCTGCCGCTGCGGATGTTCCGCTCCGCGCCGCTCTCCGCCGGCACCGTGCTGATGGTGCTGATGGCGTTCGGCTTCATGGGCGGGCTGTTCTTCGTCACCTTCTATCTGCAGAACGTGCACGGCATGACGCCGGTCGACAGCGGCCTGCACCTGCTGCCGCTCACCGCCATGATGATCGTCGCCTCGCCGGCCGCGGGTGCCCTCATCACCAAGGTGGGCCCGCGCATCCCGCTGGTCGGCGCCATGGTGATCACGGCGATCGCGCTGTTCGGCCTCTCCACCCTGGAGATCGGCACCGGCACGGGTCTGATGTCGCTCTGGTTCGCGCTGCTGGGCCTGGGGCTCGCCCCGGTCATGGTCGGCGCCACCGAAGTGATCGTCGGCAACGCCCCGATCGAGCACTCCGGCGTGGCCGGCGGACTCCAGCAGGCCGCCATGCAGGTCGGCGGCAGCCTCGGCACGGCGGTGCTCGGCGCGGTCATGGCCAACCGGGTGGACGACACGCTGCCCGGCAACTGGGCCGACGCCAAGCTGCCCCCGGTGCCGGAGGGGCAGATGGGCAAGCTCGCCGACGCGGTCTCCGTGGGCGCGGCCCCGGTCCCGAAGGGCACTCCGCCGCCGATCGCCGAGAAGATCACCGCCGTCGCCCATGACACGTTCGTGTCGGGCATGGGGGTCTCCTTCGTCGTCGCCGGGTGTGTCGCCGCCGCTGCGGCCCTGGTCGCCGTCCTCACCAAGCGCGGTGAGAACGCCGAGGCGGGAGCCGGGGGAGCGCACCTCTGACGCCGGTGCCGCCCGTCGGCGGCTCGCGGCGGCCGGTGCGTTGCCCGCACCTCCGGACACCTGTCAACAGCCCTGCCGGGCCCGCCCGGCAGGGCTGTCGCCTATCCGGGTGGCATCGGCGCCAGGCCCTTGGAGCGGCGGCGGGGCTGCGCGAGGCTCACGGCGAGACCGCCGGGCGGTGGTCCGCACGCCGGACCGCCGCCCGGCACTGTCACGGGGAGTGATGCTGATGCGTATGACACGGCGTACCGCCGTCCTGACCGCCGCCACCGCCGCGGCCGCGGCCCTGTTCCTCCCGGCCGGACCGCCGGCCGCGGCCGGGCCGCTGACCGCCCCCGGCCGGGCGGCCCCCACCGCGGGACCACCCCTCGGCGACTGCGCCGCGGGACAGCTCTGTCTCTGGCGGAAGGGCGACTTCCGCGGCGTCCGGCACACCTATGAACTCTCCGGCACCGCCATCGAGAGCTGTGTCCCGGTCCCGCGCGGCGCCGTGCTCTCGCTGGCCAACCGGACCGGCCGGCCCGTCACCGGCTACCAGTCCGCCGCGTGCGAGGAGACCGGGGAATTCGACACGTATCCGGGCGGCGGCAGTTGGGTGCCCCAATCGCCGTACCAGGTACGGGCGTTCAAGATCTGGGAGCGCTGAGCGCCCGGACCGTCGTCCCGATCACGCCGACGCCGTGTCTGGAAACGGCCGTCCGGGGTAGCCGAAGGAGGAGCCCGATACGGCCGAACCCGAGGAGGGACGATGGCTGGTTTCGGACACACCCGTGAGCGCGGGTACCTCCGTTCATGCGGCCGGATGGGGTCGCGGGGCGGGCCGGACCGCGCGATACCCGGGACGACCGGGAGGACCCGCGGCAGTGCGGGCCACGGCCTGGGCAGGCCGACGGGTGGTCACCGGACCTGAGGGCACGCACAAATGGCGCGCCCCGGCCGGATGTCGATCCGGCCGGGGCGCGCCGTGCGTTCACACGCCGTGCAGGCGGGTCCTCACGCGTCGCCGCCCGCGGCGCCCGGGTCGGCCGCCGCCACGTCGAGCAGCTGGTAGCGGTCGATCGCCTGCTTCAGCACCGAGCGGTCGACCTTGCCCTCCTTGGCGAGCTCGGTGAGCACGCCGAGGACGATCGACTGGGCGTCGATGTGGAAGAAGCGGCGCGCCGCACCCCGGGTGTCGGCGAAGCCGAACCCGTCGGCGCCCAGCGACTGGTAGCTGCCCGGCACCCAGCGAGCGATCTGGTCCGGAACGGCCCGCATCCAGTCGGACACGGCCACCTTCGGGCCCTCGGCGCTCTGGAGCTTCTGCGTGATGTACGGAACGCGCTGCTCCTCCTCCGGGTGCAGGAGGTTGTGCTCCTCGGCCTCGACCGCGTCGCGGCGCAGCTCGTTCCAGGAGGTCGCCGACCAGACGTCCGCCTTGACGTTCCACTCCTCGGCGAGGATCTGCTGCGCCTCGACCGCCCACGGCACCGCCACACCGGAGGCGAGGATCTGGGCCGGGATCTCGCCCTGCTCGCCCTGCTTGATCCGGTGGATGCCCTTGAGGATGCCCTCGACGTCCACGTCGCCCGGCTCGGCCGGGTGCTGGATCGGCTCGTTGTACACGGTGAGGTAGTAGAAGATGTCCTCGCCGTGCGGGTGCTCGTCGGACGAGCCGTACATCCGGCGCAGACCGTCCTTGACGATGTGCGCGATCTCGTAGCCGTAGGCCGGGTCGTACGCGACGGCGGCCGGGTTGGTCGAGGCCAGCAGCTGCGAGTGGCCGTCCGCGTGCTGCAGACCCTCACCGGTCAGCGTCGTGCGGCCGGCGGTCGCGCCCAGCACGAAGCCGCGCGCCAGCTGGTCGGCCATCTGCCAGAACTGGTCACCGGTGCGCTGGAACCCGAACATCGAGTAGAAGACGTACACCGGGATCAGCGGCTCGCCGTGCGTCGCGTAGGACGATCCGGCGGCGATCAGCGAGGACGTGCAGCCCGCCTCGGAGATGCCGTCGTGCAGCATCTGGCCGGTCGGGGACTCCTTGTAGGCCAGGAGCAGCTCCCGGTCCACGGACTCGTACTGCTGGCCCAGCGGGTTGTAGATCTTCGCCGACGGGAAGAACGAGTCCATGCCGAAGGTCCGGTACTCGTCCGGGGCGATCAGCACGAAGCGCTTGCCGATCTCCTTGTCCCGCATGAGGTCCTTGAGCAGCCGGACGAACGCCATGGTGGTGGCGATCGACTGCTGGCCGGAGCCCTTCTTGACCGGCGCGTAGGCCTTGTCGTCCGGGAGGTTCAGCGGCTTCGACCGCACGACCCGGGTCGGCACGTAGCCGCCCAGACCCTGGCGGCGGTCGTGCATGTACTGGATCTCCTCGGAGTCGCGCCCCGGGTGGTAGTACGGCGGGACGCCGGACTCCAGCTCCTTGTCCGGGATCGGCAGGTGCAGCCGGTCGCGGAAGCCCTTGAGGTCGTCGACCGTCAGCTTCTTCATCTGGTGGGTCGCGTTGCGGCCCTCGAAGTTCGGGCCGAGCGTCCAGCCCTTGACGGTCTGCGCCAGGATCACGGTCGGCTGGCCCTTGTGGGCCTTGGCCGCCGCGTACGCCGCGTAGATCTTCTTGTGGTCGTGGCCACCGCGGCCCAGGTGCAGGATCTGGTCGTCGGTCATGCCCTCGACCATCTTGCGCAGCCGCAGGTCGTCACCGAAGAAGTGCTCGCGGATGTACGCGCCGGTCTCGGTGGCGTAGGTCTGGAACTGCCCGTCGGGGGTGGTGTTCAGCCGGTTGACCAGCACACCGTCCCGGTCCTGGGCGAGCAGCGGGTCCCAGCTGCGGTCCCAGACCAGCTTGATCACGTTCCAGCCGGCGCCGCGGAAGTACGACTCCAGCTCCTGCATGATCTTGCCGTTGCCGCGCACCGGGCCGTCGAGGCGCTGCAGGTTGCAGTTGACCACGAAGGTCAGGTTGTCCAGGCCCTCACGGGCGGCGATGGACAGCTGGCCGAGCGACTCCGGCTCGTCCATCTCGCCGTCGCCGAGGTAGGCCCACACATGGGACTTGGAGGTGTCCGCGATGCCGCGGGCCTCCAGGTAGCGGTTCATCCGCGCCTGGTAGATCGCGCCCATCGGGCCGAGGCCCATGGAGACGGTCGGGAACTCCCAGAAGTCCGGCATCAGCCGCGGGTGCGGGTAGCTGGAGAGGCCGTAGGGGGCCTTCGACTTCTCCTGGCGGAAGGCGTCGAGCTGCTGCTCGTTCAGGCGGTCCAGGAGGTACGCGCGGGCGTAGATGCCCGGCGACGCGTGCCCCTGGAAGAAGATCTGGTCACCGCCGTCGCCCTCGTCCTTGCCGCGGAAGAAGTGGTTGAAGCCCACGTCGTAGAGCGACGCCGACGAGGCGAAGGTGGCGATGTGGCCGCCGACGCCGATACCGGGACGCTGCGCGCGGGAGACCATCACCGCCGCGTTCCACCGGGTCGCGTTGAGGACCTTGCGCTCGATCTCCTCGTTGCCGGGGAAGAACGGCTCGTCCTTGGTCGCGATGGTGTTCACGTAGTCCGTGCTGCGCATCTCGGGCACGGCCACGCGCTTCTCGCGGGCACGCTCGATCAGGCGGAGCATCAGGTAGCGGGCACGTTCACGGCCCCGCTCGTCGACGGCTGCGTCGAGCGAGTCGAGCCATTCCCCGGTCTCTTCGGGATCAAAGTCCGGGACCTGGCTGGGAAGGCCGCCAATGATGATCGGGTTGCGATCGGATCCGGAAGCCACGCTGTTCCTTCGCTGTTCGGGTCATGCCCTGCGTGTGGTCAGGGCACTCTCTGCTGGTGTCGCGCCGCCTCCCATCGTGTACCTCAGGGGACGGAAACGTCATCTCTACTGGGCGGTAACGCCACTCTGTGAGATTCCGGGCCCTCCGGCAGTCGTTCTGCCATGCGGCCAAATCGCAACCTTACGCCCACGGGCCCAGTGCTCCGCCTGCGGGCGCCGGTCAACCGGACTCGCTGATTCCGGAATCGGATCGACCGATTCCGCACTTCCCGGTCGCCCGGCGCCTACACTCCGGCTCCCGGCCCACGGTACGCCTCTGTGAGGTGAATCACTGCGGGCCGTTCCGTCATGATGGGAGATGCGGCAAGAGTCCCCCATGACTCCCTATGCTCCGCATAACGCCGTATGGGGGCGCCCCCATACGTTTGGGCGGGATCAGTGGCCGGGTACTTGCGCGAACCGCCCGGCCCGTGTGGACTACGCCCAATACCTCGCGTACGCGTGGGGTGACAGGCATCTTCTCGAAATATGACAGGAGGCAATCCGTGAGCGCGACCGCGGACCACGCGGAGGAGCGGACCAACCCTGCCGCCAGGCTGGGTTTCCAGCCCGGACAGGTGGTCCAGGAGCTCGGTTACGACGACGACACCGAGCAGGAGCTGCGTGAGGCCATCGAGGAACTCACCGGCACGGACCTCGTCGATGAGGACTACGACGACGTGGCCGACGCCGTTGTGCTGTGGTTCCGCGACGACGACGGTGACCTGACGGACGCGCTGGTGGACGCCACCACGATGATCGACTCCGGGTCCCCGGTCTGGCTGATGACGCCGAAGACCGGGCGCGACGGATATGTCGAGCCGAGTGACATCGGCGAGGCCGCGCAGACCGCCGGCCTGGCGCAGACCAGCAGCATCAACGCGGGCAAGGACTGGACCGGCAGCCGTCTGGTGACCCCGAAGGCCGCCCGCTCGGGCAAGCGCTAGACGGTCACCGGCCGGGCCCGCCTCCGCCTCGCGGTGCGGCGGCCCGGTGCCGTACGGCACCGGGCCCGCCCGTGGCCCCGCCCGCTCGGCCCCGTCCGCTCGCCGCGGGCCGGTGGACCGGCCACGGAGGGCAGCGCCCAGGGCCTGACGAGGGCGCGGTCGGCGGTGCCCGCGCCCCGCTCCCGCACCGGGCATCCGCTCACGGATCCCGCCTCCGATTCCCCTGCCGTCCGGCTCCCGGGGCCCCGCCCCCGGTCCGGACACGACAGGCATCCCATGCCCCCGGTGGCCCCGCCACCGGGGGCATGGTGCGTCCGGCCCCGCCCGCAGTGACAGACTGGCCGGGAACCCGCCGGCGCCGGGGCGGCACAGGGCCTCCCGGGGGCCGGCCCGTCTCGAGAGAGGGATACGCGCCATGGCGATCGAGGTCGGTACGAAGGCCCCGGATCTTGAGCTGAAGAACCAGCACGGCGAGACCGTGCGTCTCTCCGACTTCCGCGGGGAGAAGAACGTCGTCCTCCTCTTCTACCCGTTCGCCTTCACCGGCGTCTGCACCGGCGAGCTGTGCGCCCTGCGGGACGAGCTGCCCCGCTTCGTCAACGACGACGTGCAGCTGCTCGCCGTCTCCAACGACTCCCCGTTCACCCTCCGCGTCTTCGCCGAGCAGGAGGGCCTGGAGTACCCCCTGCTGTCGGACTTCTGGCCGCACGGCGAGGCATCGCGTGCGTACGGCGTCTTCGACGAGGAGAAGGGCTGCGCGGTCCGCGGCACCTTCATCATCGACAAGGAGGGCGTGGTGCGCTGGACCGTGGTCAACGGTCTGCCCGACGCCCGGGACCTGAACGAGTACGTGAAGGCCCTCGACACGCTCTGACCGGGACTCTCCGCGGCAAACCCCCTGTAGTCGGGGGGAACCGCTCACTAGGATCGATTCGTTGATCCGATGCCAAGCACGACGGGGGCGCAGGTTGTCTACGTTCCCCTCGAATCGATGGGAGGACTCGTGGGAGTCAGCCTCAGCAAGGGCGGCAACGTCTCGCTGTCCAAGGCAGCCCCCAACCTGACGGCGGTCACCGTCGGACTGGGCTGGGACGCCCGTACCACCACCGGTACCGACTTCGACCTCGACGCCAGCGCTCTGCTGACCAACGCCGAGGGCAAGGTCGGCAACGACCAGAACTTCGTGTTCTTCAACAACCTCAAGAGCCCGGACGGCTCGGTCGAGCACACCGGTGACAACATCACCGGTGAGGGCGAGGGCGACGACGAGCAGATCAAGGTGAACCTGGCCGCCGTACCGGCCGATGTCACCAAGATCGTGTTCCCCGTCTCGATCTACGAGGCGGAGAGCCGTCAGCAGAGTTTCGGCCAGGTCCGCAACGCGTTCATCCGCGTGGTGAACCAGGCCGACAACAACGAGCTGGCGCGGTACGACCTCAGCGAGGACGCCTCGACGGAGACCGCCATGGTCTTCGGCGAGCTGTACCGCAACGGCGCGGAGTGGAAGTTCCGGGCCATCGGACAGGGGTATGCCTCGGGTCTGCGCGGCATCGCGCAGGACTTCGGGGTCAACGTCTGACCTCAGGTCCACCGGTGTCCGGCGCCGCCACCCTCCCGGGGTGCGGCGCCGGACGCGGATCGGGTGCTGCTCGCGCAAGGTCACCCGCAGATCACTCAGGGGAGGAAAGAAACATGGGCGTCACGCTCGCCAAAGGGGGCAATGTCTCCCTCTCCAAGGCCGCGCCGAACCTCAGGCAGGTGATGGTCGGACTGGGCTGGGACGCGCGCTCCACCACCGGTGCGCCGTTCGACCTCGATGCCAGTGCCCTGCTCTGCCAGGCGGGCAAGGTGCTCGGCGACGAGTGGTTCGTCTTCTACAACAACCTCAAGAGCCCCGACGGCTCCGTGGAGCACACCGGAGACAACCTCACCGGTGAGGGCGAGGGCGACGACGAGTCACTCCTGATCGACCTCTCCGCCGTGCCGGAGCGCGTGGACAAGATCATCTTTCCGGTGTCGATTCATGACGCCGACGCCCGCGGCCAGACATTCGGCCAGGTCAGGAATGCGTTTATCCGGGTGGTGAACCAGGCGGACCAGCAGGAGCTGGCACGTTACGACCTCAGCGAGGACGCCTCGGGCGAAACCGCGATGATCTTCGGCGAGGTCTACCGGTACGAAGGGGAATGGAAGTTCCGGGCGGTGGGACAGGGGTACGCGTCAGGACTCCGAGGCATCGCTCTAGACTTCGGGGTCAATGTTTCGTAAAGCCTGCGCCCCGGGCGCGGGGGACCCCGTACACACGATTGGGTAGCCAGTGCTTCTGAAAACGTTCGGCTGGTCGTTCGCCGTCACGGTGATCGGCCTTGCCGCAGCCGCCTGGGGATGGGGGTGGCAGGCGTTCGGGGTCGTGCTGATCCTGTCCATCCTCGAGATCTCCCTCTCCTTCGACAACGCCGTCGTCAATGCCGGCGTGCTGAAGAAGATGAATGCCTTCTGGCAGAAGATCTTCCTCACCATCGGCATTCTCATCGCAGTCTTCGGTATGCGGCTGGTGTTCCCGGTCGTGATCGTCGCGATCAGCGCCAAGGTGGGGCCGATCGAGGCCGTGCAGCTCGCTCTGGACAAGCCGGACGAGTACAAGGACCTGGTCACCGACGCCCACCCGGCGATCGCCGCATTCGGTGGCATGTTCCTGCTGATGATCTTCCTCGACTTCATCTTCGAGGACCGGGACATCAAGTGGCTCGGCTGGATCGAGCGTCCGCTCGCCAAGCTCGGCAAGGTCGACATGCTGTCGGTCTGCATCGCCCTGATCGTGCTGCTGATCTCGGCGATGACCGTCGCCACCCACGCGCACCAGAGCACCGGTCACGCCGACAAGTCGTCCACCGTGCTGCTCGCGGGGGTCGCCGGTCTGATCACCTACCTCCTGGTGGGCGGGCTCTCCAGCCACTTCGAGAACAAGCTCGAGGAAGAGGAGGAGCGCGAGCAGGAGGCCGAGGAGGAGGCCAAGAAGGCGGGCAAGGAGCCCACCATGGTCGGCCTCGCGGGCAAGGCCGCGTTCTTCATGTTCCTCTACCTCGAGGTGCTGGACGCGTCCTTCTCCTTCGACGGCGTCATCGGCGCCTTCGCCGTCACCAACCAGATCTTCTGGATGGCGCTGGGTCTCGGCATCGGCGCGATGTACGTCCGGTCGCTCACCGTCTACCTGGTGCGCCAGGGCACGCTCGACGAGTACGTCTACCTGGAGCACGGTGCGCACTACGCCATCGGCGCCCTCGCGGTGCTTCTGCTCGTCACCATCCAGTACGAGATCCCCGAGGTCATCACCGGCGGCCTCGGCGTCGCGCTGATCGCCTTGTCCTTCTGGTCGTCGGTGCGCCGCAACCGCGCCGAGGCGGCCGAGGACGGCTCCAGCGAGCAGAAGTCCGAGGTCACCTCCGGGGTGTGACGACGGCGGGTTTGAGGAACGCTCTGAACCGGGGCGGTCACGAGGTGCAGTCCTCGTGGCCGCCCCGTGCTGTTCGGGGCCGACAAGTGTGGGGGTCGAGATGTCCTTCTGGAACAACGTGCTGCGGGGCGGAGGGTCGGGCTTCGACAGCGGCAACGCGTCGTCGAACACCATCGAGCTGACGAAACGCCATGCCACGGTGTCGCTCACCAAACAGGGCGCGGCCACCGGCAATCTGCGCGTCAACCTGTCCTGGCGGATGCGCACCTCCGACATCGGCGGCCGGTCCCGCAGCGTCAGGGACCTGCTGCGCCACCCGCTGAGGATGTTCCAGCCCGAGATGGTGCAGGCGCAGGGGCCCGCGGTGGTGCAGATCGACCTCGACCTGGCCTGCCTGTACGAGTTGCAGGACGGCACCAAGGGCGTCGTCCAGCCGCTCGGCGAGTTCCTCGGCGACATCAACTCCCCGCCGTATGTGAAGCTCAGCGGCGACGACCGGTTCGGCTCCGGCTCCGGCGAGACGATCTACATCAACCTGGACCACCGGGACGAGATCAAGCGGCTGCTGATCTTCGTCTACATCTACGACGGAACCCCGGCCTTCGACCGCACGCACGCCGTCGTCACCCTCTACCCGAGCAACGGCCCACGGGTGGAGATCGGCCTCGACGAGCGCGCCCCGCAGGCCCGCTCCTGTGCCGTGATGATGATCGAGAACAACAAGGGCGAGCTGACGGTCCGGCGCGAGGTGAAGTACGTCTACGGCTTCCAGGCCGAACTCGACCGGCTCTACGGCTGGGGGATGCACTGGGGCCGGGGGTACAAGAAGACCGGGGTCTAGACGATCCCGTCCGCGGCGTTCTGCGGGGGCCGCCCCTCCGAACGGCCCGTGCGCCGGGGCCGGTTCCGGCGCACGGAACCGGCCGCCGTCAACTCAACGGTTCTGCTGGAACTGCGGTCCCTGGGGCGGCAGCGTGACCGGTTCGCCCGTCGGCGTCTGCGGATATCCGTACGCGGGCTGCTGCGGGTAGCCGTACGCGGGCGCGGGCTGCTGCGGCGGCACCGTGGGCGGGGCGGTCGGGGGCAGCGGCGGATAGCCGTACCCCTGCTGCAGCGGCTCGGTGGGCGCGGAGTCGGCGACGGGGCGCGGCTCGGGCTGTGCCTCGGGCAGCGGCTGGGACGGCGACTGCTGCGCCTCGGGACCGGGCTGCGGCCAGGTCTCCGGCTCCGGGGTGCCGGCCGCCTCCGGCCCGCCCTCCTCGACCGAGATCCCGAACTCCGTGGCCAGGCCGAGCAGACCGGAGTCGTAGCCCTGGCCCAGCGCGCGGAACTTCCAGGCGTCCCCGCGGCGGTAGAACTCCCCGCAGATCAGGGCGGTTTCGTCGCCGGTCTCGGGCTGCACCGCGAACGTCGCGATCGGCTCGCCGCTGCCGGGCTCGCCGCCGGCCGCCGGCTCGTCCGCGCCGTACAGCAGCACGCACAGGTCCGGGACCATGCCGAAGGCGCCGCCGTCCGCGGACGCCGCCAGCACCACCCGGTCGACCGACGGCTCCAGCGGCGGCAGCTCCGCCTCGATGGTGTCGGTGAGCCCCTCGGCCACCCGCTTCTTGGTCAGGTGGCGGACCAGGCCGGAGGGGTGCTGCGGCTGGTTGTAGAAGATGAAGTCCTCATCCGTACGCACCCGCCCGTCGGGGCCCAGCAGCAGGGCCGACGCATCGACATCGGGTACGTCCGGACCGGGGGTCCAGCGCAGTACCGCCCGTACGGTGGTGGCCTCCAGCGGGATGTTCGACCCCTTGAGCATCGCATGCGTCATGTCCGCAATCCTGCCCTCCCCGTGACAGCGGGAACAACGCGGGGGTTCCGAGGAGCCCCGGGTGTCCGGCTGTCGGCAACGTCGGTGACGCGTACCGGTTACTTGGTTTTTATGGACTCGCTCATGGTTTTGGGGAACTCTTGACCCTTGGCCGGACGTACGATGACCGGCTGGATCGAGTCGTCGCACTGTCATCAGCACGGGGGAACGCATGCGTCATTTCGGGCACCTGTCGCCCGGCGTCCGCCAGGGACTGTTCCACCGTGAACCGGCCGAGTTCACCGCGGACTCCCCGGCCCGTACGCTCGCCGCCGCCCTCGGCGCGACGCTCTACAGCCCCGCGACCCGTCCCCGGCTCGCCGAGGACGTGCTCAAACAGGCGGCCCGCGGTGTGGTGTCCATGGTGCTGTGCCTGGAGGACTCCATCAGCGACACCGAGGTCGCGGCCGCCGAGGACAACCTGGTCCGGCACCTCACCGCCCTCCACCACGACGTACAGGACCACCCCCTGCTCTTCGTCCGCGTCCGGGAGCCGGGGCAGATCCCCGACCTCGTGCACCGGCTCGGCCCCGCCGTGCGGACCCTGTCCGGATTCGTGCTGCCGAAGTTCACCGAGGAGCGCGGGGTGCCCTTCCTGGAGGCGCTGACCGCGGCCGAGGCGGACTGCGGGCGGCGGCTCTTCGCCATGCCCGTCCTGGAGTCGCCGGAACTGCTGCACCTGGAGAGCCGCCCCGAGACGCTGGCCGGTATCCGGCGGACCGTCGACAAGTACCGCGACCGCGTCCTGGCGCTGCGGCTCGGTGTCACCGACTTCTGCTCCGCCTACGGACTGCGCCGCCCGCCCGACATGACCGCCTACGACGTCCAGATCGTCGCCTCGGTGATCGGCGACGTGGTGAACACCCTCGGCCGGGCGGACGGCACCGGCTACACCGTGACCGGGCCGGTCTGGGAGTACTTCCGGCTCCAGGAGCGGATGTTCAAGCCGCAACTGCGGCGCAGTCCGTTCACCGGGCGGGCCGAGGAGCTGCGCACCGCGCTCATCGAGCACGACCTGGACGGGCTGCTGCGGGAGATCGAGCTGGACCGGGCCAACGGTCTGCAGGGCAAGACCTGCATCCACCCCTCGCACGTCACCCCCGTCCATGCGTTGTCCGTGGTCAGCCATGAGGAGTTCAGCGACGCAGCGGACATACTGAAACCGGAACGCTGTGGCGGCGGAGTGCTGCGGTCGGCGTACACGAACAAGATGAACGAGGTGAAGCCGCACCGGGCGTGGGCCGAGCGCACGCTCCTGCGGGCCGAGGTCTTCGGGGTGGCCCGGGAGGACGTGGGCTTCGTCGAACTGCTCGCCGCGGGGCTGACGTGACGGCTGCGGGCCGCGGCGGGCGGACGAGGGTGAGTGGCGGGCCGGGAACCGGTTCTCCGGGGAAAGGTTCCTCCGGGACCGGGGCGCCTCCCGGGAGGGCGGCGGCGGACGGTGTGGCTGCCGCGGACATGACGGAATACGGGCCGGTCGTCGACAGGACGGCCGCCGACAGGACGGGAGAACGGCGCGGCATGGTGTGGTCGGGACAGTGGGTCGCGGACCGGCTGGGTGTGGAGCTCACCGGGGACGAGGAGCTGACCGGCCTGCTGGGCCTGGCGCTGCGCCGCAACCCCAAACGGGCCCACCTCCTCGTCTCCGACGTCCTCGGCAAGCACGTGCCGCAGCGGCCGGACGCCGTCCACGGAGCGGGCTTCGGGCTGGGCCGGCGGGTACGCGAGCTGCTTGGCGAGGAGGCCGCCGCGCGGGCCGTCGTCCTGGGCTACGCGGAGACCGCCACCGGCCTCGGCCACTCGGTGGCCGACGGGCTGGGCACCGCGCCCTGTCTGCACTCCACCCGCCGACCGGTGGCCGGGGTCGGGCCGGCCGCCGAGTTCCAGGAGGCCCACAGCCACGCCACCGACCACCTGCTGCTGCCCGAGGACCCGGAGCTGCTGACCGGGGACGGCCCGCTGGTCCTGGTCGACGACGAGTTCTCCACCGGCAACACCGTCCGCAACACCATTCGCTCGCTGCACGCCCGCCACCCGCGTGACCACTACGTGGTGGTCGCCCTCGTCGACATGCGGTCGGCCGAGGACCGGGAGCGGCTCGACGCCTTCGCCGCGGGGCTCGGCGCCCGGGTGGACCTGGTCGCCCTGGCCGCGGGTGGTGTCCGGCTGCCCGAGGACGTCCTGGACCGGGGCCGCCGGCTCGTCGAGGAGTACGAGACACCGCCGCCCGCGCCCGCGGACGCGCACGCGGCGGTCCGCGTCGACCTGGGCTGGCCCGCGGGCCTCCCGGACGGCGGGCGGCACGGCTTCACCCCCGCCCACCGGGACGCGCTCGACCGGGCCCTCCCGGACATGGCCGCCCGGATCGCCGCGGCCCTGCCCGCGGGGGCCCGGCGGGTGCTCGTCCTCGGCTTCGAGGAGCTGATGTACGCGCCGCTGCGGCTGGCGCAGGCCCTGGACCGGGCGGTGGACGCGGAGGTCCGCTACTCCACCACGACGCGCTCCCCGGTCCTCGCCGTCGACGACCCCGGATACGCGATCCGCACCCGGCTCGTCTTCGGCGACCACGACGCCCCGGCGGACGGCCCCGGGCACCGCTACGCCTACAACGTCGCCCCCGGCAGCGACCCCGGCCGCCGCTTCGACGCGGTCGTCACCGTGGTCGACTCCGTCGGCGACACCCCCGAACTCCACGCCCCCGGCGGCCTGCTGGCGCATCTGGCCCCGCACACCGACCGGGTGCTGCTCGCCGTGGTGCCCTCGTACGTCCCCGCCCCGGCGCGCAGCCGCACCGCGCCCGGCGGCGAGCGGCGGGACGATGGCCGACACCAGGACGACATCCCGGCGGCGGCACCGACGTCACCCGGCGCCGGCCGCACCGGGGCCCTCCCGGAACCGCTGCGCGGACCCGCCTTCTCGTCCTACGCCCCCGACGACGTCGGCTGGCTGCTCCAGGACTTCTCCGAAGCCGCACTGGAGGCGCCCACCGAGGAGCGGGAGGAGGCCATCCAGCGCGGCGGCGCCCACTACGCGGAGTCGCTGCCCGTCGAGTACCAGCCCAACGCCGCCTACCAGGACCTCTTCCGCTCCGCGCTGGACACCTCCGCCGCCCGGATCGCCCGCGCGGTCGGCACCGTCACCGAGACCGTCCTCGCCGAACGCGGCGGCGCGGACCGCCGGGGCGGCGGCCCGGTCCTGGTGTCGCTGGCGCGCGCCGGAACCCCCGTCGGCGTCCTCATGCGCCGCTGGGCCCGGCACGCCCACGGCCTCGACCTCCCGCACTACGCCATCTCCATCGTGCGCGGCCGGGGCATCGACACCACGGCGCTGCGCTGGCTGGCGGCCCACCACGACCCGGCCGACGTCGTCTTCGTCGACGGCTGGACCGGCAAGGGCGCCATCACCCGCGAACTGGCCGCCGCCGTCGCGCCCTTCCCCGGATTCGACCCGGAGGTCGCGGTGCTCGCCGACCCGGGCCGCTGCGTCCGCACCTACGGCACCCGCGAGGACTTCCTCATCCCCTCCGCCTGCCTCAACTCCACGGTCTCCGGCCTGGTCTCGCGGACCGTTCTGCGCGCCGACCTCGTCGGGCCGGACGACTTCCACGGCGCGAAGTTCTACCGCGAACTGGCCGGATCCGATGTCTCCGGCCTCTTCCTCGACACCGTCGCCGCCCGCTTCGACGAGGTCACGGACGACGCCGCCCGCGACGCCAAGGAGCTCATGGCCGCCGACCGCACCCCCACCTGGGAGGGCTGGGCCGCCGTGGAGCGGATCAGCGAGCAGTACGGCATCCACGACGTGAACCTCGTCAAACCCGGCGTCGGCGAGACCACCCGCGTCCTGCTGCGCCGCGTCCCCTGGCGGATCCTCGCGCGCCGCGGCGCGGGCGCCGACCTGGACCACGTACGGCTCCTCGCCGAGCAGCGCGACGTACCGGTCGAGGAGGTCGACGGCCTGCCCTACACCTGCGTCGGCCTGATCCACCCCCGCTACACCCGCGGGGCGACCGGCACCGACGGCCGGGCGGTGAACGCGTCATGACCCCGGCTCCCACCGCCCCCGTCCTGGTCGCCAGCGACCTCGACCGCACCCTGATCTACTCCGCCGCCGCCCTCGGGCTCGACATGCCCGACGACCGGGCCCCCCGGCTGCTCTGCGTCGAGGTCTACCAGCATCAGCCGCTCTCCTACGTGACGGAGACGGCGGCCGGCCTCCTCGCCGAACTGGCCCGCGCCGCGGTCTTCGTGCCCACCACCACCCGCACCCGGGAGCAGTACGGCCGCATCCGCCTGCCCGGCCCCGCCGCCCGGTACGCGATCTGCGCCAACGGCGGACACCTCCTGGTGGACGGCGTGTCCGACCTCGACTGGCAGGCCCACGTCCGCGGCACCCTGGACTCCGGCTGCGCCCCGCTCGCCGCCGTCCGCGAGCACCTGGTGCGCTCCGCCGATCCGTCCTGGCTGCTCAAGGAGCGGGTCGCCGAGGACCTCTTCGCCTATCTCGTCGTCGACCGGGCGCTGCTCCCCGACCGCTGGGTCAAGGACCTCGCCGACTGGGCCGAGGAACAGGGCTGGACCGTCTCGCTGCAGGGCCGCAAGGTCTACGCCGTGCCGAAGCCGCTCACCAAGAGCGCCGCGCTCGCCGAGGTCGTGCGCCGCACGGGTGCCGGCGAGGTCCTCACGGCCGGGGACTCGCTCCTCGACGCGGACCTGCTGCTCGCCGGCGACCGGGGCTGGCGTCCCGGCCACGGCGAACTGGCCGACACCGGCTGGACCGCTCCCCAGGTCACCGCACTCGGGCTGCGCGGGGTGGCCGCCGGGGAGGAGATCCTGCGGGAGATGCTGCGGGCCGTCACCGGGTGAGGCCGGACGCCGTCCGGCGGTGGGGCGGCGCATGTCCGTCGACGGGGCGCGCTGGTCCGTCGGTGACGTCGCACGCCGTTCGTCGTCACCGGCGGCCGTGCGGGCCGTCTCCCGAAGAGGCTGCACGCCGTCTCCGGGTGAGCCAGGATGACGGCATGGCTGAGTCGAAATCGAACCCGCTGACCCAGGAGCTCTACGACTACGTGCTCGCGCACAACCCGCCGCTCGACCCGGTGCAGCGGGAGCTCGTCGAGACCACGCACACCGCCCTCGCCGACGTCGCCGGCCTCCAGGTGGCCGAGGAACAGGGCCCGTTGCTGGCCTTTCTGGTACGGCTCACCGGCGCCCGGCACATCGTGGAGATCGGCACCTTCACGGGCCTGTCGACCCTGTCCATGGCCGAGGCGCTGCCGCCCGGCGGCCGGGTGATCGCCTGTGACGTCTCGGAGGAGTGGACCGCGTACGGCCGCGCGGCCTGGGCGAAGGCCGGGGTGGCCGACCGCGTCGACCTGCGGATCGCGCCCGCCCTCGACACCCTGCGCGGCATGCCCGAGGAGCCGCACATCGACATGGCGTTCCTGGACGCCGACAAGGAGAACTACATCCCGTACTGGGAGGAACTGGTGCCCAGGATGCGGCAGGGCGGCCTGCTGGTCGTGGACAACGTGCTCTTCCACGGCCAGGTCCCCGACCCGGCCGCCACCGGCGCCGCGGCCTCGATCCGGGCGTTCAACGACCATGTGCTCGCGGACGACCGCATGGAGTCGGTGCTGGTCACCATCGCTGACGGCCTGACGCTGTCCCGCAAGCGCTGACGCGACGAACCGCGCGCCGGCCGGCCGGAGCTACCGGCCGGTCCGGGAGGCGGCGAGGGGCCCGGGCATCCGTGGCGGTCACGGGCACGCCGACTGCCCGGGCCGCCCCGGACAGTGGTGACGGCCGCCGCGGAGGGCAGCGGTGGCGTCCGGTCAGCCGCAGCAGCCGCCACCGCAGCAGCCGCCCCCGCCGCCACCGGAGGGCGCGGCCGGGGCCGAGGCGGTGCCGCCCACGGCGACGGTGGACAGCAGCTTCACCGTGTCCTGGTGGCCGTCCGGGCAGGTGGCGGGCGCGTCGGACTCGGCCATCGGGCGGTTGAGCTCGAAGGTGGTCCCGCAGGAGCGGCAGCTGTACTCGTAGCGAGGCATGGCCCCAGAGTATCCGCCCCGGTCGGGGAGCGGTGGCCCTCGACGGCCCTCCGGCGCAGTTGGCCGGAACGCTCGGCCGGGGCGGCCGGAACCGGCGCCCGGGACCCGTCCCGGTCCCGGCTCGTGCGTCCGCACACCGGCCGTCCCGTTCCGGACTTCCCCGTTCCGTCCGCCGTCGTCCGTCGTCCGTCGTTCGTCGTCCGTCCGCCGTCGTCCGTCTTCCGTTGTTCGCCGTCCGCCGTCCGCCGTTCGCCGTCCGCCGTCAGTCGCGCTGCCGGGCCTGGATGCTCAGCCGGGTCGCCTTGGCGCGCAGCGCCGCCTGCTCCCGCTCGGCCTGTTCGGGGTGCCGGGACCGCCAGTACGGGTTGTCGTGCGGCAGCGTCAGACTCACCCGCCCCCACATCCCGAAGATCATCAGGGCGATGCCGACCACAAAGCTGAACAGGACGTTCTGGATGCGGAACGCCAGGAAGTTGACGTCGGTCTCCAGCAGCGCGAGATTGACGAACCCGCTGAGCAGGAACCCCACGCTGATCACGATGTTCAGGGTCGAGGCGAAGTTCCCGCCGATCACCATGCCGACGAAGAGCAGCACGCCCACGACGACCGACAGCACGCTCAGCGCACCGTTGGTGTTCAGCCCGGCCACCGTGTCACCGCCGGTGTCGAACACCCCGATGTTGCCGGTGAGTCCCACGATGCCGAACGCCAGCAGCACCAGCCCCATGACCCCGGCGCCCACCCGGTAGACCTTGCTCAGACGGTGGTCCACGGGCAGGTGCTCGTCGAGGCGGATCCTCCGGCGGCGCGCGGACCGGTCGCTCCGTGCGTTCTCACCGCTGCCTGCCGTGGGGTCGCTCCGTGCGGTGGGGTCGGCGGCCATGGAACCGCCTCCTTCCCGGTCGCGAGCACGGGCGCGTACCGGGCCGCGCCCACTCCCAGGATCCGTTGCTCCCGCGCACCCCGCCACCGAGCGGGACCGGCGGGGACACGGACCAGCGGTGACAGGGACCGGCAGGGACCAGCGCGGCAGGGACCGCCCGCTGCCGGGCGCTGCGGGGTACGAAAGCCTGGCCGCGGGGGACGAAGCCGGGCCGCAGAGGAGGCGGAGATGCCTAGGAAGCGCTCCCGTGTCCCAGGTCCTCGCGGATCCCGGCCACCACCCGCGCCACGGTCCGCCGGACGCCCTCGGTCTCCGTCAGGAAGTGCCAGTAGTCCGGGTGCCGGCCCTCCAGGCCCGCCACGGCCCGGTCCAGCCGGGCCACCGCGTCGTCCAGGGGACGCGCGTGCCGGGGGTCCGGCGTGCTGCGCCCCGCCATCGCGAGCCGCTGCGCGTCCCGGATCGCGAACCGCGTCCGCTCCACCTCCCGCGAGGGGTCGGTGGACACCTCGTCCAGCCGCCGCAGCCGGTCACCGGCGGCCGACACCGCGTCGTCCGTGGTGTTCAGCAGCGCCCGGACCGTGCTGAGCAGCGACGTCGCGTCCGGCCAGCGCTGGTCGTCGCGGGCGGCCTGCGCCTCCTTGAGCTTCTCCTCGGCCTGGGCGACGGACCGCGCCGCCTGCTCCGGCACGGGCTGGAGGTCCTGCCAGCAGGCGGCGCTGTACCGGCGGCGCAGCTCGCTGAGCGCCGGCTCGACCCCTTCGGACCGGGTGGTCAGCGCCTGGGCCCGGGTGCGCAGCGACACCAGCCGGCGGTCGATCTCGGCGGCCTTCTCGGGCAGCCGCTCGGCCTCGCTGCGCACGGCCTCCGCACCCCGCAGCACCTCGTCCGCGCGGCGGATCGTCTCCTGGACACCGTGCTGCCCCGCCCCCTGGTTGAGCTTGGTCAGCTCGGGGGAGAGCGCGGCGAGCCGGGCCGCGAGATCGTCGGCCCGCAGTCCGGAGGCGCGCACCTCGTCGAGGGCGCGGGTGGCGGCGAGCAGTGCCTGCCGGGCCCGTTCGACCGCGGGTGCCAGCCGCGCGAGTTGCGTCTCGGCCTTCTCCAGCAGCGGCCCGAGCCCGTGGGCGAACCGGTCGAGGTCGACCTTGACCAGCTCCAGCTCGTTCCTGGCCCGGGTCAGGTCGTCCCGGGCGCGTGCGGCGGCGGCCGGCTCCAGGTCGTCGCGGTCCAGGTCGTGCGCGTCCACGGCACCGATGTAGGCACCGCTGACGTCGTCGATGCGCCGGCCCAGGGTCCGGAACTCCTCGACGGCCCGCCGCGCGGCGGGGGAGTCGTCCACGGCGGAGATCGTCTCGATGGAGATCCGCAGGTCGCGCTGGGCGGTGTCGAGCTCGTAGAAGGAGGCGGCAGCGGCGTCCTTGGCGGTCTGCGCGTCGGCCCGCTGGTTCTCGCCGCGGCCCCACCAGCGGCGGGTGCCGCCGCCCGCGAACGCCGCGGACGCGGTGACGGCCAGCAGCGCCAGCGGAACGGTGACGAGGGTGAGCACGTCCCGGAGGACACCTGCTCGGTCCGGCGGCTCGGGGGTGCGACGGTCGCGTGCTCGTTGCGTGTGCGGCTGCTGTGGTGTCGCCGTCACATCCCTCTCCCGTGCTCTTCCGCCCCTGCCCGGTGTCATTCTCCCACCCGGCAGGGACGAACACACGGGCCTGGTCAGTTCCCCGTACGCACCGTGATGTCGCCGTTGTCGCTGCGGGCGGTGACGGTGTGCCCGCTCCGGTCGCTCCGCGGCACCGAGACGTCGGTGTCGCCGTTGTCGGTGCCGGCCGTGACCCGGTACCGGGCGCGCGGCAGCTCGACATCGGTCCCGCCGTTGTCGGTACCGGTCTCGACCCGGTCGGGCACCCGGGTGAAGGCGAGCCGCACGTCTCCGTTGTCGGACCGCGCCGAGACCCGCCGGGCCCCGATGCCGGTGGCCGAGACGCCGCCGTTGTCGCTGCTGAGGTCGAGCCGCCCACGGCTGCCCGTCACCCGTACAGTGCCGTTGTCCGACGCCAGCGTCAGCGGGGTGCCGAAGTCCTTCGCCGTGAGATCCCCGTTGTCCCCCTTGACGGTCACCACCGCCGCACGGGGCACCTTGATCACATGCCGGGCGTCGCAGGTGCTGATCAGCCCGTCGCAGTCGACGCCGATCCGCAGCTCGCCACCCTGCATCCGCCAGTAGCGCTCCACGTCCCCGCCGACCGCGGTCCAGCCCTTGAACCACCGGGTGACCTCGATCTTCTCCACATCGGCGGGCACCAGCTCGACGTCCGTGTTCTCCGCGACGACGGTCAGGGCGTGCCCCCGGAAGGCGAAGTCGCGCCGCTCGGGCGCGTTGTCCTCCGCGGCATCCGCACTGCCGCAGCCGGTGGCGGCCACGGCGAGCAGCAGCGCCCCACCGAGCG
The DNA here is from genome assembly GCF_042891165.1 of Streptomyces sp. NPDC001922. Classification (NCBI taxonomy): domain Bacteria; kingdom Bacillati; phylum Actinomycetota; class Actinomycetes; order Kitasatosporales; family Streptomycetaceae; genus Streptomyces; species Streptomyces sp. NPDC001922. The sequence continues at coordinate 296,012 of NZ_JBIASV010000001.1, read as the reverse complement.
CGACAACCGACCGGCCGGCGCGGCCACGGGGCGTACGGATCCCGGCGCGGGCGGGCGTGCGGGCGTCGGTGTGCGTACGGGCGTCGGCGGTGTGGAGGTGGGGCGGACGGTGGCGGAGAGCCACGGTGATCTCCCGGGAAGCTGGTAGCGACGAGGACGAAGAGGTGTCGGCGGCGAGGACGAAGGGTGGTAGCGAAGGACGAGAAACGAAAAACGCTCCTTGACTGTATGGAGTCGGACATGTGCGGCGGCATCCGGCGGCCCACCGGGGGCGGGGTGGGGATAACCCGAGGTCCGGGGGCTCTCCCGGGGGCCGACCGTGGGTCCGGGGCATGCGGGGCATGCAGGGCGGGCGGGGCAGGAGGGGAGCGGGCTCCGTCCGGGTCGGGGCGGGCGCCGCGCTTCCCGGCCGGGAGGCCGAGCTGCCGGGCCGCCGGAGGCTGGGAGTGAGGGCCAGGGGTGCCCGGCCCTGCCCGGCAACGGTTTGGAGCTCCGGCCCGGGGGCCATGTAGTCTGTCAGCTCATCCCAGGGCGCATAGCTCAGCGGTAGAGCGCTGCTCTTACAAAGCAGATGTCACAGGTTCAAATCCTGTTGTGCCCACCAGCCAGAAGACCCCCGGCCGATCATGGCCGGGGGTCTTCTGACATCCACGTCTGACAGCAACGGCAGCGGTCAGCCGGAGCCGGGACGACGCTTCAGCATCCGGTCGAGGTGGCTCACCGCCTCACGCCGGTGTCCTGCACGACGTGTGTGCAGACGTTTCATGTTCGGCTGGGAAACCCCAGCCGAGCGCCTGTCCCGACTGCTCGCGCGACCGATCACGCCGTCAACATGAGGCAACGACTCCTGATTACTCTCCGACGAGGGAGTGCAGCGCCGATACTCAAGCGTCTTGAATCCGTGCTTGCAGACGTTCGGTGAGCACAACATCATGCGAAAGCCGCTCCAGCTCCTGCGCTTCCACATCCACGCCCTGCTGCTTGAGGATGTCGGCCAGGGAACTCCAGTGGCCGGCCGCCATCTGCTCATGCGTTTCGCCGTCGTTCGGCTCGTCCGGTCCGACCACCATCCGGGCGTCGTTCTCGATGTCCTCGGCCGAGATCCGCAGCTGGGTGTCCGTTGGAGCCGATGAGCTCCAACCCCACCCGCGGTCATTGAGCAACACCAGGCTGCGGCCATCCGCAAGTACCACCTCAAGCCGTGCCGTCACCGACACGTGCCGAGCGCCCGTGGCGCCTTCATCCAGATCGACGTGAGTGACCAAACGAGTCACAGCAGTCACGTTGCCTTCCTCTCGGCTCACCAACTCCTGGCCCGAGCCGTTGCTGAATGGTCACGATGTCCAGGACTGGCTTCTGGCATACCCGCGCGCTTCCTGGACCGGCCTCCATCAGCAACCGACCATCTACCCTGGCTGCAACTTTCGGATACCGCGGCGGCGGAGATGCGCGCGGCCGACGGGTTCAGAGCGGCCGAGTGCCCCTTTTCCCGGGCGCCGGCGGCGTGCTGGTGAGCCCGGCAGACGGTGGAGTCCACCGACACGGTCCAGCCGACCTCGTCGTTGGCATCCGCCGCGGCCAGGACGGTTAGCAGGTCCGGTGCTTCCACGCGATGGCCTCAAGGGTGCGGCGGTGGTCACCCCACTGCCGCCCACGGACCGGATCGGCCGGCATCAGCGGCTCGATCCGGTCCCACATGGCATCAGTGATCACTCATCGGACGGGACACATCCGATCAACTGACCAACCCATCAAAGAGGCACGCTCTAGTCGTGCCGCTGAAGAGAGGTGCCCTGTCACCAGGAGATGCAGGTCTCCGGGACCCAACCGTGATTGCCTCGATATGTGACCTCGGTCCACATGTCATAGGTCTTCCCGCAGCGCTTGTACTTCTGGCCCTCCATGCCGCCCAAGAAGCAGCCCGTCTTTCCCCTGGGGAAGAGTGCGACAGCGGGGCTGGAAGTCTTTCGCGACTTGCGGATCCGGAGAGTCTCCTTGGCCTTGAGTGTGTCGAGGGAGCACTTGGCACTGGCCTTGACGGGCGCGGCGTTGGCCGACGCGGTCAGCCCGATCGAGGCGACGGCGAGTGCGGCGACGGCCGCCGCGGTGGCAATTCGATTCCTGATCACGTGTTCTCTTTCAACGTCGGTGCTCTGGCGGTCAGCAGTTCCGCGACACGGCGGCAGCATCGAAGGCCGCGGACGCACGCGGGGGCGGGGCGCCCGGCGCTTGGGCGGACGCCCCGCGCGTTCCCTGCTCGGGCATGGTGGAAGGGTGGTCGAATGACCACCCACAGGCTAACGCACGATCACGCGCATTAGAAGCTCTTCCAGGGCCGGGCCACTGGCCAACAGGGCGGAACCCAGCGTCCTGAGTCGGAAGTTCACGGGCGGTTGCAGGGCGGGGTGATGGCTGGTCCGAAGCCGCTGTCGCTGGAGTTGTCCGATCACGAACGCAGGCTGCTGCGGGGCTGGTTGTGCAAGCAGACGGCACATCAGGCCCTGGTGCTGCGGTCGAGGATCGTGCCGGCGTGCGCGCAGGGCCTACCGAACGCGCAGGCCGCGCAGGATCTCGCGAGAGACCGTACGCAAGTGGCGGTCCCGGTTCACCGCGGACCGGCTGGAGGGCCTGGTGGACCGCCCGCGTTCGGGTGCCCGGCGAAGGATCACGGACGGGCAGGTCGAAGCCCTGGTCGTCAGGACGCTGGATCAGGCGCCACCGACGGGTGATTCGCACTGGTCGACGCGTTCGATGGCCCGGACGGCGGGGATGTCGCAGTCGGCAGTCTCGCGGATCCGGCGGGCATCGCACATCGTGGAGACCTGGAAGCTGTCAACCGGTCCGCAGTTCGTGACCACGGTCCGCGACGTGGTGGGCATCTACCTCGCCCCGCCCGAGAATGCCCTGGTCCTGGCGGTGGACGAGCTGGACGAAACCCGCCGACGACACCCTCGACACCCTCACCGCATAATGCACACGAACTAACGACTCAGGACACTAGCGGGCGAGATCCTCCAGCCCCTCGTGTCCCACACCCGGGGCGCTCAGGGCCAGCCAGCCGTGGCCGCGGATCTCGGCGTCCTCGTCGACCGGGGTCGGGTGCACGGACAAGTACTCGCACGCCGTCATCGCGTAAGTCGTCCCCGCGTTGGGTTCGGCCTCGTCGAATTCCGGGTCGAAGTCCTCGTCGTCGACGGCCCGGGTCTCCCACGGCAAGGGATCGCCCACCCACTCGGGGCTGCTCTCACGTGCGTACCGGCGCCGGATCCGGCCCGCTTCGGCGACCACCCAGACATCCGCTCCGCCCGCGATGTCCTCGAAGAACATCTGGGCCTCGCCGCAGTGGGCGCTCAAGCGCTCCACGGCGCCCATCATGTCGTCCCAGTCCCAGCCCACAGCGCTGTCGAGGTTGCCGTATATCAGGCGCCAGCCGTCGATTTCAGGAGTGACGAAGACGGGGACGGCGTCCGACCGGAACGGCAGGTCGGACACGTCGAGCCCCTCGGAGAAGGTGACCGGGACCGGATCGTGGAGACCGAGCGCCGCGAACAGACCCTCGTAGCTCTTGCCGGGCACCACGTACCACCAACTGGTGGGCAGATAGAACGGCGGCTTCTCGTCCACCGCCTTGAGCAGGGCGCGGCGCGCCAGCAGCGTCTTGTCCCGCTCGTCCAGCCGGTCGGTGAATCCGGCTTCCAACAGGGTGCTCAGGCGACTCTCGATCATGGTCCGGGAGCCTACCTGCGGGGACGGACACGCTCCGGCCGCAGCCGGTGAGGGCTGCAGATCGCATCGGGCAGGTACCGCATGGTGACCCCCTGTGCTGTATCGGCGCCCGGTCCCTCCGGGCACCGGTCGTGCACTGCCTGGCCCTGGTGGGCCGCCCGTTCCGGCCGGGGTCCGGCCAAGGAATCGGCCGGAGCGGGTCTCAAGGGGCTGCCGACGGAGGGGGAACGCCGCCGGCAGCCCGGTCTCGGGTGCACCTCTCAGGTGCGGCGCCGTTCATAGACGGGGCAGCCGTTCATGGCCGGATCGAACGGACGCAGCCGGTAGATGCGCATGCAGTCAGGGCAGGCGTACTGGATCGCGCCGGGCCCGCTGCCGGTCTCGATGACGGCGATGAGGGTGGGTTGATCGGTCCGCCCGGTGCACCAGGTGCACCACTGGCCGGTAGGGATCGGATCTTCGGCGCTCATGTGCGCTCCTGGTGTTCGGCCAGGAGCCACTGGCAGTCGCGGGCCAGGGTGGTGACCTGGATGTGCGCGGAGAGCGGGCCGTCACCGAGGCCCTGTCCGGCCTGGTGCCGGATGCCGTCGATGCGTGCGCGGCGGGTGTACCACGCCAGACTGCCGCGCCAGAGCCGGTCGGTGGCGGCGTCTGCCGCGGGCAGAAGGGCGGTGATGTGCTCGCGGAGGGTGGCTTCGAGGCGAGTGAGTTCGTCTGGGTCGAGGCGGCCGGTGCCGGTGAGTAAGGCCCGGTCGATCGCGGCCTGGACGGTGGCCCGGTCGATGGGGGAGGGGTCGGCCGCCGCGCCCGGCGGCCGACCCTGAGAGGACGTCATGGTCGGCTCCATGTACGGACTGTGTGCTTGCAGTCACATACTGCCGACAGGGGAAGGCCCTGGTGTTCACAGGCTGTGAACACCAGGGTCCTTGACCGGCCGTCAGTGGAGCGCTACACGCCGCACCACAGGGAGAAGTCCCGCAGTGGGTCCGGGACGCGTGCCTGTGCCCGGCGCAGTGCTGCCGCCGTCTCGTGCACCTGCGGGTGATGCCGTGTCATCTGCGGGGCCACCTCCCGGGCCTTCACCAGTGAGGCGAATGCCTCGTCATGCCGGGCGGTCCACACCTGGGCCCGGGCCAAGTCGATGTAGAAGTGTCCGGCCCTGCCCGGCGGGTAGTCCTCCGGGATGGTCACCTTGGCCGCATGCTTCAGCGCCAGGCCGTGTTTGTCCTGGTCGGCGGCTGCCGCCACCGCATGCAACCGGACATTGGTCGGGCCGAAGGCCAGCTCGTAGAAGCTGGTTTCTCCGGTGCCCCGGGCCAGTCCGCGCGCTTCGTCCAGCCAGGTGTCAGAAGCCTCTTTGTCGCCCCGCCGGGAGGACAGGATCGACCCCTTGAGGTGGAGCGCGCCGAGGACGGCACGGGTCTGCGGAGCCCCGTCGTCATCGAGGTCCCGCAGCGCCTGGTTCACCAGGCGAAGCCCGATGTCGACCCCCGGCCGGCCGCTCTCGACGCTGGTCTGGGCGCGCATCCATCGTTCGACCGCCACCTGCCGTGGGTCGCCGGACTCCAGGGCGACCTGGGCCATCCGGGAGAGGGCGAGCCGCGCGAGATGCATCTCGCCGACCCGGTACGCCACCCGCCACACGCCGCGCGCGGCCTCGGCCTGGAGGTTGTGCAGCTCCTCGCGGGTCCGGCCGGTCCGGTCGTGGAGGTGAATGGCGTGGGTGATCTCGGCGATCAGCGGTGGCAGGGTCTCCGCCAGGCCGCCGAGGTCGGCGGCGGCGCGCATCGTGACGGTGTGCATGATGGCGGCGCGCAATTCGTCCACCGGACGTGGCGGGGGCGCGGCCGGATCCGGGGCGAGGTCCCAGTTGTCGAGCGCGCTGCCGAGCGGCTCCATCATGCGGTCTATACGGTCCTGCTGCATCTGCTCGCGATAGGGCTGGCCCCGCAGATGGGAGACGCCCACGTCGAGAGCGCGGGCGACGGAGGCCACGATCTCCTCGCCGGCGCTCCGGTCCCCTTTCTCGATCATGGAGAGCATGGAGGCGGAGACGTGGGAGCGCTGGCCGAGCTGTCGTAGTGAGTAGCCGCGGACGGCTCGCAGTTCCGCGATCCGCCGCCCGATTCCACCGGTGGGTTCGTCGGTGCCGTAGGGCATGCTGAACTCCGTTCTGACCTAGACATTCAGAACGGTACTCCTGGGCGGGCGGCGAACAGGCTTTGCTGTGCACGGGGTTGGCCTGTTTTGGAAGCGTGAACGTGACCCTTCCCTGCCCCGAGTCGGGCGGTGTCGCGTGGGCCCCGACCGGTCCGCCCCTCAGGCGCCGCCGCCGGCGCCACGCACCCCTCTCGACTGAGCACGAGCGGCCGGTTCTTCCGTACTCCTCGGTGGGCTCGTCGTTCTCCCGGCCGTCTCCGTACTCCGAACGGGTGGGTGTCCCCGCCCTTGGTGGAGGCTCCCGAGGGGTGGATGAGTGCTTCGGATGCCCCGACGCGGCTCGGCGCCGCGTCGGCGCTACGCCGTTCGGGTGATGGTCGCCTGTTACGTGCCGCGGGGTCCTCAGGTCGCCCGGGGGGTGTGCCGATGACGGGGAAGAGGCGGTGTCGAAGCCTCGGGGGGCTTGTCCCATATGGGTGGGTGTAGGGGCCACGGCATTGAGGTGTGCCGCGCGCCGGGGTCGTGCGCCTTAGCGCACTGTTGTTGCGTGAATGTCCGTGTTGTGTAACACGCAATGGTTTAGTGCTCTACCAGCCCCTCGGCGGCCCCAATCTGGTCTGGCCCGGCCATCCGGTCGGGATGAACCACCTGGTCATGGGCCTTCTTTGGCCATGCCTGCACACGGAAAGCAGGGGATCAACATGTCCCGCACCGCTCGTACCCTCACCGCAACGGCCCTGATCACCGGGGCGATGCTGACTGCCGCCGCGATGCCGGCCTCTGCCCATCAGGACGACCGCCGTCACCGCGGGCTGGAGATCGGGCAGGTCCAGTACGACGCTCCCGGCCCGGACCGTCGTAACGACCGCTCGCTCAACAGCGAGTTCTTCACCGTCGTCAACAACGGATGGCACGCGGTCCAGCTCCGCAACTACACGGTGAGCGACCGGGACGGCCACACCTACACCTTCGACCGGCTGCGGCTGCGCCGCGGCCAGGAGGTCACGGTGCACACCGGCCACGGCCGTGACCACCGCTGGCACCGTTACCAGGACTCCAACCGTCACCTGTACGACAACAACCGCGGCAGCCTGACCCTGCGCACCGACGGTGGCAACCGGGTCGACCAGTGCCGCTGGGGCCGTGGCGACGGCGGTCACACCGACTGCTGACACCCGCTCCGCTGAGCTCCGCTGAACAGCAGCGCCGCCTCCACCCCGTCCGAACCGGGGTGGAGGCGGCGCTGTTCCGTGTCCGGCGCCGCCATCCCCGTGCCCCGCACGGCCCGGTACGGACAGCGGTCCGGAAGTCCGGGACGTCCGTGCCCTCGCCTCCGGGTGCGGCGGGCCGGGCGGGCGTCCGGGCGCCGGTACGCTCGGGGCACTCTACGTTCCACCACCGGGGGAGACCTCGTGACAGCAGCAGTGGGCAGGCGGCTCCGCGCCGGTGCCGTCGCGGCGGCCCGGATGGACGCCTGTCCCCGGTGCGGCGGTGTCCTGACGAAGAATCAGGACGGCTGGATGGTCTGCTACGGCTGCGGCTATGCGAGCCCTGGCGGCACGCCTCCCGCGCGCTCCCACGCTGCGGGTACTGTCGACTCCCACCGCTAGCGAGGGGGACAGCCGTGCGCGTATCGACCATCACCTGTCAGACGCCGCTCGACGAGGCGCTGGACTCGGATCCGTTCCTCGCCGACGCCCGGACCCAGCAGCGGCTGTGCGAGGAGTGGGCCGCCCGGCACGGGCACACCGTCCATGTGCAGCACACCACCCACGACTCGACGGGGACGAGCTGGGGCTGGTGGAAGGACGCGGACGACGGGCTGGTCGACATATTCCTCGCTCCGAACCGGCGCGTGCTGGAGAGGGCGCTGCGGGACGTCGGAGCGTTCGAGGCGGAGTGCAAGCGGCGCGGTATCCGGGTGGAGACGACCGGTCTGCCCGAGCCCGCGTACACGGCGGAGATGAAGGCCCGGGTGCACCGCAGGCTGTCGATGCCGACCGCGGGCTACCACGGCTGCTGAGCGTCGGTTCCCCCTCCGGCCTCGGTTCCTCCGTCGGCCGCTGCGCCCCCTCCGGCCTCGGTTCCTCCGTCGGCCTCTGCGCCCCTCCGGTCTCGGTTCCTCCGTCAGCCCCTGCGCTCCTCCGGGTTCTGCGCCTCCGTCAGTCTCCGTGCTGCCCGCGCCGCGCCGGGGCGCCGTCGGCCGCAGCGGTTCCGTGCGCTGCCTCCGCCGGGCCGGACGGGAAGGCGTCGAGGCCGCGGCGGAAGCACATGCGGTCCTCCGACGGGCCGTCGTAGTCGGTGAACGGGCCGGTGACGGTGAAGCCCAGCGCGGTGTGGAAGGCGATCGACGCGGTGTTCCGTGGCGAGGTGACCGACCGGACCACGGACCGGCCGTCGGCGCGGGCGAGTTCGAAGAACCGGGCGTAGAGCCGGCGGGCCAGCCCGCCGCCCCGGTGGCCGGGGGCGACGCCGACGAAGTGGATGTACGCGGTCTCGCGGTCGGCGTCCGACAGGAAACCCACCAGGAATCCGGCGAGCGCCCCGGGCCGGCCGCCGTCCTCGGCGACGAGGCTGGTGCGGAAGAAGTGGTCGAGGAAGAGCCGGGGGAGGCCGGAGCGGATGGGCCGTCCCCACCACTCGTCCATGACGGTGACGATGCGGTCGTAGTCCCCTGGCGCTGCCTGCCTCAGCTCGGTGTTCATGCCGCCAGTGTTCCGCCGGGAGGCGGCGGACACCGGCCTTTTCGGCCAGGCGTACGACATCGGTCCGGCGCGGTGCGGCGCGGTGCGGCACGGCTCGGGCGGGACGCCGCCCGGCCCAACGGTGGTGCAGCTCCGGGTGCCGGGCCCGTGGGTCCGGGCGGTCCGGAGCCGGCGGCCGTGGACCGGTCGTCAGCCCGCCAGCGGTACTTCCTGGCCCTCCGCCGGATAGCCGTAGCGCTCCCAGATCTGGTTCAGCTCGTACTGGTAGTAGAGCGCATGCAGGCCGAACAAGAAGCTGAGGAGGAGCCCGATCAGCGGGCTGCAGGTGGGCGGCATTCCGGCGGCTTGCTGCATTCGGGCGATGCGGGCGCCGGTCTTGTAGACCGAGACGAACGGCGGCACGACCAGCACGGCGCCGAGGGTCACCGCGAGCACCGAGACCACGGGATCGACCTCGATCCGGCGGTCGAGATCACGCGACTCGCGGTTCACCTTGTAGTACCAGACCAGGTGGTAGATCCCGAGGGTGATGAGGGGCCAGACCAGCCACACCAGGAAGATGTTGCGGTACTTGCCCGCGCGGCCGGTCACGGGGCTTCCAGGACGCGTTGCATGTGCATGTATTGAGCGTACGACCGCGTCCGGAAGGCGGCAATCGCCGCCACCGGTTGCGTTTCCCCCTCGCCTGCCCATGGTGTCGGGCCGCTGCCGCCGGCGGCGGGCGGAGCCGGAGGTACCGGGGCCGGGGTCCCGGTGGTGCCGGAACAGCAGGGCCGAAAATGCGGTGCCGACGGGCCGGGGCGCGGGCTACGGTGGCCGCACTCTGGAGATCGCGCTCTCAGAAGGACGCCGCAGAACGGGAGCAGGCTCGCACGGCTCGTGCGCGGCCACGGAGGGGCGGCATCGCTTCAGCCTGCCCTTCCACCAGGAGATTTCTGCCATGCACATAGGCCTCGGCCTTCCGATCGACGCCCCCGAACTGCTGCCCGACTGGGCCCGGCGCGCGGACGACAGCCCCTTCCGGACGCTCGGTCTGCTCGACCGGCTGGTCCACGACAACCCCGAACCACTCGTCACCCTCGCGGCCCTCGCCGGAGCCACCCGCCGGATCCGGGTGCAGACCGAGGTCCTGCTCGCCCCGCAGCACAACACCGCCGTGCTCGCCAAGCAGACCGCCACCCTCGACCGCCTGTCCGGCGGCCGCTTCACCCTGGGTATCGGGGTCGGCGGACGCGAGGACGACTGCCGGGCCGCCGGGATCGACCCCCGCCGCCGCGGACGCCGGCTGGACGGGCAGATGGCCGCCCTGCGCCGCGTCTGGGCCGGTGAGCCGTACGGGGAGGGCGTCGGGCCGATCGGCCCCGGGCCCGCGACGTCCGGCGGCCCCGAAGTGCTCTTCGGCGGCTTCGCCCCCGCGGCCATCGAGCGGGTCGGCCGCTGGGGCGACGGCTTTCTCGGTGCCTCCCTGCCCCCGCAGCTCATGGACCGCCTCTTCCGCGACGCGGAAGCGGCCTGGCAGCGGTGGTCGCGCCCGGGACGGCCGCGCCTGGTCGCCCAGGTCAACGCCGTCCTCGGCCCGGACCCGGTGGTCGCCGAGGCGCGCCGGAACCTTCGCGGCTACTACGCCTTCACCGGGCGCGCCGACGAGGTGGTGAGAGGCCTGCTCACGACGCCGGAGCGGATACGGGAGGCGGTCACCGGGTTCACCGGCATCGGCGCCGACGAAGTGATGCTCTACTGCTGGTCCTCGGATCCGGACCAGGTCGAGCGCCTCGCCGACGTGGTGTTCTGACGCTCGGGGCACCCCGAGGACGTCCTGGGGCCGGGTGGTTCGCACGGCCCGGCCCCGATCGTTTCCCGTGGCGTTTCGTTGTGCCGTATGCCGTATGCCGTATGCCGTATGCCGTATGCCGTATGCCGTATGCCGTGGGGCCGTTCCGCGGGGGCTCCCGTGACTGGGGCCTGCGTGCCGTGCTGCGGGCGCGCCCTACGCGCAGCGGACGAGCAGTTCCGTGTTGCCGTCCGCCGGGGTGCCCGCCAGGCCCTCCCTGACGCCGGGGGCGTTGTACGACAGCTCCCGGTACAGGGAGGCCAGTCCGACCGCCGACAGGTCGCCGGGGTCCGTCCGGTGCGGGGCGGCGGACTCGATGAGGGTGGTCAGCAGGGAGAGCGTTCCGTCGTGGTTGTCGACCAGCTCCAGGACGCGGGCGTGGTGTGGATAGTCGATGTGGGACGCGGTGTTGATCTCCCAGAACGACCGGTGGGCGGTGCGGTGGGCGTGCGGGGTGATCCGGTTGAGGTGGCTGTGGCCGTTGATCCAGGCCACCACGTTCGGGAACCGGCTGAGCAGCGCGATCAGTTCCGCGCCGTCGTGCCGCCGCTCCTCGGACCGGGCCGCGTCGGGCCGCCGCAGCATGGTGGGGCTGTTGTGGTGGCTGAAGACGAGGATGCGGGCGTCGTCGGCCGCAGGGTTGCGGACGGTCCGGCCGTCGGCGTCGTAGTGGCGGGAGCTGTGGGCGGTCAGCGTCCGCTCCAGCCACCGCAGTTGTCCGGTGTCCAGTGAGCCCTCGTAGTGGCCGCTGCGGTACGTGGTGTCGAGGCTGATGCCGAGGACGCCCTCGGCGACCGGGAACGCGTAGTACATGCGGTCGCCGTCGAGGTTGGCGACGGTGTAGCCGTGGCCGGCCGGGCCGGGGCCGGTGTGCCGCGGCGCCAGGTGCGCGGCCAGGTACTCGTGCGGGGTGAAGGGCCTGCGGCGGGGGTCGGCGGTGACCGTCCGGGCCCGGGGCGCGTGGTCGGCCAGGATCTTCTTGAGCACCCCGGCCTTGGGGTCGTCGCCGGTGGAGACCGCGGTCGCGAGGGCGGCCAGGTCGGCGTCGGGGACGCGGTACAGCTTCCGGGCGCCGGTGGCGACGTCGGTCAGCGCGGGGTCGCCGGGGGCCCAGCAGCCGCCCGGCAGATCGTCGTGGTTGCCGACCGTGGAGTACCACGGGATGCGCAGCCCCGGGCTGGTGACCGGGCGCACCGCAGCGTCCAGGAAACCCGGGAGGTGCGGCAGGCCGAGCTTCTTGTCCTGGTCGCGGAGGCGGTCGTCGGGGTGCCAGTACAGGGGCAGGCCGGAGTTCTGCACGCCCTCGTAGGAGCGCGGGTCGCCGGTGTTGGGGGTGATCCGGCCGCCGTTCATGGCGGTGAGGAACCACTCCAGCTCGATCGAGGAGTTGTTGTCCACGTTGTCGCCGGTGGTCATGACGAACGCCGGGGGCAGCCCGGTGTGCGGGCCCTCGTCCAGCGCGTTCACCTGCTCCACCAGGGAGACCGCGCCGGCCACGGACAGCGCCTCCTGCGGCCGCCAGGAGCCGGCGTTCCCCGCGCGCAGGAACTCGGTCCGCAGGGGGCTCTGCACGTCCACCACATGCAGGTCGGTGAACTGCACGAAGCACGCCAGGGCGGTGCGCCGTTCCTTCCGGCCCGCTCCGGGGGCGGCGAGCTCGCCCCGTACGACCAGGGGCCGGCCGGGGCCGGAGGTCAGCTGCCGGTAGCCGCCGCCCGCCCCGCCGGGGAGCTGCGCCGTCGTCTCCAGGGTGGTCACCCCGTACGGCGCGGCGCGCCGGACGGGCGGCGCGGCGGCCGGGGTGCCGGCCGCCGGCCGCGCGGCGGGCGGGGGCGGGCTGCTGAGGGGAGCGGGGAGCAGGGGCGCGAGCGGCCCGATGGCTGCGACGGCGGCGCCGGAGGTGAGCAGGAAGTGCCGGCGGTTCAGGATGGGGGAGGCGGTGCGGGCGTTGGGTGCCGAATCGGTTCCGGCCATGGGGTCCTTCCGGTGCCGCGTCAGGGATCAGCAAGATCGATACGTCGCTGAGTCGACTTTTCTCTCCGGGATCGTGAGCAACCGGAATGGCTGAATCCTGAACGGCGCCGGAACGCGGAACGCCTGGGAGCGGTCGGCGACGGAGGCGGGGGTGAGGTGGTTCGTGGAGGTCATGGGGGCGCTGCCGGGTGCTCATCCGCTGTTCAAGGAACGGGTGCTCATCCGCTGTTCAAGGAAGGGGTGCGTTCGGCGGGCCGTCGAGAGGTGTTATGTATTAGTGCAATAAGGCATTGTCTCTAGTGCAGAGCGGGGCTACCGTGTGATCATGACTTCTGCGCTCCCTGTGCCCGTAGTCCTCCATGGCCGCACCATCCGCCTCGAGCCGCTGACCACCGGCCACGTACCGGACCTGTTCCAGGCCGGAGGCGCCGACGACGAGGTCTGGCGCTGGCAGTCCGTCCGGACGCCCGGCACCGAGGAGGCCCTGCACGGGCTGGTCGAGCAGCAGCTCGCCGAACAGGAGGCGGGCCTGGCCGTTCCGTTCGCGGTCGTGCTGCGCGAAACCGGCCTGGCGGTCGGGCAGACCGCCTACCTGGACCTGAGCGCGGACCACGAACGGCTGGAGATCGGCTCCACCTGGTACGGGCGCGCGCACTGGGGCACCGCCGTCAACCCCGAGGCCAAGCTGCTGCTGCTCACCCATGCCTTCGAGGAACTGGGGATGGGGCGCGTGCAGTGGAAGACCCACCACCGCAACGTCCGCTCGCAACAGGCCATCGCCCGGCTCGGCGCCCGGCACGAGGGGGTGCTGCGCCGCCACCGGAAGCAGCCGGACGGCACCTGGCGGGACAGTGTCTACTACTCGATGCTCGCCGACGAGTGGCCGCCGGCGAAGGCCCGGCTGGTGGAACGGGTGGAACGGGTGGAGGGGCCGATGGGGGAACGGGCATAAGGAACGGGTGCAGGTGCGTCCGGATGCCCGGTCCGGGGTTCGGCCGGGGTGACGCCTGGTCCGCGGAACGGGGTGGCGCCTGGCCGGCGGCGGCCGGTGGTGGACCGGGGTCGGGCTGGGCCGGGGCGGCCGTCAGCCCAGTGTCTTGTCGAGGTTGAACGCGGCGCTGATCAGGGCGAGATGGGTGAACGCCTGCGGGAAGTTGCCCTGCTGTTCGCCCGTGCGGCCGATCTCCTCGGCGAACAGGCCGAGGTGATTGCCGTACGTCAGCATCTTCTCGAACGCCAGCCGGGCGTCGTCCCCGCGGCCCGCCCGGGCGAGCGCCTCCACGTACCAGAACGAGCAGATGGAGAACGTCCCCTCCTCGCCCCGCAGCCCGTCCGGGCTCGCCTGCGGGTCGTAGCGGTAGACCAGGGAGTCGGAGACCAGGTCCTCGCCCAGCGCGTCCAGCGTCGACAGCCACTTCGGGTCGGTCGGGGAGATGAACTTGGTCAGCGGCATCATCAGCACGGAGGCGTCGAGGACGGTGTCGCCCTCGTGCTGGACGAAGGCGCGCCGCTCGTCCGACCAGCCGTGGCGCATGATCCGTCGGTAGATCGCGTCCCGTTCCCGGCCCCAGCGCATCACATCGGCGGGCAGGCCCCGGTGGGCGGCCATCCGCATGCCCCGTTCGATCGCCACCCAGCACATGAGCTGCGAGTACAGGAACCGCTGGCGGCCGCCGCGGGTCTCCCAGACGCCCTCGTCGGGCTGGTCCCAGTGGTCGCACACCCACTCGATCAGGGTGCAGACGGTGTCCCAGTGCTCGCTGGAGATCGGCTCCCCCCACTTGTCGTAGAGGTAGAGGGAGTCGATGAGGGCGCCGTAGATGTCGAGCTGGAGCTGGTCCACGGCGGCGTTGCCGACCCGGACCGGGGCGGAGTCCAGGTAGCCCGACAGCTCGGGCAGCAGCTCCTCGGGGAGCTCGCTGCGGCCGTCGATGCCGTACATGATCTGCAGCGGGCCGGAGGAGTTCTCCCCCACCCGGATGCGCTGGGACAGGAACTGCATGAAGGACTTGGCCTCGTCGGTGAAGCCGAGCCGGAGCAGCGCGTAGATGCAGAACGCGGCGTCCCGGATCCAGACGTAGCGGTAGTCCCAGTTCCGCTCGCCGCCGATCTGCTCCGGCAGGCTGGTCGTCGGGGCGGCCACGATCGCGCCGGTGGGGGCGTAGGTCAGCAGCTTCAGGGTGAGCGCGGAACGGTGCACCATCTCGCGCCAGCGTCCCCGGTAGCGGGACTTCGACAGCCAGCGGCGCCAGTACCGGACCGTGGCGTCGAACAGCTCCTCCGCCTCGCCGAGCGGACAGGACCGCGGCAGCACCTCGCCGCCGACCCGGTCCAGGGCGAACACGGCCGACTCGCCTTCGCGCAGCTTGAACAGGGACCACACGTCGCGGCCGTCCGTCTCGATCGGCACGCTGGTGGTGAGCGCGAGGGTCAGGGACGGCGCCGAGAACAGGGCCTGCCCCTGCTCGACGCTCACGGTGTGCTCCTGCCGCGCGTAGTCGATCCGGGGCGCCACCCGGGCGCGGAACGGCAGCGCGCCGCGGACGCAGACCACGCGCCGGATCAGCCGGTGCCGGTCCGCCTCGCGGGAGTCGTCCACGATCGGCATGAAGTCCTGGATCTCGCCGACCCCGTCCTCCGCGAAGAAGCGGGTGATCAGGACGTTGGTGTCGGGGAAGTAGAACTGCTTCGTGCGGGACGGCACGTCGGCGGCGAGCTCGAAGCACCCGCCCCGGTCGGCGTCGAGGATCGAGGCGAAGACGCTGGGGGCGTCGAAGCGCCCGCAGCAGTACCAGTCGATGGTGCCGTCCGTGCCCACCAGGGCCGCGCTCCGGAGGTCGCCGATCAGGCCGTGCTCGGCGATCGGGAGATAGCGGGACGGGCCCGCCCCGCCGAGGCCGCCACGGGCCTCGGGCACCTCGGCCGTGCGGCCGGTGCCGACCGGCCGGGAGCCGGTGGAGCCGGTGTCCGGGGCCTTGGTTTCCGGTGCCTCGGTGTCCGGGGGGTTCGGCCGGGTGGTTCCGGTGTCCGGGGGCCTGGGGCCGGCTGTGTCGGCGCCCGGGCTTCCGGGCCGGGCGCCGGTGTCCGGCGGCCCGGGCCGGGTGGCTCCGGTGTCGGTCGCTTCGGCGTCAGCTGTCACTCCGACCGCCCTCCGTGGTCGAACAGGAGCAAGCACCACATATCAGCCTAAGCCGATACCGGCGCCGCCTCGCCCGGGGAGCCGGACCGGCCCGGCTGCCTCGGCTGCCGGGGACGCCGGGGCTGGTGGGCTGCCGTGGTGTCGGGGTGCCGGACCGGCCGGCCGGCTGGGCTGCCCGGGCCGGGTGGGTCGCCGGGGGCGCAGGGGTCGCTGGGACTTCCGGAGCTGCCGGGCGGGCCCCGCCCGTCGCGTCGGGAGCGGGAGACCGCCTCAGTAGCGGGTGATCGCCGTGGTGCCCGAGCGGGTGCCGATGGCGATGTGCGGCCTGGCCGCCGGATCCGCCCAGGTCAGGATCGCGCGCATCGCCGGTGCGGACACGGACACACAACCCGCCGTTGCCCCACGCCCGTTGACGTGCAGGAAGATGCCCGCGCCCCGCCCCCGGACCGGGCGCCGGTAGTTGAAACCGATGACCAGGGCCCGCGCGTACTGGGTGCGGTACGCGGCCAGTTGCTCGGCCTCGGCGGCGGCGCAGTCCCGGGGCAGCGGCTCGACCCACCGGTTGTAGGAGGTGGAGCGGTTGTCCTGGCACCACCAGGACCGTTCGGTGACCCGGCGGTACCGGAACGAGGTGCCCGCCGGCGCCGCGGCGGTCCCGAAGGCGAAGGGCAGCCCGTACAGCCCGGCGGGGGTGGTGGAGGTGCCCTGGATCCGTCCGCCCCCGTCGACCAGGCCGTTCGCTCCGAAGCGGGCGGCGGCGGACCCCGCCCGGATCCAGTTTCCCGCCCGCTTCTGCCACCAGGTCACCGTGCCCGTGGTGGACGCCGGGCCCGGAGCGACCGCGGTGATCAGTGCCGCCTCCGGTGCGGGCCATGCGCGCGGGGAGAGGCACGGGCGAGCCGCTCTCCGGCCGGCTGGAGGCCGCGGCCGGAGGCGGCAGCAGCACGGCGGGCAGGAGTGCCGCGGCCAGGAGCGCCGCGGTCAGGACGGAGGTGGTCAGGAGCGCGGCGGGCAGGAAGAAGGTGGTCGGGGAAGCTGCTGCCGGCGGAGCACGGTCCAACAGGCGGCGCATCAGCGGAACACGGAGCATGGGGATCAACCGCACCAGGGTGTCGAGGCCGGAACGCCGGTGACGGTGCGTCGGCCGGCACCTCATCCCTCTCGCGATGCCCGGCCGGTCAAAAGCCCCACGGCTTTCATCACACCGGCGGCCCATGCCGAACCACCGTGGGGCGCGTTCGGGTCCGACGGTCGGCACCTGTCCCGCGCGTCGCGCGTCGCGCCGGACAGGTTGCCGCCTGGATCCAGAAACAGCGTGCCGCGTCGGCCGTATCCAAGTCAATCAACGGGTTTTCTTCCATATCCCCAAGGTTTAGCTTGGGTTGGTGACTCTCGATGATCTCCGTGTCTTCGTTGCCGCCTGCGAATCCGGCAGTCTCAGCGCTGTCGCCCGCGACCTGTCGTGCAGTCAGTCGGCGGTGAGCCAGCACGTCAAGCGGCTCGAACGCGAACTGGGCCTGTGCCTCCTCGAACGGCAGCCGCGCGGTGTGACGCCCACCCATGCCGGGCGGATCCTCCACCGGGCCGCCTCCCACGGCATCGGCGGCATCGACCTCGCCCTCCGCAGCCTGGCCGACCTGCAGCAGGGCGGCGGCGGAACGGTCCGGGTCACCACCGGGGCGACCTCGGTACGGCACTTCATGGCCGACGCCGTGGTCTCCTTCCGGAGCCGCTTCCCCCGGGTGAGCCTTGAGTTCCACACGGAGAGCGCCGGCCGCCACTGCTTCGCCGCACTCGACAGCGGTGAGGTCGACCTGGCGTGGATCACCATCGGGGCCGCGTCGGCTACCGGCACGGCGCACGGTATGGAGCAGCGCCCCGTCGTCGAGCTGCCCTGGGTGCTGGCCGTGCGGACCGACGACCCGCTCGCCGGCCGGTCGGAGATCGACGCGGAGGAGCTCGCCTCGATCCGGCCCATCGGGCTTCCGGAGAACTCGGTGTCGCGGCTGCGCCTCGAGGAGCACCTGACGGGGCTGGGCAGCCGGTGGGAGGCGACGACGAGCGTCGCGGACTGGGACACCGCCCTCCTGCTGGCCGAACTGAGCCTGGGCCATGCGGTGGTGCCGGCGCTGCCCGGGTGGGTCCGCGACGGTTCGGGCCACGGCGGGCTGCGCCTGGTCCCCATACCGGCCCTGCCGCCGCTCGCCGTCGGCTGGGCGGTGCGTCAGTGGGAGGCACTCAGCCCGTCGGCGCGGGCCTTCGCCGACGCGGTCGTCGACAGCCTGACGGGCGCACCGCCGGCCGGCTGAGGCCGTCCTGCCCAGCCGTGCCCGCCGAGGCCGTACCTGCTGGGACCCTGCGCGGGCCGGGGCGCCTCGTTCCTACGGCATCACTCCGGGGCCCCGCAGCGGGGCGGTGATGGCCAGGCCTTCGTCGAGCTTCGCGACCAGGTCGTCGGTGAGGGACGGGACGTGCCGGTCCGCCCACTGCCCGACGGACGCCAGGAAGCCGACGAGTCCGTGGTGCGCGGAGCCCAGCAGGTCCGGAAGGCGGGCCCGGGGGATGTCGATCGGGGGCGAGTCCCGCCGGTCGCCGTCGTTCCGGAGCCGGGCGGTCTCCCCGATGTGCTCCACGACGGGCGTCGGGTCGTGCCCGAGCCAGGGCTCCCCGCCGTCCGCCAGGTCGAGCCAGTCCCGCCAGTTCTCCAGGCCGAAACAGCAGCCGGGCCGTGCGGTGATTCCGGTTCCGGTGTCCCGGACCCGGATGCCGCCGGGGGCGATGACGCACTCGGCGTCGGTCAGCCGGCGGACCTGCTCCACGGCGTTCCGGGGTGCGCCGTCGGAACGGCGCTCTCCCCGGTTGTAGGTGGTCAGGACCGCCAGGGCGGTGCCCACCTCGGCCGGTGACATGGCGCCGGAGAGGGGCAGCCAGGGGGCCGGGTGCGGTTCGGCGACGGGCCACAGGGCGAAGCCCCGGGCGTCGTAGGTCTCCAGTGCGGCGTCCATGATCAGCACGCCTGCCAGTGTCGCCGTCGCGGGCGGCGGGGGGCAGCCCCTTTTGCGGTCGCGTCGCGCGCCCCTCCGTCGTCAGTCCGCCCGTACGCGCACGAAGCGCGCGGTCTCGTGGCGTCCGGCCGCCTGGCGCAGTTCGACCGGGAGCGGGGTGGTGAGCATCCGTACGGGCCCGTGGTCCGGATGGTCCGTCAGGTCGCCCAGCCGGCCCCGGAGAAGCTCGCCGACCTCGCGCGCCTGGGCGGTGGTCAGCCGGGGCGTGGTCTGCGGGGTCTGTTCGTCGGAGACCTGCACAAGGAGGGCGTGGGGACGGTTCGGCGGGCCGAAGACGCCGAGCAGGACGCCGTCCCGCGTCTCGGAGTGCCGGATCTTGCGCCAGGACCAGGTGCCTCCGGGCCGGTAGGTGGAGTTCAGCGCCTTGGCCACGATGCCTTCGACGCCCGCGTCCCGCAGATCGCGGAACCAGAGGCGGGCGGTCTCCTCGTCGAGTGTCGCCAGGACCCGCTGGACGGGCGGGCCGACGTCCGCCAGTGCCGTTCCGAGGAGGTCCCAGCGTTCGCTCAGCGGCAGGGCCCGGACGTCCCGGCCGGGGGCGGCGAGGAGGTCGAAGGCGATGTAGGAGACCGGGATGCCCGCCTGCTCGCGGTCCCGGCGGGAGCGGAGCAGATCGGTGAAGCTCAGCCGCCCCTCGCGATAGGCGCACAACTCGCCGTCCAGCACGGTGCCGGGCGGCAGGTGCTCGCCCAGGAAGGCGGCGATCTCCGGGAACTCGGGTGAGAGGTCCCGCCGGGAGCGCGACTGCAGGAAGACGCGGCCGTCCTCCAGGACGAAGGCCAGGGCCCGGAAGCCGTCCAGCTTGAGGGAGTACTGGAAGCCCCCGGCCGTGCTGCCCTGCCGGGGGATCTCGTCCGCGTTCCGGGGGCGCATGACCTCGACCGGCGGACGCAGCACCACCGCGGGCGGGCTCTCTGGCATGCGGTCACTCCGCCGTGGCCGGCAGCGGGCGTCCCCGCCCGGGGTCGAGCAGCGGGTCCAGGAGATCGCCGTGGTCCGCCAGCCGCGGAGCGATGTCGTCCGCCTCGAAGGAGAGTGCGCCGGGCTCCGCGCAGGCGTCGATCTCGTCCCAGGTGACGGGCGTGGAGACGGTGGGGGAGGGGCGGGCGCGCAGGGTGTAGGGGGCGGCGGTGGTCTTCGCTGCGGTGTTCTGGCTCCAGTCGACGAAGATCTTGCCGGGCCGCAGGTTCCGCGCCATCCGGTGCACCACCAGGCCCGGCATCGCCCGCTCGGCCTCGACGGCGATCCCCTTCGCATACGAGGTGACCCGCTCGGCGGCGACCGGTTCCAGTGGAGCGAGGATGTGCAGCCCCTTGGAGCCGCTGGTCTTCGCGAAGACCTCGAAGCCGTCCTCGCCGAGCCGCTCCCGCAGCCACTGGGCGACGGCGCAGCACTCGACGATCGTCGCGGGCCCGCCGGGGTCGAGGTCGAAGACGAGCCGGTCGGCGGTGCCGGGGTCGTCCGCCGTCCACTGGGGGGTGTGGAACTCGGTGACCAGGTTCGCCGCCCACATCAGCGTCGGCATGTCCTGGACCAGCACATGCCGGCCGGTCTCCCCGGCTCCCGAGCGCGGGACGACGGCGGTCCTCACCCAGTCGGGGGTGCCGGGCGGCAGATTCTTGGCGAAGAAGTGCTCACCCTCGGCGCCGTCCGGATAGCGCAGGAACGACAGCGGCCGGTCGCGGAGGTGCGGCAGCACGGCGTCGGCGGTGGTGGCGTAGTAGTGCAGCAGCTCGCCCTTGGTGAACCCGGTCGGATAGAGCACCTTGTCCAGGTTGCTCAGCGCCAGGCGCCGCCCCTCCACCTCGGTCATCTGCGACATACCATGAGAATCCCATGAAAAGGACGGATGATGCGATCGATCTGGAAAGGGTCCATTTCGTTCGGCCTGGTCAACATCCCGATCAAGGTGTTCGGTGCCACGGAGAGCCACTCGGTCTCGTTCCGGCAGGTGCACCTCGCCGACAACGGCCGCATCCGCTACCGCAAGGTGTGCGAGCTGGACGACGAGGAAGTGCCCAACGAGGAGATCGTCAAGGCGTACGAGGCCCCGGACGGCACCGCCGTGCCGCTCACCGACGAGGACCTCGCCGCGCTGCCGCTGCCGACCGCCAGGACCATCGAGATCCTGGCCTTCGTGCCCGCGGAGAGCATCGACCCGCTCCAGTTGGAACGCTCGTACTACCTCGGGGCGGACGGGCCGGCCGCGGCCAAGCCCTACGTCCTGCTGCGGGAGGCGCTGACCAGCACCCGGAAGGTGGCCGTGGCCAAGTTCGCGCTCCGCGGGCGCGAGACCCTCGGCATGCTCCGGGTGATCGATGACGCGCTGGCCATCCACACCCTGCTGTGGCCCGACGAGATCCGGCCGCCGGAGGGCATGGTGCCCGATACGAAGGTGACCGTGCGGGAGGCCGAGCTCGATCTCGCGGACACCCTGATGGACACCCTCGGTGAGCTGGAGTTCGAGGAGCTGCACGACGAGTACCGGGAGGCCGTCGAGGCCCTGGTCGCGGCGAAGCTGGAGGGCACCGAGCCCGAGGGGACGGGGGAGCGGCCGGAGGGCGGCCGGGTCATCGACCTGATGTCCGCGCTGGAGAAGAGCGTGCGGGTGGCCCGGGGGGAGCGGGGCGCGGAGGAGGCCGAGGTCAAGGAGTTGCGCCCGGCCCGGGGCGCGAAGAAGAGCGGTACGGGTGGGCGGGCCGCGACCGGGGGTGGCGGGACGGGCAGCGGCGCCGGGGGGCGGAAGAGCACGGCGTCCGGGGCCGGGGCGCGGAAGAGCGCCGGGACGTCCTCTGCGAAGGCGTCCGCCACGAAGCCGCCCGCCGCGAAGACCTCACCGGCGAAGGCGTCCGCCACGAAATCCTCCGCTACGAAATCCTCCGCCGTGAAGTCGTCCGCAACGAGGACGTCGGCAACGAGGACGTCCGCTGCGAAGTCGGCATCCGCCAAGGCTTCCTCCTCTCGAGGGGCGTCGGCCAAGGCTTCGGCGTCCCGGGCGTCCTCCTCGGGCGCGGGGGCCGGCTCCCCGAAATCGGGCGGCGGGAAGAAGAGCACGTCGACGGCCCGGAGCTCCGGAGCGAAGAGCGCCGGGAAGACCGCGGCGAAGCCGACCGCGAAGTCCACGGCGAAGTCCACGGCGAAGAGCACCGCCGCGTCCGGCGGGCGGCGGACGGCCGCCGCGAGTACGGCCGGCGGGACGGCCGCGAAGAAGACCGCGGCCAAGAAGACGGCTGCGAAGAAGCGCGCCTCGGCCTGACAGGGAGGTGGTCCGATGCATGCGCTGCACGAACTGCGCGCGGAATACGCATCCCAGGCCGGAGCCGGAGCCGGAAGCGGGGCGGCGACGGTGGACGGGAGCGGGGCCGGAACCGCGGACGGGAACAGGGCCGGGACCGCGGACGGGAGCGGCGGCTCTCGCGGGGACGCCGGGAGCGGCACGCCGGCGCGGCACCGGGCGAAGCGGCGGAGGAAGCAGCGGGAGGCCGAGGCCGGGAGCGGCCTGGGAGCGGTGAAGATGTGGCACATGGTCCGGAACTCCGGCACGACCGCCCTCTGCGGACGCGAACTCGATCCACGGGCCGCCATCCGGCCGGAGGAATCCTGGGGCACGACCAGGGAACCCTTCTGCCACACCTGCGGCGCCACCTACCTGCGCGAGGTGCCCTGACGGGAGACGGGCGGGACCGTCCGGACGGGAGTCCACGAGGTGCCCCGGCCGGGCCTGTTGCCGATGCGCGGCTCGTTCGGGTTCGGGGTTCGTTCGGGTGCGGGGCTCGTTCGGTTCCGGGCTCCGGGGCCTGGGCATGCTCGGCTTCCGGGGCCGCCCGGCTGCGGGGCGCCCGGGGCACCGGGCCCCTCCGGCGACCTGGGAACGGTGCCGCTCACCGGGCCGCCGGCCCATGGACAGTGCGGAGGCAGAGACGTGCGAGTGGGATACCTGCGGCTCATCGGAGCCGTCACAGCCGCCTACGGCGTCGCGGTGGCGACCCGCCCCGAGTGGCTCGCCCGCCCATCGGGCCTGGTGGACGACGCGGGCCGGACGGCTTTGGAGACCGCGGTCTCGCTGCGCCCGCTGGCCTGGCGCGATGCCGCCAACGGGCTCGTCATGACCGTCGCCCCCGAAGGGGCCGCGCTCCGGGCGGCCACGGTGCTGCGGATCGCCTCGGACCTCGGCGACGCCGTACTGCTGGGCGCGACGCTGCCGGGCCGGGCCACCCGGGCCAAGGCGGTGGCCGTATCGGTGGGTTGGGGCGCCCTGTCCGTGGCCGCGCTGCTCTCCCGCCCGCCGGCCGACCGGAACGGGAACGGGGCCGGGCGGCGGGCCGGGCTCACGGGGACGGGTACGCGGACCACCGGGAAGCGTGCCTGCAAGCGCGCACGGGCCACCGGGAAGGGCGCCTGACCCACCGACCGGGCAGACAAGGTCACCGGGACCCGGTCCACCGGCAAGAGCGTCCGGGCCCGGCGGGGACGGCCCGGAATCCCATCCCGGCGATGATCCGCCCGGCACCGGATCCCCATCCGGGTGCGGAGTTCCCGCGCCCCGGAACGAGAACTCCCCCTTTCCGAAACGCGGACCCATCCGCACCCGCCCCGGCAACGAATAAGGGGCGGGGGAGATGCGCGTCGGGCCCGCGGGGCCCGGAGGCATCAAGGATCACTGGGGAAGGGAAGCGCGGCGTGGACAACGACCATCAGGATCGCGGCTTCGGAGAGTGTGTGGGGCACCGCCCGCTGGTGATGCGCAGAATGCCCGCCGAGCCGGGGGCCGGTGTGCTGCTGTTGCACGGAGGGCAGGCGGACGCGCTCGACCGCCCGTGCCCGTGGAACCTGCCGGCGCTGCGGATGCGCCCCATCTGCCGCGCCGTGCAGCGCGCCACGGCCGGTTACGGCGTCGCGATCGGCGAGGTCCGCTACCGGCACCGGGGGTGGAACGGCCTGCGGGCCGACGCCGCCCGCGACGCGGAGTCCGCGGTCGAGGAGCTGACGGGGGCCGTCGGACCGCTGCCGCTCGTCCTCGTGGGGCACTCCCTGGGCGCCCGCGCCGCGCTGAGCATCGGGGGCCATCCGCGGGTGCGCGCGGTGATCGCGCTCGCTCCCTGGTGCCCGCTGGACGAGCCGGTCGAGCACCTGGCCGGGAAGAGCGTGGTGCTCATCCACTCCGACCGTGACCGGATCACCGATCCCCGCGGCTCGCTCAGCTTCGCTTTACGAGCCCGCGCGGCGGGCGCCGAGGTCTGCCGCCTGGTGGTTCCGGGCAGCGACCACGCCATGCTGAAGCGGGCCACGGACTGGCACTCCATCACGGCACAGCTCACCGCGGGATTCCTCGGTGCCGCCGAGCTGCCGCCGGAGGTCGTGTCCGCGCTCGCCTCGGTGGACGGCGAGGACGAGGGCCTGGCCTGCCGGGTGTGACGGGGGCCCGTCCGACACGGCGTCCCAGACGACGCGCCTGACGACGGCCCGTCCGACGACGGCCCGGCGTGCCGGATGGGTCGAGGGGCCGGTGCGCCGGGTGGCACGTGCGGCGGGGTCATGGGGGCCTCGCCGCCGACGGAGACGCGGAGATACCGGGGCCGTGCCGTTGCGCGGGCGCGCCGGGGCGCTGTACTCGGCGTGCTCCACCGTGGGGTACGGCACCCCGGCCGCTCACTGCTGGGCGGCCGGCGATGCCCCCGGAGCAGGGGGCGCGGGCCGTCCGGCCTTCGGCCGCCGGAGCGCGTACGCCGCCCCCGCGCCGGCGGCGAACAGGGCGAGCGCCGAGACGGCCGCGCCCAGCCAGGTCGCGCCCAGCCACTGGCCGCCGAAGTAGCCGAGGCTGACGCTGTAGCCGGCCCAGGCGAGCCCGGCCAGCGCCGACCACGGCAGGAACTCGGCGGCCTTGCGGTGCATGGCGCCGGCGCCGAGGCTGACCACCGACCGTCCGGCCGGTGCGAAGCGGGCGACGAGGACGAGGAGGCCGCCGCCCCGGATCAGGGCGTTGCCCAGCCGGGCCTGAGCGGCGGTCAGCCGCCGGGACCGGGCGATGGCGCGGTCGAGCCGGTCGCCGCCGCGCCAGGCGAGGCGGTAGGCGACCAGATCGCCGAGGCAGGAGGCGGTGGCGGCGCAGAGGAGCAGCGCGAGGATGTCGGGAACGTCGGCGTTCGCGGCGTCCGTCGCGGAGACGGCGCCCGCCGCGGTCCGGGTGCCGGCCGCGGCGGTGGCGGCGGCGATCACCAGCACACCGCTGGGCAGCACCGGAAGGAAGACGTCCAGCAGAACCGACATCCCGACGATCACGTAGATCCACGGAGTGAGGGCCAGCGACCCCAGATTCGCGAGCAACGTCTCTCCCTGTCCGGTCCCCCGCCGCGACGTCGCAGGGGAGCGGCAGGGGCGGCCTTCATAGCCATACAGCGTACGCCTGGGCCTTGGGGAGAGATCTGCCGGGGGACGGGCGATGTCGGAGCACTCTCACCCGGATGCCCGCGTTCGGGACGCCGGGTGCATAACCGGAATGGGCGGACGCCGAAATGCGGCCGCGGGCCGGGGAGAACCCCGGCCCGCGGACGACGCTGCTGCGTCGGCGTCGTCAGACGGTGCTCGGCTGCTCGGCCGGGGCAGCGGCCGGCGCCGCCGTCCGTCCGCGTCCGCCGAACAGCCCGTCCAGCGCCCACGCGCCGGGGCCGGTGAATATGAGCAGCAGGAAGGCCCAGGCGTACATCGCGGAGGGCTCGCCGTCGTTCTGGATCGGGAACAGGCCCGCGCTCTGGTGAACGACGAAGTAGGCGTAGGCCATCGAGCCGGACGAGATCAGCGCGGCGGTCCGGGTGCCGAGGCCGACGGCGACCAGGGCGCCGCCCACGAGCTGGATCACGGCGGCGTACCAGCCGGGCCAGGTGCCGGTCGGGACGGTGCCACCGCCCATCGCGCCGCCGAGCACGCCGAACAGCGAGGCGGCACCGTGGCAGGCGAAGAGCAGGCCGATCACGAAGCGGAACAGGCCGAGGGCGTACGGCTGCGCGCCGTCGAGGCGGGCTCTGAGCGGGCTGGCTGAAGACATGACGAGGGACTCCTTCGGTGGGGACGGAACCGATGAGCGCCCACGTTAGGTAGCCCTAATCAATACTTGCAAGTTCAATATTCGGCCGGGGATCCGGTTTCTTGCGCGTTGTCCCGAAGGCCGGAGCGCCCGGTCGCACGGCCCGCAGGGCGGCCCGGCCCACCGCGTCGGTGTCGGCGAGTGTGACCGAGTTGACTCCCGGCCGGGCGCCCGCCGCGGTGACCCAGTGCACCCCCTCGGTCGGCACGCCCACCGCGAACCGGCGCGGATGGGGCCGCCCCTCCGCGTCCACCAGCCGGTACGGGAGCCGGGTGACGTCCAGCCCGCCCGTCTCGTACCCGTCGGCCACATGCGTCCGGCAGGCGCCCGTCTTGAGCAGCTGGGCCAGCAGCGGATCGCAGGTCCGGCGCAGATCGGTGGCCGGCAGCCGGGCCTCGATCAGGGTGGTCACGGTCACCTCGGAGCCGGGCACCTCCGGCGAGGACGCGGTGAAGCCCGCGCCGCCGCCCGGGGCACCGGGCCGGACCTCCAGCCGGGGCCCGAGCACGTCCAGGACCCCTGCTTCGACGAGCGCCACCAGCTCCTCGATCCGGCGGCGCGGCGGTCCGATCGACAGGAAGGCGTTCAGCGGCGTGTACCAGCGGTCGAGGTGGTCGCGGCGGGAGGTGCCGGAGAGCCCGGCGTGGTCCACGACCAGCCGGAGCTCGTTGCGCAGGTCCCGCAGCACGTCGAGCGCGGCCTTGACCGGGCCGGCGACATTGCCGAGCCGCGCGTGCTCGGCGTCCTGCCGCAGGTGGGTGAGGAGCCACTGCCGGAAGTCGCCGCGATCGGTGAACCTGCGGCCGTCGTGCGGGCGGGCCACGTCCGGCCACGACCAGCGCTCGTCCTCGGCGATCCCGAACGCGTCCAGGACGGAGGCCTCTTCCGCGCTGCCGTGCCCCGTGGCCAGAAAGCGCTCCCGGAACAGCGGCGCGGTCACCGGCGCCGCGGCCGCGCGGGCCGTCAGCAGCGCCTCGTAGTGGACGGTCTCGACCTCCTTGGCGACCAGCGGCCACACCTCGGTGAGGAAGTCCGGGTGGTCGCCCCGGTCCGCCCGGGCCCGGAACGCCGCGATCACGGCCGGAGTCAGCAGCAGCGGCTCGTGCCGCCCGCACGCGCCCTTCGCGTTGTCGCCGCGCGCGTGGTACGGGATGCCGCGGCGCGACCCCGCGTACAGCCGCGGCTCCCGCCCCGAGGGGTGATACCGGAGCGTGCCGTCCGCCGTGGTGCGGAACGCGCCGCCGCGGCCGGTGGTCAGCAGCGCGACATGGTCGAAGAAGTTGAGACCCAGGCCGCGCAGCAGCACGGCCTCGCCCGGGGCGATCCGGCGGAGGTCGAGATCGGCCGGGTTGGCGGGCGGGTGGTACCCCAGGCCCTGTTCCGCCGCGTACGAGGAGAAACGCTCCTCCGCCTCGCCCGGGACGACCGGCACATGGCCCTGGGCCAGCACCACCGCCGCCAGTCCGGCCAGTTCGTGGCCGTTCTCCAGGGTGAGGCGCTGTTCGCCGCCGGCCCGCTCCTCCAGGCGCACCGCGCGCGAGGTGTGGATCCGCACGTCCACCGACGCGGGTGCCGCGCCGACGATGCGGTGGAACACCCAGCTCAGGTAGTGGCCGTAGAAGGCGCGGCTCGGGTAGTCGTCGGGGCCGAGGGCCCGCGCCTCGGCGAGCAGGGCGGGGTCGGGACAGCGGGCGTCGAGCGACGCGGCCCACTCGTAGAGGCTCGGGCCGGTACGGATCGGGCCGTCGCACTCCACGCTGGGGTCGGTGAACAGCGTCACCTGCGAGGCCACCGTGTTCATCAGCAGTTCGCCGGGCTGGTCGGTGCGCCAGACCTGCCCCGCGCCGGGCGGAGCCGGGTCCACCACGTGAACGGTCAGCCGCCCGCCGGGCAGCAACTCCGGGACCGAGGCGCAGATGCGTTCCAGCACGCTCGTACCGCGGGGGCCGGCGCCGACGAGGGCTATGGCGTGGTGCTCTCCGGCCAAGACGGACTCTCCCGAGGCAACTGGGGCTCAAGCGAAGAGGCCATCATGCCGCCCGCCCCACCGGACTTCGAAGCCCTGATCGGAGGATCTCTCTTCGGTGTGGGATGGATCACTTCGGATCACGGGTGATCGTGGAGGATCACGGGCGATCGTCCGCCATTGCGGACCACAGGGGGATGAGAACGGGCAAGCGGACGGCCGAGGGAGCGGTCGGGGGAAGCGGTCGAAGGAACGGACGGGGAAGCGGCCGAGGGGACGGTCGGCCGCTCTCCCGTCCGTGAACGGCCGAACGGGCGGAACGGTCAGGGTCGCCGAGCGGCCCCCGGCCCGCTGACCTCGCTCTCGGCCGCCCGCTCCAGCCAGGTCCGGCCGTCACGCTCCTGCCGGGCCTGCTCCAGGCGGAGGTTCGACGTCCGCCCGCGGATCGTCAGTGTCATCAGCTGGTTGCCGAACCACGGCCCGCCGGTCCGGTCCCAGCCGATCGCCGGTTCGGCCGCCCGCGCGTGCCGGGCCAGCGCCCGGCCCACCCACCGGCCGGCCCGGCTCCAGCCGAACCGGAATCCCAACTTCATGGAGGCCGGGACGCTGTTGTGCGCCGGTGAACAGGTCAGCTGCAGGATCCGGGCCTGCGGCACGAACCCACCGGCCTGTTGAGCGCCCCCGGGCCGTGGGGCGCCACCGGTCTGCTGAGCATCCCCGGCCTGTCGGGCACCGCCGGGCCGTTGAGTATCGGTCGGTTGGACGCCACCGGCCTGTTCGGCCTCCCCGGGCCGCTGGGCGCCCCCGGGCTCCCCCGGTCTCTCCGCACCCCCCGGCCAGCGCGGCTCGGCGACATACGCGTGGTGCACATCGCCCGAGAGGACGCAGACCGTCGCCGGGGCGCTCCGTCCGCTGCCCGCCTCGGCGACCAGTTCGGTGAACGCGTCGAAGGACGACGGGAAGGCCGCCCAGTGCTCGAGGTCGCCCGCCTGCCGCAGGCTCTCGGCGATCCGGGCCCAGCGCCGCCCCCGCTCCCCGGCGCACAGCGCGGCGTTCCACCGCTCCGCGTCGTGGATGGCCGGCGGCAGCAGCCACGGCAGCGAGGTGCCGATCAGCAGATGGTCGTAGGCGCCCGGCCCGCCGGCCGTCACCTGGTCGCGAACCCACGCCCATTCGCCCGGGTCGGCCATCGCCCGTCGCGGCTCCTCCAGTACGCGGCCGGCCCGGGTGTCGACCATCAGCAGCCGGGTCCGGCCGAAGTCGCGCCGGTAGCTCCAGCGGGTGTGCGCGGGGTCGGCGTCGGCGCGGGCGGCGAACTCGCGGACCAGGTCGGTGCCGTCCGCCGCCGTCCGGACCTGGGTGAACAGCGGGTCGGCGGCGAGTGCGGTGGGGGAGAGGTTCCCGAGGTGCTGGTAGACCCAGTACGACATGAACCCGGCGAGGATCCGCTCCTGCCACCACGGGGCGGCGTGCATCTTCTCCCGCCAGGCCGCGCTGGTGTTCCAGTCGTCGATCACGTCGTGGTCGTCGAAGATCATGCAGCTGGGCACGGTGGACAGCAGCCAGCGCACCGACGGGTCGAGCCAGGACTCGTAGTAGAGGCGGGTGTACTCCTCGAAGTCCGCGACCTGGCTGCCGGGCGGCTCCTTCAGGTCGCGGCGGGTGGCGATCCACTGGCGCATCGCCGGCGAGGTCTCGTCCGCGTAGACCTGGTCGCCCAGGAGCAGCAGGACGTCCGGCCGTTCGCCGTCCGGCGCGTCGGCGATCCGGGTGGCCAGCAGGTCGAGCGCGTCGGGCCCCACCGGATCGTGGCGCACGGCCCGGCCCGCGGCGCGGGCGGCGGCTCCGCCGTGCGGGGGAGCGGCCCAGCGGCAGGAGCCGAACGTGATCCGCAGCGGGCTGTCCGCTCCCGCCGGGAGTGTGGTGATCGTGCTGGGCGGACGGGTGTCCTCCGGCGGCGGCCAGACCTCCTGCCCGTCCAGCCGCACGCGGTACGGGGTGCTGGTGCCCGGATCGAGTCCGATCACCGTGATCAGGGCGTAGTGGTGGCCGGCGACCTGCCAGGTGCGTGCCGCGCCGCCGCCCGAGCCGCCGTCGCAGACGACCTCGGCGTCACACGGGCGACTCGTCTCGATCCAGACGGTCGCGCTGTGCTCGTCCACGTACCGCAGGAGCGGTCCCAGGAGCAGTCCCGCCATCGGCGTCCGCCCTCCCTCCGTCGCCCCGTACGGTACGGAACGACGGAGGGAAGCGGGTAGTTTCCCTCCGGAGGTTCTTCGGGAGTTCCCCCGGTGGGTTCCCCGCGCACCGCCACCGGGCCCCGGCCGGCCGGGACGCGCCGTGGCGCGGCGGGGCCGTTCCGGGACCCTGGGGCGGCCGGGTCAGCAGCCCTTGAGGATGCCGCTGAGGGCCTTCTTCTCGGCCGAGTCGACCGTCATGCCGTAGGTGTGCTTCACGGACACCCACATCCGGGCGTACGTGCAGTGGTAGCTCTTCTTCGAGGGCAGCCACTTCGCCGGGTCCTGGTCGCCCTTGCCCTGGTTGACGTTGTCGGTGACGGCGATGAGCTGCGAGTGGGTGAGGTCGTTGGCGAGGTCCTCGCGCCGGTCCGTGGTCCAGTCCCGGGCGCCCGACTTCCACGCCTCGGACAGCGGGATGACGTGGTCGATGTCCACGTCCTGCGGGTCGTGCCAGGTGGCGCCGTCGTAGGGGGAGGTCCAGGTGCCGCTCTTCGCGGAGCAGTAGGCGTCCTGCTTGACGTCCTTGCCGTCGCGCTTGAGCACGACCTCACGGGTGTTGCACTCGCCCTTCTGGTCGCTCCAGTGCGGGAACTTCTCCCGGCTGTAGCCGTCCTGCGAGCCCTCCGGCTGCACCTTCAGCTTCTCGAGCTGGGTGCGGGCGGTCTCGGCGTTCGGCGGGGCCGGCGGCTCGGCCTGGGCGGACGGGCCGTTCAGGAAAACCGTTCCGGCCAGGGCCGCCACCCCGGTGACGATCCCTATTCGACGCGCGTAGACGCCACGTCGGCCGGAAGCGGAGGTGGAAGTACGGGACATGGGAACTCCCTGGGTTGTGGGGGGTGATGACCGCACGAGTCCGGTCATCGTCGCGGTGCCGGGTTTCCGTGGGGTGGGCACCACGTAACAGACTGGCGACATGTGCACGCCATATCAAGAGGTTGCTCGTCACACCTGACACATCGCCACCCGGCGAACCGGCGGGGAAGTTGGCCCGTGGGAAGGGTGGGGCCGAGGTGGCGGACCGGCCTCCGGTTGTGAAGCCGGGGGCCGGGCGCGCCGCGCCTCCGGTCCGTTCCGCCGCGGCGCGGCCGACCGTAGGGTTGCCGCGTGCATGCTGCCGGTGAACTGTTCACGGCCGGGCCGCTGGTGACCCGGCCGCCTGCCCCCGGCCCGACGGTGGGGCCGTCGCCCCTGCCCGCCGAGTCGTTCGCCGCCGAGCCCCTGCTGCCGGTGAACCCCACCCTCGGGATCGTGCTCGGCGCGCTGCTCGTGGCCGCCGTGGGGGTCGCCGCCGTCGCCCGCCTCGCCGACCACGACGGCCGCGGCTACGCCCGCGCCATCGGCACCGCCGGCCTCCGCGCAGCCGTGCAGCTCGCCGCCGTGTCGTACGTCATCGGCTGGGTGGTGCGCGCGGTTCCGCTGCTGCTGGGGTTCATCGCCCTGATGTTCGCCGTGGCCGTCCGCACCGCGGGCCGCCGGATCACCACCAACCGCACGTGGTGGTGGGCGGCCGTGCCGATCGCCGCCGGGGTGCTGCCCGTCGTCGCCGTGCTGCTGCTGACCGGCCTCGTCCCGCTCAAGGGCATCGCGCTGATCCCGATCACCGGGATCCTGATCGGCGGCGCGCTCACCGCCACCGTGCTGGCCGGCCGCCGCTGCCTGGACGAGCTCCGCTCCCGGCACGGCGAGGTCGAGGCCGGGCTGGCCCTCGGTCTGCTGGAGCGCGAGGCCCGGCTGGAGGTCGCCCGGCCCGTCGCGTCCGACGCCCTGCTCCCCGGGCTCGACCAGACCCGGACCGTGGGTCTGGTCACCCTGCCCGGGGCCTTCGTGGGGATGCTGCTGGGCGGGGCGTCCCCGGTGGACGCCGGCGCGGTGCAGCTCTTCGTCCTGGTCGCGCTGCTGGTGGTGCAGGCCGTGGCGGTCGCGCTCGTCCTGGAGCTGGTCGCCCGGGGCCGGCTGCACCGCCGTGCCGGAGGGCCGGCGGCGTCCCGTACCCTGGGGCGAGCAGAAGGGGAGTAGCTCTTCGCCGGACCGTCGACATACTGCCCGGCCCGCCACCCGCCCACCGCTTCCGGTGGGGCGCCTCGCGCGCAGGGTGAACGGCTGAGCCGGCGCCCGGAGGCCGGTACGTCCGCGTACCGCGCCAGCGAGACCTTCGGCCAGCAGTGTCCTTCCATGCCTGCATGGATCCACATGGACGCTGCCGTGCCGAAGCGACCCCTGATCCATGCAGGTCTCTCGGTACGGCAGCCCCGACCGATTGAGGAATCAACCGCAGTGATCAGCTTCAGCATCGCCGCAGTGGCCTTCGGCGTCGTCTTCCTCGCCGAGCTGCCCGACAAGACCGCCCTCGCGGGCCTGGTGCTCGGCACCCGCTACCGCGCCTCGTACGTCTTCGCGGGGGTGGCGGCCGCCTTCGCCGTGCACGTGACGCTCGCCATCGCGGCGGGCAGCGTCCTGACCCTGCTGCCGCACCGGCTGGTCCAGGCGGTGGTCGGGCTGCTCTTCCTGGCGGGTGCGCTGGTGCTGCTCTTCAAGCGGCAGGAGGAGGACGAGGAGGATCTGCGCGAGCCCGCCGACCAGAGCTTCTGGAAGGTCTCGGGTGCCGGGTTCATGCTCATCCTGGTCGCCGAGTTCGGCGACCTCACCCAGATCATGACCGCCAACCTGGCCGCCCGCTACGACGACCCCGTCTCCGTGGGCCTGGGCGCGGTGCTCGCGCTGTGGACGGTGGCCGCGATCGGCATCCTGGGCGGGCGCACCCTGATGAAGTACGTCCCCCTGCGGCTGATCACCAGGGTGGCGGCCGTGGTGATGCTGGCGCTGGCCGGGTTCAGCCTCTACGAGGCGGTCGCGGCGTAGCGGTGGCCCCGGGGTGCGGGGTTGCGGTGGCCCGGGGGTGCGACGTCGCGGTGGCCCGGGGCGTGGAGGGGCGGATGTGCCCGGCATCCCCGGGCTCGCCCGCCCCGCCCGGCCTCCGTCAGTGGCTGACCGTGAGGACGAGGCCGCCGTCCGCGGCGGCCTCGGCCCGCACCTGCTCCAGCGTGGGCACCGCAACCGTCGGGCCGCTCGCCGCCGCCCGCGGTCCGACGCCCACGACCCGCATCCCCGCCGCCCGGCCCGCCGCGATGCCGACGGCCGAGTCCTCGAAGACGACGCAGTCCTCCGGCGCGAAGCCCAGCTCGGCCGCGGCCTTCAGATAGCCCTCCGGGTCCGGCTTGCTGCGCCCGACCCGCTCGGCGGTGACCCGCACCTCCGGAAGGGGGAGCCCGGCCGCGCCCATCCGGGCCCGGGTGAGGTGCTCGTCGGCGGAGGTGACCAGCGCGTGCGGCCGGCCGGCGAGCCCCGTCAGGAGGGCGGCGGCGCCGGGAATCGCCATGACCCCGTCGGTGTCGGTGGTCTGCCACTCCAGCATCCGCCGGTCGTCCGCCCGGTTCAGCTCCTCGGGCCGGCCGGGCAGCAGCAGCGCCATGGTGGCGTGTGCCTGCCGGCCGTGCATGTCGCGGAGTACGTGCTCCGGATCCAGGCCCTGTTCCCCGGCCCAGCGCCGCCAGGCGCGCTCCACCGAGGCGTCGGACTCGACGAGGGTGCCGTCCATGTCGAGCAGCAGGGCGCGGGCGGTGAGGGACATGGTGGCCGTCATCGGCAGGCTCCAGGAAGGCAGGAGGGACAGGGGCGGAACGGCGGGGCGGCACGGACCGAGGGCGCGTCGGGCGGACGAAGGGTGGCGGGCGGTCGGGCCGGCCGGCTTCGGAAGCGCGTCGGAGGTGGGGCGAAGGGCCGAGCGGAGGGTCGAACGGGCCGGTCCGTGGTCGCTGGTGGACGTGCCGCGGAGCGGACGGCGCCGGCGCGCAAGGGGGCGCCAGGGGATACCAAGTGGTTCCGCCCGCCGGTCAGGGAAATGCGGGCGGAACCACTTTGTTCCTTCACGATACAAACGATGGCGGCGCGACGCCAGTCCCGGTCGCCATCAATTTCCGCCGGCCCTCGCCGGGCGCCCCGCCGAGTCGGCCCGCCCGTCACGTTCCGTCACGCGGTTCCACCCGTCCGCCGTCATTCCGCGCCACCCGCTCCGTACCGTCCCCGGCTCCGTCCGCGCGCCTCCTGCCCTGCGCGTCCGCACCCGCGCGTCCCCGCCCTGCGGCGCCGCCGCCACGTCCGATCTCCAGCCGCCGCAGTGCCGTCTCAGCAGGCCGTCCCCCGGCGGACCGCTCAGGATGGATACGTGCTGCGGCGGACCCGTGCCGCGGCGGACGGTCCAGGCGAGGAGGCGTCCATGGCTCCGGACGCAAGCCCACCCATCGGCTCCGGCTCCGGCACAGGTGCGGGAGCCGTCGCCGTGGTGCCCGGAGCGGGACAGTCGCGGCGCACCGTGCTCGTCGCGATCGGCGCGCTGCTCCTCGGGATGCTGCTGGCCGCTCTCGACCAGACGATCGTCTCCACCGCGCTGCCCACGATCGTCAGCGAGCTCGGCGGCCTGAACCACCTCTCCTGGGTGGTCACCGCCTATCTGCTCGCCTCCACCGCGGCGACCCCGCTCTGGGGCAAGCTCGGCGACCAGTACGGCCGCAAGAAGCTCTTCCAGGCCGCGATCGTCCTCTTCCTCATCGGCTCCGCGCTCTGCGGCGTCGCGCAGAACATGCCCGAACTCATCGCGTTCCGCGCGGTCCAGGGGCTCGGCGGCGGCGGGCTCATCGTGCTGTCCATGGCGATCGTCGGCGACATCGTGCCGCCCCGGGACCGCGGGCGCTACCAGGGGCTGTTCGGCGCGGTCTTCGGTGCGTCCAGCGTGCTCGGCCCGCTGCTCGGCGGGGTCTTCGTCGACAACCTCAGCTGGCGCTGGGTGTTCTACATCAACCTGCCCATCGGCATCGTCGCCCTCCTCGTCATCGCCGCCGTGCTGCACATCCCGGCCCGGCCGACCCGGCACACCATCGACTACCTGGGCACCTTCCTCATCGCCTCGGCCGCCACCTGTCTGGTCCTCATGGCCTCACTCGGCGGCACCACCTGGGCCTGGTCCTCCTGGCAGATCGTGCTGCTCGGCGTCCTCGCGGTGCTGCTGCTGACGGCGTTCGTGGCCGTCGAGCGGCGGGCCGTCGAACCCGTCCTGCCGCTCGGCCTGTTCCGCATCCGCACCTTCGCGCTCTGCTCGGTGATCTCCTTCGTCATCGGCTTCGCGATGTTCGGAGCGATGACCTATCTGCCGACGTTCCTCCAGGTCGTGCAGGGCGTCTCGCCGACCCTGTCCGGCGTCCACCTGCTGCCGATGGTGGGCGGGCTGCTGGTCGCCTCGACCGGCTCCGGTCAGATCGTCGCCCGCACCGGCCGGTGGAAGGTCTTCCCGATCGCCGGCACCGCCGTCACCGCCGTCGGTCTGCTCCTCCTCCACCAGCTCGAGGAGAACAGCAGCACCTGGGAGACGAGCGTCTACTTCGCGGTGTTCGGCTTCGGGCTGGGCCTGGTCATGCAGGTGCTGGTGCTGGTCGTGCAGAACAGCGTCCGCTACGAGGACCTGGGCGCCGCCACCTCCGGCGCGACGTTCTTCCGCTCCATCGGCGGCTCGTTCGGCGTCGCCATCTTCGGCACGATCTTCACCTCGCAGCTCGGCGACCGGATCGCGGAGGAACTGGCCGGGAAACAGCTGCCGCCCGGCATCGGACTCGGCACCCTGGAGTCGGACCCGCGGACCATCGCCCGGCTCCCCGCCTCCCTCCAGCCGGACGTCATCCACGCGTACTCGACCTCGATCACCGACGTCTTCCTCTACGCGGCCCCGGTGGTGACCGTCGCCTTCATCGTCGCCTGGTTCCTCAGGGAGGACCCGCTGCGCGGCTCGGTCACCTCGCCCGACATCAGCGAGACGCTGGCCAGCAACCCCGTCCAACGGTCCTCGCGCGACGAGGTGTGCCGGGCGCTGTCGGTGCTCGGCAGCCGCGAGGGACGGCGCGACGCCTACGTCGAGATCACCCGGCGCGCGGGCTACGACCTCGAACCGGCGTCGAGCTGGCTGCTGCTGCGCATCAGCCGTTACGGCGGTGCCGAACCCGCCCTGCTGGCCGAGCACAGCACCGTGCCGCTCGGCATCATCTCCGGTGCCGCCCGGGAGTTGGAGGAACGGAGCCTCGCCGTGCGGGCCGGGCTGCCGCTGGTGCTGACCCATGACGGCCGGCAGGTCGCGGACGCGCTGTCCCGGGCGCGGGAGGAGTCCCTCGCCGAACTGCTCGGCGACTGGTGGGGCCCGGACCGGCCCACCGATCTCGTCGAACTGGTCAAGGAGTTGAACGCCGAGATGTGCGGCTCGGACGGGGAACGCCCGCACCAGCCCGACATCCGGCGCACCACGGGCCCGTACCGGCCGGATCACTACTGAACGTGGCCGGAGCCCGGCCGTGCCGGGCGGGCTCGCCCGCCTGTTGCGACTGCCCCGTAAGGGAATCCTTGCGCACCTTTAACGCTGCTGAGTGCAGTATGCAGCTATGCTCGTCGGGACGTGCCGCCGGGAGGAAATTCCGGAACACGTCATAGGCCGTGACAAGGCCTCGGAACCGGACGGACGAGTTCGGTGAGGGGCATGCGAAGCCGACTGGAAAGCCATAACGGGGATATGACCGACCTGTACATAGATAATGCGATGCTGCAGCGCGTCCGCAACAATCTTGCCCATGTGGACGAGTTACTCACGAAGCCGGCCCATGCCATGGACGTGGTCGATACGCGAGCCATGGGCGCCTCCGAACTGGAGAAGCGCATGGGTGAGTTCGGAGACGAATGGAACTACGGCATCAAGCAGTTGAAGAAGTTCTCGGGTAAGGCCGTCAAGGCGCTGGACCGGATCGAGAAGAAGTTCTCCGGATTCGACCGGGAACTCGCCCGGCAGCTCAGCAAGGCGGCGAGGAAGAAGTGACCGCTCCCACCGTCGACGACTTCCCGACCCTGGGATTCGTGCCCTGCCCCGGTGACCACCACGCCGTGACCTCGGTGGTCGCCACGCTCAAGAGGACCACGGACGCGCTCGGCGAAGTGGTGCGCGTCCTGCGAGGAGCCGACAAGGGAACCTGGCGCGGCAAGACGGCCGACGCCTTCCGCGAGATTCTCTCCGACGACTTCCGCCCCAAAGTGGAAAAGGCGCTGACCTCCTTCGCAGAGGCGCGCGGAGCGCTCGACGACTGGGCCGATCACCTGGCGCGCTACCAGGCCCGCGCCCGCCATCTGGAAGAGCGGGCCCACGCCGCGAAGAAGAGCGCAGACGCCTCCGACCGCGACAATCCCGGGCAGCGCGGGAAGGCCGGGGGAAGCAGTGGCGGGGCCGACGATGACAACGGCAAGGACCACGTCGAGGAATTGCGGGCCGAGGCCCGCCGGCTGCACAGTGCATTCGAATCACAGGGTGCCGACATCGCCCGGCGTCTGCAGCACGCCGGTGACATCGCCCCTGATGAGCCCGGCTTCTGGGACAAGCTGGGCGACAAAATCGGTGGGGCCCTTTCCGAAATCGGCGAGGCCATCAAGGAGAACGCCGACTGGATCACCGTCGCCGCCTCCGTGATCGGCGTAGCGGCGATCTTCTTCCCGGCGCTGGCGCCCGTGGCCTTCGCCCTGAGCGCCGTCGCCCTCGTGGCACACGGGGCCAAGTACGGCTCCGAGGGGCTGTGGCCACCGTCGAAGGACAAGATCGGCAACTACCTCACCCTCGGAGGAGACGCACTGGGCGCCATTCCCGGATTCGGCGCCGCCGCCAAGGGAGTGGGCGCCGGGGTCCGTGCGGCTCGCGGAGTCCCCGGTGCGGCCGCCGGCCTGAAGGTGGGCATCTCCGCAGGGGCGCGCGGAGCGAACTTTGCCGCCAGGGCGGCCAACCCGGCGCTTCCCCTGATCAGCAGGCCCGTTGAGGCCGCAGCCACCCGCCTGGGCGCCTCGGCGGTCAACGCCCAGCGCATCGCCGACGGAGTGCAGGCCACCGGACAACTGGCCTGGACCGCGCCGACGGCGTACGCCGCGGCCCGGCCCAGCGACGGCGCCGCCAACGCCGCGAACTGGGGCACCGCGATCGGCAATGTCGCGGCCGGCAGCGGCGGCGGCAGATTCGGCGGGATCGCGGGCCTGGGCAGTGCGATCGGCCTCGGTGTATGGGAGACACGATGACAGCCGGACCCGGGAGCGCGCCGACGGTCCCCCTCACCCTGTCCGCCGACGAGCCCGACGTGTGGTTCGTACTCCCTCCGGGGTTCTTCCCGGTGTCTCTGGAAGGGACCGCGGAGGAGCGCGTCGTGCGCATGGCCGAGGCCGTCGAGGCCCTGTTCCCCGACGCCGCACCGGAACAGCGGCTCAGCCTCGTCCTGTCCGGTGAATACGCGGTCGCGTCGATGCTCGGCGCCGGGGCGGTCCATCTCTCCCACTGCCTCCGCCGACGGGACGACGGCGGCCTGTCCCAGGGAATGCTGGCGGTGTTCATCAAACACCTCGGTTCGTCGGAACCCCTCGGCATGGCACAGAGCATCGCCGACCAATGGTTCGCCGAGAACCCGGATGCGGAGGTCGGTGGGGTGATCCTCCCGTACGGGCCCGCCGCGCTCTGTGCCGTGGAGCACGACATACCCATACCGGCGGCGCTGTTCGGCGCCGGGGACGGAGAGGGCGGAGAGGACGGGGTGACGACACTGCGCCAGGTGCAGCTCGCGGTACCGCTCCACACCGGCAGTCACACCCTGGTCTTCGCCTTGTCCACCGAGGACGTCGACCAGTGGGACAACTATCTCCAGGTGATGGCCGAACTGCTGTGCACCGTCTCGGCCGATGAGCCCGTCGACCGCCCGGAGGACCGGCCCGATGCCGGGTCCCAGGACCCCCGGCCCGATGGCGGGTCCGGTGTACCCGCCGTCGTCCGGCCCGGTGTCGCGTCCGACGACGGGTACCGCACCGGGGCAGCCGCCGCGCAGGGGGCCCGAGAGGGAACGGACGGGTGACCGAGGGGAAGACCGGAGAACGATGAGTGACAGCACCGCACCCGCCGCGGGCCGGCGGGCCGGACAACGAAGCACCGGCCGCCTGTTGGGCCTCACCGCTGCCGCATCCTGCCAGGTGCTCGTGGGCATCCCGGCCATGATCGTCGGTACGAACGCGATGGCCGCCCGATCCGACGGCCTCGGTGCCCTTCTCACCGCGCTGCTGTGGTTGCTCTACGCGGTGGGTCTCTTCGCCCTCCTCGCCCGGCTCGCAGGAGCGGAGGCCGGCTGTTCGGCGGCGCTGTGCGTGCTGCTGCTGTCCGCCCTGGGCTGTTGGATCGGCTCGGCGGCCTGGGAGGATCTGGTGCTCCGGGAGCGCGGGCGGACCGTACGGGCCGTCGTCATGGCGGAGCGGCTCGACACCGGCTCCCGTGGCGACCGGACCTGGTACTACGAGTTGACCGAACGGAACGGGCTGCCCGTCCCGGGGCCGGAACTCGTCAGCGACACCGACCGGTTCACGGTGGGACGGACCGTCACCGTGATCGAGGACCCCACCGGGAAGTTGTCCCCGCGCACCCCCGATGGGGCCGACCCCACGAGTGACCTGCTCGGCGTGGGCGGCGTGGCTGCGGCCTGTCTCGCCGCCGTCGGACGGACCGCCTACCGTGCGCACCGGGGCCACGGCCGGGCGACGCCCCGTCCGCGGGCGCGGGACGGTGCACCCCCTCGCGATCAGGAGCAGCGGCTG
The DNA here is from genome assembly GCF_042891165.1 of Streptomyces sp. NPDC001922. Classification (NCBI taxonomy): domain Bacteria; kingdom Bacillati; phylum Actinomycetota; class Actinomycetes; order Kitasatosporales; family Streptomycetaceae; genus Streptomyces; species Streptomyces sp. NPDC001922. The sequence goes on along the minus strand of NZ_JBIASV010000001.1, from coordinate 256,435 downwards.
CGGGATGCGCTGCGGGCCCGGAACGTCGACCGCCGTGGCTACATCCGCCTGTCCCCACGCGACTACCCCGGCCTGACCCCGGAGCACGTGACCCGGATCGCCCACGAGGAGGGGCTGCGCGTCGAGACCTTCTGGAACCGCGGCTCCTGGCGCTTCGGTGAACGGGTCGTGCAGGAGCCGGAACCTGGCCCCGAGTACCGGACGTAGGTGCTGCGCACGGGGCCGGAGTCCGCACCGGCAGCCGAAGCGCACTGGCAGCCGAAGCGCGGCGGCGCCCCGGCGTGCCACCGCCCTCCTCGGCTCCCACGCCTCACCGGCTCCCACGCCTCACCGGACCCGGTGGCCCCCGGCCCCGGAACCACCGGCACATCGCGCTCGAAACACCTGTTGATCACTCTCAGTTCGCCTCACCGCGGGGCTGCCGGGCGGGATCGTCGGCTGCCGACACCCGCATCGACCTAGGGAAAGGCGTGGACCTGGGCTGATGGGGTGCCGGCCCGGGGTGCGGCCGACGGCCTTGCCGGAAGCGGGCGTTTGCCGCCAGGGCGCCGGGTAACACGCGGTGATGAAAGCCTCGCACGAGAGGACCTCTGCGAAAGGCACGACATGTCCACTGGCGCAATCATCATCCTGGCCGTGGCGGCTGCCGTCATCGTGGCACTGCTGCTCGCCAAGCCGGTGCTGCAGAGCAGCGGCAGCGGCCTGCGGCGCCGGTTCGGTCCCGAGTACGACCGGGCCGTCGCCCGGCATGACGGAGACACCAAGGCGGCGCACAAGGAGCTCAGCGAGCGGCTGCGGCGCCACGGCGACCTTCGCGTACAGCCGTTGGCCGAAGCGGACCGGGAGCAGTACGTGGCCCGATGGGCGGGCATCCAGGAGCAGTTCGTCGACTCGCCCGCCGCGGCGGTGACCGAGGCCGACCGACTGCTCGGCCGGCTGATCCGGGACCGCGGCTTCCCGGCGGACGCCTACGACGAGCAGGTCGACGCCCTGTCGGTGCACCACGCCGAACAGGTCGGCGGATACCGCCGCATCCACGCGGCGGCCCGGCACGTGACCGACGGCCGGACGGAGACCGCGGGCCGCACGACGGAGCCTGCGGGCCCGGCAACGGCGACCGGGGGCCGGCCGACGGAGACCGAGGAACTGCGCGAGGCCCTGGTGGGCGCCCGTGCACTCTTCGAACAGCTGGTCACGTCCCACCCCCGGGACCACCGCGGCCGGAACCGTACGTCCGGACGCTTCACGACGCGGGGGCGCGGTGTGGTTCGCGCCCGGGCCGCGGCTCGCGACCGGAGCGTGGATGGCGACCGGGCCGTGGGCAGCAAGCCGAACACCGGGCGCCTGCACCTGCCGTGGGCCATGAGCGGGCGTGGCCCCGGCGCTACGAAGGGCGGTGCGTGATGGAACGTCCCGACGAACGCAGGACGGCTCGTGCGGTTGATGCGCCCGTGGAGCAGGGGCTGGTGGTGGCCGGGGGAGCCGCCGGAGCCGGAGCCTCCGCCGCGCCCCGGGCGGTCGGCTCCGCGCCCCGGGCAGCGGAGGCCGTGGAGGCCAGGCGAGCGGCCCGCGCGGCCCGTATCTCCGGCGTGCCGCACCAGCCCGGCCCGGCGAGCGACGCGGCTCCCGCCGGTCACCCGGGCGCCGCAACCGGCGGCGCGGCACCCGCCGAGCAGGCCGTCCGCGACCGCCGCGGAGTCCGCGGAACCGGAGTGGGCGGCCCCGGAGTGAAACCCGTACTGCCGCGGGCCGAGAGCGACCAGCTCGCCCTCCGCCTCCAGAACGCGGTCATCGGTTTCGTCGACGGGCCGTGGCGGTCCGTCGAGGAGGCGGACGCCCTCTTCGAGGAGGCGTCGGCCCGGATCGCCGCCTGCCTGGCCGAACGCCGGCGCCTGCTGCGCACCGCCTGGCAGGAGGGCGCGGCCGACGGCGACGGAGCGGGAACGGAGCAACTCCGCACCGCCCTCCGCGACTACCGCGATGTGATGCAGCGGCTGCTGAAGGTCTGAGGCGCCGGGCCGGCCGGACGCAGCCACGGCCGGGCGCCGACGGGCCCCACGCACGGTCCGACCGCGGATACGACGTCCCGACCGCAGGGACAGCTCGGCTCCGCACGACGCGGCGGGCCGGTTCCGAAGGAGATCTGGGCCTCCGGAACCGGCCCGCCGCGTCCTGTCACGCGACATCCGGCACCCCGAATGTCAGCAGCCCGCAACCCGGCAGGGCCGAGTTGCGGGCCCCCGCCGCCGCCCGTCCACTGGTCGTATGTGGCTCCGCAGGGTGCGACCCGGTGCAGCCGTGTCCACCGCCCCCACGCCTGCGTCCGTCGGCCCCCTGAGGGCGGCGGGCGACGTACCCGCCGCCCGCCGCACCGCGGGCCTCGGTTCCCCTGCGGGTGCGGTCCCCGATGGCCCGGCGGGTGCGGTCAGCCCTGCTTCGGGGCGGCCTGCTGCACCACCTCGAACGACCACAGCGTGGAACCGGACGCCGCCGGCTTCTGCTTCGGCGCGCCCTCGCCGCCGCCCTGGTGCGCGGCCTTCATCGGGCCCTCCATCCACGCCTGGAACGCGGCCTCGTCACGCCACCGCGTGTACACCAGGTAGGTGTCGGTCCCCTCGACCGGCCGCAGCAGCTCGAACCACTCGAAGCCGTCCGAGCTCTCCACCGACCCCGCCCGCGCGGAGAAGCGCTTCTCCAGCACCTCGCGCTGCTCGTCGGGCACGGTCAGGACATTGATCTTCACGATGCTCATGCGTCCATCCTGCCGTAGTGCCCCGGCGGGGGCGCGACCGAGGGCGGCGACGGCACGGGCGGCGACGCGAGCGAAAACCGGGGCCCCCGGCGCCGCGAGCGAAGACCACGGCCCCCGGCGCCGACATGCGGATCTTCGCCACCCGCCTCTACTGTTCGAGCGAGTGGCCCACGGCGGCTTTCCGATGCGGCGGCTTTCAGATGGCGAACTGGTGTCCTTCGTCTGCGGCAGGGGTCCTCGGCGATCCGATCGACCTGCTCCCAACGACGGGTTGATACGGGAGCGCAGGGCGTGGCGACGGTACCGAGACGCGGACTGACAGCGGCAGCCCAGGTGCCGCGGTCCCGCAGCGCCCTGATCCTCGGCGGCCTCTGGCTCCTGGCCGGCCTGCTCGCCGCGCGCCAGACGGCCGCCGTCCTGCGCCTGCCGCCCGGACAACGGCTCACCGACCTGGAGACCTGGACCGGCGACCACGGCGTCCTCCGGATGCCCGGACCGCTGTACGAGAAGGGGACGTTCGCCGGGACACCGTTCGCCGGGCTCATCCTCCGGCCGGTCACCCGCGCGGCCGAACAGGGGCTGGGCGTTTTCTGGACCTTCGGCACCCTGCTGCTCGTCGTGGCCCTAGGCTTCGTCGCCGCACGCGCCCTGCCGCTCCCGGTGGCCCGCCGCACCGCGCTGTTCGCCGCGCCCGTCGCCATCAGCCTGATGGTGGTGTCGCTCCCGGTCCGCAACACCTTCACCCTCGGCCAGACCAGCATCCTCCCGGTCCTGCTGGTGATGCTCGGCTTCCTGCCGCGGCTGCCGGACCGCCGGGCGGGGATCCTCATCGGCCTGGCCGCGGCCCTCCAGCCGACCGTGCTGCTGTTCGCGCCGCTGCTGTGGCTGACGGGACGGCGGCGCGCGGCCTCCGCCGCCGCAGGGACGTTCGCCGGAATCTCCGCCCTGACCTGGACGGTCACGCCGCGCGACTCCGCCACCTACTGGCTCCACCACATCGCGGGCGCCGGGCTCGGCGAACCCGCGGACAGCCTGCACAACCAGTCCCTGCACGGCGTCCTGCTGCGGCTCGGCCTCAGCGGACCGGCGGAACTGGCGCTCTACGGCGCGCTGGCCGTCGTCGTCGCCGTCCTCGGGCTGCGCCGGGCCGCGCGGTACGCCCGGGACGGCCAGCTGCTCCTCGCCATCGCGCTCACCGGCTGCGTCACCGTGGCCGTCGCCCCCACCGCCTGGCTGCACCAGCAGCTCTGGATCCTGCTCGCCGTGGCCGGCCGCGTCGGCAGGCGGAAGGCCGACCGGCCGGTGTGGCCGGTCGCGGTCGTCATGGTGATGACCCTGAGCAGTGCCGCCATCGTCCCCACCAGCAAGGGCATCCGCCTCATCGGCGAGAACGCCCCGCTGCTGCTGGCGGTCGCCGCGGCCTGCGTCGTGCCGTTCCTGTCGCGCGCCGACCCGCACTGGGCCCGGCCCGTCCCGACCACGTACGGGGAACCGGCGCCCGGCCGCTTCGGCGCGCTCCCGCTGCTGCGCCGCATGCGCCGCCCCCTCAGCCGCCCGAACATCTTCCTCGAACTCCTCCTGATCCGGCTCTTCTACTGGGCCTATTCGCACGTCCGGGGCTCGGCCGCCGGGGGCCGAGCCGTGGCGGAACGGCACGGTCGCCAGATCATGGGCTGGGAGCGGGCCCTGGGCATCGACATGGAGCGCGGGTTCAATCACGCGGTCGCCGGTGTGCCGTGGCTGCGGACCGTCATGAACCTCGCCTACACCAACCTCCACTTCCTGGTCCCGCTGACCCTGCTCGGCCTCCTGTACGTGCGCCGCCCCGCGATGTACCGCTGGACCCGCACCGCCCTCGGCGTCACCACGCTCCTCGCGCTGCTCGGCTTCTGGCTGTACCCGCTCGCCCCGCCGAGGCTGATGCCGGGCCTCGGGTACATCGACACCCTGAACGGCCCGCAGGACTTCGACAGCCCCCGCTTCGGCGTGCTCACGGCCATCTCCAACCAGTACGCGGCGATGCCCTCCCTGCACATCGGCTGGTCGCTGTGGTGCGCGGTCGTCATCTGGGTGCTCGTCCCGCGCTGGTGGCTGAAGCCGGTGGGGTTCGTCTATCCGGTCATCACCACGCTGGTGATCGTGGGCACCGCCAACCACTACCTGCTGGACGCGGTCGGCGGGGCCCTGGTGGTCACGCTGGGTTTCGCGCTCCAGTACGTGCTGATGGGGCGGACGCGGGATCCGCGGGGCGGGACTGCGTCCCCGCAGGTGGACACCGGGCCGGAGGGGAAGCCGCACGTGGCGGGGCCGGTGGGGAAGCCACACATGGAGGGGAAGCCCCACGTGGCGGGGAAGCCCCACGTGGCGGGGAAGGCGCACTCGCCAGGGGAGGGGGAGGCGCACCCGCACGAGATTCCGCCGGAGACGGTGCCCGAACACGCGGCCGGTGGATGACCTGGTGATGACCTGGCGGAGAACGACGGCGGCGTGCGGACAGGGCGGGCCGAGCGGACGGGGCGGGCCGAGCGGACAGGGTCGGCCGAGGGGACAGGGCGGGCCGCGGGCGCGGACGAGCGACGGGGTAGCGGGTGCGGGGCAGCGCAGGGCAACGCAGAGCAACGAGTGCGGGGCAACGCGGAACGACGCGGGGCCATGAGTGTGGGGGCGCGATGCAGAGCGACGCGGGGCGGCGGAGACCGGCCGGTAGCCGGCCTCCGCCGCCCCGCCGGATCGCCGCACTGTTCAGCATCCGATGAAGCGGACCGCCCCGCCACTCGAAGCGTCAGCGCTGGTCCGGACAGGTCACATCGGCGCGTCGCGACGGCACCGGGTGCCGCCTGCGGACCCGTCGCTCGCGTCCCTTCCTGACGGACCCGCGCCACCTTCGGAGGAAACGGCCGCGCACTCGAACCAGACCGTCTTCCCGCCTCCGGCGGACACGTCCACGCCCCAGTCGTCCACGACCGCCGCCACTATCGCGAGCCCGCGCCCGCGCTCCTCGAACGGTTCCGCCGCACGGATGGTGGGCACGGTCGGGGAACTGTCCGCCACCTCGACCCGCAGCCCCTTCGGCAGACGCAGCACGAGCACGGAACAGCGCCGGTCGGGCACATGACGGACGACATTGGCGATCAGTTCGGTCACCGCCAGCTCGGCGGCACAGGTCAGCTCCTCCATCTCCCAGAGCTGGAGATACGTACGGACGATCCGCCGCAGATGCCGAGCGGAGTGCGCACCGACCTGGAACGCCATCCGGTACTGACGGGCCGGATGAACGATGGCCGGAACGAGGTCAATTGGCACATTCACAGCGCCATCGTCAGTGCCTGCGACTACTCTCGGCTACGGATCGAACGCAACGCGCCACAACGGCGGGTTGAGTAAGGGGGGAACCCATGGTGAACATCCGTGACCTGGACCCGAGCGCGTCCCCACTCGACTACTACGGCGCCGAGTTGCGCCGCCTCCGCGAGGCGGCGGGCCTCAACCAACAGCAGCTCGGCGAGATCATCTACTGCACCGGCTCCCTGATCGGCCAGATCGAAACCGCCCGCAAACTGCCCACCCGCGCCTTCACCCAGCGGGTCGACGCCGCACTGGGGACGGACGGCGCGCTGATGCGGCTGCTCAAGCTGGTGCTGCGCAGCCAACTGCCGTCCTGGTTCCAGCCGTACGCGGAGATGGAGGCGAAAGCCAGCCACATTTACAGCTTCCAGGCGCAGTTAGTTCACGGACTGCTCCAGACGGAGGACTACGCCCGGGCCGTCCTCGGAGTGCTCCAGCAGGACCGGTTGGACGAACGCGTCGCGGCCCGGCTGGAGCGGCAGCGAATCCTGGAGCGGGAGAGTCCGCCGTTGGTCTGGGTGGTCCTGAGTGAGGCGGTACTGCACCAGGTCATCGGCGGTCGGGACGCCATGCGGAACCAACTGGATCACTTGTTGGACTTCAAGGACCGGGAGTGGGTTCAGATCCAGGTGCTGCCCTTCGAGGGTGGGGCGCATGCCGGGTTGAAGGGCTCGTTCACTCTCTTCCGCTTCGATGATGACCCGGAGATCGTGTACAGCGAGGGCTATGGGACCGGTGAGATGACGGCTAATCCGGCAGAGGTTAAAGGGCGTTCGCTCCGTTACGATCATTTGCAGGCAGCCGCTCTGTCTGTTGAGGACTCAGCGGATCTGATCGCCCGGGTGATGGAGGAACGCTATGGGGAGCACCCTTGAACTGAGCGGCGCGCGGTGGCGTAAGTCCAGCTACAGCGGCGACGACGGTGGCGAGTGCATCGAGTGTGCACCGGTGGGCGGTGCACAGTGGCGCAAGTCCAGCTACAGCGGCGACACCGGTGGTCAGTGCGTGGAGATCTTCCCTGCCCCCTGCACTGTTGCCGTCCGCGACTCCAAGGACCCGAACGGCCCGGCCCTGACCTTCACTCCCGACGCCTTCGCGGCCTTCGTGTCCGCCGCCGCGCGGGGTGAGTTCCGTGGTGAGAGCGGTCCGGGCCTGCTGTCCGTCTGAGCGGCTGTGATGGTGTGGGGTAACCGCACCCCACGCCCACCCATTACGCCCCCTCACGCCACGGCGTAGTCCGCGAGCGCCGGTTCCAGCAGGTCGAATGCCTCGGTGGCCTCCGCTTCGAGGACGGTGGCGATCTCCTGGCCGGGGCGGCCCGCCAGGGTGAGGTCCTGGATGCGGCGGAACAGCACCCGGTGCACCCCGCCCAGCAGCGACGCGGCGGTACGTGGGGCGATGTCATCGGGGGAGGTGTCGGTGGCCTCGGCGAGGGCGATGGCCAGGGCGTCCTCGCGCTGGTCGTGCAGGCCACGCAGGCAGGTCGACAGCGCCGGACTCTCGGCGATCATCCGCGTGAACTCCGGCCCGGCGAAGCCCGCGACGGGATTCTGCGTGGCGACGGCGGACAGGAACGCGTGGCGCAGCGCGGAGAAGGCGGATTCGCCCGGTTCCCGTGAGGCGACGGCGCGGGCCAGGCCGGCGACGAACTCGTCCTGGTGGTCCAGGGCGAGGTCCTCCTTGCGCGGGAAGTAGTTCGTCACGGTCTTCTTGGCGACGCGCGCGGCGTCGGCGATCTCGGCGATGGTGGTCCGCTCGAAGCCCTGCGCCAGGAAGAGCTCGGTTGCCCGGTCGGAGATCAGTTGCCGCGTCTCGCGCTTCTTGGTCTCGCGCAGGCCCGTCGCGGCCGTGCTCGCGCTCTCCGTCGTGGTGCTCGACTCCATACCCATGGAAAAATCTTACCCCGGTAGTACTTTTATGTTGACACCTTGCTTGCCTCGCATGTAATTTTACTCTCGTTGTAAATTTCGGAAAGGCTGCCGAGGTGCCGTCCGCTTCCGTTCGTCGGCAGTGGCGGCGTCACGGGGGATCGTCGCGTCCGGAGCGCCGGGCGTCGCAGTCTCGGGTCGGACCCACGGCCCCCTTGAGCTCGGCCCTTCCAGTAACTCCACCCGGCCCGTCGCCCGTCGGGACCGGGCCTGAACGCGACGAGAGGACCCAGTTGACCCAGGAAGCCTTCGACGCCGGAACCGAATTCGACCGCCAGGTCCGCACCCTGACGGACCTCGGATACCCGGACATGGCCGGTCTCGGCGAGGAGGAGTTCGCCGCCCTCGTGGCCCCGCAGCGTGCCCGCGCGGAGGCCGTGCGGGACGGTGCGTACGACCCCGACGCGGGCCGGGTGCCGTTCCTGCTGGTCGTCACGCGTGACGTGGCGCCGATCGAGGAGACGATGCCCCGCACCGTCCTGCACAAGGGGCGCCTGCCGGGGTTCGTCGACCGCTCCTTCGAGCCCGGCTCCGTCGAACGGTTCGTCGCCACCGAGGAGACCGAACTGCCCGACCGGAGGGCCTATCTCCTCCTCGACGTCCAACGCGGTGAGGAGTTCTGCGGTGTCGTCCCCAACGACGCCATGAACGCCATCGCCGCGCGGGGGCGCACCCTGCTGACCATCGAGGAGGGCATCGCGCTCATCACGCACTTCCCGCAGGTGCTGGTCAAGAACAAGTGCTTCTCGCTGGGCGGTTCGCGGTGCGGCGACCGCCGGGTCCCGGCGATCTGGATCAGCCAGAAGGCTCCGAAGCTCGGCTGGTGCTGGGAGGGCAACCCGCACACGTGGCTCGGCATGGCCTCGGCGGGCCTCCGGCAGGGCACGGCGTAACGGGGACGGGCTCGCCGGGACCGGGGCTCGGATGCCGGAGACCGGCGAGGCCAGCCGTCGGGCGGGATGCGGGGAGGACGGGGGCCGGCATCGGGGGAGATCGTGGCGGACGGGGCCCGGCATCGGGGGAGATCGTGGCGGAGGGGGACCTCAGCGGTTCGCCTCCGCGAGAGCCTTGATGCCCCGCAGGGTGGCGTCGATGTTGGTGCGCAGCTCGTCGAGCCGCATGGCCACGATCTCCGTCTCGCGCTCCGGCATCCGGTCGATCGCGAGGCTGACCCCGGAGCGGGCGGGGCCGATCCGGGCGGACTGCCGCAGCCGGGTGCCCGCGCCCTCGGGCTCGATGTCGAACCGCCAGGTGGCCAGCGGGTGCGACGGGTCGGCCGACGGCTCGCCGAACCGGCCGTCCGGGTCGACGACCACCCACGCGAACGCCCGCTGGTCCTGGAGCGCCACCACGTGGGACACCGTGCGCCACTCGCCGAGCCCCGGGTGCCGGTTGTACCCGGTGAAGCGCGCCCCCAGGGCGGGTCCGGTCGCACCGTCCGCCCATTCCGTACGCTGCAACTCGGGGCTCAGACGGGCCGGCAGCCCGATGTCCGTCACCAGATCCCAGACCCGCGCCGGTACGGCTTCGATGTACACCTCGCCGTCCACACCCGGACCGTCCTCGTACCGCACGCCGCCCTCCTCGCATCCGCCGCCCCGAGCCCGCCGGGATCGGCGGCGCCCGGTGTCGGGCACCGTATGGCCCCGGGTCTTCGAGACCGCGTCTCCCCGAGCTTCGAGGCCGTGTCCCGAGGTGCCGGATCACGCCGTCCCCTGAGCCGGGAACGGCTGGTCCGGAGCCCGGGGCCGTCCCATCGCCCGCGCTCGCCGATTGCAGTGGATCCTAAGTCCGGGCCCCCGGGCGCCTGTCCGCCTACCAACGAATGTGTGCCGAGTCACGCGGCCTCGAGGCGATGGCAGTCGGACGGTGCGATGTCCGGACCCGTGAAGAGGCAGGCGGTTGTGCCGGAGCCATGGCAGGCGAGGAAGTCTTCCGTCCAAGAGCTCAGGCACTCCGCGGAGACATGGTCACTCAGGACCCAGTTCCGCATGCCGCCTTCCCGATTCTCCCCGGGTGCGGGCCGGCTCCGGGGTCTTGTGCTCGCCGTTCAGCTTCCGGCCTCCGGCGATCCACAGGCAGATGGCGGCCATGGGGACGAGGGACAGCAGCATGGGGGTGATCGAGCCCAGGCCGGCCCTGTCGTCGAGAACGGAACCGAGCACCAGGAAGAGAACCATGTTGTTCCCGGCGTGAGCCAGGCTCGCGACCCAGACGCTGCCGCTGCGCACGTACAGCCACATAAGGATGATCTCCTGGAGCTGGAAGACCAGGGTCCACACCACCAGGCCGATCAGCACATTCGAGAATTCGACGTAGCCGATGAAGGCGAGTGGAAAGTGCCACACCGCCCAGATCAAGCCCGTCACCACGATGGACGGCGCGGTGCGCCCCCCGAAGAGACGCGGCCTGAGATAGCTGGTCCAGCCGAATTCCTCGCCCGCATAGACAGGCGTGAGGACCAGAGCCACTGCCATGAGCCCGAGCACCGTTGCCAATTCCTTGACTCCGGGGATTCCACCCGGGCCTGACAGGTCCGGGTGCCACAGACCCAACACCGCCGCGAGTGCGAGGGTGGCCGCCGCGAGCAGCGGCGGACCGAGGAGCGCGACGGCGTAGTAGCGCCGAGCAGCCTTGAAACGGAGTCCGAGCCCGGCGTCGGCAAACCCCTCCTTGGTGATCCAGCGACGGACGGCCACCGCGGCGATGCCGGGCATGCAGAAGCCGGGGAGCTGGAGAAGGGGGTTCAGCGGGGACAGACCGAGAGCTGTCCGCGCGAACAGTAACCACAGCCAGGTGCCGGCGAACGAAATAATGAGGAAGGCCGTCACTCCTTTACGGCTGACGGGAACGTGGCTGACGGGGTCGGATCGGTGGCTGACTGGATTCGGCCGGTGTGCGGGCATGAGCTCATAGGCCTTTCTGGATTCCTGGTCCCTGCGTCGGGAATCCCCACCGTCGCACCGGCCGCACGGGGCGGGATCGCTACCAGGAGCGACATGGCTTCCCCCGTTGTCGGGATGGCAATGCCGGGCCGGCGCAGCTCTTTCAGGGGAGGCGGTGGGACAGGATTGCGGAGGTGCCGTCCGGCCGTGCCGCGAAGTGGCGCGTGATCTCCGTGCTGCGCAACCTCCGTCGCGACACGGTCTTCTGCGTGGCGCCCTGGCCAAGAGGTATGACTTTCGTGGCCGGTGAACGCCCTACTGAGGTGGGCTGCACCCCCGATTCGGGGGTCTGCCCTACCGATGTGGCGCCGGGGAGCTGGCAGGATCATCGGAGAAGTGGCCGATCGGCCCGCGCAAGTCAGTCATGTCCAGGGGGAACCATGCATCGCCAGCGTCTCGCTGCCGCAGTCCTGCTCGCCGCGACGATCATCGGGGCGTGCGCCCCGGTGGCGGCGGCCGGCCATCGTGATCCGGTGCAGCGGCAGTTGGATCTCCTCGTCGACCGGGACGGGGTGCCGGGCGCTCTCGCGTACGACGGCAAGGTGACCCGCTCTGCCGGCGTCGCGGACTTGGAGTCGGGCCGTCCGATGGTCGGCGCGCAGGGCCGGTTCCGGCTGGCCAGCAACACCAAGGCCTTCACCGCGGCAGCCGTGATGCGTCTGGTGGCGGACGGGCGGATACGCCTCGACGACCGCGCGAGCCGCTACGTTCCGCAGCTCACCGGACGCCCCATCACCGTACGGCAGTTGCTCAAGCAGACCAGCGGGCTGCCGGAGTACTCCGCCCTGGTCGACTGGAGCCGCCCCGGCACGCCCGAGGACTATCTGGGGCTCGCGCTCAAGGAGAAGCCCGTCTTCGAGCCCGGCACCGACTGGGGCTATTCCAACACCAACTACCTGGTGCTCGGCATGGTGATCGACAAGGTCTCGGGAGTCGGCTTCCGCACGTACATCGAGCGCACGGTTCTGCGCCCCCTGCACCTGGATGACACCTACTGGCCCGCGCCCGGCGAGCTGTCCCTGCGCGGACCCCACGCCCGTAACTACGGCGTCCACCCGGCGCACCCGGAGGGCGGCCGGGTGGACGTGACCGAGCTCCCCGGGTACGAGTTCGGCGCGTCGGGCGGCCTCGTCTCCACGCCCGGGGACCTCAACGCCTTCTGGGACGGACTGCTCGGCGGCCGGATCCTGCCCGGCTGGGCGGTGCGCCTGATGACCCGGGACACCACCGACGTCGGCGGCCGTGACGTCTACCCGGCGGGCAGCCGCTACGGCTACGGCATCGCCTCGATCCCGCTCAGCTGCGGCGGCGTCTACTGGGGCCACGGCGGCGACCTGCCCGGCGACTCCGTGGGCGGCGGCCGGGCGACAGCCGGCCGCGGCACCGTAACCGTCTACACCACCACCTGGGCGGCCGAGGGCGAACGGCTGCACCACCTCCAGGGAGCGGTGGACGCGGCCCTGTGCGGGAAGGGCCGATAGCCGCGGTACGCGATACGACCGGACACCGATACATCAGAGAGAGGCAGTGACCGGGCACCACGACCTGACGGGATACTCCTACCGGAGCAATCCCTTCCCGATGGGCAGCAGTCGGCCCACCTCGTACGGCACACGCCTCACCGCGCGTCATCCACCGCCGCGCCGACGATGACCGAACCAACCACCCTGCGGACGGCGTCGGCCTCCGGCGGGGTGCCCTCCCGGCCCGCGAACAGCAGGTGGCCGCTCCCGATCAGCGTGAGCGCCAGCGTGTCGACGTCGGCATCCGCCGCGACGCGGCCCGCATCGCGCTCGGCGGCGAGATAGGTCGCGATCATGGCCGTGGCTTCCGTCAGGACGGGGACGCCGACCGCACCGGTCTGACGCGGCGTACCGGTCTGGCGCGGCGTATCGGTCTGACGCAGTCGGGCGCGCAGTTCGTCCCGTGAGGTGATCAGGCCGATGATCGCCAGCGCCACCGACCCGAACACGGTCGTCAGCGCGTCGGTAAGGCTCTGCACCACAGTGCCGGTCCCGGCGGACTCGCGCAGAGCGGCGGACTGGTGGTCGATCCGGCGGATGCGGTCCCGTACGAGTTCGGCGAGAAAGGCGTCGAAGTCGGCGAAGTGCCGGTGCAGAACGCCCTTGGCGCACCCGGCCTCCGTGGTCACCGCGCGGCTGGTCAGGGCGTTCGGCCCGTCCCGGAGCAGGACTCGCTCGGCGGCATCGAACAGCTGCTCCCGCGCATCGCGCAGCGCCACTCCTGTCGGCATCCCGAGCATCCTCCCTGTCTTCGGTACCGGACCCTTCGGACCGGACCTCATTGACGAGTGGGCATGCGCCCACCATAGTGGGCGCATGCCCACTACGCCCCCGGCGCGACCGGGTGATCCAGCGTACGAGCCCCATCAATTCCGGCAGGCGGCCGAGTCCTTCGGCACGGACGCCCAACGGTACGACCGCGCCCGCCCCCGCTATCCCGACGCCTTGGTGCAGCGGATCATTGCCGGCAGCCCTGGGCCGGACCTCCTCGACGTCGGCTGCGGCACCGGCATCGCGGGCCGCCAGTTCCAGGCAGCCGGCTGCCGGGTGCTCGGCGTCGAGCCCGACGAGCGGATGGCCGACGTGGCGCGCCGTCTCGGGACCGAGGTCGATACGGCGACCTTCGAAGCCTGGGACCCGGCCGGCCGGGAATTCGACGCGGTCGTCGCCGGTCAGGCCTGGCACTGGCTGGACCCCGTGGCAGGAGCGGCCAAGGCCGCGAGGATCCTGAGGCCCGGCGGCCGGCTGGCGGCGTTCTGGAACGCTTTTCACATGCCCCCCGAGGTCTCGGAAGCATTCGTCGCAGCCTGCCGACAGGCAGCGCCGGACGTGCCGTTCCTGGCCCAAGCGATGACCCAACAAGCCTCCGACGGGTACCAGCCGCTGTTCGTCAAAGCGGTCGACGGCATACGGGCAGCAGATGCGTTCGGCGAACCGGAGCAGTGGCGATTCGACTGGGACCGGACCTACACCCGAGATGCGTGGCTGGACCAGATGCCCACGCAGGGCGCCTTCACCCGGCTCCCGCCGGAGAAGCTGACGCAGGTGCTGGAAGTGGTCGGCACGGCCATCGACGCGATGGGCGGCAGCTTCACGATGCGCTACACGACAGTGGCGGTCACGTCGACGCGCGCCGGCAACACACGCACCAGCCAAACCGCCTGACCGGCGGGGCGCACCTCTCGTCAGGGGGAGTTCAGGTCGGGAGTGTCATCGCGCACCAGTGTCCAGGCGACCATTCCGGACGATCCCGGACGCCCGGCAATGTCGATCTCGAACAGGCTGGAGGCCTTCTCGCTGCTCTGCTGGACAGCGGAGCCGTCGCAGTCGAATCGCTGCATTTCCTCTCGGTCGTCGTTCTTCACGGTGAAGGTGGCCTCTCCCGTCCCGGCGCAGGAAACCGCAAGTGTGTAGTGCCTCCGTTTCAACTGCGGGATCTGTGTGTGGAGGCCGCCTCTGAGCGATCCGTGACCGGACGCAACGGACTTGCGCACGCTTTCCCGTCCTGAGCCCACGGCCGCCCGGGCTCGCTTCGCGAGTTCCCGTTCGGACGTGGTGGGGGAGGGGGAGACCCGGGTCGGCTCGTCCCGCGAGCGCTGCCCGACGGCCCCGGAGCTCGCCGCGCATCCGGCGGTCAGCGTGGCCGACAGTGCGCAGGCGACCCATAGGGCGGCAAGGGCGTACCGCGGACGCGCTTCGACGGCTGTCCCGGGGCTCGCGAGGACCGACGTGCCGAGGGCCGGTCCACTGTGGGCCGACACCGGAACATGCGGTGCGGCGGGCAGGGATCCACTTCTCATCACAGTGCTCTGTGTGCGGCCTTCCACGGCATTCATCCCCCTCGATCTGTCGCCGACTCAGGCGAACGCAGGCGACTTCATGGACCGAGAGGGGGTGGTAGGGGAAGTGGTTCCGTTGTTTGAGCAAGTTCAGAGGAAGGGCGAGTGAAGAAACCGGCGCTTCATGAGAGGCAGGGCACAGGAACGCGCGGGCCTTGGAACAGCGGGAGGGGGCTGTTTACGGGTGGTACAGGGCCCGGGCACGTGCGGAATCGAGCGGGCCACCGTCCTCAGGAATGTCCAGGAAGTGCTTCACCTGCCAGGTCTGCGTGCGGTCCGCCTGGCGGCTGGTGGTCGTCACCCAGGGCGGGTAGACCCGAAAGCCTCGCTTCCCGCCGGCACCGTCGCGCGACACGATGTCCCGCTCACAGAGCACGTCCCTCGGGAAAACGAACTGCCCGAAACGGCCCTCGCTCCGACTGCTGATGATGACGAGGTCGACACCGTCCCGGACGTCGAACGGCCGGATGGGGCCTTCCGCGGACCGCTTCCACACGGTGACGAATTGCCCGACCTTGGTGGGCGTTGTTTTGGCGACCCGGAAAACGGCGGATGACCCGTCGACGGTGAAGGTGTGTGCCGCGTACTCGGCCCCCTCCGGTTCGGCGGCCGGCGACGAGCAGACGAAGCCGCACGGGCCGTAGACCAGCGCCTTCGCGGCGAGCAGGTCTGCGGGGAGGGATTCCGCTCCTGGCCAGGGGGCGGTCGGTACGGTGGCGCCGGATCCCGAGGAATCACCATGTTTCGTCATCACTCGTCGATTCTGTCACCACTGCTTCATGGAGCCTCCTCGAGGTCCGTGGACGCCGGGGACCGGAGGCTGCTGGGGCTCCAGGGCGGGCGTAGGGAAGCGGTGGCCGCTGCGCTGAGGCGGGTGCTCCGAGGCGGGCTTTCCGAGGCGGGCTTTCCGAGGCGTTGCCTGGTGGCCCGGAGCCTGACGAAGATCACTACCATGCCTAGCTGCGTCACATGAATGAGGGGGAGCGACCGTGAGTGGTTGGACAGCGGACACATCCCCTGCCCGGTCCCGGGAGGACCTTTCCCGGGATTTGCTGGGGCTGGTGGACCGTGCGGAGGCCCGGCCATGACCTCGTCCTGGATCGGGTATGTGAGAAACCCGGAGTTGTTGGATCGCTTCTACTCCTCCGTTCCTCCGCTGGAATCGGTTCCCGTGAGGTCGGTGAACCTCAGCCGGATCGGGCCGACGGTGACACTCCGTCTCGACCTTCCCGGCTTCGCGGACAGGCCGGACGAGGAATGGGTGGAGCATCACTGCGATCGAGTCCAGTGCCAGGTGAAGTTCCTGGCGGTCGACCAACTGTCGATGAGATCGTGGCACCCACCCGCCGTGGCTTCGATCGCCCTGCGGCCGCGCCCGTTGCGCCGCCTCCATGTGCACGTAACAGGTGAGGACATCGATCTCGACTTCACCGGTAGCGACTCCCTCCTTGTGGCATGGGTGAGCGCGTATGCGTATGACCGTGATGCAACCACCGGCAGCGAAACGTACTGCTACGCAAGCCCCTTGGGCAGGCGGAGATACGGTTCGACTCTCCCGGAGACAACGGAGAGGAACTTCTATGTGTAGCGCACAGTGGATGGACCTCATCGATGAATCCGGAGCCTTCAGTGATCTCTTCGGGCGGACCCTGAAAGTGAGCGACTTCCGGCTCATCTACGTGCACATCGATGAGCGGAACACGGGGGTGACGCTCGGGTTCGAACTGGCCCGCCTGCCGGACAGGCCCCCGGCGCAGTGGGTCCGGAAGGGCTTCAACGCCAGCCAGTTCCTGTTCCGCTTCGCCCAGGTGACCCGACTTGGCATCGAGAACTGGTGCGGATTCTCCGGGGCCCGGGAACCCCATGTGACCCTCTCGCGCGATCACACGGGCCTTCTTCATGTGATGCTCGCTGCCGGCGACGAGACCATGAGCTTCCACGCCGCCACTGCCCGGCTTGCTGAGCACCGGGCGTTCCTGGCCTCGTCCTCCTGGTAGTTGTGCGCCGCAGCACGGTCCGGCGACAGAGTATCGATCGAACAGCCCTGAACCCAGCGGAGTGGTTGCGTGGGGCGGGCAGCAGTAACAAGGGCCAGGTATCGGGGAGCGAGGCGAACAATATGCATGAGGGGATAACCGTTCAGGTCCGTTTCGACGGCCGGGAGGCCGAGTGGACGATGACGGTCGAAGGGAACGGGCCATGGTCTCTGTGCCTGGAATCGCCGAGGGGTGTCGAGGCCGCTGCGAGCGGGGGCAACGTCTTCGAGGCACTGCGGTCCATGCGGGAAGAACTCGACCTGAGGGGCGTGACGATCTGCTGCAACGGAGCCCGACGTGATGTGCGCCCCTCCGGGCTGTCCGCGTCCCACGGGGCTTGGATGCTCTATGTCCTACGGACGTGGCGCCCGCCCACGGTCCGTGATCTCGTCCCCACCTTTGGCTACTGCGAGCCGCACCTCATAGGCTCCGTGCGGGACCAAGATGCCTACTGGCAGCGGCATCTGGACAACCGAGGCAACTGGCTCAACCTCATCAACCCCATCTGGTGGCTGTACTTCATGACGGGCTCCTGGGGCAGGCCCAAGGCGTTCCGGGACGTTCAGTGATGGCCGTGGGAGTGGCGCGTCGGGTAGTTCGCGCCGGCCCGTCGCCTGTGGCAAGGAGGGATACCGATACCGAACTGGCGTGGGGCGGGCCCCGGTGTCGGGTGGGGGGGGGAACGACTATCCAAGGATTTGGAGTACGTGACACACACGGACGCTTGGCAGCACGCCAAGGAAAGATATCCTCTGGGCTCCACTGCCCGAGGTGTGGTCAAGGTGCAATTCAACTTCGGGGTATTTCTGGAACTTGAGCACGCGCCCGAGGTGAACGGGTTCATCGACCTGGCGTCCTACAGTCCATCAGGGGCCGGAGAGGGCGAAAAGATTCCGCTCCCTGGAGTCGGCGAAACCGTGGAAGGTGCTGTAGTGCGGCTGGTCGATCGCGATCAGCAGATCCGACTTCGCGTGGGCGCACCCTTCTGGGAAGGCGAAGGGCGGGAGCCCGCCTGAGGATGGTCAGCGGCTCCGAAAGGCTGCTGCACAAGTTGAGAAGGGGGAGCCCAAACGTGGCCGACAGGGGAGCGCTTTGCATCCACTCCGTCGACAAGGCGGGCGAGGCTTGGGCCATTTGTATCGTGCGATGCGTGGGTGGCGTTGTGCACGCCGGCTCGGTGTTCGCCCTCGAAAGCCAGGGGACTGCTGACAGCGAATCGCTCTCCCTGGACTGGATCGATCGGTATGAGGGAGTGCGCGTCGATGTAGTCGACCCTCCGCACGCGGCAAGGGTCCGTCTCTCGGGACCCGGGGTGAAGAGGCTTCGTGAAGGCATGGTCATCCTCGCCGAGGTCGGATGAATTCTGGGGGCGTCTCTTCGGAAGGATCCCCGCAGACGTGAACGATGGGACCACCGCCTGCCTTCCTTCGAGCGCTAGATCCATGACAGACGCATGCGTGTCTGGAATGAGGTGACTTGGCCAGTGAAACCGGGCGAGGTGAAGGCGTTGGGACGTACCTCTTGGCGCGACCCGGCACGGCTGCCGAACCGTCCGGACCGTCGTCCCGGCTCTGACGGTCGGAGTACCTGTCACCGCCGCCCCGATCCTTCCTCCGGCCGTCGGTCATGACGACCTTATGTCCAACGACGGTGCTGCTCACCGAAGTTGACTGGTGAACCACTTGGGGCGGGGCTCACCGTCCGATGTGGCGGCTGTGCGAAGGTGATCTTTGTTCGCTCTTTCTGCCGGCTTTGCCTCCCGTAAAACCGCCGACACTAGAGTGTGAACGTTTGGCTATTACACCTATAGCGGCGGGGGCGTGCCGACACGTGTCGGATCTGAAAAAGGAAGCGGAGTCACTCGACAAGGCTTCATCGGCGTTGCGGCGGGTCACGCATCACACCGCGAAGCCGTTGCACAGCTTCCGCGAGGCCTCTCACGATCTGTCGGCGTTCGGCGCGTTGGGTTCGCTGATGAGCGCCACGGACGACATCCGGGACGGGATGCACAAGCTGGCGAAGCTGACACATGCGCTGGAGGAGGAGTGGCACGCGGAGGCCAAGGTGATGCGTGATGTGTCGCACGCCTTCGACCTCCTCGACGGGCTCATAGCCGCGGCTGCCCGCGACGGCAAGGGCTGAGCGCCGTGGTCGACCTCAATCCGCTGCACTACATCAACAAGGTCAACCACGCCTTCGGGGACGATCTGGCGAGCAAGCTGGAGTTCCTCGGCATCAGCGATCCCGCTGTCGACCCCGACGGGATCCGGGAGATAGCGAAGAAGTGGCGGCACCTGGCCGACGGGCTGGACGACGCCCGCAAGGACGCCGAACTGGCCCTGAAGGACGTGGTCTGGGAGGGCAAGACCGCCAAGGCGTTCCACCGCCGGGCCCGCAAGGCGCGCACCCAGGCGCAGAGCATGTCGCACGCGCTGCGCAAGGGCGCCCACGCGCTGGACGAGTTCGCCGACAAGGCCCATGAACTGCTCTCCGAGATCGGCGTGCTGGTCATGGAGATCATCGAGTTCGAGGTCGCGGGCCTGGCGTTGTCGGTGCTGACGGCGGGCCTGTCCGAGGTGGCGTCCAACCTCGCGGCCGGTGAACGTGCGCTGAAGATCGTCGCGCTGGTCGGGCGGATCGAGGAGTCCGGCACCGCGATGGCCGCCGTGGTCCGCACCGTGATGGAGACCCTCCGCGGTCTGGAACGCGCGATGAAGGCGATGAAGGAGATCAAGACCATCGCCGCCGCGTCCAAGATGGCCGGCGAGGGCATGAAGTTCACCGCCTTCATCACCGCCCTGGACGATCCCGGCGCGTTCAAGGATCCCGCCAAACTCACCAAGCTCCTGGCCGAAGGCGCCATCGTCGGCGCCGGTCTCGGAGTCCTGGGCAAGGCCCTCGGCAAGGGGCTCAAGGCCCTCAAGCCCAGCGAACTCGCCAAGCTCAGCAAGACACTCAAGCTCGACGGCACCGGACTGTCCCGGCTCAAGCTCCGACCGAGCGAGTGGGAGAAGCTGCCCGCCTCGATCCGCGCCCGCTTCAAGAAGTGCGAGCTCGATCCGATCGATGTCGCCACCGGCGACATGCTCCTCCAGCAGACCGACCTCCAACTCCCGGGCGCGCTGCCGCTCGTGCTGGAGCGGACGCACATGTCGTCCTACCGGTGGGGCGGCTGGTTCGGATCCTCGTGGTCCTCCACCCTCGACCAGCGCCTCCAGGCCGACGACGAGGGCATCACCTACACGGCCCCCGACGGCGCCCGCCTGGTCTACCCCCATCCCGCGGCCGACGCCCAAGAGCCGGTACACCCGGAGACCGGCCCCCGGATCCCCCTGACCTGGGACGACGAGGTGGACGGCGCCCTGCGCGTCACCGACCCCGACACCGGGCTCGCGTACGTCTTCCACACCCCGTACGCCACGGACGACGGCGAGGCCGTCGACCTGCCGCTCCAGCACATCGTGGACCGCAACGGGCAGCGCATCACCGTCCAGTACTCCCAGGACGGCAGGCCGGAGGAGGTCTCCCACAGCGGCGGCTACCGCGTCGCCCTGGACCACCACCCCACCCTGCCCCGCATCACCGGCCTGCGCCTTCTCGACCCCAGGAACCCGGAGGCCGCCGGCACCCCGGTGATCTCCTACGGCTACGACGACAACGGCCACCTCACCGACGTCATCAACTCCTCCGGGCTCCCGCTCCGCTTCACCTACGACGACGCGGGCCGGATCACCTCCTGGACCGACCGCAACGACACCTCGTACGCCTACACCTACGACGAGCGCGGCCGGGTCGTCCGCACCGAGGGCAGCGGCGGGTTCCTCAACGGCACGCTCGCCTACGACGACGAGACCCGTACCACCACCGTCACCAACTCCCTCGGACACGCCAACCGGTACGAACACAACGAGGCCCACCGCCTCGTCCGCCACACCGACCCGCTCGGCCATGTGACGACCCAGGAATGGGACACCGAGCACCGGCTGACCGCCATCACCGACCCACTCGGGCACACGACGCGCTACGGCTACGACGCCGACGGACGCGTGGTGTCCGTCGTCCGGCCGGACGGCAGCGAGACCGAAGCCGCATACAACGAGCTGGGTCTGCCCGTCGTCCTGACCGCCCCCGACGGCAGCAGCTGGCGGCAGGAGTTCGACGCCCGCGGCAACCGCACGGCGGTCACGGACCCGGCCGGAGCCACGACGCGGTACGGCTGGAACGGCGCGGGGCACCTGACGTCGGCGACGGACCCGCTCGGCCACACCACCACCGTCGCCTCCGACAGCGCGGGCCTCCCGCTGGCCTTCACCGATCCGCTCAGCGCGGTGAGCAGGTACGAACGCGACTCCTTCGGCCGACCCGTCGCGTTCACCGACGCGGTGGGCAACGTCAGCCGGACGGCGTGGACCACGGAGGGCAAGCTCGCCGCCCGTACCGACCCTCTCGGCGCCGAGCAGTCCTGGGAGTACGACGGCGAGGGCAACGGAACCCGGCACGTCGACGCGATCGGCGGGGTCACCACCTTCGAGCACACCTACTTCGACCAACTCGCGGCCCAGACGGGGCCGGACGGTGTGCGCTACGCGTTCGAGTACGACACCGAAGTGCGGCTGGTCGGTGTCCGCAACCCGGCCGGTCTGCGCTGGAGCTACCACTACGACCCGGCGGGCCGGCTCACCTCGGAGACCGACTTCGACGGCCGCACGATCAGCTACGAGTACGACGCGGCGGGGCGGCTCGTCTCCCGCACCGATGCGTTGGGCCAGGTCATCCGGTACGAGCACGACGTACTGGGCCGGGTCGTCCGCAAGGACGCCGACGGCCAGGTGACGACCTACGCGTACGACGCGGCAGGCAGGCTGCTGGAGGCCGCGGGCGCGGACGCGACGGTCACCTACCAGCGGGACGTGCAGGGCCGCATCACCGCGGAGGTCTGCAACGGCCGCGCCCTGTCCTCCGCCTACGACGCTCTCGGGCGGCGCACGCAGCGCGTGACCCCGACCGGCGCGGTCAGCACCTGGACGTACGACGCGGCAGGCAACTGCACCGCACTGACCACCTCCGGCCAGACCTTCGCGATGGAACACGACGCGGCGGGCCGCGAAACCGCCCGTCGCTTCGGCCAGGACCTCACCCTCACCCAGGCCTGGGACCCCGCCGGGCGCCTCGCCGTCCAGACGGTGACCGCCCCTTCGACGGGCATGCTCCAGTCCCGCGCCTACACCTACCGCCCCGACAGCAACCTCGTCGGCATCGAGGACCAGCTGACGGGCCCGCAGCGCTTCGACCTCGACCCGGCCGGCCGCGTCACGGCGGTCCAGGCTCGGGGCTGGAGCGAGCGGTACGCCTACGACGACTCGGGCAACCAGACCGAAGCCCACTGGCCGGCCGACCACGCCGAGTCGGAGGCCCAGGGCACCCGCACCTACACCGGCACCCGCATCACCCGCGCGGGCAACGTCCGCTACGAGCACGACGCACTGGGCCGCACGACTCTGCGCCAGAAGACCCGTCTCTCCCGTAAGCCGGACACCTGGCGCTACACCTGGGACGCCGAGGACCGCCTGACGGGCGTGGTCACCCCGGACGGCACGTGCTGGACCTACCTGTACGACCCGCTCGGCCGACGCATCGCCAAGCAGCGGCTGGACGCGGAGGGCGGTGTCGCGGAGCGGGTCGACTTCACGTGGGACGGCACGACCCTCACGGAGCAGACGACGCGGGCGCGTGACCTCCCGAACCCGGTCACCCTCACCTGGGACCACAACGGCCTCCACCCCGTCGCCCAGACGGAACGCATCACCGCGGCGGACGCGCCGCAGCACGAAATCGACCGCCGCTTCTTCGCCATCGTCACCGACCTCGTCGGGACACCCAGCGAACTCATCGACGAGACGGGCGAGATCGCTTGGCGCACCCGTAGGACGCTGTGGGGGACTACGACTTGGGCGAGTAGCAGCACGGCCTATACGCCGTTGCGCTTTCCGGGACAGTACTTCGATCCCGAAACGGGGCATCATTACAACTGCTTTCGCCATTACGACCCGGAGGTGGGGCGATACCTATCTCTGGATCCCCTGGGGCTGGCGCCAGCGCCGAACGCAGTGTCGTATGTTCACAATCCTCATTCGTGGGTCGACCCACTGGGGCTGGCGCCTGACGGATGTGTAGAGAAGCTTTACAGGGCGCCGGGTAAGGGGAATAGAGCTTCTGAGTCGAGCGGTTTGGACCCTGCAAACCATCCAGATACTATCGAAGGAGGGGCAGGGACGGCCTACTTGGGTCACACTGAAGAGGTGCCGCAGAGGTATGCTATTCAGGGGACTCACGAAAACGGATATCATGAGTATGTCATGAAGCCGGGCTTTCTGGACGAGTTCCCGAAGGAGAAGTATATGCGTACTCATGATAACAGGCCGGGGGAATTCCAATGGCTAATCCCTAGGGAGGAGATCCCTCGTTTTAATGAGCAGATTCAAGAGGTGAACTGGGTCAACTATTATCAGGGGTATGCGTGGCGCGACTAGCTGATTTCTCCTTGTTGGGTTCAGTGTGGAAAAAATTCGGAGGCTCTCATGCCTGAGCGGTTTGGTGATGGAGTTCGTCCTCTTGCTGTCAGTGAGCTGGATTCGGGGCAGGTGTGTAAGGGTCTAGTTGGTTCCGTGACGGATTTTGGTGCATTTGTGAACCTTGGAGGCGTTCAGGCGCTGGTGAGCTCGCCGAATCTGTCTTGGGTGCACTTCGACCACCCTTCCCAGGTGGTGCAGCCGGGGCAGGAAGTCACGGTTGTCGTGCTGGATGTTGATGCCGAGCGTGGGCGCGTTGCGGCGTCGTTGAAGGATCTGGATCCGGATCCTTTCCTTGACTTCGCGCGCACGATGCTGGGGTGCAGCCTTTCCGGCAGCGTGGTCAAGCTGGCGCCCATCGGCGTCTTCGTGGAGTTGGAGTCGGGTGTCACGGGCCTTCTGCCGCTCTCCGAAGTGGGCGGAGAGGGGCACGCTCTGGAGGTTGGGGACGGTGTTGCGGTGAAGGTCGCGTCCATCAACGTCCAGAGGCGGCAGGTTTCCCTTTCCCTCGACTGACGTCTGCCTGACTCCTTGGGCCGGGCGGCAGGGAAAGGGCGACGTGTCTGTGCGATCAGCGTCCTGCCTGTTCCTATGTCTGTGCCTGAGCCCGTGTCTGTGTCCGTGCTCGCGCCCCTGCCCGTGCCTGCATTCGTCTCGGGCGGCAGGCCGGCCGCATCCCCTCACCCATAGCTCACCCGCATCTCCTTCACCCCATTGATCCAAGCCGACCGCAGCCGCCGCGGTTCCCCCTCCAGTCGGATGTCCGGGACCGTGTCGGCGATGGCGTTGAAGATGAGGTCGATTTCCATGCGGGCGAGGCTCGCGCCCAGGCAGAAGTGGGGGCCTCCGCCGCCGAAGCCGAGGTGGGGGTTCGGGTCGCGGGTGATGTCGAACGTCTCCGGGCGGTCGAAGGCCTCCGGGTCGTTGTTGGCCGAGGAGTAGAACATGCCGACCCGGTCGCCCTCCTTGATGTGCGCCCCGCCCAGTTCCGTGTCCCGGGTGGCGGTGCGCTGGAAGGAGACGATCGGGGTGGCCCAGCGGACGATTTCGTCGGCCGTCGTTGCGGGGCGTTCGGCCTTGAAGCGTTCCCACTCTTCGGGGTGGGTGAGGAACGCGTGCATGCCGTGGGTGATGGCGTTCCGGGTGGTCTCGTTGCCGGCCACGGTGAGGACCAGGACGAAGAAGCCGAATTCGTCGGAGGTCAGGCTGCCCTCGTCCGAGGCGGCCACCAGTTTCGTCACGATGTCGTGGGCCGGGCACTGTTTGCGGGCGGCGGCCATGTTCATGGAGTACGAGATCAGCTCCATCGCCGACTCGACGCCGACCTCCTCGGTGACGGCCAGTTCCGGGTCGTCGTAGGCGGCCATCTTGTTGGACCAGTCGAAGAGCTTGAGACGGTCCTCCTGCGGGACGCCGATGAGTTCGGCGATGGCCTGGAGCGGCAGTTCGGAGGCGATGTCGGTGACGAAGTTGCCCGACGGCTTCCCCGCCGCGCCGGAGACGATCCTGCTCGCGCGGGAGGTCAGGGCCTCCCGCAGGGCGCGGATCGCCCGGGGGGTGAAGCCGCGCTGGACGATCTGCCGCAGGCGGGTGTGCTCCGGCGGGTCCATGTTGAGCATGATCAGCTTCTGGACGTCGATCTGGTCGCGGCTGATGGACTCGTTGAACCGGATGATGGCGGTGTTGGTGTTCGAGGAGAAGGTCTCGGGGTCGGTCGAGACCGCCTTGACGTCCGTGTGCCGGGTCACCACCCAGTAGCCGTCGTCCTGGAAGCCCGCGACGTTGTGCGGCTGGGGGTTCCACCACACCGGGGCGGTCCGGCGCAGCTCGGCGAGTTCCGGGAGCGGGACCCGCTGCTGGTAGACGTCGGGATCGGTGAAGTCGAACCCTTCGGGCAGCGCTGGGCAGGACATCGGCGACTCCATCTGACGGTCCATCAGAATCTCTCGGCAAGGTAGTAACGGGTTCTTCAAGTGGCAAGGCTCGAGGCGGTATCGGTTGTGGATGAGGCGCATGCACGCCCCTTGCGTACCGAAGGTAATAGTCAGCAGACTTCGAAGAGAACTAGAACGCGTACTAGTTCTGCCGCGGGCGCCGGGACGCCCCGCGGACGAGGAGAGGACGAGTCATGGCCGCTGAACCCGTCATCGTCGAAGCCGTACGCACTCCCATCGGCAAGCGCGGCGGCGCGCTCGCCAATCTGCACCCCGCCTACCTGCTGGGGGAGACCTACCGCGAACTGCTCGCCCGGACCGGAATCCAGCCCGACTGCGTCGAACAGATCGTCGGCGGCACGGTCACCCACGCCGGTGAGCAGTCCATGAACCCGGCGCGCAACGCCTGGCTCGCCTGCGGCCTGCCGTACGAGACGGCGGCGACCACCGTGGACTGCCAGTGCGGCTCCTCGCAACAGGCCAACCACATGGTCGCCAACATGATCGCCACCGGGGTCATCGACGTCGGCATCGGCTGCGGCGTCGAGGCCATGTCCCGGGTGCCGCTCGGCAGCGGATCGAAGCACGGGCCGGGCAAGCCGTTCCCGGACGAGTGGAATGTGGACCTGCCCAACCAGTTCGAGGCGGCGGAGCGGATCGCCCGCAACCGCGGCCTCACCCGGGAGCGCGTCGACTCCCTCGGCCTGCTGTCGCAGGAGCGGGCGGCGCGGGCCTGGGCCGAGGAACGCTTCAAGCGGGAGACGTACGCCGTGCAGGTCCCGACCACCGAGGAGGAGCAGGCGGCCGGGCAGGGCATGTGGCGGCTCGTCGACCGGGACGAAGGGCTCCGCGACACCAGCATGGACGCCCTGGCCGGACTGAAGCCCGTCATGCCGACGGCCGTGCACACCGCGGGCAACTCCTCCCAGATCTCCGACGGCGCGGCGGCCGTGATGTGGGCCTCCAAACGCATGGCGCGGGCGCTGAAGCTCAAGGCCCGGGCGCGGATCGTCGCCCAGGCGCTCGTCGGCACCGACCCGCACTTCCACCTCGACGGGCCCATCGACGCGACCCGCGCGGTCCTCGGCAAGGCCGGGATGTCGCTCCGGGACATCGACCTGGTCGAGATCAACGAGGCCTTCGCGTCCGTGGTGCTCTCCTGGGCGCAGGTCTTCGAACAGGACCTGGAGAAGGTCAATGTGAACGGCGGCGCCATCGCACTCGGCCACCCCGTCGGCGCGACCGGCGCCCGGTTGATCACGACCGCTCTGCACGAACTGGAACGGCGGGACGGGGAATTCGCGCTGATCACGATGTGTGCGGGGGGTGCGCTGGCGACGGGGACGATCATCCAGCGGCTGTAGGCCCACTCGCCCGCACGCCCGGGCCGGCCCCGGCCCGTAGCAGCCGGGACCGGTTCAGCGCCCGTTGCCGTACCGGGCTCGCCTCCACGCCTCTTCGAAAGCGGCCCGGTCGATGACGTCCGCGGAGAACTCGGGCTGCGCTCGCACGTCCTCGATCGGGCCGACCGGGATCTCGCCGAGTCCGATGTCAGCGCATTCATGCGAGGCGTCCGCCTTCAGCAGGCGTCCGTCCCGGTACTCCTGGACCTTGCGGACCTCGTACCCGTCGTCGCCTATCTCGTTGTACAACGTGACCGGTTCGACGTCGAAGTCATGCGTCCACCGCACTCTCCAGTACTGCATCTTCACTCTTCAGTACTGCGTCGTCAGGTCCGCTCCGCCGCCGGGCCGGCGGGTGGTGCGGCAGGCTCCCGGCCGAACGTCACCGGTGCCTCGAACGCCGCCCGGCGGCTGGCCCGGCGCAGCGCCCTGAGGACCGTGCCGCCGATGGTCAGGATCAGGACGGTCGTCAGCACGGCGCGCGGCAGGTCCCAGCCCAGCGAGGTCGCCATGCAGTAGGCGAGGAAGCGGACGAGGTTCTCGTGCACCGGGTCACCGGGGTCGAAGGAGACGCCGGTGGCCAGACCGCCGAGGTACGGCCAGCCCTGGAGGTTCATCACCGTGCCGTAGAGCACGGAGGAGACCGCCCCGTACGCCGCGAGCAGGAGCCGTTCGGCCCGGCCGCGCAGCCGGTCCGGCCCCGGGAGCAGCCCGGCGCCCATCGACACCCAGCCCATCGCGAGCATCTGGAAGGGCATCCACGGGCCCACACCACCGGTGAGCAGCGCCGACGCGAACATGGTCACCGAGCCGAGCACGAACCCGAAGCCCGGCCCGAGCACCCGCCCGGCCAGCACCATCAGGAAGAACATGGGTTCCAGGCCGGCCGTGCCCGCGCCGAGCGGGCGCAGCGCCGCCCCCGCCGCCGCCAGGACGCCGAGCATCGCGACGGCTTTCGCCCCCAGGCCGGAGTCGGCGATGGTCGCCACGACCACCGCCACGAGGAGGGGGAGCAGGGCGGCGAACAGCCAGGGTGCGTCGGTGGAGTGGGCGAGGCTGGACGAGGGGTCGGCGAGCAGCGGCCAGCCGAACGCGGCCACCCCGATCGTCGAGACCAGGACGAGGGCGGCCACCGAGCGGGCCCCGAGCCGGACGGCCCGGGGCGGTCGGACGGCAGCGGAGCGGTCGGCTGCGGAGCGAGGCGGGTTCACCGGCCGACCCCCGCCCCCAGCGCCTCCCGCACCTGGGACACCGTGAGCCAGCGCTGCGGCGTGAGGATCTTCGCGACCTGCGGTGCGAAGGCCGGGGAGGAGACCACGACCTCCGGGGTCGGGCCGTCCGCGACCACCTCGCCGTCCGCCAGGATCACCACCCGGTGGGCGAGTTCGGCCGCCAGCTCCACGTCGTGCGTGGCCATGACGATCGCGTGCCCGTCCGCGGCCAGCCCCCGCAGGATCTCCACCAGCCGCGCCTTGGCCGCGTAGTCGAGTCCGCGGGTCGGCTCGTCCAGCAGCACCAGCCGCGGGCGGGCCGTCAGCACGATGGACAGCGCGAGGGCCAGCCGCTGGCCCTCCGACAGGTCGCGCGGGTGGGTGTCGTCGGGGACGCCCGGCAGAAGGCCGGCGACCAGGGCGCGGCAGGTGCCGTGCGCGGCCCCCGCGTCCTCGTCGGCCGCCGCGCACTCCGCCGCGACGGTGTCGGCGTAGAGGAGGTCGCGCGGCTCCTGCGGGACGAGCCCGACCCGGCGGATCAGCTCCTGTGGGCTCGTCCGGTGCGGGGTCAGGCCGCCGACCGTCGCCGAGCCGCCGTCCGGCTCGTGCAGTCCGACCAGCGTGCCCAGCAGCGTCGACTTGCCCGCGCCGTTGCGGCCCATCAACGCGACGGTCTCGCCCGGCCGGACGGACAGCGAGACCTGCCGCAGGGCTTCCGTCCGCCCGCGCCGCACCGACAGTCCCGCGGTGCCGACGACCGGCTCCGCGGGCTCCGGGCCGGTGAGGGTGTCCGGGGTGAGCGGGGCCAGCCGCTCCCGCAGCGGCCGGGCGGCGCGGCGCGCGTCCCGGACCGAGAGCGGCAGCGGGGACCAGCCCGCGAGCCGGCCGAGGGAGACGACCGGCGGGTGGACGGGGGAGACGGCCATGACGTCCGCGGGCGCGCCGGTGACGACCGGCTCACCGGGTCCGGGCAGCAGGACGACCTGGTCCGCGTACTGGATGACGCGCTCCAGCCGGTGTTCGGCCATGAGGACGGTGGTGCCGAGGTCGTGCACGAGCCGCTGCAGGACGGCGAGCACCTCCTCCGCGGCGCCCGGGTCCAGTGCGGACGTCGGCTCGTCCAGGATCAGGACGCGCGGATGCGGGGTGAGCACCGAACCGATGGCCACCCGCTGCTGCTGGCCGCCGGACAGGCTCGCCAGGGGCCGGTCGCGCAGGTCGGCCAGGCCCAGCAGGTCGAGGGTCTCCTCGACGCGGCGGCGCATCACCTCGGGGGCGAGCCCGAGGGACTCCATGCCGTAGGCGAGCTCGTCCTCGACGGTGTCGGTGACGAAGTGCGCCACCGGATCCTGGCCCACGGTGCCGACGACATCGGCGAGTTCGCGCGGCCGGTGCGTCCGGGTGTCCCGTCCGGCGACGGTGACCCTGCCGTGCAGCGTTCCCCCGGTGAAGTGCGGCACGAGCCCGCTCACCGCACCCAGCAGTGTCGACTTACCGACACCGGAGGGCCCGACGAGCAGGCAGAGCTCGCCCTCCGGCACGGTGAAGTCCACCTCGCGGAGGGCGAATCCGGGCGCCCCGTCGTAGGCGACGGACACCTGCTCGAACCGGATCACGGCTTCTCCTCCTCGGGAGAGCTGGAGGGACGGGAGGGGCGGGAGAGGCTGGAAGTGCGCCGCGGACGCTCGGGGGAGACGCCCGGTGTGCCGCCGGAAGCGGCTGCGGACGGACGGACTCCCGGCCGGCCGGACGACCCGGGGAGCGGCGGCGCCGGTGCCACGAACGCCGGGAGCAGGCCGAGCAGGACGGCCGCCGCGGGCCACAGCGGCAGCGACGGCGCGGCCAGCGGCACGACCGACGGGTGCAGGGCCGCCGGATCCTGCGCCGCGCAACCGATCATCAGGGCGGCGACCGCGGCGCCGGAACCGGAGACCAGCCACGCCCGCACCCCCCAGACATCCGGGCGGTAGCGGCTGCGCACCGACCGGCGGCCGCCCAGCCGCAGCCCGGCGAGCGCCAAGGCGACCCCCATCAGCAGCAACGGCAGGCCGAACCCGGCCCCCTCGGCGGCCAGCAGGCCGTACGTACCGGCGCAGACACCGAGCAGCCCGCCCAGCGTGAGGGCGGTCGTGGTGTGCCGGACGGCGGGCGGGACCTGTGCCGTGCGCCCGTAGCCGCGGGCGTCCATGGTGGCCGCCAGCGCCACCGAGCGCTCCAGTGCGCCCTCCAGCACCGGAAGCCCGATCTGCAGCACCGCCTTGATCCCCTTGTCGGGGCGGCCACGCAGCCGGCGGGCGGCCCGCAGCCGCACCACGTCCGCGACGAGGTTGGGGGCGAACGTCATGGCGACCACCACCGCGACGCCCACCTCGTACAGCGCTCCGGGGAGGGATTTGAGCAGCCGGGCGGGGTTGGCGAGGGCGTTCGCCGCGCCGAGGCAGGCGAGGAGCGCGGCCAGCTTCACCCCGTCGTAGAACGCGAAGACCAGGGCCTCCAGCGTGACCCGGCCCCCGATCCGGACCCCCTGAGCCCAGTCGGGCAGCGGGACTTCGGGCAGGGTGACCAGGGTGGTGCTGCCCGGGATCGGTGAGCCGAGGATCACCGAGAAGACCAGCCGGATCACCACCACCGACAGGCCGAGCAGCAGGAAGGCGCGGTAACTGCGGGCCCAGGGCGCGTCGGTGCGGCGCACGGCGACGACATAGCCCGCGACGGCCACGATCAGACCGAGCAGCAGTGGGTTGGTGGTCCGGGACGCGGCGGTGGCGAGCCCGAGGGCCCACAGCCACCACGCCCCGGCGTGCAGGGCGTTGCTGCGCGTCGCCTCCGGCGCCCGCGTGCCCCGGGGAAGCCGCGTCGTCCGGGCCCGCCACCCGGTCCGGGACCGCTCTGCCGGTGGGGCGGTCCGGGTGTCCGTCTCCGGGGCCCGCGCGGGCGCCCGGCCGTGCTCGCTGCTCATCCGCGGCGACGACGGGCCTGCCACCCGGCGGCGGCACCGAGAGCCAGTACGGCGGCGAGACCGGCGATCAGCCCGACGGACGGGCCGTCGTCACCGCCGTCCGCCTCCGACGAGGACGGGGAGTCAGCGAACGCGGACTTCCCGGCCGGGCCGTCGCCCTTGCCGTCCCCGCCCCCGCCGTCGGCGACCTGGTCGCCGCAGCCCTTCTTCGGATAGCCGGAAATGGCGCAGAGCAGCGCGCCGGAGTCGTAGCGGAGCGGCTTCGCCACCGCCGCCAGCACCTCCGCGGACGTCGCGTCCTCCGGGACGCTCGCGCACTCCGTACGGGACGTCGGCGGGCGCTCGCCGTCGGGCGCGTCCGCGGCCGTGCCGAAGTCCAGCACGACCGCGACGCGCTTGCTGCCCGCCTTGGCGGAGGTATCGGCGCAGATGGTTTTGAAACGGGCGGAATCGCGGGGCTGTTCGGCGTCCCCGGAATCCGCGCTGACGGCGAAGCGGAAGCCGCGCACCTCGCCGTCCGTGGGGCGTTCGGTGGCCGGGCCCTGGGTGGCGTACACCCAGCTCTCGCCCTTCCGGTCCCAGAACGACCAGTAGCGGTAGCCCTGGGCGTGGGCGGGCGCGGCGCCGAGCACGGCGAGCACCGCCCCGGCCGCGACGGTCGCGACAGCCGTCACGCCGCGGGCCGGGGCCGGACGGCCGGACCGCGTCCGGAACGACGACCGGAACCCCGTCCGGAACAGAGACCGGAATCCCGGCCGGTGCTCACAGCCGAGTCCGGACGCGAGCCCGGACCCGAGCCCGGATCCGTGTTCGCCCTCGATCTCCGGCACCGTCCCGCCCTCGCCCCGGTCCGCCGGACCGCGCACGCCCATCGCCATCGTCTAGGCCTTCTTCTTCCGGCCGCTGATCAGGAAGCCGATCCCGATGCCCGCGACCAGGAACGCGCCGACCGTCCAGGCCGTCGACATGCCATCCGAACCGCCCTCCTGCTCGGTGTCATGCGCGTCGCCGCCCTCTTCCGGGGCCTGCGCCGCCGGCTTCGGCCCGGTGGCGTTCAGCTGCCGCACCAGGTCCTGCCCGCCGAAGTCCCGCGGGTCGGCACCGGTCGCGTGGGCGGCGATGATCAGCGAGCCCAGGCCCGCCGGGTTCCCCTTGGACCAGGTCCGGGCGTGCTGCTCCAGCCAGGTGAGCGGGGAGCGGGCGGCGTCCAGGTAGCCGCCCGCCGCCAGGGCGATGACCGCGTCCGCCGTGTTGGCGTAGTCCGGGGCGGGCTTGTCGGCACCCGGGGCGACGGCCGTCAGGTGTCCGTCGGTCTTCTTCATGGTCGCGGCGAGGTACGCGGCGGAGGCGGCGGCCTTCGCCTCCGTGTCCGGCTCGTCCTTCGCGTCAGCGGATCCGCAGTCGAGCGGCTCGGCGTCCTGGGCGGCGCTCTTGATGGGCCGGCCCGGGTGCAGTCCCCGGCCGACCAGGGCGAGCGCCCCGGCCGCGGTCGCGTCCGCGTTGGGGGCGAGCTTGCCCTTCTTGTCCGGCTGGTAGGCGAACGCTCCGCGCTCACCCTTCTCGGCGTCGCAGCCCAGCCGGAAGCCGTCCAGCGCCTCGTACGCCGACGTCTTCCCCTTCCGGGGCTTCACGTCCTGCGTGTTCTCCCCCGCCGCGATGAGCGCGCCGATCACCAGCGAGGTGGAGTTGGCGTCGCTCGGGTCACCGGGGTAGTAGCCCCAGCCGCCGTCCTTGTTCTGCAGGGACTTCAGCCAGTTCACGGCCTTCTTCACGGCGTCGCCGTGCCCGCCGAGCGCGGCCAGCGCCTGCACCGCGAGTCCGGTCGCGTTGCTGTCCACCGGAGTCTTCTTGTCGCACACCTTGTCCGCGTCCGCGCGGAACTCCGCGAAGCCGCCCGAAGCGCACTGCTGGCCGGCGAGCCAGTCCACGGCCTCGGGTGCCGGCGTGACCTTCACCGTGTCCTGGGCGATCAGGGCCACCGACTGCCGCCAGACGCCGTCGAACTTCGGGTCCTTGGTGCCGTACAGCCCGGCCGGGAGCTTCGCCGGGGCCGCGGGCTTCGGTGAGCCGGCGGCGAACGCGGCCGGAGCGGCGGTCACGCACAAGGTGGCGGAGACGGCGGTCAGCGCGGCGGCGCGACGCAGTCTGCTGTGCCGGGACGGACCGCCCGGCCGGGGGCGCGGGGATATCTCCCCGGGGTGATGCAGCATCGGGCGGTGCCTTTCGGTGAGCGGACGCGGCCGGATCCGCTGCGCACCGCGCGGCCGTGCGGACGGGAGCGTGCGCACGCGGCGGGGCACCGGGCTCCGGCTCCGTATTCCTCGACGGTGCCGGTCCCCGGGCACGGCCGTGGGACGGCCCGTCCGGAGACAGGAGCCGGTCACATCCGCCAGGGCACTCCGACTCGACGCCGTCGCGGCGCCTCACGGTTGCGGGTCAGTGCCGGAATTGCACCGGCTTTCCCCTGAGGGATGCGGTATCGACTGGCACACTCTACCGGCCCGTAGCAAGGGGGCCCATGGGCGCCCGAGGTCCCGGGCCGCCACGGGTGCCCCGGAACCCGCCCGAGCACCCCGCCGGCCCCCGCAACCTCTCCGCGGCACACGGCCCGCACCGCCCGGCCTCGTGCCGCCCCCGCCCGCGCGCGGCTCAGCCATCCGCCGCCCGGGAACTCCCCTCACACCGCCCGGTACGCCACCGGTTCGCTGCCCGGGACCGGCTCCGCCCGCCCCAGTGTCACCAGGCGCCGCAGATGGGCCTCCGCCTCCGAGACGGCGATGTTCCGTGACCCGGGGGCGATCTGCTCCCAGGGCCGGTTCCACTCCATGGCCTCGGCCAGCTGCCACGGGGTGAGCGCGCGGGCCCGGAGGAGATCCCGCAGCCCGGCCAGCCGCGCCTCGTGGTGCGCCAGGAGCTGCCGCACCCGGGCCGCCGCGTCCGGGAAGGCGTACTGGTGGGCGGGCAGCACCTCGGCCGGGGCGAGAGCGCCGACCCGCTCCAGGGAGTCGAGGTAGTCGCCGAGCGGGTCGGTGACCGTGACGGCGTCGGGGTCCTCGTAGAGGCCGATGTGCGGACTGATGGTCGGCAGCAGATGGTCGCCGGAGAACAGCCGGCCGTGGCCGGTCCGCCCGGCGGCCGGATGGTCCTCCTCCAGGTGCAGGCAGACATGGCCGGGGGTGTGCCCGGGTGTCCAGACGGCCCGCAGCCGCCGGCCCGGCAGGTCGAGCAGTGCGCCGGGGACGATGGCGCGGTCGGGCAGGGCGGCCCGCAGGCCGGGCAGCGCCGGGTCCCGGCCGGACTCCCGGGCCGCGCGCAGCGGGCCGAGATGGTCCTCCGGCGCCCCGGCGGCTTCGAGCTTCCCGATCAGACGGTCGAGCCAGAGCGCGGGCCGGGCGGCGCGGACCCGGCGCACGACCCGGGTGTCCGCGGGGTGCATCGCGATCCAGGCCCCCGACGCCTCGCGCACCCGCCCGGAGAGCCCGTGGTGGTCGGGGTGGTGATGGGTGACGAGGACACCGTGCAGCTCGGTGACCGACGTCCCGCACGCCGCGAGACCGGCGACGAGGGTGTCCCAGGAGGCCGGGTCGTCCCAGCCGGTGTCGATCAGGACCGGTCCGCGGCCGGTGTCCAGGAGGTGCACCAGGGTGTGGCCCAGCGGGTTGTCCGGGATCGGGACGGGGATGCTCCACACCCCGCCGCCGTGGTCGGTCACCGGGGTGGCCGGTTCCGTCATGGAGCCCTCCCTCCGGGGCGTGCGCGCCGGGACGGCCCGCCCCTCGCTCCCGGTCCGGGGGCCGGTTCCTGTCCCGGCCCGGAACCGGAGGGCGTCCCCTCCGCTGTGGACGCCGGGGGCCGGGGCAGGCCGGGAGGCGGCACATGCGTGGCCCACTATAAGAGAACTGATGCATCGTCAGAACTGTGGTGCGGGAACTCTCCCGGACCGTCGCCGGCCGGCGAGGGGGCGGTCGTCGTGCGACGTTGCCGCACGCCCGCCGAAAGGGGAACCCATCATCCCAATTCCGCATCCTCCCGACCGTGAACACACGAAAACTCTGGCCCGTGGGTCTCGCCTCGACCGCCGCCCTTGCCCTGACCATCGTGTACGGCACCTCCCAGGCTTCGGGGAACACCGCGACCGAAGCCAAGTCCAGCGGTCGAGCCGGTCTGACCAGCTATGAGCTCGCCCCCGGCCTCCTCGACATCACCCGAAAGCCCGGGAACCCGACGCAGGTGCACGGCGTTCTCGGCATGCCCAAGGGAAAGGGGCCGCACCCGGTTGTCGTCGTCATGCACGGCAACCATCACAACTGTGCGTTCTCCGACCGGCCGCCCTACTACCCCCGCAAGCCGGTCAAGGACCAATGGCCCTTGGTCTGCCACAAGCCCGGCGACCCCCACAACCCCAACCTCGGTCCCGACTACCTGCGCCATGACGTCGGCCTGTCGCACGTCGTGGAGGCGCTGACCCGCAAGGGTTTCGCCGCCGTGTCCATCGACGTCGTCTCCCCGGAGCACTGGTGGGTCGGCGAGCCCGATACGCAAAAGGGCTACACGGATCTGCTCACCACGCATCTGCGGCTGCTCTCCGATCTCAACAAGGGCATCGACCACGGCCTGAACATCCCGGGGGTGAAGGGCCGGATCGACACCTCCCGCGTGGGACTGGTCGGGCACAGCCGGGGCGGTGGCTACGTCCTGTCGCAGAAGGCCGCCCGGCGCGCCGGTCTCTTCGGTGTGGTCGCCCTCGAGCCCGCGATGGAGGCCGGGAAGGTGAAGCACAAGGTCCCCGTCCTCAATGTCCGCGGCGGGTGCGACGAGGACGTCGACCCGAGCGCCGGCCTCAGGGACATGAAGGAACTGGCCAGGTCGGGCTCGACGAAGGTCGCCGCGGACGTACTCCTCGCGGGTACGGGTCACCGGATGCTCAACACCAACCTCCCCCCGACGGACACGGAGGAGGGGGATGTCGGGGAGTGCCCGGCCTCGAAGGTGGCCGAGCCGGCTGCGGCCCGCGCCCAGGCCGCGCAGCTCACTGCTTCCTTCCTGGACCAGGCGCTGCGCGGGGCGACGTCCTACCGGCTCCCGGCGCTCAAGGGCCTCGCCCCGAAGGGGGGCAACCTGCGCCGGAGCGGCCCGGCCGTCACCTTCCACAAGACCCCCCGGCAGGCCTTCACCAGCCCTCGGGCGATCCCCGAGGTCACGTCGAAGCAGCGACTGCTGCCGGCGATTCCGAAGGACATCGAGGTGAACAAGCGGCCCGGCGACGACATCTGAGAGGTGAGTCCGGGCCTTCCGCCGCGTCCCACCGCTCCGGGCGCCGAGCCGCGGCGGCCGGACGACGGCTGCTCCGTTGTTCGCCGCCGCGGCCGGCCCGGTGGGGCGAGGCGGCCGGAGGGATCCGCAGCGGCATGAGGGGCCCTCGTCGGCGGAAGGTGCCGGCGGGGGTCCACTCGTGCCGATGGCTGGCTTAGTTCAACGAGAACTGGTATCAGTTCTGATGCTGCGTCAGAAGATCTCGAGCGGTCCCGGGCAGTGGGGGACCGGCCGGACGGCGGGGAGGCAGAGGCGATGACCGACCTCATCGAGCACGGACAGCTGTTCATCGGAGGCGCGTGGGTGGACCCGCTCGGCCCGGACGTGATCGAGGTGGTCTCGCCGCACACCGAGCAGGTCATCGGGCGCGTGCCGCACGCCTCGCGCGCCGATGTGGACCGCGCCGTCGCCGCCGCCCGCGAGGCCTTCGACCACGGGCCCTGGGCCCGTACCCCCCTCGCCGAACGGATCGAGGTGGTCACCCGGATCAAGGACGCGATCGCCGTCCGGCACGAGGAGATCGCCCGGACCATCAGCGCGCAGAACGGCTCCCCCTACGCCTGGAGCGTCCTCGCCCAGGCCCTCGGCGCGATGATGGTGTGGGACGCGGCGATCACCGTGGCCCGGGACGCCGCGCAGGAGGAACGCCGCCAGGGGGCGCTCGGGCCGATCCTCGTCCGGCGGGAGCCGGTCGGGGTGGTCGCGGCCGTCGTGCCGTGGAACGTCCCGCAGTTCGTCGCCGCCGCGAAGCTCGCCCCCGCGCTGCTCACCGGCTGTTCGGTGATCCTCAAGCCGTCGCCCGAGACCCCGCTCGACGCCTGGCTGCTCGCCGGGATCGCCGCCGAGGCCGGGGTGCCCGAGGGGGTGCTCAGCATCCTCCCGGCCGACCGCGAGGTCAGCGAGTACCTGGTCGGCCACCCCGGCGTCGACAAGGTCTCGTTCACCGGCTCCGTGGCGGCCGGCAAGCGCGTCATGGAGGTCGCGTCCCGCAACCTGACCCGGGTCACGCTGGAACTCGGCGGCAAGTCGGCGGCCGTCATCCTCCCCGACGCCGACCTCGACACCGCCGTCGCCGGCATCGTCCCCAACGCCTGGATGAACAACGGCCAGGCGTGCGTCGCCCAGACCCGGATCCTCGCCCCGCGCAGCCACTACGACGAGATCGCCGAACGCTTCGCCGCCGCGGCCGGCGCCCTGGCCGTCGGCGACCCGCTCGACCCGGCCACCCAGGTCGGCCCGCTGGTCACCCGCCGCCAGCAGCAGCGGTCCCTGGACTACATCCGGCTCGGGCAGGAGGAGGGCGCCAAGGTGCTCGCCGGCGGCGGCCGGCCGGCCGCCCCCGACCGCGGCTGGTACGTCGAGCCGACGCTCTTCGGCGGCGTCTCCAACTCCATGCGGATCGCCCGCGAGGAGATCTTCGGCCCGGTGATCTGCCTGCTCCCGTACGAGGACGAGGCGGAGGCGGTCCGGATCGCCAACGACTCGGAGTACGGGCTGTCGGGCAGTGTCTGGACCGCGGACGTCGCCCACGGCATCGACATCGCCCGGCAGGTGCGCACCGGCACCTACTCCGTGAACACCTTCAGCCTGGACATGCTCGGCCCGTTCGGCGGTTACAAGAACAGCGGGCTGGGGCGCGAGTTCGGGCCCGAGGGCTTCGCCGAGTACCTGGAGCACAAGATGATCCATCTCCCCGCCGGCTGGGAGGGCGACTGATGGGCGACCGCTGGCACATCGAGGTCGACCGCAGCGTCTGCATCGGCTCGGGCTTCTGCGCGGGCACCGCACCCGGCGGCTTCCGGCTGGACTCCGCCCGCCAGTCCCACCCGGCCGAGTCCCGCACGGAGGCGTCCGAGGCGCTGCTGGAGGCGGCCGAGGGCTGCCCGGTCGAAGCCATCCTGATCAGCCTCGACGGCACGGGGGAGGCGGTGTTCCCGCCAGAGGAGTGAGCGGTGCGCGCCCGGCGCGGCTTCCCGGCCGAGGGCTCGGGGTCGCAACCGGATCCCCGGCCCTGAGGATTCCTGCGCCCCGCTCGTGACGGTCCGTCGGACACCCGCCACCCGCGATCCGTCGAAGACTCTCGCCACCCCGCATCCGCCATCCGATGTTTGAGCCTCGCCGCGAGGGAAACTCGGGCCCGGGCCGTCCTCCTCCCGGGCCCGTCCTCATGCCCGGGAGGAGGACGCACCGCCCGTCCGTGTCCGCCCCGCCCCTGTGCCCGTCCGACCGACCGTCCGATTCCCCCATGTCCCCCGGCCGTTGCTGCCGTTCCGCAGCCCCCACCACTCCCGGGTCTCTCACCGCTCCCGCGGCCTCCACCGCCCCCACCCGGCTCCACCGGGCGGCTGCCCGGGACGCCGATGACCTGCGCCCCGGGTCGCAGCACAGAGCTACCAGTCGGTAACGGAGCGTGCATTCTTCACGGTTGCTTCATGACACCCGTGACTGTCTCCGGCCCCCGGCCCCGTGGAAATCTCATCCCGTCGAAACCGGCCCCGACAGCCGAGAGGGAGTGGGATGAGCAAGGGCTACGCCGTCTTCTGCGACGCCGACCGCCAGTTCTACGACGCTCCGCACCGGCTGCACGCGACCGCGGCCGACGCGGCGGGCGCCGCCGGCACGTCGCACGGAGAGGCCCTCTACGCAGCGGCGCGGCGCGAGGCCCCCGAGGGCTGGCAGCGCCACCGCTCCGGCGACTGGCTCGCGTTCCGTCCCCTCGACACCCGTCTGCCCGGCCAGGGCTGGAAGATTCACATCTCCGCCTGCCTGGACAACGCCGAGAGCATTCTCGACCGGGTCCGCGACCACTGCTTCTCCCGGGGCATCGCCTTCAAGTTCATGCCCAGCCGCTATCTGCTGCGCAACCGCAACGCCAAGTACGCGGACCGCGGCAGCAGCGGCAAGTTCATCACCGTCTACCCGGTCGACGAGGAGCACTGCCGCACCGTCGCCGAGGAGCTCGACGCGCTGCTGGCCGGCGAGCCCGGCCCGTACATCCTCAGCGATCTGCGGTGGGGCGCCGGGCCGGTGCACGTCCGGTACGGCAGCTTCACCGAACGCCACTGCTTCGGCCCCGACGGCGAGTTGTGCCCCGCCGTCGAGGACGGCGAGGGCCGGCTGGTGCCCGACCGCCGGGACCCGGCCTTCCACGTCCCGGACTGGGTGACCCTGCCCGACTTCCTGAAGCCGCACCTGGCGGCCCGGTCCGCGGTCACGACCACCGACATCCCGTACACCATCGAGCGTGCCCTGCACTTCTCGAACGGCGGCGGTGTCTACGTCGGACGCGACAGCCGCACCGGGGAGCAGGTCGTCCTCAAGGAGGCCCGGCCGTACGCCGGTCTGGCCGCGGACGGTGCCGACGCCGTGACCCGCCTGGAGCGCGAGAGGACCGCGCTGGAGCGGCTCTCGGGACTCGGCTGCACCCCCGAGGTGCGGGGCTGGTTCACCCTCGGCGACCACCGGTTCCTCGTCCTGGAGCACATAGCGGGCAAGCCGCTCAACACCTTCTTCGCGCGGCGGCACCCGCTGATCGAGGAGAACCCCGGGCAGGAACGTCTCGCCGCCTACACCGACTGGGCGCTGCGGATCCACCGCCTCGTCGAGGAGGCCGTCGAGGCGATCCACGCCCGCGGCGTGGCCTTCAACGACCTGCACCTGTTCAACATCATGGTCGCCGAGGACGAATCCTCCGTCGTGCTGCTGGACTTCGAGGCCGCGGCGCACATCGACGAGGGCCGCCGCCAGGTCGTCGCCAACCCGGGCTTCGTCGCCCCGGCGGACCGCAGGGGCTTCGACGTCGACCGCTATGCGCTCGCCTGCCTTCGCATCGCCCTGTTCCTGCCGCTGACCAGCCTGTTCGCCATCGACCGGGACAAGGCCGCGCACCTTGCGGAGATCGCCGCCCAGCACTTCCCGGTGCCCCGGGAGTTCCTCGACGAGGCGGTCGCCGAGATCACCCGCGGCTACGTCCCCGTCGATCCGCGTCCGGCCTCCCGCCGGGCACCGTCGGGCACCCGGCAGGGCGGCGGATATCTGCCGGTGGACCCAGGCGACTGGCCGCGCAGCCGGGACTCCCTGGTGCAGGCGATCCTCGCCGCCGCAACACCGGAGCGGAAGGACCGTTTCTTCCCCGGCGACATCGCCCAGTTCGCGGCCCCCGGCGGCGGCGCCTGCTTCGCCTACGGCACCGCGGGCGTGCTGCACGCCCTCGCCGAGACCGGCGCACCGGAGTGCCCGGAAGCCGAGGAGTGGCTCCTCCAGGCCACCAAGGACCCGGCGTCCGGGACCCCCTTCGGCTTCTACGACGGACTGTCCGGCATCGCCTGGGTCCTGGACCGGCTCGGCTACACCGAGCGCGCCCTCGCCCTGCTCGACACCGTCTGCTCCCAGAACTGGGACGGGATCGCCCCCGACCTGCACAGCGGACTCGCCGGCATCGGCCTCGCCCTGGACGCCCTGGGCACCGCCACGGGCGACAGCACCCTGCACGACCGGGCCCTGCACTGCTCCCGGCTCGTCGCGAAGGCAGCCGAACGGGCCGCGGACGGCACACCGTCCGGCCGGCCGCCGCGCGCCGGACTGCTGCACGGCGCCACCGGACAGGCCCTGCTCCACCTGCGGCTGTACGAGCGCACCGGCGACCCGGCGCTGCTGGACCTCGCCGCCGGCGCCCTCCGCCGCGACCTCGCCCGCTGCGTGCGCGGCGCCGGCGGGGCCCTCCAGGTCGACGAGGGCTGGCGCACGATGCCCTACCTCGGCGCGGGCAGCGTCGGCATCGGCATGGTGCTCGACGACTACCTCGCCCACCGCCCCGACGAGCAGTTCGAGGGGGCGCGCCGCGAGATCGTCCGGGCCGCCCAGGCGATGTTCTACGCCCAGCCCGGCCTGTTCCGCGGAACCGCCGGCATGGTGCTCCACCTGAGCCGGACGACGACCGGCGGCCCCGGCACCCACGCCGCCGACGTGCGCCGCCAGATCGACGCCCTCTCCTGGGGCGCCGTCCCCTACCGGGGCCGGCTCGCCTTCCCCGGCGAGCAGATGATGCGGCTCTCCATGGACCTCAGCACCGGCACCGCCGGATGCCTCCTCGCGCTGGGCGGCGCGCTGCACGACAAGCCCGTGCAGCTGCCCTTCCTCCCGGCGCCGACACCCGCCGCACCCGCGGCCCCAGAGCCGGCTTCCCTCCGGGAAGCCGTGGCAAGCACACCGTCCCCATGATGAAAGGAACACGACCATGTCGCTTCTCGACCTGCAGTCCCTGGAGACCCCGAAGGACGAGTCCGCCGAGGCCGCCCTGCACGGCAGCCGCGCGAGCCTGCTCCTCTGCGGTGACAGCAGCCTGAGCGTCACCACCTGTAACTGACCTCGTCCGCAACGCGAGGCGGGCTGTGCCCCGCGTGGCGGAGAGATCGTTGCATCGGCCCCGGGCGGGATTCCCGTCCGGGGCCTCTCCGCAGCAGCCGAGCCGTACGGGTACGAAGAGTGGTGTACGGGCGGCGCGGACGGAGAGATGAGGACTGCACCGTTCATCGTCCCGCGCGGTACGCGCCAGGACAACCGCGCGTCACCGCCCGGCTGTTCCCACGGGCCGGGCACCCGGCACCCGCTCGGGACGTGGACCCGCCCGGCGCCGGCCCGGGCCACACGACCGAGGACCCACCGCGTATGGCACCGACGTCCCCCGCCGCCCCGCCGACCGCACCCGAAGCCCCGTCCGGACCGCACCCCGGAACCCCGCCCGGCGACCGCGCGGCCGACGGACACCGGGCCGGATCCACGGGACTCCTGCTCACCGCCGCCCGGCTCACCGCCGGCCGCACCGCGGCCCTCGCGCTCCTCAGCACCGTGTCGGCCGCCGCCACCATCGCCCTGCCCGCGGCCCTCGGACACACCCTCGACCTGGTGCTCGACGGCGGCCGGGGCCACGGCGCGTGGCTCGCGCTGTGCGCCGCGCTCATCGCGGCGGAAGTGCTGGCGGACGCCCTGGTCGCCCTGCTCACCGGCACCACCAACGCCCGCTGCGCCGCCTGGCTGCGCGGGCTCGGCCTGACCCACCTGCTGTCCGTCGGGCCGTACCGGGCGGCCCGCTTCACCCCCGGCGACCTGGTGACCCGGCTGACCGGGAACGCCACCGAGGCCGCCACCGCACCCGCGACCGCCGCCACCGGCCTCGCCTCGCTGCTCACCCCGGTCGGCGGCCTGGTCGCCCTGGCCTTCCTCGACCTCTGGCTGGCCGCCGTGTTCCTCGCCGGCGTCCCGCTCCTCGCCCTCATGCTGCGGGCCTTCACCCGCGGCACGTCGGACAGCGTGGAGCGCTACCAGCGCGTCCAGGGCGACATCGCCGCCCGCCTGGTCGAGGCCCTGAGCGGCGCCCGCACCGTCGCCGCCGCCGGCACCGAGGCCCGGGAACGCGCCCGCGTCCTCGCCCCGCTGCCCGAACTCGGCGTCCAGGGGCGGCGCATGTGGCAGGTGTACGGGCGGGCCGTCGTCCAGGGCGGCATCCTGGTGCCGCTGCTCCAGACCGCGGTCCTCGCCGCGGGCGGGATCCGGCTCGCCGCCGGGGCCGTGACCGTCGGCGAACTGCTCGCCGCCTCCCGCTACGCCGCGATCGCCGCCGGCG
Source organism: Streptomyces sp. NPDC001922 (assembly GCF_042891165.1). Classification (NCBI taxonomy): domain Bacteria; kingdom Bacillati; phylum Actinomycetota; class Actinomycetes; order Kitasatosporales; family Streptomycetaceae; genus Streptomyces; species Streptomyces sp. NPDC001922. Next base: position 213,556 of record NZ_JBIASV010000001.1, on the reverse strand, counting down.
CCGGGGCCGTCGTCGGACAGCTGAGCTCCCTGGTCCGCAGCCGCGCCGCCGCCCGGCGCACCACCGAACTCCTCGCGGTGCCCCCGGTGCCCGCCGGCACCCGCCCCCTGCCCCCGGACGGGCCCGGCCGCCTCGAACTGCGGGCCGTCACCGCGAGCCGCGGCGGCACACCGGTCCTGAGCGGCGTCGACCTGGTCGTCCCGGGCGGCACGACGCTGGCCGTGGTGGGCCGCTCCGGCGCGGGCAAGTCCGTCCTGGCCGCGCTCGCCGGCCGGCTGGCCGACCCGGACAGCGGCCAGGTGCTGCTGGACGGCGTGCCGCTGACCGAGGCCCAGCCGGGAGCGCTGCGCCGGGAGGTCGGCTACGCCTTCGAACGGCCCGAGCTGTTCGGCGGCACGGTGGGCGAGGCCATCGCCTTCGGCCCGTACGAGCCGCCCGAGCCGGACGTCGTCGCCGCGGCCCGCGCCGCCAGCGCCGACACCTTCGTCCGGCGCCTCCCGGACGGCTACCGCACCGCCCTCGCCGACGCGCCGCTCTCCGGGGGCGAACTGCAACGCCTCGGCCTGGCCCGGGCGTTCGCGCACGCCGGCCGGCTGCTGGTCCTCGACGACGCCACCTCCAGCCTCGACAGCGTCACCGAACGGGAGGTGAGCGGGGCGCTCACCCGGGACGTGCGCTCCGGCACGCGCCTCTTGATCGCCCACCGCGCCTCCTCGGCGGCCCGTGCGGACCTGGTGGCCTGGCTGGAGGACGGCCGGGTACGAGCGGTCGGTCCGCACGCCGTGCTATGGGAACACCCGGACTACCGCGCGGTGTTCGCCACCGGACCGGGGGAGCCCCGGTGACCCGCCACCGCCGGGAGCGCCCGCTGCGCCGCCTCGCTCCCCGCGCCCGCCGCTTCCTCGGCCGGCGGAAGCAGGTCCTCCTGCGGCTGGCCGGCTGGTCGGTCCTGGAGTCCGCCCACACCTTCCTCGGCGGCTACGGCGCCGCCAAGGCCCTGGACGACGGCTTCCTGGCCGGGCGCACCGGAGCCGGCCTCGCCTGGCTCGCGCTCGCCGCGGCGGCCGTCCTCGCCGGAGGCCTGGCCACCCGGGGCGTCTTCCGCGGCCTGGCCGGACTCGTCGAGCCCCTGCGCGACGGGCTGGTGCGGCGGATCGTCTCCGACTCCCTCGCCGAGGCCGTCGCGGCACCCGCGGCCCGCGCCGGAAGCGGCGCCGTGTCCCGCCTCACCCAGCAGACCGAGACGGCGCGGGACAGCTTCGCCGGACTCGTCCTGGTCGCCCGCTCCTTCGTCTTCACCGCCGCCGGAGCCCTGCTCGGCCTCGCCTCGCTCGCCCCGCAGCTCCTGCTGGTCGTCCTGCCCCCGCTGGCCCTCGGACTGCTGCTGTTCGCCGCCACCCTGCACCCGATGGCCGCCCGCCAGCGCGAGTTCCTGCGCGCCGACGAGGCCCTGGCCGAACGCTTCGGAGCGGTGTCGACCGGCCTGCGGGACATCGTGGCCTGCGGCGCCCAGGACCGTACGGCCGCCGAGGCGGAGCACCTCATCGCGGCCCAGACCCGGGCGGCCCACGCCCTGGCCCGCTGGGCCGCCGCCCGCTCCCTGGCCCTCGCCGTCGCCGGCCAGCTCCCCGTGGTCCTCCTGCTGGCCGCCACCCCCTGGCTGCTCGACAAGGGCCTCACCGCGGGCGCGCTGCTCGGCGCCCTCACCTACCTGACCCAGGCACTGCTGCCCGCCCTGCACACCCTGATGACCGCCCTGGGCGCTTCGGGCACCCGCCTCCTGGTCATCCTGGACCACCTCACCGCCACCAAGCCCCGCCCCGCACCCCCCACCGCGCCACCGGCCGCCGTCGACCCCGCACCCCCACGGGTCGAACTCCGCTCCGTCACCTTCGCGTACGGCCCGGGGGCACAGCCCGTCCTCCGCGACCTCGACCTGGTGATCGAGCCGGGCGAACACCTGGCGGTCGTCGGCCCCAGCGGTATCGGCAAGTCCACCCTCACCACCCTGATCGCCGGCCTGCTGGAGCCCGACGCGGGCGACATCCACATCCAGGGAAAACCGCTGCGTCACCACCAACTGGCCCGCCTCCGGGTCCTGATCCCGCAACAGGCCTACGTCTTCACCGGCACCCTCCGGGACAACCTCCTCTACCTCTGCCCGGACGGCGCGGATCCCCACGCACTCGAAGCGTCGGCCCACGCCGTCGGCCTGGACGGCCTCTGGCACCGGCTCGGCGGCCCGGACGCCCTCGTCGACCCCGCCGCCCTCTCCCAGGGAGAACGCCAACTGGTGGCCCTGGCCCGGGCCCACCTCTCCCCGGCCCCCCTGGTCCTGCTGGACGAGGCGACCTGCCACCTGGACCCGGCCGCCGAGGCCCGCGCCGAACAGGCCTTCGCCGACCGCCCCGGCACCCTGATCGTGATCGCCCACCGCATCAGCTCGGCCCACCGCGCGGACCGGGTCCTGATCCTCGACGGCACCCGAGCCACCTGCGCCCCCCACCACGAACTACTGGAACGCTCGGACCTCTACCGCGACCTGACGGGCCACTGGCACACCGACACCCCGGCACGGTGAACCACGGAGAGCGCACCAACCCGCTCCCGAGAAAGAGGCGAACGGGAGGGGACAGGCGCCACCCGAACTCGCGCACAGCGCTCGGACCGCCAACGCGCCACCGGGGGAAATCCGCTGACGAGATGGCCGGTGGGGCCGCCACTCCCGAACCGCGCACAGCGCTCGGACCGCCAACCCGCCTCCCGAGGGAAATCCGCTGACGAGATGGCCGGTGGGGCCGCCACTCCCGAATCGCGCACAGCGCTCGGACCGCCAACACGCCACCGGGGGAAATCCGCTGACGGGACGGCCGGAGGGGCCGCCACTCCCGAATCGCGCACAGCGCTCGGACCGCCAACGCGCCACCGGGGGAGAGCCGCCGATGGACGGGAGGGGGACGGGGCCGGAGGGGTGGGGGGTTCCGGAAGCTGCCGTGTATTTGTGGCCCGCCAGGGCCGTAAATATACGTTCCGGAACCCCCCCCCCCGCAGGCCCCGGCCCCCGGCACCACACCGCACCCAGCGCTCCGAACCCGCACCGGGACGGCACCGGCACCCGCACGGGCACCGGCACCCGCACCGGCACCCGCACCGGCATCCGCACGGCACCGGAACCCCCGAACGGCAACCCCTCAGATGCGTCGGCAGCTCTGAGAGAAGTCCCCGTCGACCGGCCCCGACCGGCCCCGACCCCGACCGGGCTCAACCCGACCCGGGTGAACCCGCCCCAGCCCGACCCGCCCCGGCCTCATACGCGGGCGTGCGCCCCCAAGATCGCGCCCCCGCACCGCACAGCCGAACCAGCCGCGCCTCACCCCGCTACACCCACCCCTCCCCCCGGGATATCCGTATCGCGTCGACCCGATTCCGCGCCCCGGTCTTGCGCGTGATGGCGGACATGTAGTTGCGCACCGTGCCGTTGGACAGGTGCAGTCCGCGCGCTATCTCGGCGACCGTCGCGCCCTCCGCCGCCAGCGACAGCACACTCAACTCGCGCGGCGTCAGCGGCATTTCGGCGGCCTGCAGAAAGCCGAAGGCGAGCGACTCGTCCACGAAGCGCTCGCCCGCCGCGACCTTCCGTATGCCCTCCAGTAATCGCTGCGGCCCGGCGTCCTTGTTGACGTAGCCCAGGGCGCGCGCCTCGAAGGCCCGCCGGAGCAGCCCGGGTCTCGCCACGGTCGCCAGCACCAGGAGGGCGGCGCCCGTCCCGGTCATGCGCCGGGCGAGCTCCGCGGCGGCGCTCAGGGTGCGCGAACCCGGGCAGTCGACATCCACGATGCAGACGTGAGGCTGCAGAGACCGCGCCATCCCCGGCGCGGTCTCCCACGGGGCGGACGCGACATCGAGATCGCCTTCCTTCCGCAGCAGAGCCACGAGCGCGGACCGCAGAAGGCTCGTGTCGTGCACCAGGAGTACACGGATCACATCTCCCCCTTCACCTAGTCGACGCAGCGCTCCCCGCGCTGTCGTCGCAATTTCATACATCCGGATGCCCCGTCCTGGAGGCGAGAACCGGCCATGAGGGGGCGCAGGGGCGCACGTCTGCTTCCCTGTGCGCCCGGCGCGCGACGGAGCAGTGCACGCCCCCACGGGTGAGCTGCTGCGCTCCGGGCGAGCCGGGTTCCGGGCCGGGCCGCCGCTGCTCCCGACGCCCGACAGAAAGAGGACCGACGGCTCCCCACGACCGCAAGCCACCTCGCACCCGAGCCGCCGCACCCGGACCACCGGACACCCGGGTCACCAGACACCCGGGTCACCGAACACCCAGACCGTCACCCCCGGGCACCGCCGAGCCACACCCCCGCACCGCCACACCCCCGCACCGGCGCGAACCCCGGCCGACCGCGGCCCCGGCGACCCGCCGCCCCGCCCCCCGGCCGATCCCGACCACCCCGCCCCGGAACTACCGCCCCACCGGACCGATCAGCCCGCACACCGTCTCGATGTCCACCTTGACCTGGGCGATCGAGGCCCGCCCCGACAGCCAGGTGATCAGCGCCGAGTGCCAGGTGTGCTCGATGACGCGGACCACCGACAACTGCTCGGGGGTGGGCGCTTCCTCCAGCCCCATGGCGTCGAGAATGATCGCGGTGGTCAGCCGGGAGACGGTGTCGACCTCGGCGCTGACCGAGCGGTCGGCGAAGGTCAGGGCCCGCACCATGGCCTCCGCGAGGTGCGGTTCCCGCTGCATGGCGCGGAACGCCCGCATCAGGGTCTGGGCGACCCGGGCCGCCGGCTCGTCCTCGGTCGGCGGACGCTTCCGCAGCGTCTCCTGGAGCTGCTGGAGCTGGTCCTGCATGGTCGCGACCAGCAGATGGATCTTGGAGGGGAAGTAGCGGTAGAGCGTGCCCAGGGCGACGCTGGAGAGCTCCGCGACCTCACGCATCTGCACGGCCTCGAAGCCGCCGCGGCCGGCCAGCTGGGCGCTCGCGTGCAGAATCCGACGGCGGCGAGCTTCCTGACGCTCCGTCAGGGGCGGGGAGGACGGCTTGGGTTCGGTGGTCATGTGTCCCATTCCGTTTCCGTGGCATCCGTGGATTCCGTCGAAGGCTGCGGAGGGCCCGGGTCCGCCCGGGACCCCTCTGGCCTGGGGCTCGGGGGCCCGTCGGCAGGATCCGGACAGCATGGCAGGGGTCGCGCCGTGGCGCGAATCACCTGATCGAGCCCTTCCGGGTCCGCTACCTGCCGGTAGATTCGATGCTCCTTGAACGATCAAGTCTGTAACTTGTTCTAGATTAGCGCGAGCGGTTACGCTCCGGCAGAACTGCAGTCAGAAGGGGGCCGAGAGTGACCGCTGAGGCCGTGCAGGCAGCCGCGCGTCGCCCCCTTGGCGGGGTGTCCGCGGCCGACGGCGACCGCCCGTTGCGGATCGCGCTGCTGACGTACAAGGGGAACCCGTTCTGCGGGGGGCAGGGCGTGTACGTCCGCCACCTCTCCCGCGAGCTGGCCCGGCTGGGGCACACCGTCGAGGTGATCGGTGCCCAGCCGTACCCGGTCGTCGACGATGGCGTCACCCTCACCGAGCTGCCCAGCCTGGACCTCTACCGGCAGCCCGACCCGTTCCGCACCCCCGGGCGCGGCGAGTACCGGGACTGGATCGACGCCCTCGAGGTGGCGACCATGTGGACCGGCGGCTTCCCGGAGCCGCTCACCTTCAGCCTGCGCGCCCGCCGCCACCTCGCGGCCCGCCGCGGCTCCTTCGACGTCATCCACGACAACCAGACCCTCGGCTACGGACTGCTCGACGCCGGCCGGCTGGGCGCCCCGCTGGTCACCACGATCCACCACCCGATCACCGTCGACCGGCGGCTCGACCTCGACGCCGCCACCGGCTGGAAGGGCCGGCTGTCGGTCCGCCGCTGGTACGGCTTCACCCGGATGCAGAAGCGCGTCGCCCGCCGCCTGCCGTCCGTCCTCACCGTCTCCGGCTCCTCGCGGCAGGAGATCGTGGACCACCTCGGCGTGCGCGAGGACCGCATCCACGTGGTGCATGTCGGCGCGGACACCGCCCTCTTCTCGCCCGACCCGGCCGTGCCCGAGATACCCGGCCGGATCGTCACCACCTCCAGCGCCGACGTCCCCCTCAAGGGGCTGATCCACCTGATCGAGGCGCTGGCCAAGCTCCGTACCGAGAACCCCCGGGCCCATCTGGTCGTCGTCGGCAAGCGCGCCGAGGACGGACCGGTCGCCGCCGCCATCGAGCGGTACGGCCTCACCGGCGCCGTGGAGTTCGTCAAGGGCATCACCGACGAGGAGCTGGCGGATCTGGTCCGCGGCGCCCAGGTCGCCTGCGTGCCCTCGCTCTACGAAGGCTTCTCGCTGCCCGCCGCCGAGGCCATGGCCACCGGCACCGCGCTCGTCGCCACCACCGGCGGCGCCATTCCCGAGGTCGCCGGACCCGACGGCGAGACCTGCCTGGCCGTGCCGCCCGGTGACGCCGGAGCCCTGGCCGTCGCCCTCGGCCGCGTCCTGGACGACGACGAGCTGCGGCGCAGACTCGGCGCCGCGGGCCGCGAGCGCGTCCTGAGCCGCTTCACCTGGGAGCAGGCCGCGCGCGGCACCGCCGAACGCTACCGCGAAGCCATCGCGCGACAGGCCCGGACCGCACCCGCCGTCTGAGCCCGACCCCCGGGGCCCGACGTCCCCACCCAGCAACGACCCGCCGGACGAAAGCAGACGCCTGTGCTGACCGTCGACTTCACCCGCTTCCCGCTCGCCGCAGGCGACCGCGTGCTCGATCTGGGCTGCGGTGCCGGGCGGCACGCCTTCGAGTGCTACCGGCGGGGCGCGAAGGTCGTCGCCCTCGACCGCAACGCCGAGGAGATCCGCGAGGTCGCCACCTGGTTCGCCGCCATGAAGGAGGCCGGGGAGGCCCCCGCGGGCGCGGAGGCCACCGCGATGGAGGGCGACGCGCTCGCGCTGCCCTTCCCCGACGACAGCTTCGACGTCGTGATCATCTCCGAGGTCATGGAGCACATACCCGATGACAAGGGCGTGCTCGCCGAAATGGTCCGGGTCCTCAAGCCGGGCGGCCGGATCGCCGTGACCGTGCCGCGCTACGGCCCGGAGAAGATCTGCTGGGCCCTCTCCGACGCGTACCACGAGGTCGAGGGCGGGCACATCCGCATCTACCGCGCCGACGAACTGCTGCGGAAGATGCGCGAGGCCGGACTCCGCCCGTACGGCACCCACCACGCGCACGGCCTGCACTCGCCCTACTGGTGGCTCAAGTGCGCCTTCGGCGTGGACAACGACAAGGCCCTGCCGGTCAAGGCGTACCACCAGCTGCTGGTCTGGGACATCATGAAGAAGCCGCTGGCCACCCGGGTCGCCGAGCGCGCCCTGAACCCGCTGATCGGCAAGAGCTTCGTGGCGTACGCGACCAAGCCGCACACCCCCGAGGGCGTCCTCGGCGACGGACCGGAGGCGCAGGCGTGACGAGCCCCGGCCGCACCGAACGCCTCGTCCTGCCGGGAGTGCTGACCGCAGGACAGGCCGCACAGACCGTGGCGGGCATCCTCGCCGTCCAGCGCGCCGACGGCGCCATCCCCTGGTTCCGCGGGCACCACCTCGACCCGTGGGACCACGTCGAGGCCGCCATGGCGCTGGACGCCGCCGGCGAACACGACCGCGCCGCGGACGCCTACCGCTGGCTCGCCGACCACCAGAACGCCGACGGCTCCTGGTACGCGGCGTACCCCGACCGCACCGACGGCGTGGCCGCCGACGACCCCGCCGACCGCGGGCGCGAGACCAACTTCGTCGCCTACGTGGCCGTCGGCGTCTGGCACCACTACCTCTCCACCGGCGACGACACCTTCCTCGACCGGATGTGGCCCACCGTCTACGCCGCCGTCGAGTTCGTCCTCGCGCTGCAGCAGCCCGGCGGACAGATCGGCTGGAAGCGGGAGGACGACGGGACGCCCGTGGCGGACGCCCTGCTGACCGGCTCCGCCTCCATCCACCAGGCGCTGCGCTGCGCCCTGGCCATCGCCGAGCAGCGCGGGGACGCGCAGCCCGACTGGGAGCTCGCGGCGGGCTGGCTCGGCCACGCCATCCGCCGGCACCCGGAGCGGTTCCTCGACAAGAACCGGTTCTCCATGGACTGGTACTACCCGGTGCTCGGCGGCGCCGTCACCGGGCCGCAGGCCAAGGAGCGCATCGAGGCCGAGTGGGACCGCTTCGTCGTCCCCGGCCTCGGGGTGCGCTGCGTCTCCGACCGGCCCTGGGTCACCGGCGGCGAGAGCTCCGAACTCGCCCTCGCGCTCTGGGCGATGGGCGAGTCGGACCGCGCGGTGCAGATCCTCCAGTGGATCCAGCACCTGCGGTCCGACAACGGGATGTACTGGACGGGCTACGTCTTCGAGGACGACGCGGTGTGGCCGGAGGAGCTCACCTCCTGGACCGCGGGGTCGCTGCTGCTCGCCGTCGCCGCGCTCGGCGGGGACGAGGCGACGACGGCGGTCTTCGGCGGCGAACGGCTGCCGTCCGGCCTCGAACCGGACTGCTGCTGAGCACGGCTCAGGGGTCCTGGCCCGGTGCCCGCGCGACCCGGGCGGGCACCGGGCCAGGACCCCTTGCGGCGACGCGGGTGACGGCGGAGCCGGTCGGCAACGGTTGACGGGCTCGGCCGGTCACGGGGGACGAGGAGCGGACCGGCCGGGGACGGAACGCGCCGGGGGAGACGGGTGACGAGCCGGCGGGGCCGGCGCCGGAGTCCGGCTCCGGGCGGGCTGTTCAGGCGCGGCGCAGCCGGCCGGCGACCGCGTGCCCGATGAAGAGGTACACCACGGCCGGAAGACCGTAGTTCAGCAGCACGCGCAGCCAGTCGGGGTCCACGGTGAACAGGTCGTGGGACCAGCCGGCGAGCCAGCGGGCGGCACCCTGGACGAAGTCGACCAGGTCGTTGGCCCGGTTCGCGTCGAGCCAGTACATGACGATCCACAGGCCGAGGATCACGGCGGCGATGTCCGCGATGGCGGCCAGGATCGTGGCAGCGGTGTTGCTTCCTGAGCTGTGGCGTCTGGACATGGAACTCGTGTTGCCGCTTCCTTTCGGGGGAAACCCGCGGCGCGAGTTGACGGGCGTGGTCCGTCGGGGCCGGGGTGCCCCGTGCCGCCGTGGCCGGCCCCGCACCTTTCGCCGGTCCGGGGTGCAGACCATGGACCCCGTCCGGCACCCGCGGTCGGTCACCGCCCGCCCGGCGCGCGGCCCGGCGGCCCGTGCCGGCTCGCCGCGGCGACGGTCAGGTGTTCAGCTCGGCCAGCACCTGGAGCGTCATCGGGTCGGGCGCGGTGACCAGCAGGTCCGTCACCCGCCCCTTGCGCCAGAGTTCGAGCCGCTCGGCGATCCGCTCCGGCGGCCCGACCAGCGATATCTCGTCCGCGAACGCGTCCGGCACCGCCTCCACCGCCTCCGCTCTGCGGCCTTCGAGGAAGAGCCGCTGGATGCGGCGCGCCTCCTCCTCGAAGCCCATCCGCGCCATCAGGTCGGCGTGGAAGTTGCGGGCCGCGTGCCCCATCCCGCCGATGTAGAAGCCGAGCATCGCCTTGACGGGCAGCAGCCCTTCGGCCACGTCGTCGCAGACCTGGGCGCGGACCATCGGCGCCACCATGAAGCCCTCGGGCGCGTCCGCGAGCGACGCCTCGTAGACCTCGGTGCGCAGCGGCGACCAGTACAGCGGCAGCCAGCCGTCGGCGATCCGGGCGGTCTGGGCGATGTTCTTCGGGCCCTCGGCGCCGAGGAGCACCGGCAGGTCGGGGCGGAGCGGATGCGTGATCGGCTTCAGCGGCTTGCCGAGGCCGGTGGCGCCGGCGCCGCCGTAGGGGTGGGAGTGGAAGCGGCCGTCCAGCTCCACCGGGCCCTCGCGGCGCAGCACTTGGCGTATGACGTCCACGTACTCGCGGGTCGCGGTCAGCGGGCTCGTCGGGAACGGCCGCCCGTACCAGCCCTCGACCACCTGCGGGCCGGACAGGCCCAGCCCCAGCATCATCCGCCCGCCCGAGAGATGGTCCAGGGTCAGCGCGTGCATCGCGGTGGCGGTGGGGGTGCGGGCGGACATCTGCGCGACGGCGGTGCCCAGCCGGATGCGCGAGGTGTGGGCGGCGATCCAGGTCAGAGCGGTGAAGGCGTCGGATCCCCAGGCCTCCGCGGTCCACACCGAGTCGTAGCCGAGCCGCTCGGCCTGGACGGCGAGTTCGACGTGGCCGGGGTCGGGTCCGCGTCCCCAGTAGCCGAGCGCGAGGCCGAGTCGCATGCCGTACCCCTCCCCGTGTGCCCCCTGTGAGGTGCGAGAACTGACGTCACGTCAGATTGTCGCCGACGTGCCGACTCTACGGGGGCCCCGACGCACAGGCAACGGCCCCTCGCCAACCGGCCGCGGCCGCACGGGGACCGCCCATCGTGCCGCGGGCCGGTGCGGGACCGCGAGGCTTCGGGGGCGGCGAGGCTTCGGGGTGGCGGGGCGGAGGCCGGCGCCGGGGCCGGACACGCCGACGGCCCCCCGCCCGGAAGGGGCGAGGGGCCGTGCGGGCGTCGGGCCGTGGCCGGTTCAGCCGCGCTGGATGCCGGTCGTGTCCTGCAGGACGCCGCGCCGGCCGTCCTGCGTCTGCGCGATGAGCGCCGCTCCCCGCTGGTCGACCGCCAGGTACCAGGTGCCGGGCGCCAGTTCGGCGATCGGCGTCGGCGAGCCGTCCTCGGCGTAGAGCGGGCGGGTGACCGGCACCGCGAACCAGAACGGGGCGAACTCGCCGCCGGCCGCGGCCTGGCCGCCCTGCGCACCGGCCGCCGGGCCGGGCTGCGCCGCCTGCTGCTGACCGCCGTAGGACTGCTGTGCGGTGGGCTGGCCGGCCTGCGCACCGTACGGGGACGGGGCGGTCTGCTGGCCCGGGTAGCCGTAGCCCTGCGCCGGCGCCGCACCGTACGGAGAGGGCGCCTGCGGCCGGGGCGCGCCCATCAGCGCGGCCTGGAGCGCCGGGATGCGGGTGTTGAGCACGGCACCCGCGGCGAGGGCGACAGCGGCGATCACTCCGAGGATCTGGCCGACGCCGTTGTCCGCGGGCAGCCCGCCCATGAGCGTCCACAGCCCGGTCCAGGCGGCGAACACCGCGAGCGCCAGGCCCCACTGGTCCAGCCCCAGGCCGGCGATCTTGCGCCCGGCGGGCAGGAAACGGGCGCCGACGATCAGGCCGGCGGCGATGATGCCGGCCAGGTAGAGCGAGGGGAGTACCGGGAACAGATCCGAGTCCCACGCGTTCGTGCTGCAGAACTCGGTGTCGCAGGAGTAGAAGTCGAGGAACGAGGCGATGAACAGCAACACCGCTGCTCCGATCACCACGCCGTCGCCTCGAGTGAGGGAGCGGATGTTCACGTGTTAATCCTTATTCGGTCTCGTCGGTGTCGCTGTCGCCGGTACGCGTGGGCGTGCGGCGCGGGGGTGGGCCCCATCGTACGGATGAATGTAGCGGGGAGTTGCGCGGGGTGTCCGCCACGTCACACACGTCGGTGATTTCCCCTCTTCCCCGCCAATTCCCTGTTGAGTCGATGATTCCTACTTCTTCAGGAAATCCTCGATACCGTTTGCGATGCCCCGGGCCGCGTTCTGCCGCCATTTCGAACTCGTCAGATCGGCCGCGTCGTCGGGGTCGCGCATGTTGCCGCACTCGATGAACACCTTCGGCACCGTTGACAGGTTGAGCCCGCCGAGGTCGGACCGGACGTCCAGGCCCGTACCCCCGCCGATGTAGTTGGACGGGCGGCTGCCGGTCGCGCGGACGAACATGCCGGCGATCCGCTCGCCGAGGTCGCGGGAGGGCTCGACGATGTTTGAGGTGTCGGCGTCACCGCCCCGGACGGACGCCGGGAGGATGACATGGAAGCCGCGGTTGCCGGTCACCGATCCGTCGGCGTGGACCGAGATGACGGCGTCGGCCCCCGCCTTGTTGCCGATCCGTGCGCGCTCGTCGACGCAGGGGCCGTACGGCCGGTCGTTGTCCTGGGTCATCTTCACCGTCGCGCCGCGGTCCGCGAGCAGGGTCCGGATGCGCCGCGAGACATCGAGCGTGAACGCCGCCTCGCTGTAACCGGAGTTGGTGGCGGCGCCGGTGGTGTCGCACTCCTTGCGGTGCGTGCCGATGTCCACCGACTTGGCGATCTCGCCGGTGTGATCGCGGTTGTGGAGGTTGTGGCCGGGGTCGATCACCACGACCTTGCCCGCCAGGGGACCGTCGGGGGCGGGGGAGTCGCCTCGCTGCCCCGCGCCGTCACCGCTGCCGGTGTCCTTCCCGCCGTGGCTCTTGCCGGGGCCGGGCCGGGAGGCGTCGGCCGAGGGTGCCTGCCGCGACGGCTTCTCCTCGCCGCCCTGCGGTGTGCGGCCGTCGGCCCGGGCCGCCGCGGACGGCCGGGACACGGCCTCCTTCGCCCGGCCGTCGCCCGGCCCGCCGATCGCCTGCCAGCCCAGCCAGCCGGCGAAGCAGGTCGGGACGAATACGGACAGAACGATGAGCGCGGTGCCGCCGGGGCTGCGCGGGGGCGGGGGAGGGCTGCCGTTGGACACTCCCGTGATGCTAGGGCATCTTCCGGACGCCCCTCCCGCCCGCGTGGAACCTGCCCTCGGTCGGGGCGGTGCCGGGTCCTTGCGGTGCTCGGTTCGTCTGGAGTGGCTCGCTATGGCGGGAATTCTGCGTTTGGTCCGCTTTGTGTGAGAGGGGGCTGCTGGGGGCGGCCCGCCTGTCTCCGTCCGTGGACCGCTCGGACGCCTGCCTCCCCCGGCGGACCGTTCAGACACCCGTCCCGGTGCGCCGCAGGACATGCAGGGAACCCGCCCGGGAGACCTCGCTGAAGCCCCCGGACTCCAGGGCCCGCCGGTAGATCCGGTACGGCGCCTGACCGCCGTCGGCCGGGTCCGCGAACACGTCGTGGATGACCAGCAGGCCGTCCGGGGCGACGTGCGGGGCCCACCCCTCGTAGTCGGCCGTGGCGTGCTCGTCGGTGTGGCCGCCGTCGATGAAGACCAGCCCGAGCGGCATCCCCCAGAGCGCTGCGACCTGCGGGGACCGGCCGACCACCGCGATGACGTGGTCCTCCAGCCCGGCGTGGAACAGGGTGCGCCGGAACGTGGGCAGGGTGTCCATCCGGCCGACCTCCGGGTCCACCACGTCCGTGTCGTGGTACTCCCAGCCGGGCTGCTGCTCCTCGGAGCCGCGGTGGTGGTCGACGGTGACGGCGACCGTGCCGCCCTCGCGCGCGGCGTCGGCCAGCAGCAGGGTCGAGCGGCCGCAGTAGGTGCCGACCTCCAGCAGCGGGAGACCGCGGACGGCGGCCTCGGTGGCCGCCTCGTACAGGGCCAGGCCCTCGTCCACCGGCATGAAGCCCTTGGCCGCCTCGAACGCGGCGAGTATCTCCGGCTTGGGGCCCGAGCTCATGGAGGTCCTCCTGGTCGTACGGCTGTGACCGCCCATGCTGCCCGATCGCCTGCGGTGGGAGCCGGGTGGGTAGGCGTTGCGCGAGCCCGGGGCGGGCCGCCGGGCTCCTACGCTGAACCGGCCCGAACTGATCGCAGGATCGCAGGATCGCAGGAGGGAAGCACCATGACCCCATCCGTGCCGGGAAGCGCACCGGAGGCGGCACCGCAGGCCCCGACGGGAACGGCGTCGGAAGCCGTCCCGCGGCCCGTGTCCGGCCCGCCCCTCCCGGAGCCGGACCTGGCGGTGCCCGAGCCGGAGCCCGCCCCGGTGATCCCCGACTTCCCGGGCCGCGGGCGGCGCGTCCTGGTCACCGGGGCGGCCCGGGGCGTCGGCCGCGCGGTGGCCCACGCGTTCGCCGCCAACGGGGACCAGGTCGCCGTCCACTACGGGACCAGCCGCGAGGAGGCCGAGGCGACCCTCGCCGGTCTGCCGGGCTCGGGACACGCCCTGGTCGGCGGCGACTTGTCGGACCCGGAGGAGACCGAGGCACTGGTCGACGCGGCGGCCCGGGCGCTGGGCGGCATCGACGTGCTGGTGAACAACGCGGCCATCATGGCCCCGCACCCGCCGGCCGCCACGCTCTACGCCGAGTGGTCCGCCGCGTGGCAGCGGCACACGGCCGTCAACGTGGTGGGCACGGCGAACGCCAGCCATCTCGCCGCCCAGCGGATGATCGCCCAGCGGACGGGCGGGCGGATCGTCAACATCGGCTCGCGCGGCGCGTTCCGGGGCGAGCCCGATCATCCGGCGTACGGGGCGACGAAGGCCGCGGTGCACGCGCTCGGCCAGTCCCTGGCCGTGGCCCTGGCCCCGTACGGCATCGCGGTGGCCTCGGTCGCGCCCGGCTTCGTGGAGACCGAGCGGGTCGCCCACCGGCTCACCGGGCCGGAGGGCGAGGAGATCCGCGTGCAGAGCCCGTTCGGGCGGGTCGCCCGGCCCGGCGAGGTCGCGGACGCGGTGCTGTGGCTCGCCTCGCCGCAGGCGCAGTGGGCTTCGGGGACGGTTCTCGATGTCAATGGGGCGTCTTATCTGCGGACCTGAGGGGGGCGGGGGGAGGCTGTTGTGGGTGCCGGGTGCCGGGTGCCGGGTGCCGGGTGCCGGGTGCCGGGTGCCGGGTGCCGGGTGCCGGTGCCGTCCCGGGTGCGGCTCTGTGCACGGGGTGCCGTTCGGGGTGCCGGGTGCCGTGCCCGGGTGCGGGTTCGGGGCGCTGGGTGCGGTGTGGTGCCGGGGGCCGGGGCCTGCGGGGTGGGGGGTTCCGGAACGTATATTTACGGCCCTGGCGGGCCACAAATACACGGCAGCTTCCGGAACCCCCCACCCCTCCGGCCCCGTCCCCCTCCCGTACATCGGCGGCTCTCCCCCGGTGGCGTGTTGGCGGCCTGAGTCTTCGGACTCTCCGGTTCCGGTGCCGAACGGCGTTCTGTGGTGCCGGTGTCAGGGCGGCCGAGTGGTGCGGACTTTCGCTCGGGGTTGATCCCGTGTGTCACCCGGACATCCGTCGTGTGTGCGAGCGTTTCCGGCCCGGTGTCAGCGGTCTTCCCAAGTGTCGGGTGCTGCGTTATACATGGGGCCCATCGGCTAGAACGCGTTCTAGGCCTGCTCCGGGCCGGACGCGCTGTTCGGGCCGACT
Organism: Streptomyces sp. NPDC001922; assembly: GCF_042891165.1. Lineage (NCBI taxonomy): Bacteria > Bacillati > Actinomycetota > Actinomycetes > Kitasatosporales > Streptomycetaceae > Streptomyces > Streptomyces sp. NPDC001922. Next base: position 198,403 of record NZ_JBIASV010000001.1, on the reverse strand, counting down.
TCGGACGACCCCGGTGCGACCGACGGTGCGGACGGCCGTGCCGGGGTCCCCCACACCCACCTGTGGCGAAGGAGCAGACCCGATGCCCATCGACGTCGGACAGGCCCTCTCGGCCGAGCCCCGCCGGACGGATCTCGCCTGGGACCACAAGGACATCCAGCTCTACCACCTCGGTGTGGGCGCGGGGATCCCCGCCACCGCCCCGGACGAACTCCGCTACACGCTGGAGAGCAGGCTGCACGTCCTGCCCAGCTTCGCCACCGTCGCGGGCGGGGCCCTGGCGGCCGCCGGGGGACTGTCCTCGCCCGGGATCGACGTCGACCTCGCCTCCGTCCTGCACGGTGGCCAGCGCATCGAACTGCACCGGCCGATCCCCGTGCGCGGCACGGCCGTTCAGACCTCCCGGATCGCCGCGGTGTACGACAAGGGGAAGGCGGCGGTCATCGTGCTGCGGTCCGCCGCGGCCGACGACGACGGAACGCTGTGGACCAGCGACACCCAGATCTTCGTCCGGGGCGAAGGCGGCTTCGGCGGTGAACGGGGCCCCTCCGGCCGTCTCGAACTCCCCGGCCGGGAGCCGGACCGGACCGTCGAGCGCCCGATCCGCGAGGACCAGGCGCTGCTCTACCGGCTTTCCGGCGACTGGAACCCGTTGCACGCCGACCCCGAGTTCGCGAAGCTCGCCGGCTACGACCGGCCGATCCTGCACGGCCTCTGCTCGTACGGCATGACCCTCAAGGCCGTGGTGGACACCGCGCTCGGCGGCGACGTCAGCCGGGTCCGCGCCTACGCCACGCGCTTCGCCGGCGTCGTGTTCCCGGGGGAGACCCTGCGCATCCGGATGTGGCAGGAGACGGGCCGTATCCAGGCCACGGTGACCGCCGTCGAGCGGGACGACGCGCCGGTCCTCGCGGACACCGTGGTGGAGCACTCCTGACGGAGTCCCGCCACCCCGCACGCCGTTCCACGCTCATCCGCTCCGGCCATCACTCGTCCGGCACCGGGTGGAGGCGGCCTTGCCGTCGCCTCCGCCGCCCGTGAAGGGAGCCCACCGTGCGCGCAGCCGTCCAGCAGGAGATCGGGCAGGACAAGCTCGAAGTCGTCGACGGGATCGAGGCGGTCGGCTTCGGCCCCGGGAAGGTGAGACTCCGGATCCGGGCCACCGGGCTGTGCCACTCGGACGTCTCCGCGATGAACGGCGTGCTGCCGCAGCCCGCCCCCTTCGTCCCCGGTCACGAGGGCGCGGGCGAGGTCATCGACGTCGGCGACGGCGTGACCGGGCTGAGCCAGGGCGACCGGGTCCTCGTCTGCTGGCTGCCCTCCTGCGGCAGTTGTCCCTCGTGCCGGCGCGGCCAGGGGCACCTCTGTCTCACCGGGTTCCTCAACGCCGGGACCCCGAACTTCAAGCGGGCCGGCGGCAGCCCCGAGGACGTCTTCGGCTTCGCCGGAACGGGCACCTTCGCCGAGGAGGTCGTGGTCGGCGCCGGGTGCGCGGTCCCCATCCCGGACGACGTGCCGTACGACATCGCGGCGCTCATCGGCTGCGGCGTCACCACCGGCCTCGGAGCCGCGCTCAACACCGCCCGCGTGGAGGCCGGTTCGTCCGTCGCCGTCATCGGCTGCGGCGGGGTGGGCATCAGCACCATCCAGGGCGCACGGGCGGCCGGCGCGGCGCAGATCGTCGCGGTCGACCCCGTCGTCCCGCGGCGCGAGGCGGCCCTGCGCTTCGGCGCCACCGAGGCCGTCGCCCCCGAGGAACTGGCCGACGCCAAGGCCCGGATCACCGGGGACGAGGGCTTCGACTACGTCTTCGAGGTCGTCGGGAAGTCCGCCACCGCCCGGACGGCGTACGAGACCACCCGCCGCGGCGGCACCCTCTGCGTCGTCGGCGCCGGGGCCATGGACGACCACCTCCAGGTCAACATGTTCGAGCTGTTCTTCGACGAGAAGCGGATCCTGCCGTCGATGTACGGCGGCGGGGACGTGCTCCGGTCCTACGAGCGGGCCATCGCCCTCTGGCGGGCCGGCCGCATCGACCTCCAGGGGCTCATCACCCACCGGGTCCGGCTCGCCGACATCAACGACGCACTGGACCAGATGCGTACGGGTGAGGCCCTGCGCACCTGCATCGAGATCTGACGACGGGCCGGATCGAGCGGGTCCGGTCTGCGGACGGCCCCGCCGGGCCGGACCCCGGGGCCCGGGCCGTGCGCCTCCGCGCGTTTCCGGACGACCGTCCGAGTGCCACCGCACGAGAGCGCCCGCGCATCCGTCCGAGCCGCGCGCCGCACGGCCGTCCGAGCGCTCCGGAACACCGCCCGACGACTTCTGAGAGGACACGTATGCCATCGCAGGGACTGCCCCTCGACGGAAAGGCCGCGATCGTCACGGGTGCCGGTCGCGGCCTCGGCCGCGCGGAAGCCCTCGAACTGGCCAGGCTCGGTGCCCGCGTCGTCGTCAACGACTACGGGCAGCCGGGGCGGGACGGTTCGGGCGCGGCGTCGGCCACCCCCGCCGAGGAGGTCGCCGCGGAGATCCGGGCCGCGGGCGGCCAGGCCGTGGCCCACCTCGGCGACGTGTCGGTGTTCGAGCAGGCGCGGGCCATGGTCGACCTCGCCGTCGGCCTCTACGGCTCGCTCGACATCCTGGTCAACAACGCGGGCATCCTCCGCGACCGGATGGTCTTCTCGATGACCGAGGACGAGTGGGACGCGGTGATCCGGGTCCATCTGAAGGGCCACTTCAACACCACGCGCTTCGCCGCCGAGCACTGGCGGGAACGGTCCAAGGCGACGGGCGGCCCGGTGCACGGCCGGATCGTCAACACCTCCTCGGAGGCGTTCCTCGCCGGCTCGGCCGGCCAGCCCAACTACGCCGCCGCCAAGGGCGGAATCGTCGGGCTGACCACGTCCACGGCCGCCGCGCTCGCCAAGTACGGGGTCACCGCCAACGCCATCTGCCCGCGCGCCCGCACCCGGATGACCGAGGACGTCTTCGCCGGCTTCGGAGTTCCGGAGGACGGCGCGCTGGACGTGCTCGCCCCGGAACACGTCGCCCCGCTCGTCGGCTATCTCGCCTCGCCGGCCGCCGCGCGGGTCAACGGGCAGGTGTTCGTGGTGCACGGCGGAATAGTCGCGGTCGTCGAACGGCCTCGCGTGGCCGCGCAGTTCGACTCCGCGAAGGAGACCTTCAGCCATGCGGAGCTCGACGACCTGCTGACGCCGTACTTCGCGGAGCGCCCGCCGGGCGAGACCTTCGCCGCGGCGGAGGTCCTCGGCCTCAAGCGGGGGTAGCCCCAGGGCGCGGGGCGGGCGGCGCTGCGGACCGGCGCACCCGTGGCGGCTCCCGGACGGCCGGCCGCGCCCCGGCGCACGGTGTCCCCCGCCGGGGCGTGCGGCCGGCCGCACGGGGTCCGACAGGTCCGTTCCGGGTCCGGAAAAGCCGAAAGGCAGCCCCGGGCCGACGGACGGCGCCCGGACTGCCCGGCAATCCCGGTTACGACAGCCTCAGGAATTCTGCTCCTGTGCGGGCCGCCGGTGGCGGCCGTGGACCGGCGTCTGTGCGTCCTCGGTCGCCGCCGGGCCCCGGTGCTTCCCACGGCTGGAAGCGCCCTCGGCGGCAGCTCCCTGAGGGCGCGCCTCGCTCGTGTTGGTTCGTGCTTCGGACATTGGTGACGTCACCCCGTCGAATCGCTTCGTGCTGTGCGCGAGGGCCGCAGCAGCGTGCAGTACGCCGTCCCGAAATGGCCGACGACAGTCGTCAATCGGCCAACCGCACAACATCGGTGAGTAACCGTCGGTGCCCGGTCCGTTCAGCTACGTAGCCCCCGGAGAATTCTAACCAGGCTGATGATCGTGCAGCTACCTGGTTCGAGCCATGGGAGCCTGCTGGAGAGGCACCGGACGGGACGGAGGGTGACTGGCTGAATCCTTACCCTGCCGGGGGTCGGTCATCCCCGGTGGACTGCCCGTTCCCCACGCCTCCACAACCTGGTGACTCCCCTCGGTCCAGGGGCGTGTGTCCAGCCCGGCGATGCTCGCACCGATCGCGACCGGCAGCTCCGGTTCCGGGGGCGAGTGGTCCGCTGCCGGAACCGCCTCCGGCTCCGGCATGCTCCCGGTTCCGGCCGCGAAACCCCCCTCCGGTTCCGCGGAATTCCCCGGTCCGGCCGGGTGGGACACCCGCGGATCACGGATTTCCCCTTCGGCGTGTCGCGGCTCCGGGACGGGAAGCGGCAGCGGTACGGATCCGGCCTGGGACGGCGGCTCCGGCTCCGCTCCGGACGCCGGCGCGGACTCCGCAGCGGCAACCACCGCCTCCGCCGCGGCGACGGCCTCCACGGCGGCAACGGATGCCACGGTCTCCACGGCCTGCACGGCGGCAACGGCCTCCGCCACGGTGATCGCTGCCGCTGCCGCTGCCGCTGCCGGAGCCGCCCCCTCCGTGGGTGCCGCCTCCGCCGTCACCGGCCCCTGCACCGGCCCGCACGCAGGTCCCTGTGCCGGCCCGTGGCCCGCCTGCGGTGTCCGGGCCGTACCCTCGGCCCGGCTCTCGCCCGGTGCCCGGTCCGGCCCCGGCCCCGCCGCCCGCGTTCCCGCGGTCATCCGGGCCAGCCCGCAGGGCACCTCGGCCGTGGCGTACGGCAGCCGCAGCTCGCCGTCCGGCGTCCACAGGCCCGCGCCCGCCAGCCAGCCCTCCGGGGGCGTGAGCTGCCGCAGCTCCCGGCCGGACGGCCGCCACACCCCGACCCGGCTGCCGCCGGCGCCGTCGATCCGCAGCGCCACCGCGCAGTGCTCCGGCATCAGCATCTGGCCCGGCTGGACGGCGAACGGGGTCACCGCCGCGTCCGGCAGCCGCAGCGCCTCGGGGAAGCGCACCGGGCGGCTGCTGCCGAGCACGCCCCAGCCGAGCCGTTCGTGGCCCGGCGCGTCGGACCGCACGAGCAGCAGCCCGCTGTCCGGATCGGCCAGCAGCAGACGGTCGTTGCTCTCCTCGGTGATCTGGAGCAGCGGGCTGATCGCGCCGCCCCGGCCCAGATCCACGGCGACCGTCTTCACCCGGCCGTCGGGCGGCTGCTGATCGAGTGCGAGCAGCCGGCCGGTGCGGTCCAGCCAGGCGCCGCCCGAGCAACGGCCGCGCAGTTCGACGACGTGTTCCGGCCGGACGGGGCCGCTGCTCGCGTCGCGGGGGCGCCCGTCGTACACCCGCCACAGCGCGGTCGAGCGCTCGCCGTGTGCGAGTGCGTAGGCGGCCGTTCCGCCGGGCACCGGCGGCAGCAGGGTGAGCCGCTCGCAGACGACCCCGCCGAGCGACAGTTCACCGGTGCCGGGGCCGGTGGGGTAGAGCAGCGAGAACGCGTACCGGTCCGCGACGCGGCGGCGGATCAGCACCCGGCCGTCGGCGAGCGGCAGCAGCTCGCTGTCCGGCTCCTCGGGCTGGTTGCCGGGCAGCGGGACGACGTACGGCTCCGGTCCGCCGAGCGTCCAGCGCTCGGGGAACCAGTTCCCGGTCTCCGCTCCCCCCGCCAGCCGCGCCCCGTACGAGCCCTCCGCGGAGATCGTCAGCGGCGTCGGTCGCACGGTGCCGCTGTCCGCGGTGGTCTCCGGCGCTGGGGCACAGACCGTCATCAGGGGTCACCTCCGGCGCCCGAAACTAGTTTCGGCCGCTGCGGGCGAACAGTGCGCCTTCCCCCGCTTCACACATAAGGGTGTCGCTTGCCCGATTCCGCTGAGTTTTCGGGCCGGTTTGTGCTCCCGGTGGCGGGCGGGTGCGGCCCTGGTGACACCGCGCGAATGTCCCCGCTGCCGCTCGCCCGCTCCTCCGCCGTAGCGCCGTCCGCGACCCCGTGTGCCGCTCCGTGCCGGGCTCCGGCGCTTCCGCCGGGTGGCGGGCCCGCGGCGGGGCGGCCGGCCGCCGGAGCGGCCGGCCGGGCCCGGTGCCGGACCGGAGCGGTCCCGGCCGGTCCCCGGCACGGTCCGGGCGGGGTCCCCGGTGGGGCAGCGGCAGCACCCGAGGACACCGGTGAGAGGTAACCTCTGACCCGTGCCCGCACTGTCTGAAGTCATCGCCGCGCTCGACACTCTCTGGCCCCCCGAGCGGGCGGAGCAGTGGGACGCCGTCGGCACCGTCTGCGGATCCCCCGACGCCGGGGTCTCGCGGGTGCTCTTCGCCGTCGACCCCGTGCAGCGGGTCGCCGACGAGGCCGTCGAGCTCGGCGCCGACCTGCTCGTCACCCACCACCCGCTCTATCTGCGGGGCACGACGACGGTCGCCGCGTCCACCTTCAAGGGCCGCGTCGTCCACACGCTCATCAAGAACGACGTGGCGCTGCACGTGGCACACACCAACGCCGACCGCGCGGACCCGGGCGTCTCGGACGCCCTGGCCGGCGCCCTCGACCTGCGGATCACCGGACCGCTCGTCCCGGACGCCACGGACCCGGCCGGCCGCCGGGGCCTGGGCCGGGTCTGCGAGCTCGACGAGCCGCTGACCCTGGAGGCCTTCGCCGCCCGCGTCGCCGAGCGGCTCCCGGCCACCGCCCAGGGCATCCGGGTCGCCGGCGACCCGGCCCGCACGGTGCGGACCGTCGCCGTCTGCGGCGGTTCCGGCGACAGCCTCTTCGACGACGTGCGGCAGGCGGGCGTGGACGTCTACCTCACCGCCGACCTGCGCCACCACCCGGCGTCCGAGGCCCAGGAGCGCAGCCCGCTGGCGCTGCTGGACGCCGCGCACTGGGCCACCGAGTGGCCCTGGGCCCAGCAGGCCGCCGCCCAGCTCGACGAGATCTCCGACCGGCACGGCTGGAACCTGCGCACGCACGTCTCCCGCACGGTCACCGACCCCTGGACCGCCCACGCGGCGGCCCGCCGTTCCCCCGCCCCCGGCGCGGGGAACGCCACCGACACCGCACCGCCGGGCCCCACGGGCGCCCGTACGGATGTCCCCACCCACACCTCAGGAGCCCCACGCTGAACGCCGCGCCCGCCGATCAGATCCGACTGCTCGACGTCCAGTCCCTCGACGTCCGCCTGTCGCAGCTCGCGCACAAGCGCCGCAGCCTGCCGGAGCATGCGGAGATCGAGACCCAGAACGCCGACCTCGCGCAGCTGCGCGACCTGCTGGTCGCCGCCCGGACCGAGGAGAGCGACACCGCCCGCGAGCAGACCAAGGCCGAGCAGGACGTGGACCAGGTGCGCCAGCGCGCCGCCCGCGACCAGCAGCGGCTGGACTCCGGAGCGGTGTCCTCCCCGAAGGACCTGGAGAGCCTCCAGCACGAGATCGCCTCCCTCGCCAAGCGCCAGGGCGACCTGGAGGACGTCGTCCTGGAGGTCATGGAGCGCCGCGAGTCCGCGCAGGAGCGGGCCGGTGAGCTCACCGAGCGGGTGGAGTCCGTGCAGGCCAAGGTCGCCGACGCGGTCGGCCGCCGGGACGCCGCCCTCCAGGAGCTCGACGACGAGGTGGCGACCATCACCAAGGAGCGCGAGGTCGTGGCCGCCTCCGTTCCGGCCGACCTGATGAAGCTCTACGAGAAGCTGCGAGGGCAGCAGGGCGGCGTCGGCGCGGCCCGGCTCTACCAGCGGCGCTGCGAGGGCTGCCGGCTGGAGCTCAACATCACCGAGCTCAACGAGGTGCGGGCCGCGGCCCCGGACGAGGTCGTGCGGTGCGAGAACTGCCGCCGCATCCTGGTCCGTACCGGCGAGTCGGGGCTGTAGGCCCCGTGAGTCGACGCTTCATCGTCGAGGCGGACGGCGGGTCCCGGGGCAATCCGGGGCCCGCGGGCTACGGCGCGGTCGTCCTCGACGCCGAGACGGGCGAGCCGCTGGCCGAGGCCGCGGAGTACATCGGCACCGCGACGAACAACGTCGCCGAGTACCGCGGCCTGATCGCGGGTCTGCGGGCCGCCCACGCCCTGGACCCGGAGGCCGCCGTCCGCGTCCGGATGGACTCCAAGCTCGTGGTCGAGCAGATGTCGGGCCGCTGGAAGATCAAGCACCCGGACATGCGTCCGCTGGCGGCCGAGGCGAAGACCGTGTTGCCGTCCGGCCGGGTCACGTACGAGTGGATTCCGCGCGAGCAGAACAAGCACGCGGACCGGCTCGCCAACGAGGCGATGGACGCGGGCAAGCGGGGTGAGCAGTGGCAGCCGTCCCGGTCGACGGCCGCCCTGGACAGCCCGTCCCGCTCCGCCGCGGGGGAGCGGACCGCGACGGCCGCCGCGGCCGTGCCGGAGAAGGACGAGCCGCTCGCCGAGCCCGCGCCCGCCCCGCTCGGCTACGCCGCCGCGGCCGACCTCGGCACCCCCACCACCTTCGTCCTGCTCCGGCACGGCGAGACCGCGCTCACCCCGGAGAAGCGCTTCTCCGGCAGCGGCGGCTCCGACCCCGAGCTCTCGCCCGCGGGCCGCCGCCAGGCCGAACAGGTCGCCGCGGCGCTCGCCGCGCGCGGCACGATCCAGGCCGTCGTCAGTTCACCGCTGCGCCGCTGCCGGGAGACGGCCGAGACGGTCGCCGCCCGCCTCGGGCTGGACGTCCGGATCGACGAAGGGCTGCGGGAGACCGACTTCGGCGCCTGGGAGGGGCTGAGCTTCGCCGAGGTGCGCGAGCGCTACCCCGAGGAACTCGACGCCTGGCTGGGGTCGGCGAAGGCGGCCCCGCCGGGCGGCGAGAGCTTCGCCCAGGTGGCCCGCCGGACGGCACTGGCCCGCGACAAGATCCTGGCCCGCCACGCGGGCCGCACGGTGCTGCTGGTCACCCATGTCACCCCGGTGAAGACCCTGGTCCGGCTGGCCCTGGGGGCCCCGCCGGAGTCCCTGTTCCGGATGGAACTGTCGGCTGCCTCCCTCTCGGCGGTCGCCTACTACGCGGACGGCAACGCGTCGTTGAGGCTGCTGAACGACACCGGCCACCTGCGCTGACCCGAGGAGCCACCCCGCGGAGGCCGATCCGCGGACATGGGCACAGACCGGTGGGGGGCCCCGGGGGCCCCCCCGGGGGGGGGGGGGGCGCGCGGGGGGGGGGGGGGGGGGGGGGCGGGGGGGGGGGGGGGGGCGGGGGGGGGAGGAAATTAGTGGGGGGGGGGCGGGGCCGCCCCC
>NZ_JBIASV010000001.1:93038-189302 GCF_042891165.1 Streptomyces sp. NPDC001922 | reverse complement strand
CGCCACCTCGTGGTGGCCGCGCCACAACCACCCCGCCCCCCGCCGCCCCCCCCCCCCCCCGCCCCGGCGCGCCCCCCCCCCCGCCCCCCCCCCCCGGGGGGCGCCCCCCCCGGCGCCCACCGGTCTGTGTGCGTTTCTCCGCGGCGGGGTCCGGTGCGGTGCCGAGGGCGCTGGCTCGACGAACGGGAGCCCGCACTCTTCCATTTCGGCGCTGGTCGCCGGTCGCCTGCCGTCGTGGCGAGCCCGGTGCTGCCGGGAACGGCGCTCAACCGGCTCCGAGAGCGGCGCCGTCAGGGCACCTCTCAGTGCACCTCGGTGACCACCACGTCCAGCTGCCAGGGCCGGCCCGCCTTCGCGGGTGCCTCCGCCTCCACCACGTGACCGAGGTCCCGCAGCGCCGTCACGAGCTCCGCCGGGTCCGCGGGCTCCGTGCCCGTCGTCAGCAGATCCCGGACCAGCCGTCCCTTCGTCGCCTTGTTGAAGTGGCTGACCACCGACCGCTTCTCGACGCCGTCCACCGTCCGCGCGTGCAGCACGCGGACGGTGGCGGTGCGTTCCGCGACCTCGCCCTTCGGCTTCCAGGCGGACGTGTAGGCGGAGGACCGCAGATCCAGCACGAGCCCGTCCCCGGCGGCGGCCGGCATGACCTGGGCCATCGGCCCCCGCCAGTACGCCCCGAGCGCGCCGAGCCCCGGCAGCTTCACCCCCATCGAGCAGCGGTAGGAGGGAATGCGGTCGGCGATCCCCAGCGCGCCCCAGAGCCCGGAGAAGACCAGCAGCGACCGCTCCGCGCGGCGCCGCGCCGCGCTGTCGAGCGTGGCCAGGCCCAGGGCGTCGTACAGCACGCCCGTGTAGATCTCGCCGGCCGGACGGGCCGGTGCGGTGCGCAGCCCCGCGTTCTTGGCGACCTCGCCCCGCAGCCCCTCGCTGAGCCCGAGGACCTCCCGTGCCTTCTCCTCGTCGCCGCCGCACAGCGACACCAGCTCGTCGAGCACCGTGGCGCGCGCCTCCCGGAGCCCGGGCAGCGACAGCCCCGCCGGGTCGAGCGGCGCTCCGGAACCGCCGGCGGCCTTTCCTTCGGACGGCGGCAACAGCACGAGCACGGAAGATCTCCTTCACACGGGTGAGCGGGGGCCACGGCAGACCGGACAGGGCCCCGCCGCAGCCTAACGGCCCCGCGCCCTGCCCCCGGACGGCCCGAGCCCTCCTCCTTCGCGCTGCGGACCGCCGACTTCGGGTGACCGGCCCGCCCCGACCGGCGGGTACCATGGTCGGTACGGCAGACGAGCCGAGCGGGCGGCCGCGTCGGGATCCCCGGATCCCGCCGAGGAACGTCCGGGCTCCACACGGCAAGGTGGTGGGTAACGCCCACCCGGGGCGACCCGCGGGACAGTGCCACAGAAAACAGACCGCCGGAGGCCGCGAGGCTTCCGGTAAGGGTGAAACGGTGGTGTAAGAGACCACCAGCGTCCGAGGTGACTCGGACGGCTCGGTAAACCCCACCTGGAGCAAGGTCAAGAGGGGCCGCCGCAAGGCGGCCCTGCGCGGATGACCGAGGGCTGCCCGCCCGAGTCCGCGGGTAGACCGCACGAGACCGGCGGCAACGCCGGTCCTAGATGGATGGCCGCCTCCTGCCGGGCCGCGAGGCCCGGTGGAGACAGAACCCGGCGTACAGCTCGACTCGTCTGCCCCCTTCATGCCTCCTGCCTGCGAGACCTCCGGACCGATGCGTCCTGGGGGTGAACTCCCGGACCACGGCAATGCCTCCGAATTTGCGGCCGGCCGCCGGGTGTGGAAATCACCGGCCGCGCCCCGGACTTGGCCGCCGTCCTTGCCGAGGAGGCGCGCGTACCAAGGTTGCGGAATTCAACTTTCTTCAGTCGCCGATTTCCGTGGGCCGGGCCATCGGGTGGAGCTCTGGCCAAGGTTACTCGCGAGAAGGGACGCCGGTCCCCTAGGGTGATCGCCGATCGGCCCCCGCTCGCCTGCGGATCCAGATGACAATTCGGGCTCTTTCCGCTGATCCAAGGATGTCCTGCCAACACGGGATGTACCTGGCGCGGCCGGAACGGCGTGGTGTCGGCGATCCCGGACGGGCGTCGGCCGTGCAGGTATCACCGGTCGCCGTACTGTTCCCGGGACTTCGCACCTCCCGGGACTCCGTACGGCGGCTCCTTCTCATTCACCTACCTCGCGGAGGCAAGGCAGAGATGGCGCGAATTCCACAACAGAAGAACAGCGGGGCCGGGCAGGGAGTTCACCCTGTCGATGAGGTGCTTCCCCTTCCGAAACTCTCCCTCTACGGCTTCCAGCACATTCTTGCGTTCTACGCCGGCGCGGTGATCGTGCCGATTCTCCTCGGCAACGCGCTGGGGCTGTCCCATGACGAACTGGTCTATCTGATCAATGCGGACCTGCTCACCTGCGGTATCGCTTCGATCATCCAGGCTCTCGGCATCTGGCGGATCGGCGCTCGGCTGCCCCTTGTTCAGGGTGTGACCTTCACCGCGGTCTCACCCATGATTGCGATAGGCATCGGCGCGGGCGGCGGCACCGCCGGTCTGCTGGTGGTCTACGGCGCGGTGATCACAGCCGGTATTGCCACTTTCCTGTTCGCGCCGTTCTTCAGCAAATTGGTGAAGTTCTTTCCGCCGGTCGTCATCGGCACGATTCTCACCATCATCGGCCTCACTCTCATCCCGGTGGGCCTGCAGGACGCGGCCGGCGGCGCGGATCTGATGGGCGAAGCGGCGTACGGTTCCCCGAAGAACCTCGCCTACGCCCTCGGCACGCTGCTCTTCATCCTGCTGGTCGTCAGGATCGGAAAGCCGTTCCTGAGCAGCGTCGCGGTGCTGATCGGCCTGGTCTTCGGCACCGCGGTGGCGTGGCTTCTCGGCGACGCCGACTTCGGCGCCGTGGGCCGGGCCGACTGGTTCGGCGTCAGCACGCCGTTCCACTACGGCATGCCCAAGTTCGAACTCTTCCCGATCCTCGCGATGACCATCGTCATGCTGATCACCATGGTGGAGACCACTGGTGACGTCTATGCCATCGGTGAGATCACCGGCAAGAAGGTGGACGGCGAAACGGTCGCCAGCGCCCTGCGCGCCGACGGCATCGCGACCGTCCTCGGCGGCGTCTTCAACTCCTTTCCCTACGTGGCCTTCGCGGAGAACATCGGCCTGGTGCGGATGACCAGGGTGATGAGCCGCTTCGTCGTGGTCGCGGCGGGTGTCTTCATGATCATCCTGGGGCTGCTGCCGAAGGCGGGCAGCCTGGTCGCCGCCATTCCGCATCCGGTCCTGGGCGGTGCGGCGGTCGCCATGTTCGGCATGGTGGCGACGGTCGGCATCCAGATCCTGGGCAAGGTCGACCTGCGCGAGGAGCGCAACGCGCTGATCCTGGCGGTCAGCCTCGGCGTCGCGCTGCTGCCCACCACGGTCGCGCCGTTCTTCGACCGGATGTCGGACGACCTCCAGGCGGTCCTCGACAGCGGGATCACCCTGGGCGGCCTCACCGCCATCCTGCTGAACCTCTTCTTCAACGTCTTCACCCGCCGTACGGCGATGGAGATCGACTGGGACGAGATCGAGCGGGACGGCCCGGCCGACTCACAGCTGGGCACCGCGGAGCGCTGAACCCGCTGCGGGCCGGGGCCGGGGCCGGGGGCATCCCCGTGCCTCCGGCCCGCGGGGCGCCGTCCGTGCGGGCTTGGGGCCGGACCCCGCAGGGCGCCTCAGCACCCCGTTGGGAGCCGTCGCCGCAGGGTGCCGTTCCGCGGCCCGCGCGGTGCCGTCCGGCACGCGCAGGGCGGCCGCCGGGGAGAGCGCCGGATGCTCGGCGGGCAGCCGCCGCGTGCTCGGCGGGCGCCGCCGATCGCTCCCCGGACGCGGAGCCGCGGCGGCCGGGTCCGCTCAGAGCACGGTGTTGAACGGGGGTACCTCGCCCGCCTCGCCCACCAGCTCCCAGAAGTGATCCACCAGCCGCCGCAGGTAGGCGGAGCGCTCCGCCGCGACCTCCTTCAGGCGGGCGTCGTTGTTCCGCGCCACGACATGACCCATGTAGCGCTCGGAGAACTCGGCGAACTCCGCGTGCATCGTCCGCAGCGCGTCACTCACCCGGCTCTCGTTGATCGCGGCGATCTCCGCGACCGCGGCGACGTGGGACTTCCAGCGGCCGTCGATGGCGGACCGCAGGTGGTCGGCCAGCTCGTCCACCCGTCCCATGATGTCGACGAGTTGGCGCAGCGAGAGCCCGAGCGTGTCCACCAGGGCCCGGGTCTGCCGGTAGTCGCCGTCCCAGCGTTGCGCCGCCTCGGCCGCCTGGTACTCGGCGACGGTCATCCCGATCCGGCCCGCCAGGCGTTCCGCGCTCAGCTGGCGGGCCAGCCGGTGTTCGGCGAGGGTGCGCGGCTGCACTCCCATCAGCACGGTCGCCGGGCACCAGAGGGTGTCCGCCAGGGCGAAGAGCTGCGGTTCCGTGGGGATGTGCGTGCCCTGCTCCCAGGCGACCACGGCTTCGGGAGGGATGGGGACGCCGCACGCCCCCATGGTCTGTGCGACTTGAACTTCTGTCAGGCCCATTCGAATGCGAGCGGCTCTGGCCTCGGTGGGGGAAAACGGAGTTCTGAGCACGTACGAGACACCTCGCTGCACCCATCCGGACATATGGGTGCTTGGGGGGAGGGGCAGGTGGAGGAACATCCAGGAGCGGGCAGATTAACAGATGATCCATTGGTAGGAAGTGCCAGCTTCCCTTCGATCCCAAGGCGAATGCAGGAACTTTCAACTACTCGCTGGTATTTGCCCCGGCCCCGCGTACCGTGCCGAATCCGATGCACTGGGGCGGACCGGCGGAACTGCCTTTATCCGCAACTCCTTTGATGGTCATTCCCTTGCGTCTCCCTGTGCTGTCGTCCAGGTCCCGGGTACGCCGCCCCTCGGCTGTGCATGTCGTATGCCGTGGCCGGGCCCGCAGGTCACCGAGGTGATCCGCACCTCGGGTACATCCAGAACGATTCGCCCGGCGGCGACAACCGTTCCGAATGGATCACTCGATGACAAGTGGGTGAACATCCACAACAACCGAGCCGGTCCGGTTCATCCCGGCGCACCGCGCCGAGGGTTCTGTGCCGGAGGGTCCGGGGGGGTCCGTTACGCCATGGGCCTGGGCCAGTGATCCAGGTCGCCGCCGCGCCACTCGATCACCGCCGGGTCGTCGAGCGTGGGATCGAGACCGGCCTCGCGCAGGAACTCGCACACGTCCCCCCGGCCGTGGGCGAGGCCCACGATCTGTCCGTGCACGGTGATGCGGCGCCCGCCCGACGGGGACGGCGGGTGCACGATCACGGGCGGGTGCTCGGCCATACGTCCAGGGTGCTGTGCGAGCCGCCGGGGCGCATCCCGGTCGGTCGCCGGGCGGGCCGATCCCCACGACGGGCCCATCCCAACGCGAGGCCGCGGACCGGCCGCAGCCCTCCTGCGCACACGGGGTGTGAACGCCGCATCTGTGGACGGCCCGCGCACACCCTGCCGGGGTGCCGGCGCGTGCGCTTCACTCGGACCGTGGCCGCCGCTTCGCGCGCCGCGGCCCGCCCCGCCCCCGCCGCGCCCCCTCCGTGCCCCCGCGGCGGAGGGCGGGGGTCCGCGGCGTCAGCCGGTCCCCTGGGAGCCGCCGTCGTTGCCGGAGGGCGGGTTCGCCGGTGGTGTGGTCTCGCCGGACGGGGTGGAGCCGGGGGTGGACGTCTGCTGGGCGGGCGGCGACTCGGCCGACGGCTGCGGCGGAACGCTGGGTCCCGGCACGGGCGCGGTGGCCGACGAGCCCGGCGGCTGCTGCGGGAGGGGATGTCCGTCCCCGCTGTCGGGGGACGGCGAGCCGGAGCGGTCGCCCGGCTCGCCGGAGGGGGCGTCGGATGCCGACGGCGATGCCGATGCCGACGTCTCGTGGGAGAGGCTGCCCGCCTTGTCGTCGCCGGGGCCGCCCGCCGGGCCGCCCGGTACTCCCGTGGCCTCGACGGTTCCCACGCGCCGGGGGTCGTCGTCCGCGGGGGCCGCGTTCGGTACGCCGGGCAGGGGGAGGAGGGTGCTGGGCGCGATCGGTGTCGCGCCCGTCAGGCTGAGGACCAGCCCGGTGGCGTAGAGGGCGCAGACCGCGCCCACGGCCCGGCCGGTGCGGCTCATGCTCCGGATGCGTCCGACGGAGACCCGTCCGTGCGCGCAGGCCGCCGCGGGGGCCGTACCGGCCGGCGCCGCGGCGGCAGCGGCAGGCGCGGGGGCCTCGGCCGGGGCGGAGGTGGCGGCCTTCCCGGAGCGGGACCCGGAGTCTGAGCCGGAGCCGGAAACCGGGCCCGGGCCTGGGGCGGGCGTGGTCGCCGGGGCGGGCTCCGCCGCTGCCCCTGCCGCTGCTCCGGCGCCGGCCTTCGCGCCGGACCGCCGCCAGCCTCGGCCGGCGGGCCTCCGGCCGTCGGCGGGCTTACGGCCGGTGTTCGCCGTGGGCTGCGCCGCCGCCTGTGCCGCCGCCTTCGTCGTCGGCCTCCGGCCGGCCTCCGCCTCGGCCCCGCTCCGGGCGTCCAGCGCGGTGGTCGGAACGTCCGATCGCACGGAGCGGGGCGGCACCGGGCCGTCGTCCGGCTCGGAGAGGGAGTCCACGGACTGCTCCGCGAGCAGATCGCCCGGCGCGGGCGCAGGCCAGACGACGGGCGCCGGGTCGGCTGTGGGGGTGGTCGGCGGGCGCGCCTCCGGGGAGGGCTCCGGCGGGTTGTGCCTGGAGAGCATGAGCGGCAAGGTAACGCCCCGCAACCGGATTCAGCGGGTGATTACCCCACTCAGTCGAAATAGCCCGCCAAATGGTCGAATTCAGCCACGCCCGATGTACGGCATCGTCGTGGCCATCACCGTGGCGAACTGGACATTGGCCTCCAGCGGCAGTGACGCCATGTGCAGCACCGTCCGCGCCACATCCGCCGCGTCCATCACCGGTTCGGCCGCGAGGGTGCCGTCCGCCTGGCGCGTCCCGGTCCGCATCGCCTCGGTCATCTCGGTCGCGGCGTTGCCGATGTCGATCTGCCCGCAGGCGATCCGGTGCTTCCGGCCGTCCAGCGACAGCGACTTGGTGAGTCCGGTCATCGCGTGCTTGGTGGCGGTGTAGGCGACGCTGTCCGGCCGCGGCGCATGGGCCGAGACGGAACCGTTGTTGATGATCCGGCCGCCCCGCGGATCCTGGTTGCCCATCTGCCGGAACGCCGCCTGGGCGCACAGGAACGCTCCGGTGAGATTGGTGTCGACCACCGACTGCCAGTCCGCGTACGCCAGCTCCTCCAGCGGCACCGCCGGGCCGAAGCCCCCGGCGTTGTTGAAGAGCAGGTCGACCCGGCCGAAGCGCCCGGCCGCCGCCCGGAACAGCTCCGTCACCTCGGCCGGCCGGGTCACGTCCGTCGGCACGGCCAGGACCTGCCCGTCCGCGTCCGCCAGGCGTGCCGTCTCCGCCAGCGCCGCCGCCCGGCGCCCCGCCAGCGCGACGGCCCAGCCGTCGGCCGCCAGGGCCCGGACGACCGCTCTGCCGATGCCCGATCCGGCGCCGGTGACCACCGCGACCCGCGGGCCGCTGCCGCTCTCCGTCATGGCCCGCAGGGTACGGGACAGCGGCGGGATTGCCCCCGAACGCCCCTTCGGGAGGCGAAGCTCATCGACTCGCCATGTACGTGTTGTGCTCGCGACAACGCGCGGCCTCTCCCCGGCACTGGAATTCCGCAGTACAACACCCGTCAGGGGAGGGGCAGATGACTATCCCGTACCGCACGGAGCTCCGGGCCGCCGCCGCACACCTGGGCCGGCGGCGCTTCCTCACTGTCACCGGCGCGGCCGCCGCGCTCGCCTTCGCCACCAACCTTCCGGGCACCGCCGACGCCGCCGATCTCGACGCGCGCCGGGCGCTCACCGACGATCCGTTCACCCTGGGTGTCGCCTCCGGCGACCCGCTTCCCGGCTCCGTCGTGCTCTGGACCAGACTCGCCCCCGAGCCGTACGAGACCGGTGGCGGCCTGCCCGCCGCCCGCGTCGACGTCGACTGGGAGATCGCGCGCGACGAGCGCTTCTCCCGGGTCGTCCGCCGCGGCACGGCCACCGCGCACCCCGAGTTCGACCACACCGTGCACGTCGAGGCCGACGGACTCGCCCCCGACTGCGTCCACTACTACCGCTTCCGGGCCGGCTCCTGGATCAGCCCCGTCGGCCGCACCCGCACCGCGCCCGCCGCGGGCGCCCGGCTGAACGACCTGCGCCTCGCCGCGGTGTCCTGCCAGGCCTACCACGACGGGTACTTCACCGCGTACCGGCACCTCGCGGGCGAGGACCTCGACGTCGTGTTCCACCTCGGCGACTACCTGTACGAGTACGCCGTCGACGCGGCCGGCGGGGCCCGCAAGTACACCGACCGGAAGCTTCCCGCGGTGTTCAACCGGGAGACGGTCACCCTGGAGGACTACCGGCTCCGGTACGCCCTCTACAAGACCGACCCGGACCTGATGGCCGCCCACGCCGCGCACCCCTTCGTCGTCACCTGGGACGACCACGAGGTCGAGAACAACTACGCCGACGACGTCCCGGAGGACGGCGGACCGTCCGAGGACTTCCTGATCCGCCGCGCCGCCGCCTACCGCGCCTACTGGGAGAACCAGCCGCTGCGCCGGCCGCAGCGGCCGAACGGCCCCGACATGCGTCTCTACCGGCGGCTCGGCTTCGGACGGCTCGCCCGGTTCGACATCCTCGACACCCGCCAGTACCGCTCCGACCAGGCCCAGGGCGACGGCTGGCAGGTCCCGGGGCCCGAGTCGGAGAACCCGTCGCGCACTCTGACCGGGGCCGGCCAGGAACGCTGGCTGCTGGACGGCTGGCGCTCCTCGCAGGCCCGGTGGAACGTGCTGCCCCAGCAGGTCACCTTCGCCCAGCGGCGGTCCACCACCGACGCCGACTACAAGGTGAGCATGGACGCCTGGGACGGCTATCCCGCCTCCCGCCGCCGGGTCCTCGCGGGGGCGCAGGCGGCCGGGATCGACAACCTTCTGGTGCTCACCGGCGATGTGCACGTGAGCTACGGGATGGACATCAAGGCGGACTTCCGGGACCCGGGCAGCCGGACGGTCGGCACGGAGCTGGTCACCACCTCGGTCTCCAGCGGCAAGGACGGCGCCGACCGGCCCGCCAACTGGGCGACGTACATGGCGGCCAACCCGCACATGAAGTGGTACAACGGCCGCCGCGGCTACCTCACCGTCACCCTCGGGACGGCGGAGGCGCGCGCCGACTTCAAGACCGTCAAGGCGGTGACCACCCAGGGGGCGGCGCTGACCACGGCGGCGTCGTTCGTCACCGAGGCGGGGTCGCCGGGGCTCGAACCGGCCTGAGGCCCCGGCCCGACCTTCGAGGACCGACGCCGGCGGCCCGAGGTCTGAAGCCTGCCGTCCGCGGGCCGACCGCGCGACGGGCGGCAGGCCGCGGGCGCTGCCCGCCCGGCGGACGGCCGGTGGGGCGGACACCGCCCGGTGCCCGCCCACCGGCCCTTCCGGCATCCACCGGCCCTTCCGGCATCCGCCGGGGCGCCCCGGCTCGGCGCGGGCCGCTACTCCTCGCCCGGGTACCGGACCCCGATGCGGCCCCGGACCGCGTCCAGCGTGCGCATCACCGCCCGGCTGCCGTCCAGCGGCACCAGCGGGGACTCCGTCTCGCCCGCCCGCAGACAGCGCATCACCTCCAGCGCCTCGTGCCGCAGGCTGTTGCGCCGGCCCTCCAGGGCGAACTCCTCCGGCTCCCGGCCCGGCCGGTGCAGCACGAAGCGGTCCGGATAGAAGAAGCCGCGCGGGAACTCGATCCGGCCCGCCGTACCCGTCACCGCCGCGGTCATCGGGGTGTCCGCGGTGATCGAGCAGCTCAGCAGGGCCACCGCGCCCGAGTCCCAGCCGAGGAGCATCCCGGTGTTGGCGTCCACGCCCTCCGGTGTGAGCTCCGCCCTGCCCTGTACCTCCGACGGCTCGCCGAGGACGAGATGGGCCAGCGAGACCGGGTACACGCCGAGGTCGAGGAGGGCCCCGCCGCCCCGCGCCGGATCGCGCAGCCGGTGCGCCGGACCGTACGGTCCGGGCAGTCCGAAATCGGCGTGCACGCTCCGGATCTCCCCGATCGCCCCGTCGGCTACGATCTCCACCATGCGACGCATGACGGGATTGCAGTAGGTCCACATCGCTTCCATCATGAAGCGGCGGCGCTCCCGGGCCAGTTCCACCAGCTCGTCCGCCTCGCGGGCGTTGAGGGTGAAGGCCTTCTCGCAGAGCACCGCCCGGCCGGCCTCCAGGCACAGGCCCGCCGCCGCCCGGTGTGCGGAGTGCGGAACGGCGACGTACACGACGTCCACGCCGTCGTCGGCCGCCAGCTCCGCCCAGCTGCCGTAGGCCCGGGGTATGCCGAACCGCTCGGCGAAGCCTCTCGCCGTGCCGGTGCTGCGGGAACCGACGGCCACGACCTCGGCCCCGGGCAGCTCCAGCAGCTGCGCGGTGAAGGACGCGGCGATGCCGCCGGTCCCGAGGATGCCCCAGCGCACCCGAACGTCCTGCACAGGCACCGCCCCCGTCACCGTGGACCAGTCGTCATGCTGAGTGCATGGTAAGGATTCAACGAAAGTGGAGAGCCGAATGCAGGAAACCGGCCCGATGCGACCGGAAAAGTTGTCAGTTCGACCCGCTCAGGACAGAGAGCGGGTCATATCGGATATGGCGGGGGTGCCGGATGGGCGGGGAGACCCGGAGGAAGGGGCGGCCGGGAGCGCCGCCGCGGGCCGAGGGGCGGTGCCGGCCGTGACTGCCGACCGGGACGGGGCACTCGGAAGCACCGACGGTCGCGACCGGGCCCCGGGGGAGCCACCTGCCGGCGGGGAGGACCGCGCAGGAGCAACGGAACGGGCAGCAGCAACGGGACGGGCAGCAGCGGCGGAGCGGGCCGGAACGGCCGGCCGCGTGGAAGCGGCGGCTGCGGACGGACGCACGGAAGGAGCGGCTCCGGAACCGCCGGCCGGCCGTGCCGCGCTGCTCCTCGTCCTCGTCCTCGGCGGGCTGACCGCGCTGGCACCGCTGTCGATGGACATGTACCTCCCCGCCCTGCCGGCCGTCACCGACGCGCTGCACACCCCCGCCGCCACGGTCCAGCTGACCCTGACCGCGTGCCTCGCCGGCATGGCGCTGGGCCAGCTCGTCGTCGGCCCGATGAGTGACAAGTGGGGCCGCCGCCGGCCGCTCGTCGCCGGCATGACGATCTATGTCGTCGCCACCGCCGTCTGCGCCTTCGCGCCCACGATCGAACTGCTCATCGCCTTCCGGCTGCTCCAGGGCCTGGCCGGGGCCGCCGGGATCGTGATCGCCCGGGCCGTGGTGCGCGACCTCTACGACGGCGTCGCCATGGCCCGGTTCTTCTCCAGCCTGATGCTGGTCTCCGGCGCCGCACCCGTCGTCGCGCCGCTCGTCGGCGGACAGGTGCTCCGGTTCACCGACTGGCGGGGCGTCTTCTACGTCCTCGCGGGCGTCGGCACCCTGATCACCCTGCTGGTGGTACGCCGTCTCGGCGAGACGCTGCCCCCGGAGCGGCGGCACAGCGGCGGGCTCGGCGCCACCCTGCGCACCATGCGCGGGCTCCTCGCCGACCGGGTCTTCACCGGCTACATGCTGGCCGGCGGCTTCTCCTTCGCCACTCTCTTCTCCTACATCTCCGCCTCGCCCTTCGTCGTCCAGGAGATCTACGGCGCCTCCCCGCAGACCTTCAGCCTGCTGTTCGGCCTCAACTCGGTGGGACTGGTCGCGGTCGGGCAGCTCAACGGCAAGCTGCTCATCGGCCGGGTCAGCCTCGACAAGGCGCTGTCCGTCGGCCTCGCCCTGGTGACCACGGCGGCCGTCGCGCTGCTGCTGATGGCGTCCGGCGTCTTCGGGGACGTGGGGCTCGGCCCGGTGGCCGCCGGACTGTTCGTGCTGATGTCCGCGATGGGCGTGACGCTGCCCAACACCAATGCGCAGGCCCTGATGCGCACCCCGCACGCCGCCGGCTCGGCCTCCGCGCTGATCGGCACCTGCTCCTTCCTCGTCGGCGCGGTCGCCTCACCGCTGGTGGGCATCGCGGGGGAGCGCACGGCCGTTCCCATGGCGCTCGTCCAGGTGGTGTGCGGCCTGCTGGCGGTGACATGTTTCCTGGGGCTGTGCCGCCCCTGGCAGCAGCGGAACGCCGAGGGGACGGACCGCGGCCGGGCCACGGAAGGAGCGGGGAGCTGACCACGCCACGACCGCACACGCGCCTGCACGCCGGCACCCCGGCGCGCGCCCGGCTGGACGCCGCCGAGCTGCACGAGCTCGTCCGCGAGGTGCGGCGGCTGCCCGAGGGGGAGCGCCCCTGGTGCGCGGGTGCGGTGGTCCTCGCCGGCCGGGGCCCGGTCGTCGCCGTCGAGCAGGCGGCCGGCTGGGCCGTGCGCTACGCGGGATACGACGCGGCTGCCGACCGGGGCGTCGAACTGCCGCGGGGGGCGTGGGAGCCGATGCGCACCGGCACCGTCTTCGACCTGGCCTCGCTGACCAAGCTCTGCACGGCGATCGTCGCGGTGCAGCAGATGGAGCGGGGCGTGCTGGAGGCCGGACGGCCGGTCGCCGCGTACGTCCCGGAGTTCGCCGTGGCGGGGAAGGCGGACGTGACCGTGCGGCAGCTGCTCACCCACACCTCCGGCCTCCGCCCCGAACTGCCCTTTTACGAGCGCGCGGGCCGGGCCGCGCGGCTGGAGATGCTGTGGGACGAGGAGCCGGTGGCCGCGCCCGGCTCCGGCCGGCGCTACTCGGACCTCAACATGATCGCGCTCCAGATGGTGCTGGAACGCATCACGGGCGAGGGGCTCGGCGCGCTCGTCCGCACCGGGATCACCGGCCCGCTCGGGATGTCGGCGACCGGCTTCCGGCCGGTCGGCACGTTGCCGGGCGGGGCGGGGGACGGTCCGGCGGAGGTGACAGGTGACGGTCCCACCGGGGCGGCGGGCGTCGGCGGGGGCGGTGTGCCGGGTGACGGGTCCGCCGGGGCGGCCGGTGCTCGCGGCCGGGCCGGGGTGGCGGCCACCGAGGATCAGAGCAGGCCGTGGGCCAAGGCCGACCGGGGCATGCTGTGCGGCGAGGTGCACGACGAGAACGCCTGGGCGTTCGGGGGAGTGGCCGGCCACGCCGGGCTGTTCTCCACCGCGTGGGACCTCGCCGTGCTCTGCCGGGCGCTGCTGAACGCCGGGACGTACGAGGGTGCCCGGATCCTCGCCCCCGCCTCGGTGGACCTGCTGCTGGCGCCGCCGGGGCTGGGTTTCGAGGTGGACCAGCCGTGGTTCATGGGGGAGCTGGCCGGCCGGGGCGCGGCCGGGCACACCGGATTCACCGGGACGAGCCTGGTCCTGGACCGGGCCACGGACAGCTTCCTGGTGCTGCTCGCCAACACCGTCCACCCGCGCCGCAGGCCCGCGGACAGCGTCCCGCGCGCGACGGCCGCGACCCGCCTCGCCCGGGCCGTCCGGGCCGCGGACGACCGGGACGCCGCTGCCGGGGAGGGGTGACGGCGGGCGGAGCCGGGTGAGGGGCCACGAGGAGCGGCTTGAGGCGACGGCCGGTGGTGAGTGCTCGCGGCGAGAGGCGGTGGCGGCGGGACGGCCGCGGCCACCGCGCGGCGTGAAGGTGCCGGGGCACCGAACTAGACTCCTTCGGATGCACGCCCCTGATTCCCCCCGCACCGGCGCCGTCACCGTGCCCGAGGCACTGCGTACGGCACTCGCGCGGCTTCTGGACGGTCTGCCGCCCCGGCAGGCCGCACAGGCGGTCGACCGGCTGATCGCCAACTACCGGGGGCGCACCCCCACCGACGCCCCGGTGCTCCGCGACCGCTCCGACGTGGCCGCGTACGCCGCGTACCGGATGCCCGCGACCTTCGAGGCCGTCCGGGCCGCGCTCGCCGCGTTCCGGGAGCAGCTGCCCGAGTGGTCGCCGGCGAGCCACACGGACGTGGGCGGCGGCACCGGCGCGGCCACCTGGGCCGTGACGGCGGCCTGGCCGGAGGCGGAGCGCCGCACGACCGTGCTGGACTGGGCCGAGCCCGCGCTCGCGATCGGCCGCGAGCTGGCGGAGGACTCCGGCTTCCCGGCGCTGCGCGCGGCCGGCTGGCGGCGCGCGGCGATCGGCGGCGGACTGGAGCTGCCCGAGGGCACCGACCTGGTCACCGTCTCCTACGTGCTCGGCGAGCTGACCCCCGGGGACCGCGGGTCGGTGGTCGACGAGGCGGCGCGCGCGGCGCAGGCGGTGGTGCTGATCGAACCGGGCACCCCCGACGGCTACTTGCGGATCATCGAGGCCCGGGACCGGCTGATCGCGGCCGGACTGCGGGTCGTCGCCCCCTGCCCGCACAGCGCCGCCTGCCCGATCGAACGGGGCCGGGACTGGTGCCACTTCGCGGCCCGGGTCGGCCGGTCCTCGCTGCACCGGCAGGTGAAGGGCGGCTCCCTGCCGTACGAGGACGAGAAGTTCAGCTATGTGGCGGCGGTGCGCTTCCCGGCGGCCACCGCCGAGCACCGGGTGGTACGCCACCCGCAACTCCGCAAGGGACAGGTCCTGCTGGACCTCTGCACCGCCGACGGGGCGCTGCGCCGCAGCACGGTGACCAAGCGCCAGGGGCCGCTGTACCGCGCCGCCCGCGACACGGAGTGGGGCGACAGCTGGCCGCCGCCGCGGGAACCGGACGGGCCGGACGCGGCGGAGTGACACCGCGCCGCCACGCCTGAGGGGCGTCATCTCCGACGGTGCCGCTGCGCCTGATGACTCTTGTGTCTGACGGCCCTTGCGCACGAGGGCCGTTGGGCCCGGTGGACGGACCGGGCCCCGGACGGTGGCCGCCGGCCGGGGTTTCCGCCCCCGGCCGGCGTTCCGTCCCGGCCGGCGCGCTCTCCGGCGGCCGTGCGCGGCGCCGCCCGTTGCGCCCCGGTCAGTCCGCCGAACGCAGCTCCATCGTGCAGCACTTGACGCTGCCGCCGCCCTTCAGGAGCTCCGACAGGTCCATGCCGACCGGTTCGTACCCCCGCTCCCGCAGGGGATCGAAGAGGCCCAGCGCCGCCTGGGGGAGCAGGACGTGGTGGCCGTCGGAGACCGCGTTCAGCCCGAACGCGGCGGCGTCGGCCGCCTCGGCGACGATCGCGTCTGGGAAGAGGCGGGCGAGGACGGCCCGGCTGCCGGGGGAGAAGGCGTCCGGGTAGTACATCACCTCGTCGTCGGCGAGGACGCAGAGCGCGGTGTCCAGGTGGTAGTAGCGGGGGTCGATCAGGTCCAGACCGATCACCGGGCGGCCGAAGAACTCCTGGGCCTCCGGGTGGGACAGCGGGCTGCTGCGGAAGCCGCGGCCGGCCAGCAGCCAGGAGGCGGTGACGGCGAAGTCCCCCTCGCCCTCGTTGATGTGCACCGGTTCGCGGACCTCGGCCTCGTCCCAGCCGTGGGAGCGGAACCACTCCCGGTGCACCGCGGCCTCTCCGGTCCGCTCGGGATGGGCGAACCGGGCGCCGAGGACCCGGCCGTCCACGACGGTCGCGCCGTTCGCGGCGAAGACCATGTCCGGCAGATCGGGCCGCGGTTCGAGCACCTCCACGGTGTGCCCGAGGGTCCGGTAGCGGTCGCGCAGGTCCTCCCACTGCGCGAGGGCCAGTGCGAGATCGACCGGCTTGGTGGGGTCCATCCAGGGGTTGATGGAGTAGGTGACCTTGAAGTGCGTGGGTGGGCACATCAGGTACCGGCGAGGACTGAACGATGAGCGCAAGGAGGTCTCCTCACGGTGGAATGGGGCGCAGACGTGAGATACCTGCACGCTCACATGTTCCACCGTCCGGCCCCGCCGCGCAGTGATCCGTACGGATGAATCGCGACGGGGCTGGGGCCTGTCAGTCCTCTTGCGCTCCGGCCCGGGAATCCCCCGGTCCGTCCGCTTCCCGGGCGGGCTCCCGGGCCGCCCGGAGGGAACGCAGCAACTCCCGTTTGACGGCCTGCGGGTCGCTGCCGCCGCCCGCGGGGCGGCCGCCCCGTCCGCCGCGCAGCGCCGAGCGGGACAGATTGCTGCGGGTACCGCCCACGCCGAGCATGGAGCCGGCACTGCCTCGGGTCATGAGTCCTCCTCGGTCGAGCATCCGAGACGGTTCGTCTCGCTGACAATTCCGAGTCTGCACGGAACGTATCGTCTCGTCAAGACGAAACGTCTCGCCTCATGCTGGTAAATTCGAACCATGCCTCAGACCCGGACCCCCGATTCCACCCGCCGCAGCGAACGTTCCCGGCAGGCGATCCTCGACGCCGCCCTCGAACTCGTCGGAGAGGTCGGCTTCAACAAGCTGACGATCGAAGCCATCGCGGCCCGTGCCGGTGTCGGCAAACAGACCATCTATCGCTGGTGGCCCTCGAAGGCCGCCGTGCTGTTCGACTCCTTCCTGGCCCTCAGCGGGCAGGAGGAGGGCGGCCCGGTGCTGCCCGACAGCGGTGACCTCGAGGCCGACCTGAAGCTCGTCCTGCGGGCCACGGTCGACGAGCTCAACGACCCCAAGTACGACCTGCCCAGCCGTGCGCTGACCGCCGAGAGCCAGAACGATCCCGAGCTCGCCCGCGAACTGACCGGCCGGGTCCTCGAACCGCAGCTCGTCGCCTTCGAGGAGCGGCTGGGCACGGCCCGGGAGGCCGGAGAGGTCGCCGAGGACACGGATCTGCGGGTGGCCGTGGAGATGCTGGTCGGGCCGCTGTACCACCGGTGGATGCTGCGCACCCGCCCGCTGACGCACGACTTCGCGGACAGCGTTGTCGAACAGACCCTGCAGGGGCTCCGGCCGCGGGGATAGCTCCGCAAGGTCCCGCCACCGCCGTGCAGGACGGGGATGCGGGGCCGGTCGTGGTCCGCATCGCATGGCTGCGGCCGGTGCCTTCGTGACGGACTCGGTGCCCTCGGCCGGCTCTTCCGCTTTCGAGGCCGCCGCGCCCCGCGCTGACAGGCCGTCGTGCCCCGTCCTGACAGGCTGTCGTGCCCCACCCTGACAGGTCGCCGCGCCCCGCGCGGACAGGCCGCCGCGGTGTCCCGCTCCGTTCGCGGCGCCCGGGGTGCCCGCCGTTCAGCCGCTCCCCGCGCCCGCGCCGCTGCCCGCGCCCGGGATGCGCTCCGCCGGGGTGGCCGCGAGCAGCGCCGGGGCGTCGGTGATGATCCCGTTGCAGCCCAGCCGCAGGGCGCGGTCGCGGTCCCGCGGAGTGTTCACCGTGTGCGCCCACACCCGGGGGATGCCGGAGGCGACGGCCCGGCGCAGATCCGCGTCGCTCGCCCGGTGGTCCACGTCCAGCAGCGCCACGAAATCCCGCCACCGCTCGGGCCGGTCGTGGCGCAGCTGGCGCGCCGAACGCCACAACTGGGCCAGCAGGCCCAGCCGGTGGGCACGCCGGGCCAGCCACGGCCGGTTGGTGTTCACGAACACCGCGTGGGCGAGCCCCCGGGCGTGGATCATCCGGGCGAGCCGCGACAGGCTCCGCGGATCCTTGGCCTCCAGTATCAGGACGCTCCGCCCGCCGAACCGGTCCAGCACCTCCGCCACCGTCGGCGCGGGCTCCGGCCGCCAGCCGCGGCGCAGCGCGCCCCGGGGCCGGATCCGTACCGCCCGCCACTGCCACCGGCTCAGCCGGTCCACCGGCCCCCGCAGGTCGGTCGTCCGGTCCAGCGAGGCGTCGTGCATCACCACCAGCGTGCCGTCCCGCAGCATCCGGGTGTCGGCGTCGAGCACCTGGGCCGTGCCCCGGCCGAGCGCGGTCAGCAGGCCCGACATGCTGTTCTCCGGAACCTCCAGCGCGCCGGCGCGGTGCGCCGTGTACACGGTTCCCGACAGGTCGT
This sequence comes from Streptomyces sp. NPDC001922, assembly GCF_042891165.1. NCBI lineage: Bacteria > Bacillati > Actinomycetota > Actinomycetes > Kitasatosporales > Streptomycetaceae > Streptomyces > Streptomyces sp. NPDC001922. The sequence continues at coordinate 171,366 of NZ_JBIASV010000001.1, read as the reverse complement.
CGACGGTCCGCCCGGCGGCGGCGACGTGCACCGGCACGATCGGCCCCGCCAGGGACATCGCGAGGACACCCGCCAGCAGGGGCCTTGTGACCATGAAAACAACGCTAGGGCGGGATTTCCCGGTATGCCCTGTCATGGTGCCCCAATGGATGGCGGAACCCACACACCCGGATGCGTAGTCCGGCCCCCGGGGGAGGAGGATGGTGGCAGCATTGATCGGACAGCGGTCGAAGTGAGGGGATAGATGGACTCCGACAACAACCGCAGTCGCGGCGGGGAAAGCAGGTTCTCCCAGTGGCTGCGCCGCCGTCCGAGAAGCGGTGCGGGCGCTCCGGGCGCGGCTGCGGCGGACGCCGGCCGCGAAGATCTGCTGCTGGCCGCGGCCGCGGCGGGCTTCCCCCTCGCCCAGGCCGCCTACCCCTCCGGCTACGGCTGTTCCTGCGACCGGATCGGCTGTCCCACGCCCGGCCGGCACCCCGTCTCCTTCGCCTGGCAGACCCAGGCCACCACCGACCCGGAGAAGATCGGCCGCTGGCTGCGGGCCCAGCCGCAGGCCAACGTCATCACCGCCACCGGCATCAACCACGACGTGCTCGACGTGCCCGCCGACGCCGGGCTCGACGCCCTGGAGCGGCTGGAGGCCGACGGGGTGGAGGTCGGCCCGGTCGTCGCCGGCGGGGAGGGGCCCCGGGGCCGGGTGCTGTTCTTCACCGCCACCCGCGGCACCCCGGACGACGAGGACGAGTGGTGGCCCTGCGAGCTGGACTGCCACCCCGAGACCCTGGACGAGCACCCGGGCCTGCGCTGGCACTGCCGCGGCAGCTATGTGCTCGTCCCCCCGTCGCGGCTGCCGTCCGCCGGTCCGGTGACCTGGCTGCGCGGGCCGGAGCGGCCGCTGCCGGATCCGCTGACGCTGCTGGAGACGCTGACGGACGCCTGCGCCCGGTACGCCACCGACGACACCGACCACCACTCGGCGGCCTGGCCGCTGCACCACTGATCACGCGCGGGGCGGCGGTCACGTCACGCATGGGGCGGTGATCCCCGAAGGGGGCCGGTCACGTCGAGGGCGCCTGCCCCGACCTGCTCAGCCCCTCACAGGGTCACTTGCCGCGCGCGGCGGTCACGCCCTCCAGCCGGTTGAGGACGGCCACCGGGCCCCGCGCGGGAATCCGGGCCGCCGACTCGGAGACCCTGGAGAGGATCAGCGCGCGCTCCGGCTTGCCCTGCATCAGGGCCTTAGCCGTGGGGTCCTTGACCTCACCCACCCGCGAACCGGCCGCCATCGTCCGCTGCTCGGCGTGGTGCGCGGCGAAGAACGCCAGCGCGCCGCCGTCCTCCGTGCGGAGTGCCACCGGCGCGTACTGCGGGGGCTTCGCGGGCTGGTCCCGGTAGTCCGTCCAGAACTGCGGGGTCTTCAGCAGCTTCTTGCGCGTCGCCCGCTGGCCCGAGGTGGCCGGGCCGTCGGCGAACACCCCGCCCCGGCCCGTCTGCAGATAGCCGGTGTACGTGCTGCTCAGCCGGCCCGGGGCCAGGGCCAGACCGGACGACGAACCGGCCGCGACCGGCTCGGCCCAGCCGTCCTCGTCGGTCCGGAACGCCGGCACCTCGTCCTTGCTGAGGATCGAGAGGTACGAGACCTTCCACGGGTCGGAGGCCCGGGAGCGGGTGAAGACCAGCAGCCAGCGGAAGTCGTTGCGGTTGCTCTCGGTGTCCGCCACGAAGAACTTCGGCCAGCCGGCCTGCTTCGGGATGGTGTACTGCGCGTCCGTCAGCTCCAGCGGAGGGAAGCCCGGGTTCCCGTCGGGGCTGTTGACGCGCTGCGCCTTCACCCGGGGCTCCTCCATGGCCAGCAGCGCGCCCGTCTCGACCTCCGCGGCGGCGGCCGGATCGCTCTTCCGGTACGCCGTGTTGTAGCCGTCGGTGAAGCGCTCCAGGGCCTTCGCCGCGTCAGCCTTCCGCGCCGCCGGGATGACCGCCCGTTCCCCGTGCACCGTCACGCACCCCGTCAGGCTCAGCAGAGCTGCGGCTGACAGGAACGCCGTCACCTGGGACCACCTGCGGGGCGTCCGTATCATCGGGTCGCGACTCCTTCGAGGGCTCCTCGGGGGCTGCTTGAGTCGGCGCAACCCTACCCGGGGCGAAGAACAGGGCGAGGGTGGGGATCACGTACAGCGTCCACACCACGACCTGGAGCACCGTCGGGTCCGGCTGGAAGTTCAGCGTGCCCTTCAGCAGGGTGCCGTACCAGCTGTCCGGCGGGACGGCGGCGCTGATGTCGAACGCCTTGGTGCCCAGCCCCGGGAGGAAGCGCGCCTCCTGCAGATCGTGGAAGCCGTACGCCAGCACGCCCGCCGCGACGACCACCAGCAGCGCGCCGGTCCAGGTGAAGAACTTCGACAGGTTGATGCGCAGCGCGCCGCGGTAGAACAGCCAGCCCATCAGCACCGCCGAGACCAGGCCCAGCAGCACGCCGATCAGCGGCCGGGCCGTGCCGTCGTCGGTGGCCTTCACGGCCCGCCAGACGAACAGCGCGGTCTCCAGGCCCTCCCGGCCGACAGCCAGGAACGCCGTCGCCACCAGGGCGCCCGTGCCGACGGCCAGCGCCTGGTCCAGCTTGCCCTGGAGCTCGGCCTTCAGATGCCGCGCGGTGCGCCGCATCCAGAACACCATCCAGGTCACCAGGCCGACGGCGACGATCGACAGGGAGCCGCCGAGGAGTTCCTGGGCCTCGAACGTCAGCTGCTGCGAGCCGTACTCCAGCACCGCGCCGAACGCCAGGCTCACCCCGACCGCGATGCCGATGCCCGTCCAGATCGGGCGCAGCGCGTCCCGGCGCCCGGTCTTCACCAGGTACGCCACCAGGATGCAGACGACGAGGCTGGCCTCCAGGCCCTCGCGGAGGCCGATCAGAAAGTTGGCGAACACGCCGGTCACCGCCTCTTCGTGGCGTCGAAGAGCTCCCGGCCCCACCAGTCGTCGCGGCCGCGGACGCCCGGCGGGACGGCGAACAGGGCCGAACCGACGTGCTGGATGTACTCGTTGAGCGCGTCGATCCGGGCGAGGTTGCGCTGCACGGGAACGAACCCGGTGCGGACGTCGCGCTGGTAGGCGATGAAGAACAGCCCGGCGTCCAGCAGCCCGAGGCCGTCCGTGCCGTCCGTGAAGGAGTAGCCGCGGCGCAGGATCCGGGCCCCGCCGTTGCTGTCGGGGTGCGCCAGGCGGACGTGCGCGTCCTCCTTCATGGCCTTCAGGTCCGGCTCGTCGCGCTCGCGGCGCTTGCCGTAGGGGGCGCCTTCGCCCTTGTCGCGGCCGAAGATGTCCTCCTGCTCCTGCAGCGAGGTGCGGTCCCAGGTCTCGATGCGCATCCGGATCCGCCGGGCCACCAGGTAGGAGCCGCCCGCGAGCCACTCCGGGCCGTCCTTCTCGGACACCCAGACGTGCTTGCGGAGGGCGGGGGCGTCGGTGCCCGCGATGTTCCGGGTGCCGTCCTTGAACCCCATCATGTTGCGCGGGGTCTGTGCGTCGGGCGTGGTGGACGAGGTCTTGCCGAAGCCCAGCTGGGACCAGCGGATGGCGACCCGGCCGAAGCCGATCCGGGCGAGGTTGCGGATGGCGTGCACCGCGACCTGCGGGTCGTCCGCGCAGGCCTGGACGCACAGGTCGCCGTCGCTGCGGTCCGCGTCGAGGTTGTCGCCGGAGAACGTCGGCAGCTCGATCAGGGCCTCGGGCAGCTGGGACTTGAGGCCGAAGCGGTCCTTGCCGTCCCGCTCGAAGAGCGTCCGGCCGAAGCCGATCGTGAGGGTGAGCCGGGACGGCTTGAGGCCCAGGGCCTCGCCGGTGTCGTCCGGCGGCGCCTCCGGGATGCCGGGGACCGCGCCCTCGCCGACGGAACGGCCCGCGGTCATCGCCGCCGCGGCCTCGGTCCACTCCTTGAGCAGGGCGATCAGCTCGTCCCGGGAGTCGGTCTTCACGTCGAACGCGGCGAAGTGCAGCCGGTCCTGGACGGGCGTGGCGATGCCGGCCTGGTGGCGGCCGTGGAAGGGCACCGCGGCGCCCGCGGCGCCGGCGAGCGCGGGTGCCGTGTCGTCGGCGGTCAGCGCGGCGGCGGTGCCGCCGGCCGCGGCGGCGCCCAGCGCGAGCCCGGCGCCGCCCCAGCCCAGCAGCGAGCGGCGCGACGGCGTCCGGCCCGCGGTTGTTCCGGTGGTCTCGTCGGTCTCGGAGTTCATGATTCTCCCTACTTCACGACGGCGGCGGCGAGCTTGGACAGCGGCTCGGCGAGGGCGTTGACCCCGTCGGACAGCTCCTTGCGGTCGGCCTTGCCGACGGTGTCGTAGGAGTCGAACGCGTAGGAGTCCTTGTCCTCGCGGTACTGGTCGAGCAGCTTGTCCAGCGCCGCGAACTGCCGGTCCAGCTCCTTGACGAGAGCCGGGTCGTTCTTGCCCGCGACCGGCTTGAGCAGCTCGTAGGACTTCTCCGCGCCCTCGACGTTGGCCTTGAAGTCGACCAGGTCGGTGTGGCTGTAGCGCTCCTCCTCACCGGTGACCTTGCCGGTGGCGACCTCGTCCAGCAGCTCCTTGGCGCCGTTGGCCATGCCGGTCGGGTCGATCTCCGCCTTGCCGACGCGCTTCTGCCAGTCCTCGAGGTCGGTGACGAGCTGAGCGGCCAGGTCCTTCTCCTCCTGGCCGATCTTCTTGTCCTTCCACAGCGCCTTCTCCAGGCGGTGCCAGCCGGTCCACTTCTGGCCCTTCTCCAGCCCGTCCTCGCGGAGGTCGACCTTGGGGTCGATGTCGCCGAAGGACTCGGCGACCGGCTCGGTGCGCTCCCAGCCGATGCGCGACGGGGCGTACGCCTTCTTGGCGCCCTCGACGTCGCCCTTCTTCACCGCGGCTACGAACTTCTCGACCTCGGGGAGGGTCTCGTCGGCCTGGACCTGGACGTACTTCCGGTAGGCGGCGACCGCCGCGTCCAGCCGCGGGTCCAGCTTCTTCGCCGCGCCCTCGCCGGTGGCCTCGACCTTCTGCCGGATGCCGTGGCCCTTCATGCCGGGCTTGCAGGCGATCTCGTACGAACCGGCCTTGACGGTGGTGGTGATCGTGGCCTTGGTGCCGGGGCCGATGTTCTCCCGCTCGGTGACGATGCGGTCACCGGGGGCGTAGACGTAGACCTCGGTGGTCTTCGCGCCGGTGTTCTCCACGGCGAGCTCCACGTGGCCTGCCGCGAACTTCTTCTTCGACACCTTGCACGCGGTGTCCGAGGCGGTGATCTCGATCGCCCCGGGCCCCTTGGCGTCGGTCTTCTCGGCGCAGCCGGTGACCGCGGTGAGGGCTGCCGCGGCGACGGCCGCCAGGGCGGCACCGGAGGTGTTTCGGACGACTCGCATTCGTGGCTCCAGGCATGCTCGGACAGAGAAGGGGGGTGGCGTGTGAGGCTGACCTAAGTTATCCGAGGCTTACCTGATCTCTCTCCGGGGGTCCAGTGATCCCGGTCTCACCGGAAGCGGTCCGGAACGGCTGTCGGACCCCCGTGCCATCATGATCGTGCGTTTGTGCGGGGGGCTTTTCCGTGAGCGGACATCTGGGGGGATGATGGCTCGGACCATGACATTCGGTGCGGCGCTCGGTGAGCTCCGCAGCGCGCAGAAAACGGCCAGGGGAGTGTCGCTGTACTCGCGGCACATCAACCGGCCGGCCGGGAGGATTCTCGCCGCGGCGGCCTGCCGCGCGGGGCTGACGCCGAATCAGGTCACCCTGGTCAGCGCCGCCTTCAGCTTCTCCGCGGTGGCGGCGGTCGCGGCCTTCCCGCCGTCCTGGCCGCTCGCCGTCGCCGTCTGGGCCGGCCTGGTGGTGGGCTTCGCGTTCGACTCGGCGGACGGCCAGCTGGCCCGGCTGCGGAGAGTGAGCAGTCCGGCCGGAGAGTGGCTCGACCACGTCGTGGACTGCGCGAAGATCACCGCGCTGCACGCCGCGGTGCTGGTGTCCTTTTACCGATTCTTTGACCTGCCGGGCCCCGGCTGGCTGCTGCTGCCGCTCGGATTCCAGCTCGCGGCCGTGCTGATCTTCTGCGGCGGCCTGCTCACCGACAAGCTCAAGCCGAAGCCGGCCGCCGGGGCGCCCGCCCCGCCCGCCGCCGCACCCTCACCCCTGCGGGCGGTGGCGCTGCTGCCGGTCGACTACGGCGTCTTCTGCCTCGTCTTCCTGACGCTCGGCAGCGAGCGGGCCTTCCTCGGCGCCTACACCGCGCTGGCCGTGGTGCACGGCCTCTTCCTGGCGGCCTTCATGGCGAAGTGGTTCCGGGAACTGTCTGCGATACGCCCGGCGTGACCAGCGCCTCCAGGGCGCGCCGCAGCTGGGTGCTGGAGGTGTGGACGGTATAGGGGAAATAGACGACCTCGACGCCGACGGTGGCGAAGTCGCGCTCCAGCCGGTCCCCCTTCGGGGTGCCGCGCCAGTCGTCCCCCTTGAAGATCACGTCGAACCGGACCTGCTGCCAGGTGTCCAGCTTGTCCGGCACGGTCTCCACGAACGCCGCGTCCACGAAGCGGATGCTGCGGACGATCTCCAGGCGCTCGACGAGCGGAACCACCGGCGCGCGGCCCTTGGCCAGCTCCGCCATCTCGTCCGAGACCACCCCGGCGACCAGGTAGTCGCACTGGCTGCGGGCGTGTCTGAGGATGTTGAGATGGCCGACGTGAAAGAGGTCGTAGACCCCCGGTGCGTAACCCACGGTGTGCGGCATGCGAAATGGACCCCCCCACTCGCGACGCGCTCCCCAGCGCGTCAGAGCCACCGACGATAGTCGGGAGCGGAGCCGCCGACCGGAAGATTGCGAAAGCTGAACGAACAGAGAAAAACGGCAAGTTGCACCGATGACGGGCTAGGGTGCAACTGATCGACTCTGGGGGGAGGAGATGCGCATGTCGGAGCATGGGGGACGGCGTGTCCTGTTGGTGTCCACCAACTACGCGCCCGAACAGGCCGGAATCGGCCCGTACGCCACACAGATCGCCGAGCACTGGGCCGCCGACGGCCGGACCGAGGTGCATGTGCTGGCGGGAATGCCGCACTACCCGGCCTGGCGGACCGACCCCGCCTACCGCGGGGTGTGGCGCACCACGGAGGAGCGCGCCGGAGTGCGTGTGCACCGCCGCCGGCACACCGTCCCGCCACGGCAGACCGCCGTGCGCCGGGCCCTGTACGAGGCGTCGATCCTGGCCCACGGCCTGGCCGCGCCGCCGCGCACCGGCCGCCCCGACGCCGTCGTCGCGCAACTGCCCAGCCTGGCCGGAGGCGTCATCGGCGCCCGGATCGCCCGGCGGTACGGGGTGCCGTACGTCCCCGTCGTCCAGGACCTGATGGGTGCCGCCGCGGCCCAGAGCGGCATCCGCGGCGGGGACCGGGCCGCGGCCGCCGCCGGCGCCGTCGAGCGCTACGCCCTGCGCCGGGCCACCCTGGTCGGCGTCATCCACGAGACGTTCGTCGACAAGGTCGCCGCGATGGGCGTCCCCCGGGAGCGCATCCGGCTCGTCCCCAACTGGTCGCACGTGGAGCGGCCCACCCGGCCGCGCGCCGAGATGCGGGCCCGGCTCGGCTGGCGCGAGGGCCGCACCGTGGTGCTCCACTCCGGCAACATGGGCCTCAAGCAGGGGCTGGAGGTGCTCGTCGAGGCGGCCCGGCAGGCCCCCGAGGTGCACATCGTGCTGATGGGCGACGGCAACCAGCGCGAGCATCTGCGGGCCCTCGGCGGCGGACTGCCGAACCTCCACTTCCTCCCGCCCGCGGACGAGGCCGACTTCCCTGACGTCCTCGCCGCCGCGGACGTCCTCGCCGTCACCCAGCGGGCCTCGGTGCTCGACATGAGCATCCCGTCCAAGCTCACCTCGTACTTCGCCGCCGGGCGGCCGGTGGTCGCCTCCGTCGCCGACCAGGGCGGTACGGCCGAGGAGGTCCGCCGCTCGGAAGCGGGCGTTCTGGTTCCGCCGGAGAATCCCGGCGCGCTGCTGGCCGCGGTCCGTAAGCTGGCCGAAGACCCCGCCGCGGCCGACGCGTTGGGGTCGCGCGGCCCGGCCTACGTCGACGCCCACCTCAGCCGTGAGGCGGGCCTGGCCAGAATCACCCGGCTCCTCGACGAAGCGCTCGACGGCCGCCCCGAATCGCGGAGGGGGGCCCGCACATGACATCGCACATCGCCTCGGACCCGGCGCCCGGCGGCCCGGACCGGCCCCGTGCGCCCCAGGCGCACGAGGAACCGGACCTGCTGCGCGACCAGTTCAGACAACTGCTCCGCTACCGGCTGATCCTGGCCGTCGGCGTCGCCGTGGGGCTGCTCGGCGGTGCCCTGCTGGGTGTGCTGGGCGGCGACTCCTACGTCGCCACCAGCGAGGTCACCGTACGGTCCGCCTCGGTCGACCCGTTCGCCCCCGGTGGCACCTCCCCCGACAAGGGGGTCAGCATCGGCTCCGAGCGGCAGACGGCCGTCAGCAACGCCGTCGCCTGGCGGGCGGCGAAGGACCTCGGCCTGCCCCGGGGCGCCAAGGGGCTCCAGGGGGGCCTCCAGGTCACCAACCCGCCCAACACGCTCGTGCTGCGCTTCGCCTACACCGACTCCTCGCCCCGCCGGGCCGCCGAGCGCGCCAACGCCTTCACCCGCGCCTACCTCGACAACCGCGAGCAGCAGACCAAGAGCCTCATCGACAACATGGTCAAGGGCTACCAGAAGCAGCTCAAGCCGCTGGAGAAGCAGCGCGACGAGCTGGCGAAGCAGGTCGCCGGACTCAGCGACGGCCGGGCCCTGGACACGGTGTTGTCCACCCAGTCCGGGGTGCTCGGCAAGATCTCCGAGCTGAACAGCAACGTCACCAAGCTCAAGGCCCTCGACACCACCCCGGGGTTCGTCGTCCGCACCGCCACCCCGCCGTCCGAACCGTCCGGCCCCGGCCTGCCGATGATGCTGGGCCTCGGCGCCGCCGTCGGCATCGGCCTCGGCCTCCTCGGCGCCTGGGTGCGGCTCGTCTTCGACCCCACCGCCCGCTCCGAGAGCGACGTCGTCCGGGCCCTGCGCGCCCCCGTCCTCGGCACCCTGCCCCGCGGCCGGCGCGGACAGACCACCGCGCTGCTCGCCGACGGCCGGCTCGCCGAGGAGTACCGTTCCGTCGCCTTCCGGCTCGCCTACGACCAGCGGTTCGCCGGCCGGCGGCGGCTGCTCGTCGTCGCCCCGCGCGGCACCATCGACACCGCCGCCGCGGTCACCGTGAACCTCGCCGCCTCCTTCGTCGAGATGGGGCGCGAGGTGCTGCTCGTCGAGGCCGACCTGCGCACCCCGTCGCTCTCCGCCCGGCTCCGCGCCACCGACGGCATCCGGCCCGGCTGGGCCCGCACCCCGGCCCGCGGCGACAACGGCTGGCCCACCGGGGAGCAGATACCCATCGACGCGGGGGAGTCCGGCGCCTTCGACCTGATCCCCGGCGGCCGGGTCCGCAACGTCGCGCGCGCCCTGACCTCCACCCCCGCCACCCAGCTCATCGCCACCGCCGACGACGAGGACTCGGTCGTCGTCGTCCTCGCCCCGGCCGTCCTCTCCTACGCCGACGCCATAGCGCTCGCCGACCGGGTCGACGGCGTCCTGGTCGTCTGCGACCCCCGCGAGGTGCGGCGCGACGACCTCGACCGGGTGCGGGAACTCGTCGCCGGCGCGGGCGGCACGGTGCTCGGCGCCGTCCTCCACTCCGAGGGCGGCAACCGGCCCCGCGGCGGGTCCAAGGGCGGGACGGGCAGCCGGCGCCGCACCGAGGCCGACGCGGCGGAGTCCGCCACCGGCGCGGCCCAGGAGGCCGAACGCCCCGACGGGCCCGGCACGCTCGCCCTGCGCCAGGTCGACCCGGACGAGCTCCCCGCCCGTACGTCCTCCCGCCGGTGACGGATCGGCGGGACGGCGGGGAGGCCGGTTCTTCCGGTGGGGAGGCCGCTTCCGGTGGGGAGACGGGAACATCCGGCCCGGAAGCCGTCTCCGGGGGCGGCCGGGCGCCCGGCGGAACGGGCTCCGGCGGCGCGGCCGCCACCGGCGGGGACGGCAACGGCGCACCCGGCACCGGCGGGGACGGCATCGGCACCCGGCTCGCCGTCCTCTGTTCCGTCGCCGACCAGGGCGTGTCGGCCCTCACCAACATCGTGGTGCTGGTCGTCGCCGCCCGGCTCTCCAGCGCCGCCGGGTTCTCCGTCTTCTCCCTGGTCTACACCGTGTTCGCGGTGCTGCTCGGGCTCTTCGTCGCCTACGTCGGCCAAGCGCTCGTCCTGGAGCGCGGCGAACCGGCCGCCGTCCGGGACGCCTGCCGCTCCGCCGTGACGTTCACCGCCTGGGCCTCGGCGGCGATCGGGTCCGTCATGGCCGCCGTCCTCTTCCTCGTGCCGGGCGGCACCGCGCACGGACTCGCGGTCCTGGGCCTCGTCCTGCCCGTCGTCCTCGTCCAGGACGGCATGCGCTACTGCTTCTCCACCCTGCGGCTGCCCCACTGCGCCCTCGCCGCCGACCTGGTCCGCCTCGCCGCCGCCGTCCCCGCCCTCGCCGTCCAGCCGCACGGCTCCGGGCCCGAACGCCTCATCGCCGTCTGGGGCCTCTCCGCCCTCCCGGCCCTGGCCGTCTCCGCGGCGCTGCTCGCCCCCCGGCTGCGCGGTGCCGCCTCCGACCCGCGCCGGCTGCTCCGCCGCGGCCACCTCGGCAGGCGCTTCGTCGTCGAATTCGCCGTCGGCAACGCCTCCAGCCAGCTCGCCGTCATCGGACTCGGCCTGTTCGCCAGCCCGTTGGCGGTCGGTGCGCTGCGCGGCGTGACGACCCTCTTCGGCCCGATGAACGTGCTGTTCAACGCCTCGACGGGGTTCGGCCCGCCGATCCTCAACCGCTATCCGACGGCGGCCCGCAAGGTCCGCGCCACCGTGGCGTTGGCCATCGCCCTCTCCGCCGTCGCCGCTGCCTGGGCCGCCGTCCTCATCGCGCTCCCGGACCGCCTCGGCCGCGAACTCCTCGGCGACACCTGGGCGGCCTCCTCCGCGCTCCTCCCGGCGACCGGCAGCCAGTACGCGGCCATCGCCCTGGGCACCTGCGCCCTGCTCACCCTCCGGGTGCTGCGCCCCCGCGCCACCCTGCCCATCCAGGTCGTCTTCTCGCTGCTCTCGGTGGCCGCCATGCTCACCGGCTACGCCCTGGGCGGCGTCCTCGGCGCGGCCTGGGGGCTGTGCCTCGGCTCGGTGTGCAAGGCGCTGGCGGCGTGGCTGCGGATCGCCGTGGTCCGCCGCTCCCCGGAACCGGCGGGCGACGGCGCGGGGGAGCCGGACGCGGCGGGGGACAGGGACGACGTCACCAGGTCCGGACAGGGCTGATGTCCCGGTCCCTCCCGATGCAACCCGGGGGCCGTTACGGGGCGTTGGAGGGGCTTCCGCTACCGTACGACGGTTGCCGCCATGCCCACGCCATGCCGCACATCGATGTTCGGTGTGTCCATGTGCCGTGTCCATGGGGGCGATCAGCACCGCGCATTCGACCGTACGGGGGACCCCTTCATGACCATCGCGCAGCCGCTCGACGACTCGGCCCGGGCGGCGCGACTGCGCCGCGCGTGGATCCTCATCGGGGTCCTGGCCGTCGTCTTCGTCTCGGCCACGCTCCTCAACCGCCACTTCGCCGGCGACAACGATGCCGCGCAGCTGAAGGCGGGGGACTGCTTCCAGAAGACCGGGTCCGAGGACGACCCGGGCGTCAAACAGCTGGGGTGCGGCGACTCCCATGCCCGCTACCGGGTGCTGAAGCGGCTGGACGACGAGGTCACCGGACTGGCGTGTTCGGACGTCAAGGGCTCCACCGGTTCGATCAGCGCGGCCGGCACGGAGGACTACGTCGTGTGCTTCGCGAGGAACCGGCACTGAGCCGGTCGCGGCAGCCCGTCGCGGCAGCCCGTCCCGGCAGCCCGTGCCGTCGGCGATCCGCCGGCCCGTCCCGGCGGTGACCCGCCGCCCGTCCCGGTCAGTGCAGCAGCTTGCGCGGATCCGAGCGGAACGTCGTCACCAGCGCCAGGCACACCATCGCGATCCCGATCCGCCCCGACGCCTGGAGCAGCGGGCCGCGCAGCAGGATGAAGGCGTACCCCGCCACCACCGGGATGACGATCGCCAGGACGTTGCCCGGCCGTGGATCGTCCAGCGTGCGGACGGTGTAGCGGCGGTCCGCCCGGGCACAGAGATAGCCCAGGCCCAGGAAGCCTCCCGTCATGCCCACCGGGCCGAAATCCAGCCACAGTTCGGCCCACAGGGGTGAGGACAGATTGGTGTTCTGCATGCCCATCCACTGGCCGACCCGGACACCGGAGTCCAGCGGCTTGCCGTGCCAGATGGAGCGGGGCACGAAGAAGAAGGTCGACGCGGCCAGCTGACGGCCGTACGCATGGCCGGTGCCCGAGTCGACCATGGTGATGGTGTTGGCGAACATGCCGATCTGGTCGTAGTCCTTGCGCACCAGCGGGTCGAAGGCCGATTCGGACTCCACCGGCCGGTGGCCGCTCTCGTCGTACCGGAACCGGTCCATGAAAGGGAACAGCAGCAGCGCCGCCACCACCCCCATCGCCAGCGCCGCCCGGTACATCACCGGGCTCTTCGGGAAGGCCGTGAACAGGATCGAGAACATCACGGTCAGGAACCAGTAACGCGGATTGGAGACGGGGTTGTTGACCAGGGCGTTCACCCCCAGCAGCCCGGCCCACATCAACACCACCGTGGGGCGCCGGCGGGCCGCGCGGGAGGTGACCAGCCAGCGGGTGAGGAAGAGGAAGGCCAGCAGCGCGGGCACCGTGCCGAAACCGCGCAGGAACGCCGACCCGACGTGCGACTCCGAGTCCGCGGCGGCCACCCCGCTGCTCTGGATGCCCTCGCTGATCTCCTGACGACTGCTGAAGAAGACCGCCGGACCGCCCAGTTTGACCACGAACAGCGCACTGGCCACGAACGCCAGCGCCACCAGCAGATAGAGCCGCCGCCGGCTGACCGAGGCGGTGCGCCGCGGAGCCCGGTTGCGGAGCACCGGCCGGTGCCGGGCCAGCAGCACGCCCACGTCGTAGGCGACCAGGCCGATCAGCGAGAGCGTGGTGGCGAGCACCAGGTCGGAGCGGGTCCCGACGACCGGCGTCGGGGTCTGGCCGAGAACCGCCTGTGCCAACGGCGCCACCCCGAGCGCCACATACACGAACATCCAGAACGAGCCCTGGATGAGCCGCCGCCGCACCGTCAGCGTCATCGCCGCCAGCCGGGCCCCGGCGTACCCGGTGAGTACCAGTTGCAGCCAGTACGCCTCGTCCCGGATCCCCGGCCCCGGCAGCGCGGCCACCACCCCGGGCAGCAGGAACACCAGCCCCAGGACGAGCGGCACGGCCAGCGCCCGGGAGAGCACGGCCCGGGGCGAGACCGGCGGCACGTCGGGCGGAACGGCCGGTCCGGACGGCGCGCTTGGTTCGGACGGCGCGACGTCCCGTACCTCAACAGCCATGGCCCCCACCCTCGTTCCCCGTGCCCCCTGCACCGGGCCTGCCGGTCCGTCGGACACCTGCGCCCGGAACCCCCGGCCCGGTGCCCCACGGCAAGTCTAGGGAGTCCGGCCTGCCGTATCCGCAGAACGCACGAGCCTCGAACGGCACATCGAAGGATCCGGCCGCGCCGCCGGGTGCCCGCCGCTACGCTGGCCGGACGATGCCGGGGGGCATCGGGGGGAGGAACAATCGGTGAAGGTTCTGCATGTCGTCACGCTGCACACACCGACCAACGACTTCGGCGGCCCCACCCGGGTGGCGCTCAATCTCTCCCATGGGTTGCGGGCCCGCGGCGTGGACGCCCGGATCGCCACCCTGGGGGACGGGTTCACCGGGCCGATGCCGAAGGAGATCGAAGGCGTACCGGCGTTCATGTTCCAGGCGCGGCACGTCCTGCCGCAGTTCGAGGTCAGCGGCATCACCTCACCGGCGCTGCTCGCCCGCGCCCGCGAGCTGGTGAAGACCGCCGACGTCGTGCACGTCCATCTGATGCGCGATCTGATCACCCTGCCGTTCGCCCTGATCGCGCTGCAGCTCGGCCGCCCGCTGGTGCTCCAGACCCACGGCATGATCGACCCCACCGAGAAGCGGGTCGCGAAGCTGGTGGACGCGCTCGGGCTGCGCCGGGTGCTGCGCGGGGCCGACGCGATCCTCCATCTGACCGGGACGGAGCGGGACGACGTGGAGGCGGTGATCGCGCCGGACCGGCTGAACAGCACGCACCGCCTGGTCAACGGCGTCCGCCTGCAGGAGCGCAGGCCCGCGGCCGACGGCGGCCGGCCGCCCACGGTGCTGTACTGCGCCCGCGTCCAGGCCCGGAAGCGGCCCGAGGACTTCATCGCGGCGATGCCCACCGTCCTCGCCAAGCACCCGGACGCCCGCTTCGTCCTGGCCGGCCCGGACACCGGCGCGCTCGCCGCCCCGATGCTGGACCTCGCCCGGCAGCTGGGCGTCGCCGACTCCGTCGAGTACGTCGGCGCCCTCGGCCACGCCGAGGTGCTGGAGCGGCTGCGCACGGCGGACGTCTACGTGCTGCCGTCGGTCGTGGAGCCGTTCGCCGTCTCGGTGCTGGAGGCGATGTCGGTCGGCGTGCCCGTGGTGGTGACGAAGACCGGCGGCCTGTCCCCGGACGTCGAGGCGGCGGGCGCCGGACGCGTCGTGGACAGCAAGCCCGACCGCGACAACGGCGCACTGGTGGGCCAGGCGATCCTGGAACTCCTCGACCCGGCGGCCAACGAGGAGGCCTCCCAAGCGGCCTGGGGTCTGATCCGCGACCAGTTCGCCATCGACAAGGTCGTCGACACCCTCCAGGCGGTCTACGACGGGGCGATCCGGCGGCACTGAGCCGGCTGACGAAGGCCCGGTTCTACGGCAACTGAGTACCGTGGTGGTCTTGCCGAGTGGAATCGCTGCGATCGCTCTACCAGGGGACGGCGCAGCGGCTCCCGGCCTTCGTGGAGGGGTTCTGATGCTGGAGGAGACCGAGAAGATCGGGCGTCGGGCCCGCCGTGCACGCCTGCGGCTGGGAATGCCCCAGGCCGACCTGGCCTCAGCCCTGGGGAAGTCGCAGGGCTGGGTGTCGAAGATGGAGCGCGGCCTCATCGAACTGGACCGGGTGGGTCTGCTCAACGCGGTGGCGGCTGAGCTGCATGTTCACCCGAACGACCTGATCGGCCGGCCGTACAGCAGCTCGCCTTCGGACAATCAGTGGCAGATGGCCGCTGCCTCGATCCTGCGGGAATTGCGGCGCTACGACCTGACTCCTGTGTTCGATGGCACGCCCCGTTCCTCGGCCGAGCTGTGGAGCGAGGTGACCCGTCTGCACCGGCTGCGGGACGCCGCCAAAAGCACCGCGATCATGTGTGTGCTGCCCGACCTGTTCCGGGAGGCCCGTGCCCTGGCGGAAGTCGCTTCGGGGCACGAACGGGAAGAGGCGTACGCGATCTACGCGGTGTGCTGCAAGTTCGCGCACACCGCGGCGCATGCGCTCGGCCATCCCGAACTCGTCGCCATGGCCTGTGAACGTGCCGCATGGTCCGCGCGGCTGTCGGCCGATCCGCTGCTGCCTGCGGTGGCTGACTGGATGCGGGTCTGGGACATGTGGGCGACTGCCGACTGGACCGACGCGCTGGCGCTGTCGGACAAGGCGATCGGCAGCGTTCAGCGGGAGTACGACCGCGGCGATCCGCTGGCTGTGCGGGCCTGGGGAACTCTGCAATTGCGAGCGGCGGTTTCCGCGTCGCGTGCCGGACGAGCGGAGGAAGCCGAGGACCGGGTGGCTCATGCCAAGTCCGCAGCAGGCCGTCTCGGCGGCTATCAGGGGCCACCCGTCCATGATCGGCACTCGTTGACCTTCTCCCCTGGCAACGTCCAGGTTCATGCCATCAGCGTTGCGCTGGAGGCAGGAAAGCAGGGGAAGGCTCTGGAGATGAACCGTCGGACCAGCCCTGAACTGGTGGCCTCGCTTCCCGACTCCCGTCGAGGACATCACCACATGGACCTGGCACGGGCCTGGCTGTGGGACGGCAGCCGGGACAAGGCTCTGGCCGAGCTGGAGACCGCCGAGAGGATCGCACCGCAGCTCGTACGCAACCACCCCATCGCCCGGGCGACGCTGCGCAGCATCGTGTACGCCGAGCGAGCCGCCACCCGCGAGAAGCTGCGGCGTATGTCCGACCGCTTCCACCTGGACGGATAAGGGGTATTCCTTCGGTTCATATTGGACTCCTGACGGCATTTTAGTTTTGGGGCCATGACTGGACGACTTCCATCTCATCTTCCGTCTCAGGGTGCGGCGTTGGGCACCGCCGGTCCTTACGTTCCTCGGCTGGGGGATCTGGCCCAGGACACGGCCCGTGATGGGCGCATCGGCATCGTCGTCACACTGCCGGGGCCGGACGCGCCGACGTACCACCTCCGGACGCCGGACGGAGGTGCCGAGTGGTCGGCTCCTGCCGACGGCACCAGCCTGCGTCCCGTACCCGCCGAGGTCACCCATGTCACCCCCATGAAGCGGGACGCGGTGTACGACCATCGAGCCCAGCAGGGTGCCTTACCCGTGCTGGTTCACTACGAGGACGGCAACACCAGCGACTCAGTACTCGTCATGACTCCGGCTCAGCTGGAGGTGTACCACCTCCAGCTGAGCCGGATCATCGAACTCCGTGACATGGCGTGCGGGGCCGACCGATGAGGGCCTACCGGACCCGGGGCGGCATTCTGCGAGACGCCGGCTCGAGTACCGTCTCGGCACACTTGCCGGAACGAGCCGTGCGGGCGCCCGTGCACTGCGACTCCACGCGAGTTCCCGTCCGACTCGGCCGTCCCGGCCCGTGCACACCGCTTACACCGGGAACGGAAGGCGGACCGTGTTCCAGCATCGCGCCTTGAGGGGCATCAGTGACGCGACGCCGCTCCGGGGCACCGTGGACCGCACTCTGCGTGTCAAGGTCATCGATGCATGCGGCATGACCTGCACGTTCTGTCACAATGAGGGGACGCCGGTCAGCTCGGACAGGGATGCCGCCCACACAGGGGAGTTCGGTGCGGCAGGCCGTTCCGGACGGGTCTCCATCTACCTTGCGACGAACCGTGTCGGCTTCACTGCGGCTCCGGTCTTCCCCGATGAAGCGTTCCGTGCCGCTCTCGGGCAGCTCCGTGAGGCCCTGGACTTCGACGAAGTCCACCTCACGGGCGGAGAGCCGACTCTTCACCCACGACTGCCCGAAATTGTCGCCCTCGCGCGTGACGTCGGCTATCGCGTCAGCGTTACCTCGAACGGTGAGAATGGAGCGAGGGTCCTGTCTCGCTGCGCCCAGGCAGGACTCGACCGCGTCAACTTCTCAGTCTTCGGGACCACGCCTGAGGAACTGGCCCAGGTGCAGAGCGAGCGGTACCGGGCGCGGTCCTTGGCCGCTCGGAAGCTCGAAGCTCTGGAGGAGTCGATGCGCCTCTCGCTCGGTACGGACATGAGTGTGCGCGCGAATCTCGTCGTTCCGAACCGGGGCCACATCCAGCGTGTCCACCGCCTCCTGGAGAAGTACTCGCCCCAGCTGCCGGTCCGAGTGCTCTCCTCCCTGGCTGATGGCGAGGAATCCCTCGACGCCATCGATCTACTCCTCCACGGGCTCCGTGCCCGGCCGAAGGAGATCGCCGTAGCTGCGGGTACATCCGGCTTTCGTGTGATCTACGAGCTGCCGAATCGCCGTCCACTCGTCGTGAAGCACATCCGGGATCTGCGGCTGCCCCATACATGCAGCAACTGCCCGTACAACAACCGTGTCGACTGCCATGAGGGCTACTACGGAGTCCGGCTCTACCGCGACCCCGGAGGCCAGTTCCACGTAGGCGTCTGTATTCAGCGCATGGACCTCTGCCTGTCTGTGGAAGAGTTCGTGGCCGGCAGCGTCTGCAGTGAGAACAAAAAGCTGCGAGAGCAGGACTTCCAAGACCTGACCGCAGGGAAGCATTCCACGGAGGACAGCGATGGCTCAGCATGAGTACGAGGCCAAGTTCCTGAACATCGAGGTCGATGCCGTACTCGGTCGGCTGCGGTCCGCAGGAGCCGAGCAGGCATTCCCCAAAACCCTGTTCACGCGTTTGATTTTCGAGAACGACGAGGTCCAGGGCGGTCAGTGGCTTCGGCTGAGGGATGAGGGTGGGAAGACCACTCTGACTCTGAAGCAGGTCACCGACGCCACCCACATCCATGGCACCACCGAAATCGAGATCGAGGTCGACAGCCTCGAGAAGACAGCGGAGATGCTCACCGCACTGGGGCTTCGACAGGTGCGCTACCAGCAGAACTACCGCGAAGAATGGCAGCTCGACGGAGTCACCTACGACTTCGACACCTGGCCGGATCTGCCTACCTTCCTGGAGATCGAGGGGCCTTCCGAGGAAGTCGTCCGTGAGGCGGTGGCCACCCTGGGGCTGAACTACGACGAGGCACGCTTCGGCAGCATCGACCTGATCTACAAGAGCGAGCTGAGCAGAGACATCCTCGCCCAGCCCACGCTCCTGTTTGCCTGAGGCATGTCCGGCGGCAGCATGGCGTGTGGTGTCCTGCGCATGGGGTGAGCACCAGCGCCGGACCGCATCGTTCCGGCCCACGCCCGGCTTTCCGGCGTCGTGCCGAGCAACGAGGGGCTGCCCCGCCCAGTGGCGGGACAGCCCCTCACGCGTCTCCCGGGCCGGGTACGGCCCTACCGGATCGTCACCCGCGCCACCGTGACCCCCGGCCGGCCCGCCTCGCTCGGTTCGCCCTCCCGGGCCTTCAGCCCGATCTGCCACCGGTAGAAGCTCATGGCCAGGGCGTAGTCGAAGCCGGCCCGGCCGTCCAGGAAGCCGCGCTTGTAGAGGTAGGCGTAGGCGAACGACACCAGCGGCTTGAACGGGGCCTTGTGGAAGAGCTGGCCCTGCCGGGTCTTGGCCTGCCGGATCTCCTCCTTGACCTCCGGGTGGTGCTCCAGCCACGCCTCCCAGTCCGAGTACCGGTTGTGCCGGTCGAACCAGGTCCGCACCGGGTCCAGGTCCTCGTGCTCGATCGGGGACTTGAGCCGCCACACGTGCTCGGCGATCGGCTGGTAGTGCCCCTCCTGCTCGCCCATGCCCGGCGCGTCCAGGTCCCCGAGGACGGGGAAGTGGCAGCGCGTGCGGTCCAGCAGGGCGCGCTTGACGATGGTGTAGCCGTGCCGCAGCCGGCGGCCCGCGAACCAGTAGCCCAGCGGGATGTCGAACGCCGCCACCTTCAGCGGCCGGGAGAAGCAGTGGCGCAGCTCGGCCAGCAGTTCCGGGGACGGCGTCTCGTCACCGTCGAGGAACAGCAGCCACGGGATCTGCGGATGGACGTGGTCCAGGCACCACTGCTTCTTCTTCGGATAGCCGCCGTCCCAGGTGTACGGGACGACCTCGGCACCCTCCTCGGCGGCGATCTTGCAGGTCTCGTCCGTGCTGTCCGAGTCGACCACCACCACCGCTTCGAAGTGGTCGATGACCGACCGTACGGTGCGGGCGATGTTCTCGGCCTCGTTCTTCGTGGGGATCGCCACCACGATGGGGAGCTTGCTCGGGCTCAACCGCCGCTTCCTTCCTGGGAGGCCTTCAGCAGGGGCAGCTGCTTCGGGCAGAGGTGCTTCACCGCCGCCTCCGCGTTCGGGATCT
Source organism: Streptomyces sp. NPDC001922 (assembly GCF_042891165.1). Classification (NCBI taxonomy): domain Bacteria; kingdom Bacillati; phylum Actinomycetota; class Actinomycetes; order Kitasatosporales; family Streptomycetaceae; genus Streptomyces; species Streptomyces sp. NPDC001922. The sequence goes on along the minus strand of NZ_JBIASV010000001.1, from coordinate 151,640 downwards.
CGCCCGAGCGGAGCGCGCTGATCGCCGCCTTGCGGTCCAGCTCGGCGGTGCGGGCGAGCCGGTCGCAGCTCTCCTGCCCGATCTGCAGGACGGCTGCCGGGTCCGTGCCCTTCGGCACGCGGTCGGTGAGGTACGACTTCTGCTTCTCGGTGAACGATCCGGTGACCGGCTTGAGGTCCCGCTCCGGCACCTTGGGGCCCGGCGGGGTCCGCGGGGCCTTCGGCTTCTTCGCCTCGGACCCCTCACCGACGTCGGTGGCCGGGGAGTCGCCCGCCGCCCGGTCGTCCGAGGACGCCGCCGCGGACCGGGCCTTCCCGGACCCCTTGTCCTGCTCCCCGCCGCTTCCGCATCCGGTCAGCAGCGTCGCCGCCGCCGCGAGGAGCGCGGCGGCGGCGACGGACCGGCGGCCGCGGATCACCCGCGGGTCCGGAGGTTGTAGTGACCGGAGACCTGCGAGCCGGACAGCACGCTCGGATAGACCGCGGTCTCGTCGATCTGCCCGTTGAAGTAGTCGCTGGACGGGCTGCTGGGCCACGACGAGTTGATGGTGTCCCCGCCGACGTGCCAGTAGCCGTCGTAGTCCGCGCTGGACGTCACCAGCAGATTGCTGGCCCGCAGCGAGCCGTCGACGTACAGCCGCATCCCGCTCGACCCCTGGGTGGCGACGACGTGGTGCCACCTGCCGTCGTTCAGGCCGAACCCGCTGCTGATGGTACGGGCGAAGCCGCTGTGCACACCGAAGACCACCCGGCCGTCATTGGTCATGTACAGCTGCTTGTCGTGGCTGGCGCTCGGCTCCTGGGTGCGGTCGCCGAAGCCGATGAGCTTGCCACCGGAGGTCGTCGTCGTCCGGAACCAGGTCTCCAGGGAGTACGACGACGGCCGGCTGTGCTTGCGGTCGCTGTAGGTGTACTCGTCGGAGCCGTTGTAGCCCACGGCCGTGCTGCCGCCGGGGACGGCCGCCGGGGTCACCCGGTACGACGGGCCGTTGCGGTGGACACCGCTGTTGTCGCTGCCCGAGGCGTCCGCCGCGAACTGCCCCGACGCCTCGTCGAAGCGCCAGTACAGATTCGCGCCGTCGGCCTTCACCCGCTCCGCGTAGCTGTCCGCCGCGGCCGGCACGGTGACCGTCTGGGTGGCGGACCGGGCGCTGGTGTTGGTGCCGTCGCTCGCCGTGATCCGGTAGGTGTACGTCGAGCCCGGCGTCACATCGGTGTCGGTGAAGGAGAGCTGCGGACGGACCCACGGCAGCGAGGAGTCGCTGACGGTGTGGACGGGCGTCGTCCCGCCGTTCCGGTAGACCCGGTAGGTCAGCTTGCTGTCGTCCAGGTCGAGACTGGACTGCCAGCGGACGTTCACCTCGCTCGGCTTCACGCTGGAGGCGTTCACCAGCGGAACCGACGGCGCCGAGGTGTCCGGGCCGCTCGCGAAGCGGGTCAGACCCTGCTGACGGCCGCCGTTGACGGTGGTGAACTCGCCGCCCACCCACAGGTAGTCGGTCCCGCCCGCCGACGCGGTGTCCATCACCCGCGGGCCGATCTGCTCGCCCAGGCCGTCATTGGTGTCCGGGAACCAGCCGAGCAGCGTCGGGTCGTCGACCGACTGCGCGAGCAGGTGCTTGCGGCGCTGGTTCGGGAACTCGCCCATGCTGCTGCAGTCGTGCGCGTGCGAGCCCGAGTAGAGCACCGACTGGTGGACCGTCACCGCCTGGGTGGCCCCCAGGCAGGTGTCCCGCCAGCGCTGGTTGAAGTCGCTCGCGTTCAGCGCGATCCGGCCGTCGAAGACCCCGCCGCCGGTGCCCTCGTTGCCGGTGTAGATGCCGGTGGCGTCGGAGGTGAGGTCCTTGACCGTCGAGGTGGTCGGGATGAAGCCCCGGGCGTAGGTCTTGGTGAGCGCGCCGGTGCCCGCGTCGACCACGGCGAGGGCGTGCGAGTCGGCACCGCGCACCGTCATGAAGTCGCCGCCGAGGACCACGTTCCTCCCGTCGGGAGTGACCTCCAGGGCGCGGCCCGGCTCGTCGGCGTCGGCCGTCCACGGCTTGAGGTCACCCCCCGTGGTGACCGCGCCGAAGTAGCGCCGCGACTGTCCCTCCAGCGAGGTGAAGTCGCCGCCGAGGTAGACGGTGTCGTCCGTGACGGCCAGGGCGCGCACGGTCGCGCTGGACGCCACCTTGAACGACGACTTCGGCGTGCAGGTCGCGATGTCGATCGCCGCGACATTGCTCGCCCCGACCCCGTTCACCGCGCCGAACTGCCCGCCCGCGTACAGCGTCCTGCGGTCCGGTGAGACCGCCAGCGCCCGTACGGTGGCCGTGCCCGTGCCGATGGTGAACGACAGCTTGCAGGACGTCGGCGCGCCCGTCGCCGCGTTGAACGCCGCGAAGTTGACGGCCGGCTGCTCACCGCCGTCCGAGCCTTCCTCCGGCGGCCGGATCGTCGAGAACGTGCCGCCCGCGAAGACCACCCCGTCCGCCTGGGCCATCGACCAGACGATGCCGTTCGTCTGCCAGGTCGGCAGATCGTCGGCCGTGATCCCGACGGGCGGGGTCAGCGCGGACGCCGACGGCGCCGTCACCGCTCCCGCTCCGACCAGTGATGTGACTGCCACGGCCATGGCAGCCCCATAAACCCCCACTGTGCGCATGTGCCCCCCTGGGCTGTGTTGTCCACTCGCTCGCCGTCGGGCGCCCTGCCCCGGTGCCGGCACTCCCCGAAACTGCGCTCGGCTCATCCGTTCGCCGTGCCCGGTCCCGTCGTGTGCGGCACCGGCGCGCCCTTCGGCTCGCTCGCGCGTGCGCGGCCCCCCTGGCCACCCTGTGCACGGCAGGTTAGGGCGCCGCTCACGCCGCCGTAACCGAAATGGCCAAAATGATGTCCGTACTTTGCGAGTTGGTGAGTCATCTATCGATACGAACCGCTGTACCCGCCAATTCGGCATCGAGTGCCGACACATCGGCCTCCACCATGATGCGGGCCAGCTCCGGCCAGAGCACCCGGGGCTTCCAGCCGAGCAGCTCCTCGGCCTTGGAGGCGTCGCCGATCAGGGCGTCCACCTCGCTGGGACGCTCGTACTTCGGGTCGAACCGCACGTATTCGGCCCAGTCCAGGCCGACGGCCGAGAAGGCCACCTCCAGGAACTGCCGTACGGTCCCCGCCTCGCCGGTCGCCACGACGTAGTCGTCCGGCTGGTCCTGCTGGAGCATCCGCCACATCGCCTCGACGTACTCGGGGGCGTAGCCCCAGTCCCGCACGGCGTCCAGGTTGCCCATGTAGAGCCGGTCCTGGAGGCCCGCCTTGATCCGGGCCACCGCCCGGGTGATCTTGCGGGTCACGAAGGTCTCGCCGCGGCGCGGGGACTCGTGGTTGAAGAGGATGCCGTTGACGGCGAACAGGTCATACGCCTCCCGGTAGTTGACCGTCGCCCAGTAACCGAAGACCTTGGCGCAGCCGTACGGGCTGCGCGGGTGGAACGGTGTCCGCTCGTTCTGCGGCGGCGGTGTCGCGCCGAACATCTCCGACGACGACGCCTGGTAGATCCGGGTGTCGACACCGCTGGCCCGGATCGCCTCCAGCAGCCGCATCGAGCCCATGCCGGTCACGTCGCCGGTGTAGAGCGGCGCGTCGAAGGAGACGCGGACGTGCGACTGGGCGCCGAGGTTGTACACCTCGTCCGGCTGCAGATCGCGCAGCAGGTTCACCAGCGCCACCCCGTCGGAGAGGTCGGCGTGGTGCAGCACCAGCCGGCGGTCGGGCTCCTGCGGACCCTGGTAGATGTGGTCCAGCCGCTCGGTGTTGAACGACGACGAACGGCGTACCAGGCCGTGGACCGTGTAGCCCTTCGACAGCAGCAGCTCGGCGAGATAGGAGCCGTCCTGTCCGGTCACTCCGGTGATGAGTGCGCTCTTGCCCATGCGAGGTCCCCCCTGAGATCCGGGCCGTGACAGGCCCGGGGTGAAATGTTGCGAAATCTTGCTGTTTCCATCAGATGCAGGGATTCACTCCCTGGCGGGTGATCCGCGCTGGCACAATCCGGTGCCATGACAGCTGCGACTTCCCGGGGCACCGACCCCGGTGCCCGGGCCGGCGGACCGCAGTCCCCGGCCGAGCCGGTGCCCTCCTCCGCCGCGACGGCCGGCGAGCCGCTGCTGCCGGACGGGGCCCGGATATTCGTGGCGGGCCACCGCGGCCTGGTCGGGTCCGCGGTCTCCCGCCGGCTCACCGCCGACGGCCACGAGGTGATCACCCGTGGCCGCGACGCCCTCGATCTCCGCGACGCCGCGGCGACCGAAACCTTCCTCCGCGACGTCCGGCCGGACGCCGTCGTGCTGGCCGCCGCCAAGGTCGGCGGCATCATGGCCAACAGCACCTACCCGGTGCCGTTCCTCGAGGACAACCTGCGCATCCAGCTGAGCGTGATCGCCGGAGCGCACGCGGCCGGCACCCGCCGGCTGCTCTTCCTCGGCTCCTCCTGCATCTACCCGAAGCTCGCTCCCCAGCCCATCCGCGAGGAGTCGCTGCTCACCGGCCCGCTGGAGCCGACCAACGAGCCGTACGCCCTCGCCAAGATCGCCGGAATCGTGCAGGTGCAGTCCTACCGGCGCCAGTACGGCGCCTCCTACATCTCCGCGATGCCCACCAACCTCTACGGCCCCGGCGACAACTTCGACCTGGAGACCTCGCACGTCCTGCCCGCGCTCATCCGCCGCTTCCACGAGGCGAAGCGCGACGGGCGCGAGGAGGTCGTCCTCTGGGGCAGCGGCACCCCGCGCCGCGAGTTCCTGCACGTCGACGATCTGGCCTCGGCCTGCGCGGTGCTGCTCCGCGGCTACGACGGCGACGAACCGGTCAACGTCGGCTGCGGCGAGGACCTCACCATCCGCGAACTCGCCGAGACCGTACGGGAGGTGACCGGCTACGAGGGCCGGATCGCCTTCGACACCTCCAAGCCCGACGGCACCCCGCGCAAGCTGCTGGACATCTCCCGCATCGCCGCCCTCGGCTGGAAGCCGAGGATCCCCCTGCGGGACGGGATCGCGGCGGTCCACGCCGACTGGTGCGCCGGCGCCGCGGTCTGAGCGGCCCCGCCGCCGACGGGCGGCGGGGCACAGCGACAGCACTCCCACCACCCGTCAGTACGCTCCGCGGCCGTCGACGACGGCGCGGAACGTACGGGCGATGACATCCAGGTCGCCGCCGATGGACCAGTTGTCCGCGTACCGCAGATCCAGCGCCACGGTCTCGTCCCAGGAGAGGTCGGAGCGCCCGCTGATCTGCCACAGCCCCGTCAGCCCCGGTTTCACGGTCAGCCGCCGCAGCTCGACGTCGTCGTACTGGGCCACCTCGTCCGGCAGCGGGGGACGCGGCCCCACCAGCGACATCTCGCCCCGCACCACATTGACCAGCTGCGGCAGCTCGTCCAGCGAACTGCGCCGCAGCCAGCGCCCGGTACGGGTCACCCGCGGGTCGCGCCGCATCTTGAACAGCGGTCCGTCCTGCTCGTTGACGGCCGCCAGCTCCGCCCGCCGCGCCTCCGCGTCCACCACCATGGTGCGGAACTTCCACATGGTGAACGGCGTGCCGTCCTGCCCGATGCGGGTCTGCTTGTGGAGTACGGGACCGGGCGAGTCCAGCCGGACCGCCAGCGCCAGCAGCCCGTACACCGGTGCCAGCAGTAACAGCCCGAGGGCCGCCCCCGCCCGGTCCAGCGCCGACTTCAGCACGACATGCGCACCCCGGCGGGTGGGCGGGGCGATGTGCAGCAGCGACAGCCCGGCGACGGTCACCGACCGCAGCCGCCGCAGCGCGACCTCGGTGAGACCGGGCGACACCGCGAGCGGGAGCCCCACGTCGTGCAGCGCCCAGGAGAGCCGGCGCAGCCGCTCACCGCTCAGCCGGGGGCCGGGCGCCACCAGCACCAGTTCGGCGCCGAGTTGCTCGGCGACGTCCAGCACCGGCACCCAGTCCTCGTCGGGCGTGGCGGGCAGCGCGCTGCCCAGCCGGGTCAGGGCCGGGACGCCGGAGGTCAGCTGGCCCGACCCGACCGGGATCACCCCGGTCACCACATAGGCGTGGTCGGTGCGCCCGGCCAGATGCTCGACCACGTCGTCCGCCGCGCTCGGTTCCCCTATGACCAGCACCCGGTGCACCGACTGCGCCTCGCGCCGGAGCGCGGTGAGGTGCCGGTGGGTGGCCTTCCGGCAGACGACGGTGACCAGCGGGGCGGCGGACAGCGCCAGCAGCGCCACCGCCGGTTCGGAACTCTCCCCGACGGCGATCCGCGCAACCGCGAGCAGCCCCAGCAGCGTCAACCAGTCGTGGAGGACGGGCAGCACGCCGCGGGACTCGCCCAGCGCCTGGACGGCGTAGCGGCGGTGCGACGCCCGCACGCCCAGCCAGACGGCCGCCGCGCCGAGGGCGGCCAGGACCGGATGGGGCTGGCGCGTGGCAGCGAAGACCGCGCACACCGGCGCGACGATGCCCAGCGTGTCCGTGGCCAGCGCCACGGGCAGATACCAGGGCGACTTCTCACTGCGTCCCCCCGACGGACTCTTGCGCTCTGATACCGGCCTGACCGATCCGGAATAGGACATACCACCGCGCCGCATGGACCCCCCTGGTACCTCACGACCGAAAACGCGCACCAGCCACTTCCCCAAGTGGACGGCGCGCAAGGTGCTGAGACGGTATGTCAAACAGGTGTGCGTCCGCCGAGGTTTGCGATTTTTTGCTGTTCGATACCCCTGAGGTTCACTTTTCCCGCCACGGCTCGTTTGCCGTGGTTGACGATCGAACACGGAAGCCGTCCGGGGCAAGAATGTTCGCCCGGAAACGGCTCCCCCGGCGGGCGCGGCGCAGGTCACCATGCGCCCCGGCGGCGCCCACCCCAGGCCGCGGCCCCGCCGCCCCGACTGCCTCGGGCATGCCCGGCCCGGCCCCGGCGGCAGTGCGGGATGGTCATGGCGATCGCGGATCAGTACGAAGAGATCCGGACGCCGTCAGGGTCCGCGGCCCCCGCGGAAAGGGCCGGATTCATACCCCACGGATCGGGCCGGCGCGGGAGGCCGGGGGTGTGCGCCCCCGGGCTCCCGGCAGCCGCATGCCTCACTCGGGCGTGAACTCGTACTGCAACTCGTAGAGATGGCCCGCCTTGGCCATCACGCTCGCTTCGATGGGGCGCTCGCCGTCGCTGTAGACGACCCGCAGGGTGCGCAGGACGGGGAGGCTGCTCGACAGCTGGAGGGCGGTGTACTGGTCCCGCGTGGGTACGCGGGCGGAGACCCGGTCGACGCTGAGCCGTGGCGGGTAGCCCAGCTCGGCCAGGAGCGTCGGTGTGCCGCCCTTGATGCGTCGGCGCTCCATCATCGCGGTACCGCGGGCGAGCTCCAAAGGGCAGTAGGACGTGACGAGTTCGACCGGTTCGTCGTCGATGGTGAGTACTTGACGGCGGAGGAGTGCCGTATCGCCTTCGGCGAGGTTCAGTGCCGCGGCCACATCGGCAGGAGGCGTGGCTTCCGACACGTCCAGCAGTCTGCTCCGAGCCGCGCCGTGCCGGCCGGCTTCGGTGAGCCAGCGGTACGGCTCGCCGGTGCCCACCGGTGCCAGATATGCGGCGGGCCGCATGGTCCGCTGGCGGTGCTCGCGCACCGTGACGGAGGCCCCGGCGCGGCCGACGACGAGCCCTTCGTCCTTCAGGAGGCCCAGTGCCTTCTGTACGGTCGCGTTCGAGGCCCTGAACCGCTCATGTCCCGCCAGCCGAGCCAGGTCTACGCCATGGCCCGCGGCCAGCTCTTGATCTTCGTTTGTCCACCCAGCACGCGATGATCACCAGTGGCCGCACCCTCACACCGCCCCTGGCCAGATAGATCGCGGTCTACGGCTGGGATACCTACGATAAGGATGCTGGTCAATCTCGGTGCTTTCGGTTGGAGGAGGTTCGCGATGACACACGATGGCGGGCTGAGGCTGCATCTGCGGCGTGTCCTCCGCGCACCGCGCTCGGTCGTGTTCCGAGCGTTGACCGAACCGCAGGAACTGGCCAAGTGGTGGGGCCCTGACGGGTTCACCATCCCAAGTGTGGAAAGCGACCTTCGGCCAGGCGGTGGGTATCGGATCGCCATGCAGCCTCCGGAGGGCGATCTGTTCTATCTGGTGGGGGAATTCGTTGAGGCCGACCCTCCGGAACGCCTGTCCTACACCTTCCGGTGGGAGGATCCCGATCCCGAGGATCGGGAGACGGTGGTGACGCTGTCGCTTCGCGATATCGGCGGTACACGGGCCGAGTTGGTCATCAGCCAGGGTGAATTCGCCACTGAGGCGCGCCAGGCTCTTCACGAGGAGGGCTGGACTCAGAGTCTCAACAAGCTGGAGGAGCTGGTGTCGTCGGCCTGAGATCTTTGCCGCGGGGAGGGGCCCTGACGGTGGCCGTACCTGTCTTCGCACCGCCCCTGAACAGCAAGATCGCGATTTACGGCTGGAGTGCTAGGCGCTGAGTGGCCCCCGGTCCCGCCCGCAGGCGGCCCCCAGGTCGCGGAAGACCGCCGTGTTCAGGGTGAAGGCGCGCTTGCACTCCTCCACCACCCGCTGCTTCTCCAGGTCGTCGACCGGGAGGGCGTCCAGCAGGGCGCGGTACTCCCGCTTGAAGGCGGCCGGATTGCCGATGCCGGTGAAGACGTAGAAGCGGACCCCGTCGCCCTTGCGGGCGAAGCCCCAGGTCTTCTCCGCGGTGGAGCGGATGATCTGGCCTCCGGAGAGGTCGCCCAGGTAGCGGGTGTAGTGGTGGGCCACGTAGCCCGCCGGCCAGCTCCGCGCGACCTCGGTGATCCGGGCCGCGTACGCCGCGGTGGCGGGCAGCGGCTCCGCGGTGGTGCGCCACCCCGGGCCGCCGTGCAGATGGGTGAGGTCGCGCTCCAGGGCCGAGACCCGCAGCAGCTCGCGGTGGCGGACGAACGGGCCGGCCGCGGGGTCGTCCGCGAGCCGCTCCGCGGCGTCCTCCAGGGCGCGGTACACGAACCAGAGCTGCTCGGTGTAGCGGCTGTAGGCCGCCACCCCGAGCTTCCCGCCGAGCATGTCGCTCATGAACGTCGAATTCTCCGCCTCGGTGTGCTGCTCGTGCGAGGCGGTGCGGATGAGCGTGGAGAACGGTGTCGCGCCGGGTGCGTCCAAGGCGGGCCTCCGGGGCCGAGGGGGCGGGAGAGGGGAAGAACGCCACCGCGGGCGCTGTCTGCGCCCGCGCGGCCGACCGTCTGCGATCCTTCCGGCTTAGGGTTACCTAAGTCAACGCCTTCCCGACAGGCCGTCGGTAAAACTCTACGGCAGGGTCAGGATCTCCGCACCCGTGTCCGTCACCACGAGGGTGTGCTCGAACTGTGCCGTCCGCCTGCGGTCCTTCGTCACGACCGTCCAGCCGTCCTCCCACATGTCGTACTCGTGGGTGCCCAGAGTCAGCATCGGCTCGATGGTGAAGGTCATCCCGGGCTGGATCACGGTGGTCGCGTGCGGGCTGTCGTAGTGCGGAATGATCAGTCCGGAGTGGAAGGACGAATTGATGCCGTGCCCGGTGAAGTCCCGGACCACGCCGTAGCCGAACCGCTTCGCGTAGGACTCGATGACCCGGCCGATGATGTTGATCTGGCGGCCCGGCTTGACGGCCTTGATCGCGCGGTTCAGGGACTCCCGGGTCCGCTCCACCAGCAGCCGGGACTCCTCGTCGACGTCCCCGCACAGGTAGGTGGCGTTGTTGTCGCCGTGCACCCCGTTGATGTAGGCGGTGACGTCGAGGTTCACGATGTCGCCGTCGCGCAGCACGGTCGAGTCCGGGATGCCGTGGCAGATGACCTCGTTGACCGAGGAGCACAGCGACTTCGGGAAGCGGCGGTAGCCCAGCGTCGAGGGGTACGCCCCGTGGTCGCACATGAACTCGTGGGCGACCCGGTCCAGTTCGTCCGTGGTGACGCCCGGCGCGATGAGCTCGGCCGCCGCCTCCATCGCCTGCGCGGCGATCCGCCCGGCGACGCGCATGCGCTCGATGGTGTCGGCGTCCTGCACCTCGGGCCCGGTGTACGGGGTCGGGGCGTCCTTCCCGACGTACTCGGGGCGCGGGATCGAGGCGGGGACGGAGCGGGCGGGGGACAGGGTCCCCGGGGCGAGAAGTGACTGGCTGGACATGCCAGCGAGTGTATCCAGGCCGCATCGGGAAACATGGCGCGAGAGAGAGGAGCCCCCATGGCGCTGTTCAAGAAGAGAAGGGCCGGCAAGCCCGGCGAGTGGTTCTACTGCCTCCAGCACAAGAAGGTCGAGGAGGGGCCGGAGTGCCCCGCCGAGGACCGGCTCGGGCCCTACCCCACCCGGGGCGACGCGGAGCGCGCCATGGAGACGGCGGCGGAACGGAACCGGGAGTGGGAGAACGACCCCCGCTGGCACGACAAGGCGAGCCCGGACGCGGAGGGCTGATTCCCGGGCGGCATGCCGGATGCCGTGAGCCCTGGGCGGGCGGCCGCTCCCTTTGATCTCCGGGCCGGCGGCCGGCCCCGTGCTCCGGGCCGGCGGCTGATCCGGTGCGCCCGGGGCCGCGGCGGCCCCGGCCGACGGGTGCCCGGTGCCTTCGGCGGCCCCGGGAGGCCGCTCACTCGCCCGGCTGGCCGGGGAGCCGCGCCCGCCCCTCAGGCCGCCTCCTGCTCCTGCTCCTCCTGCTCCAGTCGCCGCAGTTCCCGCACCCGTACCGCGTGCTCGTCCGTCCGGACGTCGTAGGTCATCAGCCGCGGCAGGGCGAGGGCCAGCAGCCCGACCGTGGCGACGCACAGCAGGCCGCCTCCCCAGACCGCGGCCTGCACCCCGGTCACGGCGGCCATGCCGCCCGCCCGCAGCTGCCCGAGGTGCGGACCGCCCGCGTACGTCACCAGCTCGATCCCGGCGAGACGCCCGCGCAGCTCCGGCGGGACGGTCTGGTTCCAGATCGCCCGCCGGAAGATCCCGCTCACCGCGTCGCAGGCCCCGGCGGCCATGAGGCCGAGCAGGACCAGCCAGATGCTGTCGGTCAGACCGGCCAGGGCCATCGCCAGGCCGCAGCCGATGGCCGCGAGCACCACGGCCCGGCCGTGCCGGTGGACCCGTGACGTCCAGCCGCTGGTCAGGCTGACCAGCAGGGAGCCGGCGGGCAGCGCCGCGTACATCAGACCGAGCGCCCAGGGGACGTCCAGCGCGTCCGCCAGGAACGGGTAGACCGCCATCGAGAAGGCGAAGAACGTCGCCGCGATGTCGACCACATAGGTGCCGAGCAGGTCCTTGCGGCTCCAGGCGTACTGGGCGCCCCGTGCGATGCCGCGCAGCGACACCCGGTCCGCGTCGTGCGCGGCGGGCGCGGGCGCGAGTCCGAAACTGAGGGCCAGCGACACCGCGAACGACACGGCGTCGAGCAGGTACGCCCACTCCAGTCCGGCAAAGGTGATGACGACGCCGGCCAGGGCCGGGCCCGCGACGGCGCCCAGCTGCCAGCGCAGCGCGGTGAGCGCCGCCGCGGCCGGGATCTGGGCGTGCGGGACGACGCGCGCCGCCAGTGCCTCCAGCGCCGGACGCTGCAGCCCCGTCAGCGCACTGGTCAGCCCGGCCACCGCGTACAGCGGCCAGACCGCGGGGTCCGGCAGCAGCGTGTTCGCCAGCAGGAGCAGGGAGAGCACACCGAGTGCGGCCTCGGTCCAGAGGATCACCCGGCGCCGGTCGAGGGCGTCGGCCAGCGCGCCGCCGTACAGCCCGAAGACGATCAGGGGGACGAGCTGCACCACCCCGATCGCGCCGACCGCGAGGGTCGATCCGGTGAGCTCCTTGATCTGGAGCGGCAGGGCGACCGTGGTCAGCGAGCTGCCGAAGACCGTCACCAGTCCGGCGCACCACATCAGTCGGAAGTCACGGGACGAGCGCCAGGGCGCCAGGTCGGGGAGGAGAGCAGCCACAACCGATCATCCTCGGCCGGTTGACCGCGCCCGGACAACCGATTTTCCAGCGGCCCTGCGGCTCTACCAGCGGGCCGGCGGCGGTGTCAGCAGCTGCTCGGCGATCCGGGAGAGGCGGTCCCGGAAGGGCCGCCGGCTGCGCGGCGAGGGCAGGCTGTTCTCCCCGGCCGCCGCGCTGACGAGGTGCTGCACGGTGTCGAAGCCGATCCCCTCGTCGTCCCCGGTGTCGCCCATGGTTCCGTCCGCCTCGGGCACCTCCAGGGCCTCGTGCGCCAGGGCGTGCAGCTCCCGGCCCCCGCCGCCCAGCGTCAGCACCGTCGCCCCGCCCCGCCGCGCGTCGTGCACCCGCTCCAGCAGCCCGTCACCCGGGGTGTCCGGCGCCGCGACGAGCAGGGTCTCCCCGCGCCGGGCCGCCTCGATCCGCCCCAGCCCGACGGCCAGGTGCGGCGGCTCCCCGGGGCGCACCCGGTGGCGCACCAGCGTGGGGGAGAGCTCCGGGAGCCCGGACCAGGCCGCCTCGTCGTCGAGGTGCGCGGCGAGGTGCCACGGCTCGTGGCTCTCGCTGCCCACCAGCAGCAGACCGCCACCGTGCGGGGCGACGGAGGTCCGCAGGGCTCCGGCGAACTGCCGGGTGGCCGCCAGCCACTCGGTTCCGGCGAGGACTTCGCGCAGCAGTGCGACGCGTACGGCATCCATGGCCGCGGATCCTGCCGTATGGGCACCGGCTCTGTGCGGGGTCGTCGGCCGTTCACCCGAACGGGTGGCCGGAGGCGTCGGGCCGCGGGCGGGCGCACCGCGCGCACCCCGGCCCCACGCCCTACAGGTCCCGACGGGCCCGGATCCAGGGGGTGATCTCCCTATCGCCATACAGCCGCCAGGGGAGTTCGTCGGCCGGTGTTCACCCGCCGTTCCACGGGCCTGAGCAGTGCTGGCCGTTCGGATGACGGACCATGTCGCGTGCCTTGACGACCCCCTGGGCCCTCCCTATGGTCACCGCAGGACAAAGGACGTCCTACGTCCGGTCGTTGGTCATCGGATGCCGGGTACTCGGATGCAACGGAGCATCAGGAGGACGGATGGCAGTCGGCGGGGCCGCGTACGAGGTGTCCGTCCCCTACCGGGCCGGGACCGAGGGGTACGCGAGTTTCCGGATCCCGGCCGTCGTCCACGCGGCCGACGGAACCCTGCTGGCCTTCGCGGAAGGGCGTGTCGACTCCCGTGACGACGTCGGTGACATCGATGTCGTGCTCCGGCGCTCCACCGACGGCGGCCGTAGCTGGGGACCGCTGCGCGTGGTCGCGGAGAACGGTGACGGCACGGCCGGCAACCCGGCCCCCGTGGTCCTCGACGACGGGCGGGTCCTCCTCGTCCACGTGCGCAACGCCGCCGACGCCACCGAGCAGCGGATCCGGCGGGGCGAGGTCCCCGCGGCCGACGGACGCCGCGTCTGGGTGCAGCACAGCGACGACCACGGCGAGACCTGGAGCACCGCCCGGGAGATCACCGAGTCCGTCAGGAAGCGCGGCTGGCGGTGGTACGCCACGGTGCCCGGCCACGCCGTCCGGTTACGCCATGGCCCGTATGCGGGACGCGTCGTCGTGCCCGCCAACCACTCGGCCGCGCCCACCGGTTCCGACACCGGCGCCGAGGGCAGGTACGACGGCAGCCACGGGCTGCTCAGCGACGACGGCGGCCGGACCTGGCGGATCGGCTGGACCGACAGCAACCCCAACGGCCGCATCAACGCCAACGAGACCACCGCCGCCGAACTCCCCGACGGGCGGCTCTACATCAACAGCCGCAACGACTCGCCGGCCCCCGGCACCCGGGCCGACGGGTACTCCCGGGACGGCGGCGCGAGCCTGGAGAAGCCGCTGCGCCCGCAGGCCGGACTCACCGGCCCCGTGGTCCAGGGCAGCGTGCTGCACCTCGGCGAGCCGGACGTCCTGCTCTTCTCCGGGCCCGCCGACCCGGGCTTCCGCGCCCTGATGACCCTGCGGGCCAGCCGCGACCGCGGCCTGACCTGGCGGCCCGTGCACACCGTGGACGGACTCCCCGCCGCCTACTCCGACCTCGTCCGCTGCGACGACGGATGCGTCGGACTGCTCTACGAGACGGGCGACTTCAGCGCCTACACCACCATCACCTTCCGCCGCATCCCCGTGGAGGAGCTATGAGCTCGAATGGCCCGGACCGCCGTGCGGTCCTCGGCGGCGCCGCCGCCACCGCGGCGGGCGTCGCCCTCGCCGGCTGCGGCGGATCCGACGGCGGCGGGAAGAAGCCCGCCGCCCGCCGCAAGGGCGAGAAGATCACCCTGACCTTCTGGTCCTGGGTGCCCGGCATCGAGAAGCCCGTCGCCCTGTGGAACCGCACCCACCCCGACGTGCGCATCGCGCTGGAGAAGGTCTCGGCCGTCAACGGCGCCCAGTACGCGAAGATGCACGCCGCCGTGAAGGCGGGCAACCCGCCCGACCTCGCCCAGATCGAGTACCCGGTGGTGCCCAGCTTCCTGCTCGACGACGCGCTGCTGGACCTCGGCCCGTACGGCGCCGCCCGCGTCCGCCGCCGGTTCGAGGGCTGGCAGTGGCAGCAGAGCGTGTTCGGCGGCGGGGTGTTCGCGATCCCGCAGGCGTCCGGGCCGATGGGGCTCTACCTCCGCCGCGACCTCTTCGACCGGTGGGACGTCGAGACCCCGGAGACCTGGGACGACTACGAACGGGCGGCCAAGGCCGTCCGGAAGAAGGGCGCCTGGATCGAGACGTTCGCCCCGACCAACGGCAACCGCTTCGCCGGGTACGCCTGGCAGGCCGGCGCCCGCTGGTTCCGCACCCAGGGCGACACCTGGGCGGTGCACATCGACGACGAACCGACCCGGCGCGTCGCCGACTACTGGGAGTCGCTGGTCCGGCAGAAGCTGATCAAGACCATCCCGGACCGGCAGAACGCCTGGTACAAGGACATCCAGACCGGCGCCATGGCCTCCTGGCTCGGCGCCAGCTGGGGCGACGCGCTGCTGGTGGGCAACGCGCCGGACACCGCCGGGAAGTGGCGGGTCGCGCCGCTCCCGCAGTGGAAGAAGGGCGGGCACGCCTCCGCCAACTGGGGCGGCTCCACCACCTCCGTCTTCAAGGCCACCGCGTACCCGCAGGACGCCATGGACTTCGCGGTCTGGCTCAACACCGACCCCGCGTCCATGAAGCTCCTGATCGCCGGCGGCTACGGCTGGCCCAGCGCCACCCGCGGCTGGACCGGCGCCGATCTGGAGGGCCAGCGGGCCTTCTTCGGCGGACAGAACTACAGCGAGGTGTTCGCCGCCGCGGGCCGGGCCGTGGACACCAGCTGGCAGTGGGGCCCGGCCGTCGACACCCTCTACCAGCGGCTCGGCGACGCCTTCACCGCGGCGCTGGACGACCGCACCTCGTTCCGGTCCGTGCTCACCACGGTCCAGCGGCAGACCCTCGCCGACCTGAAGGACAAGGGCCTGAAGGCGGAGAGCGGGTGAGGGCCCTCACCCGCGGCGAGGCACGCAACGCCCGTGCCGCGGCCGGCTTCCTGCTGCCCTTCCTCGCCCTCTTCCTGCTCTGCTTCCTCGCCCCCATCGGCTACGCGCTGTACGAGAGCCTGCTGCGCACCGAACGGTCCGGACCGCTCGGCCTCGGCGGCGGCCCGCAGGAGGTCTTCGCCGGACTCGGCAACTACCTCCAGGCCCTGCGGAACGACGGATTCCTGGCCGGTTTCGGCCGGGTGCTGCTCTTCGGCGCCGTGCAGATCCCGCTGATGATCGGGCTCGCCACCGCTCTCGCCCTGCTGCTGGAAGCCGCCTCCGCCCGCTGGGTCGGCTTCTTCCGCACCGCGTTCTTCCTGCCCTACGGCGTGCCCGGGGTGATCGCCTCGATCCTCTGGGGCTTCCTCTACGTACCGGGCATCAGCCCGTTCGTCGAACTGGCCCGGGGCGTCGGCTGGGACCTGGACTTCCTGTCCTCCGGCACCGTCCTGTGGTCCATCGCCAACATCGTCACCTGGCAGTTCACCGGCTACAACATGCTCGTCCTGATCGCCCAGCTGAAGGCCGTGCCGACCGAGCTGTACGAGGCGGCGCGGATCGACGGCGCCAACGCCCGGCAGGTCGTCCGGCACGTCAAACTGCCCCTGATCCGGCCCGCGCTGGTCCTCACCGCCGTCTTCAGCATCATCGGCACGCTCCAGCTCTTCGCGGAGCCCATGGTGCTGCGCCCGCTCACCCACACCATCGACTCCGGCTACACCCCCAACCTGCACGCCTACAACGAGGCGTTCACCAGCAACAACCAGCACGCCGCGGCGGCCGAGGCGGTGCTGCTCGCGCTGGTCGCCTGCGTCCTGTCCTTCGGCTTCCTGCGGTTCGTCGGACGGCGGGGGAGGGACGGCCGGTGACCCTGCTCTCCGAGGACCGGGCCCCCGACCCCACCCGGCCGGCCGGTGCCACCGGCGCGACCCCGGCGGGCCGGCCGCGCGGGCCCTCCGTACCGCCCCTGCGGTACCGCGTCATCACCGCCGCGCTGCTCGCCGTCGCCGCCGTCTACTTCCTCGTGCCCGTGTACTGGCTCGTGGTGTCCTCCACCAAGAGCAGCGAGGACCTCTTCGGCAGCTTCGGCTTCTGGTTCGCCCATCCGCACCCGCTGCGCCGGCTCGGCGCGGTGCTCACCTACGACCACGGCATCTACGTCCGCTGGTTCGGCAACAGCCTGCTGTACGCGGGGGTCGGAGCCGTCGCCGCGACCGCGTTCTCCGCGGCGGCGGGCTACGCCCTGGCGAAGTTCCCCTTCCCCGGGCGGGAGGCCGTCTTCAGCGTCGTCCTCGCCGGGGTGCTCATCCCCGGCACCGCCCTCGCCCTGCCGCTGTATCTGCTCTTCAGCGAGCTGGGCCTGGCCAACACCTATGCGGCGGTACTGATCCCGAGCACCGTCAGCCCCTTCGGGGTGTACCTCTGCCGGATCTACGCCGCCGCGGCCGTCCCCGACGCGCTGCTGGAGGCCGCCCGGATCGACGGAGCGGGCGAGCTGCGGATCTTCACCCGGCTCGCGCTGCGGCTGATGACGCCCGCGCTCGTCACCGTCTTCCTCTTCCAGTTCGTGCATGTCTGGACGAACTTCTTCCTGCCGCTGGTGATGCTCTCGGACTCCGCCCTCTACCCGGTGCAGCTCGGCCTCACCGGCTGGCAGGGCTACGCCGACCGGCAGCCGGAGCTCTACCAGTACACGGTCGGCGGCGCCTTCCTCTCCGTGCTCCCGCTGATGGTGCTGATGGGGGTGCTCCAGCGCTACTGGCGCACCGGTCTCACCGACGGCGGGGTGAAGTGAGGACGGGGGAGGGGCCGGGTGCGGTGACGCGGTGACGCGGCGGCGTGCGGTGGCGGGACGGGGCGCGGGCGGTGAAGCGGGTGACGCGGTGGGGTGGCGGGACGGCCGTGGGCGCGGAGTGACGCATCGCACCGTGCCCGGCGCACATCGGTGCCCGGAGCTGCGTGAAGACCCCCCGCCTGAGCTGGCAGGATCGCGGTATGACTACTCCAGACGCTGCGAAGAAAGCCCCCGCGAAGGACCCCTGGGACCTCCCGGACGTGTCCGGCCTCGTGGTCGGTGTGCTCGGCGGCACCGGCGACCAGGGGCGCGGACTCGCCTACCGGCTCGCCCGGGCCGGCCAGAAGGTGATCATCGGCTCGCGGGCCGCGGAGCGGGCGCAGACCGCCGCGACGGAGCTCGGCCTCGGCATCGAGGGCGCCGACAACGCCGCATGCGCGCGCCGCAGCGACATCGTGATCGTCGCGGTGCCCTGGGACGGCCACGCCAAGACGCTGGAGTCCCTGCGCGAGGAGCTCGCGGGCAAGCTCGTCGTCGACTGCGTCAACCCGCTCGGCTTCGACAAGAAGGGCGCCTACGCACTGAAGCCCGAGGAGGGCAGCGCCGCCGAACAGGCCGCCGTGCTGCTCCCCGAGTCCCGGGTCACCGCCGCCTTCCACCACCTGTCCGCGGTGCTGCTCCAGGACCCGGAGATCGACGAGATCGACACCGATGTGATGGTGCTCGGCGAGGTCCGCGCGGACACCGACATCGTCCAGGCCCTGGCCGGCCGGATCGCCGGGATGCGGGGGGTCTTCGCGGGCCGCCTGCGCAACGCGCACCAGGTCGAGTCGCTGGTCGCCAACCTGATCTCGGTGAACCGCCGCTACAAGGCCCACGCGGGGCTGCGCGTCACCGACGTCTAGGACGGGTGGTTCCGGGGCCGGGGCCGGGTGGTTCCGGGGGCTTCGGCGGTCCCGGCGGTCCCGGTGGTTCCGGTTGCTTCGGGGGCGCCCGGTGAGGCCGGCTGCCGGGTCTCCAGGCCGACGGTCCTGTGCCCGTCGGCCCTCGCTGCTCCCGGGCCCGCCGGCTCTCGCCCGCGTCGCTCCCGGTCCGGTCGGCCCTCGCCCGCGTCACCCCCGGGGCCTGGTGATCAGGCGCACGGCCGGCGGCGTCCGCCGCGGACGCGACCCGTGCGGGCCGGCCGCGGGGCGTGGGGGACAATGGCTGATGCCGTGCCCGGGGCAGCTCCCGGCCGAAGGCCCGGGGGAGCGCCGCGAGCGGCGCGCCGCCCGGTCACGGCACCGGACCGCATTCCGTCAGAGAAAGCCGACCCCATGCCCCGCCTCGCCATCTACGCCCTCATCGTCTGCGTGCTCGCCCTCGCCGCCGCGGTCGTGTCCTTCACCCAGGGCAGCCTGCTCGGCATCGTCTGGATCATGATGGCGGGCGTGTCGTCGAACATGGCCTGGTTCTACGTGCGCAAGGCCCGGGCGGACCGGGCCGCCAAGGAGCGGAACGGCTCCGTCACCGGCTGAGCCCGTCGCGGCCCGAGCCCGTCACCAGTCCGTGGCGGCCCGAGCCCGTCACCGGCCGAGCCCGTCACCAGTCCGTGGTGGCCCGAGCCCCTCACCGGCCGAGTCCGTCGCGGCCCGAGCCCCTCACAGGCTGAGCGGGGACTCCGGTTCGCCCTCCCAGAACCGGAAGTACTCCTGGCCCCAGTAGGTGTCCCAGCTGTTGACGCCGAGGGCGTGCAGGACCGTGTCCACCGCGGAGAAGAACAGCTGGTTGACCTCCGGGATCCACAGCATGCCGAACACCGCGATCAGACCGAACGGCGCGAACGGCTCGACCTGCCGCCGCACGCCCGCGGACAGCCACGGCTCGATCACGCCGTAGCCGTCCAGCCCCGGGACCGGCAGGAAGTTCAGGATGGCCGCGGTGACCTGGAGCAGCGCCAGGAAGGCCAGCGCGTACCGGAACACCGCCGGCACGCCGTCCACGGCGCCGAGCCAGAACGGCGCGGTGAGGACGACGGCGACGGCCGCGTTGGTGAGCGGACCGGCCGCGGAGATCAGACTGTGCCGCACGCGGCCCTTGATCCGGCCCCGCTCGATGAACACCGCCCCGCCCGGCAGACCGATCCCGCCCATGATCACGAAGACGACGGGCAGCACGATGCTCAGCAGGGCGTGGGTGTACTTGAGCGGGTTGAGGGTGAGGTAGCCCTTGGCGCCGATCGAGATGTCACCGCCGTGCAGGGCGGTCCGCGCATGGGCGTACTCGTGCAGACAGAGCGAGACGATCCAGCCGGAGACGACGAACAGGAAGACGGCGAAGCCCTTGCTCGTCGAGAAGTTCGTCCACACCGCCCAGGCGGAGACGCCCATGATCGCGACAAGAGCCAGGAATACGGGGCTGACGCGGCGGTCACTGCGGGCGATGGCGGTTGTCATAGCCTCCTCAATCTTCCGGAAGGAGTTCCGTCTGCTGGCCGTGACGCCGGGCCGCGGCGCCCCCGGCAGGCCGTGCACCGGCTGTCGTGCCCGTGGCAGCCCCCGTCCGTACCGGCGGGCCGCGGCCGGTCGCGGTGGTGCGCCACAGCGGTTTCCGGCCGAATCCCCCGACGTCAACGCCGATGACCTTACCCGCGCCGCCCGTCCGGCCCCTCTCCCCCCTCACGGGGCCTCGACCTGCGCCGGAGTCCACCGCCGGGGCAGCGCGCCCGGACACCGGCGCCCGGCGTCCGTACGGGCCGGGGGCGAGGCGGGGACGACAGCGCGGCGCGGGGAGGGGTGATGGCCCCGCTCCGTAGGGCCCGCCGCCCCGGCCGGTTCCCTGCCCCGCGGCCGGCTGCCCGCCTCTGGCCGCCTCCGCACCCCCTCCGTGCCCGGCCGGCCGCGCCTGTGGGCCGGACCGCCTCCGCCAACTGCCGTACCCGGCGGGCCCATCGGTGATCGTCGTCGGAAAACCCGGCGCGCCCGGCCCGGTGTTGCGGGCAGGCTGACCACATGGCGATCTGGAAAATCCACTACCCCTCCTGGGAGATGGAGTGCTGCGGCACTCCGTTCTCCGTCGGCGACGAGGTCGCGTGGATCGTGCAGCTGGAGTCCCCGGACGATCTGACGCCCGGCCTCTGGGACGACTGCTACAGCGAAGTCGAGGGCGAGCTCCGCCCCCTGACCGGCGAGGACGGACCCGGCGCGATCCTGCGGGCCGGCGGGCTGACCGCCCTGTGGGCGGCTCCGCCCCCGTACCCCGCGGACTCCCCGTACCCCGCCGAGCCCCCACAAGCCGCCGAGCCCCCACAAGCCGCCGAGCCCCCACAAGCCGCCGAGCCCCCGCAAGCCGCCGAGCCGCCACAGGCTGCCGGGGCCCCGTATCCGCCGCGGGCGCGCCTCACCGGGCTGCTGTCCGTCAACGAGCACGGCCCGGAGCCCGAGGTGGTGCCGCAGACCACCGGCCGGGTACGCGCCATCCATGTGGTGACCAGGGGTTTCCGGGAATCCGCGCCCGGCTCGCGGACCCTGGTCCCGGTGCCGGGCGAGCTCCGGCTGCGGCCGGAGCGGACCTGTCCCAAGTGGTTCGCGGACGAGGTGCCGACGGAGTCCGGGGACACCGTCGGCCACCGCTCCGAGACGGGCGTTCTGGTCACGCTGGAGACACCGGACACACCGGCATGACCCGGGCCGCCCGCCAGTGATCATCGGGGAGAATGACCCCGTGCGCTACGCCATACTCGGCACCACTCGGGCCCACCGGGACGACGGTTCCCCCGTCGCCCTGGGCGGCGTGCGGCTGCGCGCCCTGCTCACCGCGCTGGCCCGGCACCCCGGCAGGGTGCGCCCGGGAGACGCACTGATCGCCGAGATCTGGGACGGGGACCCGCCCGCCGACGCCACCGGGGCGCTGCAGGCCCTGGTCGGACGGCTGCGGCGGGCCCTCGGCCACGAGGCCGTCGGCTCGGCCGAGGGCGGCTACCGGCTGTGCGCCGCACCGGACGACGTCGACCTGCACCGCTTCGAACGGCTCGCGGACGAGGGCTCCCGCGCCCTGGCCGGCGGCGACCCGGCACGGGCGGCCGCCCTGCTCGACGACGCCCTCGCCCTCTGGAACGGCCCGGCCCTGACCGACCTCCCCGGCGCCGCCGCGGCGGCGGCGCGGGCCGAGCTCCGCCGCCTGGACGCCCGCCGGGCCCGCCTCGCCGCCGACCTCGAACTCGGCCGCGCGGACCGCGCCCTGCCCGAACTGGCCGCCCTCTGCGCGGCCCACCCGCTGAACGAGCCCCTGCAGGCGCTGCGCATCCGCGCTCTGCGCGACACCGGCCGCCGCGCCGACGCCCTCGCGGCCTACGAGGAGGTGCGCCGGACGATCGCCGACCGCCTCGGCGCCGACCCCAGTCCCGGACTGCGTTCCCTGCACGCCGAGTTGCTGAGCGACCGGCTCCACGGGGACGGTGAGGTGCGGCCCCCAGAGGGGGAGCCCAGCGACGAAGCGCCGGAGCCCAGCGGCGAACGGAGACCCGGCCCGCCCGCCGGCCCCGTCCGGCCGGGCAACATGCGGGCCCGGCTGACCAGTTTCGTCGGCCGGGAGAGCGACCTCGACATCCTGCGCGGCGACCTCGCCGCCGCCCGGCTGGTCACCCTGCTGGGACCCGGCGGGGCCGGGAAGACCCGGCTCTCCCAGGAGGCCGCGGAAGCCGTGGCCGACCACTGGCCGGACGGCGTCTGGTTCGCCGAACTGGCCCCCGTGGAGGACCCGCAGACCGTCCCGGAGACCGTGCTCACCACGCTCGGCGGGCGGGAGACCGTGCTCCGCGGCAGCGCCGCCGAACTGCGCGCGGCCACCGACCCCAGCGCGGCCGACCCGCTGCCCCGGCTCGCCGAGCACTGCGCCCGGCGCCGGATGCTGCTCGTCCTCGACAACTGCGAGCATGTGATCGGCGCCGCCGCCGAGCTGGCCGAATTCCTGCTCGTCAGCTGCCCCGACGTCACCGTGCTCGCCACCAGCCGGGAACCGCTCGGGGTGCCCGGCGAACTCGTCCGGCCCGTGGAGCCGCTGCCCGACCCGGTCGCGCTGCGGCTGCTCGCCGACCGCGGCGCGGCGGCCCGGCCCGGATTCCGCACCGAGGACGACCCCGAGGCCTGCGCCGAGATCTGCCGCCGGCTGGACGGGCTGCCGCTCGCCGTGGAACTCGCCGCGGCACGGCTCAGGCTGCTCACCCCGCGCCAGCTCGCCGACCGTCTGGACGACCGCTTCCGCCTTCTGACCAGCGGCAGCCGTACCGTTCTGCCCCGGCAGCAGACCTTGCGCGCCGTCGTCGACTGGTCCTGGGACCTCCTCGACGACGCCGAACGGGCCGTCCTGCGCCGGCTGTCGGTCTTCGCCGGCGGCTGCGACCTGCCGGCCGCGGAAGAGGTCTGCGGGGACGGGAGACCGGGGCCGGACCACGGGTCCTCGGGGCAGGGGGGCCGGGCCGAAGAGCTCTCCGGACTCCCCACCCCCGTCGCCCCCGCCGCACCGTCGCTCGACGCCCGGGACATCGCGGCGCTGCTCGGTTCCCTTGTCGACAAGTCGCTTCTGGTGGCGGAGCCGTCGGCCGACGGCGACGGGATGCGCTACCGGCTGCTGGAGACCGTCGCCGAGTACGCCGCGGCCCGGCTCGACGAGGCGGCCGAACGGGCCGTGGCCGAGCACCGGCACCTGGTGCACTTCCGGGAACTGGCCCGCACCGCCGACCCGTTGCTCCGCGGCCCGGACCAGCGCCGCTGGCTGGAACGGCTGGAGCAGGAGCACGACAACATGCGGATCGCGCTCCGCCGGGCGATCGCCGCCCGCGACGAGCACGAGGCCCTCTGCCTGGTGCTCTCCCTGGGCTGGTTCTGGCAGCTGCGCGACCACCGCACCGACGCCCGCTTCTGGTCGGCGGCCGCCGGTGAGCTGGGCCCCGACCCGTTCCGGACACCCGTCGAGCCCGCACCCGACCTCTTCGACCATCCCATCGACGCCCCGCCGCCGATGCCTCCCCACCTCCTCCAGGAGGCCCGCCGCGGGGTGCGGCTGCTCACCCTCGCCAACATGGAGGGCAACCTCGGCGACGCCGGCAGCCCCGCCATGCGGGAGGGGCTGCGGGGCATGGTCTCGGCCTACCGCGCCGGGCAGCCGCAGACCTGCCGCTTCCCGGGCTTCATGTGGTACTACGCCGTGGTGCTGACCGGCGAGTTCGAGCAGCTGCGGACCACCGTCGACGCCGCGGTGGACGGCTGCCGCGCCTACGGCTACGTCTGGGAGCTCGCCTTCGTCCTGCAGTTCCGCGCCCGGCTGATGGCGGAACACGCCGGCAAGCAGCGGGTGGTCCGGCAGGACGCCGACGAGAGCCTGGAGATCTTCGTCCGGCTCGGCGACATGTGGGGCGTGGCCGAGGCGCTCTCCTCCCGCGGCGAGGCGCGGGAGCGGCGCGGCGAGTACCGGGCCGCGGCCGAGGACTTCCGGGAGGCGATCCGCTACGCCCAGCAGCTCGGCGCGCTCGGCCAGGTGCCGCTGCTGCGGACCCGGCTGGGCGGGGCCCTCATCGAGGCGGGAGAGGACGAGACCGGCGAGCGGATGCTCCGCGAGGC
This sequence comes from Streptomyces sp. NPDC001922, assembly GCF_042891165.1. NCBI lineage: Bacteria > Bacillati > Actinomycetota > Actinomycetes > Kitasatosporales > Streptomycetaceae > Streptomyces > Streptomyces sp. NPDC001922. The sequence goes on along the minus strand of NZ_JBIASV010000001.1, from coordinate 127,761 downwards.
GCTGGCCGAGGGCCGGCACTCCGGGCAGGACGCCACCACCTTCGCCCATCTGCAGCTCGCCGTCCGGCTCGGCCGCACCGGCCGCACGGACGAGGCCCGCAGCCATCTCGACCAGCTGCTGGCGGAGTTCCGTCACCCGCCGCCCGAGGTCTTCGAAGGGGTGCTGCGGAGCCTGCTCGGCTGGCTGGACATCCTCGACGGGCGGCCCGAGGAGGGGCTGCGCAACATCCGCGAGGCCCTGGTCAAGTGCCAGGACCCGCTCACCCGGATCGTCGCCCCCACCATGCCGGTGGTCCAGCTGCTCAACGGCGCCCGCGGCCACGCGGCCCTCGGCGGCAGGGACGGTGCGGAGCGGGCCGCCCGGCTGCTCGGCGCGTACGACGCCCTCATCCCCGACGGGCACCATGCCTCGGCGCTGGAGCGGGAGACCCGCGGGCAGGCGGAGGAATCCGCCCGGGCCCTGCTGACCCCCGAGAGATACGAGCGCGGGCACACCGAAGGCGGCGGCCTCGCCGTCGAGGAGGCCACCGCCCTGGTCTGAGCGGGCACGCCCGCTCAGGTCCGCTTGCGGAACTTCGCCACCGCCAGCGGCGCCGTCACCACCGTGATGCCCACCGCCCAGGCCAGGGTGACCGTGACCGGATGGGCCACCGCGCCCTGGCCGTTCATCAGGGCCCGGGCCGCGTCCGCCAGCTGGGAGAGCGGGTTGTAGTCGGTGAAGCTCTGCAGCCAGCCGGGCATCGACGTGGGCGGCGCGAAGATCGACGAACCGAACTGCAGCGGCATGATCGCCAGGAAGCCCAGCCCCTGCACCGCCTGCGGGGTCTTCAGGGAGAGCCCCAGCAGCATGAAGATCCAGGTCAGCGAGGATCCGAAGAGCAGCGCGAGCGCCACCGCGCCGAGCAGCTCCAGGGGGCCGGTCTTCAGATCGAAGCCGATGACGAAGCCCACGGTCAGCAGCACGACCGTGGAGACCAGCATCCGGCCGCTCTCCACCAGCAGCTTGGCGATCAGCACCGAGGAGCGGGCGATGGGCATGGTCCGGAAACGGTCCATCACCCCCTTGTTGAAGTCGTCGTTGACCCCGGTGCCGACCGACATCGCGATGTTCAGTCCGCCCATGGCCATCAGACCGGGGACGACGTAGTTGATGTAGACGTCCCGGTCACCGCCCAGGCTGCCGCCCACCGCGCCGCCGAAGACGTACACGAACAGCATCGTGAAGATGATCGGCATCAGCACGGCGTCGAACATCGACTCCGGGTCGGCCTTGATCTGCAGGGCGTTGCGGCGCACCAGCGCACCGATGTGCCGCAGGTTCGCGCGCAGACCGATCCGCCCCTCACCGGGGAGCTTCTTCGCGGACAGGGGAGCCCCGCCCGGCTGCACCGTGGTGGCGCTCATGCGGCGACCTCCTCGAGCTCGGGGGCCTGCCGGCCCTGCGGGGAGGTCTTCTGGCCGGTGATGGCCAGGAACACCTCGTCCAGACTGGGCAGATGGGTGTCGATACCGGCGATCGCGAACCCCCGCTCGCCCAGCAGCCCTATCACCGCGGTCAGCTGCTCGTCGCTCACGATCGGGACGTTGACCAGGCCCTCCTCCACATCGGCGGTGGCGCCGGCGATGCCGTCGAGACCCGCCTGCGCGATGGCGTCGACCATCGGCGTCAGCTGCGCGGCGTCGGCCGGACGGACCTGGAGGGTGCGGCCGCCGACCTTCGCCTTCAGCTCGTTCACCCGGCCCTCGGCGATGACCTTGCCGCGGTCGATGACGGTCAGCTCGCTCGCCAGCTGCTCCGCCTCCTCCATGTACTGGGTGGTGAGCAGCACGGTGGCGCCGTCGCCGACCATCCTCCGGACCTCCTCCCACACCTCGTTGCGGGTGCGCGGGTCCAGGCCCGTCGTCGGCTCGTCCAGATACAGCACCGCCGGGCGGCCGATCATGGACGCCGCCAGGTCGAGACGGCGCCGCATGCCGCCCGAGTACTGCGCGGCGGGGCGCTTGGCCGCCTCGGTGAGCGAGAAGCGCTCCAGCAGCTCGTCGGCCCGGCGGCGGGCGTCCTTGCGCGGCAGATCGAGCAGCCGCCCGATCATGTAGAGGTTCTCCCAGCCGGACAGCTTCTCGTCCACCGAGGCGTACTGCCCGGTCAGGCCGATGGTGCGGCGCAGCTGCCGCGGCTGCCGCACCACGTCGTACCCCGCGACGGTCGCGGTGCCGGCGTCCGGCACCAGGAGCGTGGACAGGCACCGGACCAGCGTCGTCTTGCCGGCGCCGTTCGGCCCGAGGACACCGAGGACGGTGCCTTCCTTCACGTTCAGATCCACCCCGTCGACGGCGCGGGTCTCACCGAAGTGCTTGACCAGCCCCCGTACTTCGACGGCGTTGCCCCCACCGGGGCCGTTGTCGAATCTCGTCATGGCCCTCACGGTGCCATGCCTCACCGACAGTCCACCGACAGGACGCCGACAGCAGGCCGACGGTACCGACAGCCTCACGACAGGCCTGTCGAAGGCCCGTCGGCGGCCGGCCGACGGGCGGGCGCCGCCGTTCACGACGACCGGCGCCGGCGCCGACAGCCCGCCGACGGGGGAGATCGGCAGGCTGTCGGCCGGGGGAGGGGCCGTGCGGCCCCGTCCGCCGCGGCGCTGCGTACGGCAGCGGCTCGGCGCCGGGCGGATCCCCCGCTCGGTGGCGGCTCGGCGCCCGGCCGCCCGGCTCCGGCGGGGGAGCGGACGGCCGGGCGGGAGGATCAGTGGAAGCTGTGCTCGGCGGCCGGGTACGCGCCGCCGACGACGTCCTCCGCGAACGCCTTGGCGGCGCCGCCCAGAACCTCGCGCAGCTGCGCGTACTGCTTGACGAACCGGGGCACCCGGCCCGCCGTCATGCCGGCCATGTCCGTCCACACCAGCACCTGCGCGTCGCACTCCGGGCCCGCGCCGATGCCGACGGTGGGGATGTGCAGCGACCGGGTGACCTCGGCGGCCAGCTCGGACGGCACGAGCTCCAGGACCACCGCGAAGGCGCCCGCGTCCTGCACCGCCTTGGCGTCCCGGCGGAGCTGCTGGGCGGCCTCCTCGCCGCGGCCCTGCACCGGGTAGCCGCCGTAGGCGTTGACCGACTGCGGGGTGAGCCCGATGTGCGCCATCACCGGGATGCCGGACTGGACGAGCAGCTCGATCTGGTGCGCCGAGCGCTCGCCGCCCTCCAGCTTCACGGCGCCGACCCCGGCGTCCTTCACCAGCCGGGTGGCGTTCCGCAGGGCCTGTACCGCGCCCTCCTGGTACGACCCGAACGGCAGGTCGCCGACGATCAGCGCCCGGCTGGTGCCGCGGACCACCGCGGCGGAGAGCATCGTGATCTCGTCCATCGTCACCGGGACGGTGGACTCGTAGCCGAGGTGACAGTTGCCCATCGAGTCGCCGACCAGCATCACCGGGATGCCGGACTCGTCGAAGACGGCGGCGGTCATCGCGTCGTAGGCGGTGAGCATGGGCCACTTCTCGCCGCGGTGCTTGGCGGCGGCGATGTCGCGGACGGTGATCCGCCGGGTGCCGGTGCCCCCGTACAGGGCCTTGCTGCTGTCCGCGCCGGGGGCGGCGCCGGAAGAGGGCTGTTTCGGGGCAGGCGAAACGTGCGTCATGGCAACGGCTCCTTCGTCATCTCGAGGCGCCCTGACGGCGTCCCCGGACCAGCTCCATGGTGGCACCTGGGGCCCCGCCGGAAAAGAGGACGCGGACAGCTGTGGCCCGCGCCTCGTTCCGGCCCTCGCCGGCTCCCTCCGGGGGCTCTCCCGGGGTGTTCCCGGGCCTCTCCGCGTCCGGAGCCAGGCCCCACCGGAGAAAGGCCCTTCCGGAGACGGTGCCGCGCCTCCGCGGAGCCGTTCCCCGGCCGCTTCCGGGCCGGTGCCGGTGGGTGTGCCGGACGGCCGCGGGGGCCCGGGCCCGGCGGACGTCATTCCGATACGGAACGGCGCCGTATCGAAAGGTCCCGTAATGTGCTGAACATGGCGAATTCCATCGGCGCCACCGCCCCCCGCGGCGTTCCCGAGGACGTCCACCGCCGCCGCTGGCTGATCCTGGCCGTGCTGATGTTCAGCCTGCTCATCGTGGTGCTGGATCACTCGATCCTGAATGTGGCGATGAAGACGATCTCCACCCCGCCCCCGCACGGGCTGGGCGCCACCCAGAGCCAGCTGGAGTGGGCCATCAACGCCTACACGCTGGTCTTCGCCGGCCTCCTCTTCACCGCGGGCCTGCTCGGCGACCGGCTCGGCCGCAAGAAGGTCCTGCTCTACGGCATGGCCGTCTTCGGCACCGGCTCGGTGCTCGCCGCGGTGTCCGATTCACCCGGACAGCTCATCGCCTTCCGGGCCTTGATGGGGCTCGGCGGGGCCTTCGTCATGCCCGCCACCCTCGCCATCCTGATGAACGTCTTCGAACCCGAGGAGCAGCCCCGGGCCATCGGCTTCTGGGTCGGCGGCGTCGGCATCGCCATCGCGATCGGCCCGATCACCGGCGGCCTGCTGCTCGAACACTTCTGGTGGGGCTCGGTCTTCCTGGTCAACGTGCCCGTCGTCGCCCTGGGCCTGATCGGCATGCTGCTGTTCGTCCCCGAATCCCGGGACCCCGAGCCCGGCGCCCTCGACCCGCTGGGCGTCCTGCTCTCCATCGTCGGCCTCGTCCTGCTGGTGTACGGCATCATCCGCGGCGGCCAGCTCGCCGACTTCGGCGACCTCCGGGTGCTCGGCGCGGTCGGCGCCGGGGCCGCCGTCCTGACCGGATTCGTCGTGCACGAGAAACGCAGCGACCATCCGGCCTTCGACATGGCCTACTTCCGGAAACCGGCCTTCTCGGCGGCCGTGGCGGCCGTCTCGCTGGTCTTCTTCGCGCTGATGGGCGTCACCTTCTTCAGCGTCTTCTACACCCAGAGCGTGCGCGGCTACAGCCCCCTCCAGACCGGCGTCCTGATCCTGCCTCTCGCCGCCACCCAGCTGGTCTTCGCGCCCCGGGCCCGGCTGATCGTCGAGCGGTACGGGCCGCGGGTGGTGTGCACCGGCGGCCTGCTGCTCGTGGCCCTGGCCCTGGCCGGATTCACCCTGCTCGGCCAGCACACCCCGATCTGGGTCCTGGAGGTGCTCTTCTTCGTCCAGGGCATCGGGATGGCCCACACCATGCCGCCCGTCACCACCTCGATCATGCAGGCGCTGCCGCGGGAGAAGGCGGGCTCCGGCTCGGCCATCAACAACACGTTCCGGCAGGTCGGCGGCGCCCTCGGGGTGGCGGTGCTCGGCTCGGTGCTGTCCACCGGCTACCGGGCGGGCATCGAGGACCGGCTCCGGGTGCTGCCGCCCGGGATGCGGCACGCCGCGGGCGAGTCCATCGAGGCGACCCTCGCGGCCGTCGAACGCATGGGGCCGCAGGGCCGCGCCCTGGTGCAGCCGGCCCATGACGCCTTCCTCCACGCCATGCACACCACTGCCCTCGGGGCGTCCGGGGCCGCCCTGCTCGGCGCGGCCGTCGTGGCGCGCTACCTGCCCGGACGCACCCCGCCGCCGGACGGCCCGCGGGCCGGGGCCGGTGCGCAGGGGGCCGCTTCGGACACGGGGACCGGTGCCGCGAGGGCGGACCGGTGACGGGCCGGGCCGCGGTCGGGGGAGCGGTCGGGGCCGGGGCCCGGGCCCGGTCCGCCGAGGGGCGCGGGGCGGGTGGTCCGGACTCCGGGGCGGGGCCGGAGGCCGCCGAGCGGCGCGGGCGCCCGCGGAACGCGGCCGCCGGGACCGCGATCGTCGAAGCGGTTCTCCGCCTCCTGGAGGAGGGCGTCACCGTCGGCGAACTGTCCATGGAGCGGATCGCCCGGGAGGCGGGCGTCGGCAAGGCCACCGTCTACCGGCGCTGGCCGGGCAAGGAGGCCCTGCTGCTCGACGTGCTGCGCTCCCTCGACCTGCACACCCCCGAGCCCGCGGGGGTCTCGGTCCGCGACGACCTGGTGGTCACCCTGGAGTTCCTGCGGCGGCGCGGACTCGCCAAACGCTCCTCCGCGGTGCTGCGGGCGGTGGTCGCCGAGGTGCGGGCGCACCCGGCGCTGTGGAAGAAGTACCACGAAACGGTCGTCGAGCAGCGGCGTGCCGCCGTGCTCGCCGTACTGCGGCGCGGGACCGCCTCCGGCGAGGTGCGCGACGACGTTGACCTCGACGTCCTCGCCGATCTCTTCGTCGGGCCGATGCTCGCCCGGGTCGTGCTGCAGGACTGGAAGGAACTGCCCCCGGGCCTGCCCGAGCAGATCGTGGACACCGTTCTCGACGGTGTGCGCCCGCCGGGCGGACCGGGTGTGCGCCCACCGGCTGGACCGGATGTGCGCCCGGGACCGGTGCGGGACGGCCCGCAGCCGACCGGGCCGCCCCACCACCGCGACCGTGGTGACCCCGGACCGGCCCGTCACGGGGAGGGCTGAAAACCGCCGTTCCGGGCAGCAGTTCCAGGACGGTCCGCCGGGCTCCGGCACCGGTCCGCCGCCCGCGCCCCGCCGCGGCCCCGGCGACCGGGAACGGGCCTGTCGCACCTCGGTGTTTGTCCAGGTTCTGTCACAGGGCCCCCACACCTGCGGCCGACCGGAACCCACCACCCGGAAGCGATCGTCATCGTGGGAGAACCGGCACCCCGGGCGGCAAGGAACCCACTGGTCATCGCCTATGGTGCGTAGGCGGAGAGCGGCGCGAAGCAAGCGAGGAACGGCACATGACGCAGGCGTACACGACGGATACGGGGCACGGCAGCTCGGGCTCCGAGCGGACCGGATCCCGGGCCCGACGCCTGTTCCGCGGCTGGCACGGTCCGGGAATCTGGCGCCGCGGCATTTTCCTCGCGGCGTTCACCCTGCTGGTCACCGGCGTGCTGGCCTTCCACTCCGAGGTCCCCAACACCGTCGGCAACCTCGGCAGCCTGCTGGAGACGTTCCTGCCGTGGCTGGGACTTTTCGTCCCGCTGCTGCTGGTGGCCGCTCTGCTGCGCCGGTCGGCGACCGCGCTCGTCGCGCTCGCGGCCCTGGCCGCGGTGTGGCTGAACATGTTCGGCGGCCTCGTCGGCGGCAAGTCCGACGCCAAGGGCGACCTGACGGTTGCCACCCACAACGTGAACGCGGAGAACGCCGATCCGCAGGGCACCGCGGCCAACGTCGTCGACTCCGGGGCCGACGTCGTCGCGCTGGAGGAACTGACGGGCGAGGCCCTGCCGACGTACCGCAAGGCGCTCGGGGGCACGTACAAGTACCACTCCGTACAGGGCACCGTCGGGGTGTGGAGCAAGTACCCGCTCAATGACGTCCGCCCGGTCGACATCAAGCTGGGCTGGACGCGGGCGCTGCGCGGCACCGTGCAGACCCCGAAGGGGGACGTCGCCGTCTACGTCGCCCATCTGCCCTCCGTCCGGGTCAAGTTCAACGCGGGTTTCACCGCAGGTCAGCGGGATGGCAGCGCGGCGGCTCTGGGCAACGCCATCGCGGGTGAGAGCCTGGACAAGGTGGTACTCCTCGGCGACCTCAACGGCACCATGAACGACCGCTCTCTGGCCCCCGTCACCTCCCAGATGCGTTCCACGCAGGGCGCGTCGGGCGACGGGTTCGGCTTCAGCTGGCCCGCCGGGTTCCCGATGGCGCGGATCGACCAGATCATGGTGCGCGGTGTCGAGCCGGTGTCCTCGTGGTCCATGCCGGCGACCGGCAGCGACCATCTGCCGCTGGCGGCCTCGGTCGAGCTGTAGGGGCGTCCGGAGGGGGTGTCCTGCGCGGGTGTCCTGCGCGGGTCGGACGGATCGGGGGTGCGCGGGCCCCGTGGAGCCGCGTACTTCGGGCCGCCCGGCCAGTGACGGCCCGATGTGAGACCGCCCACTCCGTGACGGTCCGGTGCGCTACCGGGTGCTGACCGGGGGCGCGGTGCGGACCGGGTGAGCTGTGGTGCGGGCGGGCGGCCGCCGGTCCCGCGTATCCCGCGTGTTCCGAGGTGGGGGCCGGTGCGGGCCGACGCCGGGGCGGTCGCGGGGGAGCCTCCGCTGCCGCGGGCGCGGCGGCGGGGAGGTTTGGCCTGTTCGCAAAGCGGAGTTCACGGGCCGGAATCATCGGACTGGGAGACTTTGTTTCGTAGGCGAACTTACGAAACACTTCCCGTCCCCCTGCCCCGTCCCCGCCGTCCCGCGCGCAACCCCCGAAAGGTTTCTCCATGCCCCTGGCCTTGCTCGCTCTCGCGATCAGCGCCTTCGGTATCGGCACCACCGAGTTCGTGATGATGGGCCTGCTGCCCAACGTCGCGAACGACCTGGGCACCTCCGTGCCCACCGCCGGCTACCTCGTCTCCGCCTACGCCATCGGCGTCGTCGTCGGCGCCCCGCTCCTGACCGCGCTCGGCTCCCGGATCCCGCGCAAGCGGATGCTCGTCCTGCTCATGGGCCTGTTCACGGTGGGCAACCTGGCGTCCGCGCTCGCCCCGACCTTCGGGCTGCTGGCCGCCGGGCGGGTCCTCGCCGGGCTGCCGCACGGGGCGTTCTTCGGCGTCGGAGCGGTGGTCGCCGCCCGGCTGGTGGACGAGGGGCGACAGGCGCGGGCGGTCGCCACGATGTTCCTGGGGCTCACCGTCGCCAACATCGTCGGCGTACCCGTCGGCACCCTGCTCGGACAGCAGCTCGGGTGGCGGGCGACGTTCCTGGTGGTGACGGGCATCGGGGTGCTGGCGATGGCCGCGCTCGCCCGGCTCGTCCCGCACATGCCGCTCGACGAGCGGGCCGGTCTCGGGCGCGAGCTGCGCGCCCTCGGCAACCGGCAGGTGCTGCTCGGGCTGCTGACCGCCGTCTTCGGGTTCGCCGGGGTCTTCGCCGTCTACAGCTACCTGGCCTCGATGATGACCGAGGTCACCGGGCTCGCCGAGACGTCGGTGACGGTGGTGCTGGCGCTGTTCGGCACCGGGATGACGCTGGGCGCGCTCGTCGCCGGGCCGCTGACCGACCGGGCGCTGCGGCCCACCCTCTACGGGTCGCTCGGCGCCCTGGCCGTGATCCTGGTCGTCTTCGACTTCACGGTTCATGTGACGTGGGCGGCGCTCGTGACCGTGGTGCTGCTCGGGGCGGTCGGCTTCATGACGACGACCCCGCTGCAGATGCTCGTCATGAACAAGGCCCAGCAGGCTCCCACGCTGGCCTCGGCCTCCAACCACTCGGCGTTCAACCTGGCGAACGCGGGCGGGGCGTGGCTCGGCGGTGCGGCGATCGCGGCGGGGTGGGGGTGGACGTCACCGACCCTGGTCGGGGCGGTGCTCGCCGTTCTGGGGCTGGGGATCGCGGCGGTTGCGGGGGTGCTCGACCGGGATGGTGGGGCTTCCGGGGCTTCCGGGGCTTCCGGGAGGTCGCGGGTGGTGGCTCGCAGTTCGGATCCGGTGCGGACGGAGTGGGTCGGGTGAGGGGGGTCGGGGCCGGGCCCGGGTTCGGGTTCGGGCTCGGCTGAGCGGGTTCCGGCTTCCGGGCCGGTCGGGCCGCCGACCGGGAGGCCTGTGGGTGCGGGGTGCGGTTCTGAGCGGTTCGGGGCGGTTCGGCGTGGGCGTTGGGGTGCGCCCGGTCGGGTGCGTGGGCGGGTGCCGGGGCCTCCGGGGTGGGGGGTTCCGGAACGTATATTTACGGCCCTGGCGGGCCACAAATACACGGCAGCTTCCGGAACCCCCCACCCCTGCGGCCCCGTCCCCCTCACGCCGGTGGTCGTCCATCGGTGGACGCCGGTGTCCGGTGCGGTGGGCGTCCGCTGGAGTCCTCCCCGCTGCGGCCTCCTTGGTCCGTGACGGTCTGTTCCGGTTCTGTGCCCCCGATGGCTGTCGGCTGGGTGGCGGGACGGGAAAGCCCGGCATTTCCGAGACTCCTCGGAAATGCCGGGCTTTCCCGTGTGTGGTGGTCGGGTGTCAGCCCTGTTCGCGCCAGCGGTTGGTGATCGGGAGGCGGCGGTCCTTGCCGAAACCTTTCGCCGAGATCTTCGTGCCCGGCGGGTACTGGCGGCGCTTGTACTCGGCCGTGTCGACCAGGCGCAGGATCCGGGTCACGAGGTCGGGGTCGAAGCCCGCGGCCACGATCTCCGCGCGGCCCTGGTCGCGGTCCACGTACCGTTCCAGGATCTGGTCGAGGATGTCGTAGTCGGGCAGGGAGTCCGTGTCGACCTGGCCCGGCCGGAGCTCGGCGCTCGGCGGCTTGGTGATCGAGTTCTCCGGGATGGGGGGCGTCTGCCCGCGCTCCTCGGCGGCCTGGTTGCGCCACGTGGCCAGGCGGAAGACCAGGGTCTTGTAGACGTCCTTGATCGGGCCGTAGGCGCCGACCGAGTCGCCGTACAGCGTGGAATAGCCGCAGGCCAGCTCGGACTTGTTGCCCGGGGCGAGGACGATGTGGCCCTCCTGGTTGGAGATGGCCATCAGCGTGGTGCCGCGCAGCCGCGACTGCAGGTTCTCCTCGGCGAGGCCGGTGAGGCCCAGGGCCGTCATGTAGCTGTCGAACATCGGGCCGATCGGCACCGTGCGGTAGTTCAGCCCGGTGCGGCGGGCGAGGTCGGCGGCGTCGTCCTTGGAGTGCTCGGAGGAGTAGCGCGAGGGCATGGAGACGCCGTACACGTTCTGCGCGCCGAGGGCGTCGCAGGCGATGGCCGCGACGAGCGCCGAGTCGATGCCGCCGGACAGGCCGATGAGGACGCTGCGGAAGCCGTTCTTGGCCGCGTACGCCCGCAGGCCGACGACCAGGGCCGAGTACACCTCCTCCGCGTCGTCCAGCCGGTCGGCGTAACCGCCGGCCAGCTCCGGCTCGTAGGCGGGGAGCGGGTCCGCGGAGAGTGTGACGTGCTCGATGCGCAGGCCGTCGTCGACGGTGCCCGACGGGGGCACGGGGGCCGCCGCCGGCAGGTCCAGGTCCAGCACCACGCAGCCCTCGGCGAACTGGGGGGCGCGGGCGATCACGTCGCCGTCGGGTGCCACCACGATGGAGTCGCCGTCGAAGACCAGCTCGTCCTGGCCGCCGATCATCGCCAGGTAGGCGGTCGTGCAGCCCGCCTCCTGTGCGCGCTTGCGCACCAGCTCCAGGCGGGTGTCGTCCTTCTCCCGCTCGTACGGCGAGGCGTTGATGGAGAGCAGCAGCCCGGCGCCGGCGGAGCGGGCGCCCGGGACACGGCCGCCGTCCTGCCACAGGTCCTCGCAGATGGCCAGCGCCACATCGACGCCGTGGACCCGGACGACGGGCAGGGAGTCGCCGGGGACGAAGTACCGGAACTCGTCGAAGACGCCGTAGTTGGGCAGGTGGTGCTTGGCGAAGGTCAGCGCGACCTCGCCGCGGTGCAGCACCGCCGCCCCGTTCTGCGGGGCACCGGCCGGCTGGCCGTAGCGCGGCTGGGCCCTGCCGGCCCGGTCCAGATAGCCGACCACGACCGGGAGTTCACCGAGCCCCTCGTCCGCGAGCCGGGCCGCCAGCGCACGCAGCGCGGCGCGCGACGCCTCGACGAAGGAGGAGCGCAGCGCGAGGTCCTCGACGGGGTAGCCGGTCAGCGCCATCTCCGGGAAGGCCACGAGGTGGGCCCCCTGCTCGGCGGAGTGCCGGGTCCAGTGGACGATCGTCTCGGCGTTCCCGGCGAGATCGCCGACGGTCGAGTCGATCTGATTCAGGGCGAGACGAAGTTGAGGCACCCCGTCAGTGTAATCGTCTTTCTGACGCGATCAGGGTGGGGAACCTCACCGAGCAGGGGCCACGCTGCGGAGTCCCGCCGTCCGCACCCTCGGAACGACGTCGTTGAGCTGCGGCAATAGCATGGCGTCCACTATGTCCCGTGCCTCGCGCCTCATCGCCGCCCTGCTCGCCCTCGGAGCTGTCACCTACACGGCCTGGACGCTGGAGGTGGTCCTGGCCACCGGCCTCGACCCCGCGGAGACCTACGTCAGCGAGCTCGCGGCGACCGACCAGCCGCTAGGCGCGCTGTTCCGGACCACCGATCTGATCGCCGGGCTGCTGTTCCTCGCCGCCGCCGTCACCGCGCTGCTCCAGGGGGACCGCGGGCCGCGGTGGACCATGGCCGGCTGGGCCGGCATGGCCGTCTTCGGCGCCGCCACCGCCGTCGACTCGCGCCTCCCGCTCAGCTGCGCGCCGATCGACGACCCCGGCTGCGCGGCACGGGAGCGCGCCGGACTGGTGCCCTTCACCCACGTGGCACACACCGTCAGCAGCTCGGTCGCGATAGGCGGGGCGCTCGTCGCCCTGGTGGCCCTGACCGTCGCCGCCCGCCGCTACGGGCGGTGGGCGCCGGTGGCCCGCTTCGGCCCGCATCTCGTCGCGGTCGAACTCCTCGCCAGCCTGTGGACGCTGGTGGCCGTCGCCGCGGTGGAGGCCGGCCGCGGACCGTGGTTCCTGGGCGCCGGCCAGCGGCTGCAGGTGCTGCTCATCGCCGTCTGGACCGTTCTGCTGGCGTCCGCGCTCGCCGGGCGGGAGCGCGCCGGGTGACCCGCCCCGGCATCCCCGGGCGGATGCTGCGCATCGACGGCCTGCCCACCCATGTGCTGTGCGAGGGGTCGGGCCCGGTCACCGTGCTGACCGGCGGACTCGGCAGCCCGTGGTTCGACTGGGACGAGGTCGTCCCGCTCCTCGCGCCGTACCGCACCGTGGTCCGCTTCGACCGCCCGGGCCTCGGGCTGAGCGCCCCCGCGGTGCGGGTCCCGACCGCCGCGGGCGAGGCCGCCCGGATCCGGCACGTCCTCGCCGCGCTCGGCCTGACCGGACGCTGCGAGATCGTCGGGCACTCGCTGGCCGGCTTCCACGCCGAGGCCTTCGCCCGGCTCCACCCGGAGCGGACGGCGGGCCTGGTCCTGGTGGAGAGCAGCGTCGTGGAGGACGGCCCGTCCCCCTTCCCCGCCGGGCTGCGCATCGGGGCCGCCCGCGCCCTGGGCGCCGCGCTCTCCGCCGCCGGCCTGCCCCGGCTGCTGGCCGGCACCGCCCGCCGCCTCACCGTCCGCACGGCGACCGTCCGCCACCACGACCCCGTACCGGACAAGCTGGTCCGCCGCTGCTACGGCACCAGCCGGACCCTGCACACCGTGCTGCTGGAGAACGCCACCTACCGCGACCTGGTGACCGAGACCGTCGCGCTGCGCGCCCGCCACCCGCTGCCGCCCGTTCCCGTCACCGTGCTCGCCGCGTACGACGCGAGCGAGTCCCCCCACGAGCTGCGCTGGCTCGACCAGCAGCGCCGGCTCGCCGCACTCCTCGGCGCGGAGTTCCGGCTGTCCGCCCCGGCCGGCCACCAACTGATGCTCGACGATCCGGCGGCCGTGGCGAGGGCCGTGCTGGGCAGGGGCCTGCCCTAGGTCCTCGGGCACAGCTTGTCGGACGGGGTACAGGGGGACGCCGGGTACGGTCGGGTGGGGCAGGGGCCGGACCGCGGGATCCGCGGCGGGGAGGCGTCGCAGCCGGATTGCACGGCCTTCCGCCCGGACGCGTAACCTGCTGGAAACCGCCCCCGGTGATACTGATGGTGGCCCCGCGATGTGACCGCCGGCGGTGCTGAACAGGCCGTCCGACCTGCAAGGAAGTAGCGATGGACAAGCAGCAGGAGTTCGTGCTCCGCACGCTCGAAGAGCGCGACATCCGCTTCGTACGCCTGTGGTTCACCGATGTGCTCGGGTTCCTCAAGTCGGTCGCCGTGGCCCCCGCCGAACTGGAGCAGGCCTTCGACGAGGGCATCGGCTTCGACGGTTCCGCGATCGAGGGCTTCGCCCGGGTCTACGAATCGGACATGATCGCCAAGCCCGATCCGGCCACCTTCCAGATCCTGCCCTGGCGCGCCGAGGCCCCCGGCACGGCCCGGATGTTCTGCGACATCCTGATGCCGGACGGCTCACCGTCGTACGCGGACCCCCGCTACGTCCTCAAGCGGATCCTGGCGAAGACCTCCGACCTCGGCTTCACCTTCTACACCCACCCCGAGATCGAGTTCTTCCTGCTCAAGGACAAGCCGGTGGACGGACGGCGGCCGATCCCGGCGGACTCCTCCGGCTACTTCGACCACACCCCGCAGAACGTCGGCATGGACTTCCGCCGACAGGCGATCACCATGCTCGAGTCCATGGGGATCTCCGTGGAGTTCTCCCACCACGAGGGCGCGCCCGGACAGCAGGAGATCGACCTGCGGTACGCGGACGCCCTGTCCACGGCCGACAACATCATGACGTTCCGGCTGATCATGAAGCAGGTCGCGCTGGAACAGGGCGTGCAGGCCACCTTCATGCCGAAGCCGTTCTCGGAGTTCCCCGGCTCCGGCATGCACACCCATCTGTCGCTGTTCGAGGGCGACCGCAACGCTTTCCACGAGTCCGGCGCCGAGTACCAGCTCTCGAAGGTCGGCAAGTCCTTCATCGCGGGCCTGCTGCGGCACGCGGGCGAGATCGCGGCCGTCACCAACCAGTGGGTGAACTCCTACAAGCGCATCTGGGGCGGCTCGCAGCGCACCGCGGGCGCGGGCGGCGAGGCCCCCTCGTACATCTGCTGGGGCCACAACAACCGCTCGGCCCTCATCCGCGTGCCCATGTACAAGCCGGGCAAGACGGTCTCCACCCGGGTCGAGGTCCGCTCCCTGGACTCCGGCGCCAACCCCTACCTGGCGTACGCGGTGCTGCTCGCCGCCGGGCTCAAGGGCATCGAGGAGGACTACGAGCTGCCGGCGGGCGCGGACGACGACGTGTGGGCGCTGAGCGACGCGGAGCGCCGCGCCATGGGCATCGAGCCGTTGCCGCAGAACCTGGGCGAGGCCATCTCGCTGATGGAGCGCAGCGAACTCGTCGCGGAGACACTGGGCGAGCACGTCTTCGACTTCTTCCTGCGCAACAAGAAGCAGGAGTGGGAGGAGTACCGCTCCGAGGTCACGGCGTTCGAGCTGCGGAAGAACCTGCCGGTGCTCTGAGCGCGGGCCGGTGCGTACGCGCTGACCGCTGACCGCTGATCCGGGCCGATGGCGGAATGCCGTCGGCCCGGAGGCGTTTCGCCGGTGAGCCGCTTGCCGGTGAACCGCTCTCCGGTCCCGGATCCGGAGTCCGGCGTGAGCCCGGGGCGACCTGCGGGAAGTCCAGCGCGACCCCTGTGTCCGGGCCGTTCCGCTGCGTTATGTTGGAACGTCAGGGGCACGGGGGGTGCCTCGCGGCACAGGGGGAGGAACGGTGTCGGAGGATCAGGAACTGCCGGACCAGGGGGCGTCGGACGCGCAGTCGTCGAATCCCGCGTCGTCGGGCCAGGAGTCATCGAACCAAGAGTCGTCGGATCCCGAGGGTCAGGAACTGCCCTACCGGGAGACGTCGGACCCGGAGTGGAACCGGGTGGCGGCCGGTACGGCGGCGGTGAGCCTGCACCCGGACGAGCGGACTCCCGAGGTGATCGTGGTGAGCGGGCCCTGCCCCCGCTGCGGGCACCCGAGTGTGTTCTCCGAGCGGCTCGTCGCCTACTCCAGCGCCATCATGTCCGGGGGCGGACTCCGCCGTGGCCTGCTGTCCCGGGCGCTGTACCGGGCCACCGCCCAGCAGGGTGCGCGGCAGGTCGAGGTGATCTGCGGCTGCCGCACCGACCACGACGAGACGGGGGAGCGCAAGGGCTGCGGCGCCTCCTGGGTGCTGCACGTCGAATGGGGCGTGTGACATGGCGATCCGGGTCACGCCCGGGATACCCAGTACGCCCGCCAGCCGGCTCCGGGCCGACGAGGCCCGCCGGCTGCTGGAGGACGAGCTGACCCGGGTCCGCGCACAGGCGGAGAGCTGGCGCAACGGTCTCGCCGCGCTGCTCGCCCTGCTGACGTCCGTCGGCGTGGTCAAGGGACCGGACCAGGTGCACACACTGACCGGCTGGTCGCGCGGCGCCGTGGGGTTGCTGCTGCTCACCGGCCTGCTGCTGTCCGCGGCGGGCGCGTTCTGGGCCATGCGGGCCGCCTTCGGACTGCCCCGGCGTCGGGTGGCGGAGAGCTCGCTGGAGGAACTGCTCACCCGTCAGCGGCTCAGTGTGCGCCGCGCGGTCACGGATCTGCGCCGGGCGATCGTCGCCGGGTTCACGGCGCTCGCGGTGGTGGCCGCGGGTGTCGGGCTCACCTGGTACGGCAGCCGGGCGGACAAGGCCGGATTCCGGGTCGTCGACACCCGGGGCACGGTGCTTTGCGGCCCGTTGGTGGGCTGGGACGCCAAGAAGGGCGTGCGGGTACGGGTCCAGGGCGTGGAGCGGAAAGTCCCCATGCCGCGGGTCGCCTCGGCGAAGCCGGTGAAGAGCTGCCCGTAGCGGGGACGTTCGGGGAGACGTCGAAGACGCCCCGCCCCGGCCAGGCCGTCACAGCCAGCGGGCGTCCGGCTGTGCACCCCGGCGGTGCAGCTCCAGGACCGCCGGGGCGGTGTTCTCCCACAGCAGGTTCACGATGTCCTGGATCCCTGTGCCCAGCATGATCGCCGACTCGGCGTGCTCCTCGGCGTTCTGCTGGAGGTTCATGCGCAGCAGCTTGCGCCGGTCACTGGCCGGCGGGTGCGTGGTGGCCGTCCCGACGGTGTCCTCCCCGCGGATGAGCAGGGACAATGCCCGGTTCAGCACCTCGTAGGCGGAGAAGAACAGCTCGACGCCGGCGTGGCTGAGCGCGACGTCGTGGCGCTTCTCCACCATCGCCGACACCGACAGGGACCAGCCGATCAGATCGGCGACGAACTCCTTCTCCCAGCTCCAGGTGGCCTCCGACACGGCGGGCCCCGCGGTGCCCAGCAGCCGCCGGGGAGCGGTGCCGTCGGCGAGATGGCCGTCGGCGACATGGCCGTACTCGTGGCCCAGGACGAAGAGTTCCAGCCCGTTGCGGAGTGTCGAGGCCAGGGGGTTGAGCTCGGGCGGGACGAAGTACTGCGGCGCGGCCCCCGGCGAGCCGCGCAGCACGTAGGCGAGGACGACTTCGCGGAACCGCTGCAGGGCCGCGGGGGAGTCCCGGAGGTGGCGCCGCACGCTGTCGATGTCGTGGGAGAACCTCAGCATCCCGTCCTCCGCCTCTTCGAACGGGATGGCCAGGGCCACGGCCTTGCTGAACAGGTTGGCGAAGTTGAGGAGTTGATCCTCGAAGACCACGAGATGCGCGTCGGTGTCGGGGACGAGAATCGTGATGGCGTTGATCTCGCCGGTGGCCAGCGTGCCCAGCATGGGCCGGGTGAAGGGCGACGGAACGTGACGTTCCAGAGTGTCCGCGAGGGAGTGGATCAGGTGGTACCACTCCCACGTCTCGTGCGGGCCGAGCGGAGGCCAGTGATCCGGAATGTGACGGGCCGCCGCGATGACGGCGTCCAGTTCCTCCTCGGTCGCATGCGGGACGATGCCCCGGGCCATGGTCCGCAGGGCCTCATCGGAGTGCTCGTGCTCTGCCGGGCCGTCGCCCCGGGCCTCGGCAATCGTCGCCTGGAGTTTCCAGAGAAAGTTCCGTGCGCGGTCCGGCTCATGCGTCAATGTTCCGCCCCCCTGTTCAGCGGCTTTCGGCCCCGGTCCGGGGCCGTTGTGGCATCGGTCGTGTGCCTGTGCGGCCGGATGTGTGTCGGGCGTGACGCCCGGTTCGCTGCGGGGACCGCCGTCAGAGCCAGCGGACGTCCGGACGCCGGCCCCCGCGGTGCATCTCCAGGACCAGGGGAGCGGTGCTCTTCCACATGGTGTCCACGATTTCCTGGATGCCGTTGGCCAGGCCGATGGCCGATTCGGCGTGCTCCGGCACGCTCTGCTGGAGGTTGATGCGCAGGAGTTCCCGCCGGTCACTGGCCGGCGGGTGCGTGGTGGACGTGCCGACGGTGTCCGTCCCGCGCATGAGCAGGGACAGCGCCCGGTTCAGGACTTCATAGGCCGAGAAGAACAATTCGACCCCCGCATGGCTGAGGGCGAGGTCGTATCGCTGCTCATTCATCGCGGACATGGAGAGATTCCAGCCGATCAGATCGGCGATGTGTTCCTTCTCCCAGCTCCAGGTGGCTTCTGCCACGTCGGGGCCCGAGGTCCCCAGCAGCCGCCGCGACGCGGTGCCGTCGGCCAGGTGGCCGTCCAGGACATGGCCGTATTCGTGGCCCAGGACGAAGAGTTCCAGCCCGTTGCGGAGGATCGAGGCGAGCCCGCTGACCTGGGGCGACGCGAAGTACTGCGGAGCGCTTCCCGGCTCGCCGTGCAGCAGATAGGCGAACACGACCTCGCGGAAGCGCTCCAGCGCCTCCGGGGATTCCCGGAGGTGGCGATGGACCTCGTCCATGTCGACGGAGAAGCGCAGCATCCCGTCGTCGCCACCTTCGAACGGCATGGCCAGGGCCACGGCTTTGCTGAACAGGTTGGCGAAGTTGAGGAGTTGATCCTCGAAGACCACGAGATGCGCGTCGGAACCGGGGACGAGGAGTGTGACGGCATTGATCTCGCCGGTGACGAGGGTGCCCAGCGTCGGCCGGACGAAGGGCGGCCGGATATGGCGCTCCAGCGTGTCGGCGAGCGTATGGATCAGCCAGTAGCCGCCCATGTCCTCATGGGGGCCTCTCCGGGGCCAGTGCTCCGGGATCTGGTTCGACGACGCGATGATGGCGTCCAGTTGCTCCTCGGTCGCGCCGGGCATGACGCCCTTCGCGATGCTGCGCATGAACGCGTCGTTCTGCTGAGGCGGCGCCCAGCCGCGCGCCTCGGCCACCCGTGCCTGCAACTTCCAGAGGAAAGCCCGCGCCTGCTCGGTTTCCGGCATCAACTCTCCGCCCCCCGTTCCTTGCTCTCAGTATTGTCCGACACACGGGTCGGCATGTCCGCTGTTGCCGGAAAGAGATGTGGCGGGCGACAGTTCTGCTTGCACTTGCTTCCGGTTGTATTGCGCGGAATGCCGTTTCCGGAGGGGGTGGCGGGCATGAACGGGCCTCCGGTGGCTTTCCGGCTTGCGACTTCAGGGCGTTGACTGGGCTCGAACAGCAGCCGACGAGGGGAACGGACATGTCGCCGAAGGTGCCGAGGCACATGCAGGAGCGGTTCGGCGGTGGGCCGACGAGCACTGCCTGGTGCACGATCGGCAGCATTCCCGAGGACGCCACCGGTCGGCGTCGGAGGCCCGGATGACCGGGGCGCGGGAGGCCGTCGCCGCCAGGCATCGGTGACGCCGCAGCGGTCCGCGCCTCTCGGCCGGTGACGGGCTCCGGAGGTCCGTAGCCCCGCATCACCTCCCCTCCCGGGGTGGTGCTCACGGCTTCTCCTGGAGCCGTGAGCACCCGCACACACCGGCCCTCCGCCCCGTCGGCATTCGGCCCCCGGCCCTCCTCGTCCGCCGTCCGGCCTTCGGCGCGCCCGTCCCCGGCCTCCCCACCCCGGCCTCCCCACCCCGACACCTTCACCCCCACTCCCCGCCCCCGGCTCCCCACCGGACGAGCCCTCCCGCACGGTGATCGATCATGGAACCCCCGCACGTCGAAATATGCTGGGAACACCGCCCCGGACACCCGCCGGGCGGGCCGCGCCGGACGGGTCCGGGCGGTTAGGCTCGTGACCGGTCCCGTCCGGGTTCCGCACGGGACACGGGCACGACGGCGCGGGCGGCGGTGCGGGCGAGGGTGCCCGTGACCGCACCCGCCGGGAGCACCTGGGAGCCCCCGGGAGCGACCGGGCGCGGAAGGCGGGCCGGGGCCGGGCCGGCGGCAGGCCGGCCCCCATGGGACGGGAGGCGGCGGTGGCGCAGGTACCGCAGGGACGCAGGAGCAGCACCTTCACCCGGCTGCTCCGGCACGGATTCACCGACCCCTCGGCGGCGGAGCGGCTGCTCGACGCCCCCGAGTTCTCGGCCTTCAGCACCGACCCCGTGCTGCTCGACGCGCTCGGTGCCACCGCCGACCCCGACCTGGCGCTGATGGGCCTGGTGCGGCTCGTCGAGGGGCTGGCCCTGCGGGACGAGGTGCGGGCCGCCTCCGGCGAGAACGGCGGGCCCACCGAGACGCGGACGCTGCTGGACACCCTGATCGGCTCCAAGCCGCTGCGCGACCGGCTGCTCGGGGTGCTGGGCGCCTCCGAGGCGCTCGGCGACCACCTGTCGCGGCACCCCCTCGACTGGCACGCCCTCGTCACCTACGAGTCCGCCGACCTGCACCCCGGCGTCGACGAGTTCGAGCGGATGCTGGACGAGGCCCGGGACGCCGACACCCTCCGCGCCGCCTACCGGCGCTGCCTGCTCACCATCGCGGCCCGCGACGTCTGCGGCACCATCGACGTCGCCGACAGCGCCGCCGAGCTGGCCGACCTGGCCACCGCCACGCTGCGCGCCGCGCTGGCCATCGCCGACGCCCACGAGCCGTCCGACGCCCGGATGTGCCGCCTCGCCGTGATCGCCATGGGCAAGTGCGGCGGCAACGAGCTCAACTACGTGTCCGACGTGGACGTCATCTTCGTCGCCGAGCCGGTGGACGGCGCCGAGGAGTCCAAGGCGATGCAGGCCGCCACCCGGCTCGCCTCCCACATGATGCGGATCTGCTCCGACACCACCGCCGAGGGCACCATCTGGCCGGTCGACGCCAACCTGCGCCCCGAGGGCCGCAACGGCCCGCTGGTCCGCACCCTCTCCAGCCACCTCGCCTACTACCAGCGCTGGGCCAAGACCTGGGAGTTCCAGGCGCTGCTCAAGGCCCGGCCGGTCGCCGGCGACATGGCGCTGGGCCAGGAGTACCTGGACGCGGTGGACCCCCTGGTCTGGCAGGCCGCCGAGCGGGAGAACTTCGTCCCCGACGTGCAGCAGATGCGCCGCCGCGTCGTCGACAACATCCCCCCGGCGCAGATCGACCGCGAGCTGAAGCTCGGGCCGGGCGGGCTGCGGGACGTGGAGTTCGCCGTCCAGCTGCTCCAGCTCGTGCACGGACGCACGGACGCCACCCTGCGCAGCGGCGCCACCCTCGACGCCCTGGCCGCGCTCGCCGCGGGCGGCTACGTGGGGCGCGCGGACGCCGCCTCGCTCGACGCCGCGTACCGCTTCCTGCGCTCGATGGAGCACCGCATCCAGCTGTACCGGCTGCGCCGCACCCACCTCGTCCCCGAGGACGAGGCCGACCTGCGCCGCCTCGGCCGCTCCCTGGGCCTGCGGACCGAACCGGTCACCACCCTCCGCAAGGAGTGGAAGCGCCATGCGCGCGAGGTGCGGCGGCTGCACGAGAAGCTCTTCTACCGGCCGCTGCTCGACGCGGTCGCCCAGCTCGACCCGGGGGAGGCCCGGCTCAGCCCGCGGGCCGCCCGGCAGCGCCTCGAAGCACTCGGCTACGCCGACCCCGGCGCCGCGCTGCGGCACTTGGAGGCGCTGGCCTCCGGGGTGACCCGCAAGGCGGCGATCCAGCGCACCCTGCTGCCCGTCCTCCTCGGCTGGTTCGCCGACTCGGCCGACCCGGACGCGGGGCTGCTCAACTTCCGCAAGGTGTCCGACGCGTTGGGCCGGACCCCCTGGTACCTGCGGCTGCTGCGGGACGAAGGGGCGGCGGCGGAGAACCTCGCCCGGGTGCTGTCCGCCGGGCGGCTCGCCCCCGACCTGCTGCTGCGGGCCCCCGAGGCGGTCGCCCTGCTCGGCGACCCGGAGGGCCTCAACCCCCGCGACCACCGGCACCTGGAACAGGAGATCCTCGCCGCCGTGGGCCGTGCCGACGGGCCCGAGGCGGCGGTGGCCGCGGCCCGAGGGGTGCGGCGCCGGGAGCTGTTCCGCACCGCCGCGGCCGACCTCATCGGCTCCTACGGCACCGAGGGCGGCGCCGACCAGGAGGCCGGCTACTCGCTGACCGGCAGTGGCGCCGTGGACCTGGTCGGCGGCGCGATCAGCACCATCAGCGCGGTGACGATCGCGGGCGCGCTGCGCGCCGCCGTCCGCGCCACCTGGGGCGACGAGCTGCCCACCCGGTTCGCCGTGATCGGCATGGGCCGCTTCGGCGGCCAGGAGCTCAGCTACGGCTCGGACGCCGATGTGCTCTTCGTCCACGAGCCGCGCGAGGGGGTCGACGAACACGAGGCCGCCCAGGCGGCGTTCGCCGTCGCCAACGAGATGCGCCGGCTGCTCCAGCTCCCCACCGCCGACCCGCCGCTGCTGATCGACGCCGATCTGCGGCCGGAGGGCAAGTCCGGTCCGCTGGTCCGCACCCTGGCCTCGTACGCCGCCTACTACCGGCGCTGGTCGCTGATCTGGGAGAGCCAGGCGCTGCTGCGCGCCGAGCCCGTCGCGGGCGATCCGGACCTGGGCCGGCGGTTCATCGAGCTGGTCGACCCGCTGCGCTACCCGGCCGAGGGCCTCGGCGAGGACGCCGTACGGGAGATCCGCCGGCTCAAGGCCCGGATGGAGTCCGAGCGGCTGCCCCGGGGCGCGGACCGGACCACCCACACCAAGCTGGGCCGCGGCGGTCTCTCCGACGTCGAGTGGACCGTCCAGCTCCTGCAGATGCAGCACGGCTGGGCCGAGCCGGGCCTGCGCACCACCCGCACCCGCGAGGCACTGCACGCCGCGCACGCCGCCGGGCTCATCGTCACCGAGAACGCGGAGATCCTGGACGAGGCCTGGGTGCTGGCCGCCCGGGTGCGCAACGCGGTGATGCTGGTGCGCGGCCGGCCCGGCGACACGTTCCCCACCGACGGGCGGGAGCTCGCGGCGGTGGGCCGCTACCTGGGGTACGAGCCGGGCCACGTCGGCGAGATGCTGGACGACTACCGGCGGATCACCCGGAGGGCACGCGGTGTCGTGGAGGAGCTGTTCTACGGGGCGTGACGGCCGGGACAGGCCATGGGCGCGACGGCCCGGACCAGGCACGGGCGCGACCGGCCGAAAAGATCACGACGGGCCGGAAGAGAGCACGGCGGGCGGATCCCGCACGGGCGTGACGGGCACCGGAGCCCTGAGCGCACCAGCTGCCCGGCCCGCGCACCGGAGATCTGCGCAGAGCAGCCGGCGGGGCCCGCGCACCGGGACACCGGGCACGGGGCGACCGGCGTCGGCCGGCCTCCCCCTCAGACCGGGCGCAGTTCCGGCTGCACCGGCACCTGGCGCGGCAGCCGGTACGCCATCGTGCCGTACCAGGCGTACGACAGCGCGAAGCCGAAGGCCAGGCACATCAGCCCGCCGACCGCGTCCAGCCAGAAGTGGTTCGCGGTGGCGACGATGACCACCAGGGTCAGCGCCGGATAGGCGATGCCCACCACTTTCAGCCACAGCGGGCGGGCCAGCATCACGATGGTGATGCCGCACCACACCGACCAGCCGATGTGCATCGACGGCATCGCCGCGTACTGGTTGGACATGGCGGCCAGGTTGCCGGACGCCATCGACCCCCAGGTCTCGTGCACCAGCACGGTGTCGACGAACCCGCCGTGCGGCATCAGCCGCGGCGGCGCCAGAGGATAGAGGTAGTAGCCGAGGAGCGCGACCCCGGTGGTGGCGAACAGCACCAGCCGGGTCGCCGCGTAACGCCCGGGATGCCACCGGTACAGCCACACCAGGACCACGATGGTCACGACGAAGTGCAGCGTCGCGTAGTAGTAGTTCATGGCGACGATCAGCCATTCCACCGAGTTCACGGCGTGGTTGACCGTTCGCTCCACGGCGATGCCGAGGACTTCCTCCACCCGCCAGATCCAGTCGGCGTTGCGCAGGGCCTCGGTCTTCTGCTCCGGGACCGCGTTGCGGATCAGCGAGTACGTCCAGTAACTCATCGCGATCAGCAGGATCTCGAACCACAGCCGGGGATGGCGAGGAGTGCGCAGCCGGACCGTCAGGGTGTGCGTCACTGCGGGGCGGTCCGAACGCTCCTCGATGGGTGGCGGGGTGGTGGCCGACCTGCGGCCTTCCAGAGTCCTCACAGATACTTCACCCATAGCGGGACAGTCTGCCAGATCGTCGCCTCCGACAGATCATTCGCCGGTCGGTTCCTCTTCACCCACGCTACGCCTGGAGGAGGAGGTCTGCCCGCCCGGTGCGGCCGCCGTGGAACCCCGCACCACGAGCTCCGGAAGGAAGACGAACTCGTTGTGCAGCGGCTCCGGGGCACCGCCCTGAGCCGCCCCGGAGAGGGTGCCGCCGATCTCCTCCAGCAGCGCCCGGACCGCCGCCTGCCCCATGGCCGGCACCGGCTGCCGGATCGTGGTCAGGGGAGGATCGGTGAACGCGATCAGGGGGGAGTCGTCGAAGCCGATCACCGAGATGTCCCGCGGCACGTCCAGGCCGCGCTGCCGGGCGGCGCGGATCGCGCCGAGCGCCATCATGTCGCTGGCGCACACCACGGCCGTGCAGCCGCGGTCGATCAGCGCGGAGGCGGCCGCCTGGCCGCCCTCCAGGGAGAACAGCGAGTGCTGCACCAGCGTCTCGGCCCGGGCCGCCGAGTAGCCGAGCAGCTCGTCCATGCTCTGCAGGAAGCCCTCTATCTTCCGCTGCACCGGGACGAACCGCTGCGGCCCCAGCGCCAGCCCGACCCGCTCGTGGCCGAGCGCCGCGAGATGGGTGACCGCCAGCCGCATCGCCGCCCGGTCGTCGGGTGAGACGAACGGCGCCCTGATCTTCGGGGAGAAGCCGTTGATCAGGACGAACGGCACGCCCTGGCCGCGCAGCTGCTCGTACCGCTGCGCGTCGGCGGAGGTGTCGGCGTGCAGCCCGGAGATGAAGATGATCCCGGCGACCCCGCGGTCCACCAGCAGTTCGGTCAGCTCGTCCTCGGTGGCGCCGCCCGGCGTCTGGGTGGCGAGCACCGGCGTGTACCCCTCGCGGGTCAGCGCCTGCCCGATCACCTGCGCGAACGCCGG
Source organism: Streptomyces sp. NPDC001922 (assembly GCF_042891165.1). Classification (NCBI taxonomy): domain Bacteria; kingdom Bacillati; phylum Actinomycetota; class Actinomycetes; order Kitasatosporales; family Streptomycetaceae; genus Streptomyces; species Streptomyces sp. NPDC001922. The sequence continues at coordinate 102,979 of NZ_JBIASV010000001.1, read as the reverse complement.
GAAGATCGGATTGTCCAGCTCCGGGGTGATCAGCCCGACCAGGCCGGCGCTGCGCTGCCGCAGCCGGACCGGCCGTTCGTAGCCCAGCACGTCCAGCGCGGCCAGCACGGACTGGCGGGTGGTCGCGGCCACGCCCGGCTTGCCGTTGAGGACCCGGCTCACCGTCGCTTCGCTGACCCCCGCCTGGGCTGCGATATCAGCAAGTCGCGCGGTCACGGGATGGGACTGTACCGGTCGCATCTCAGACCGCCCACCACACACAGGAATCGGCCGGAATGCGGACGGTTCCTTCCGCGCTGCGTCCCTCGGGGATCAGGATGGCCAGCGGCGAGGTGGACAGCAGCGGACGGCCCGGCACCGGCAGTTCGACCTCCCGGTCCAGGGTGTTGAGCGTGCACACGAATCCCGGGCGGGACACCGCCAGCACTCCCTCCGGTGCGTCCAGCCAGGCCATCGGGCCGTCGCCCAGCCCGGGCAGCTCCCGGCGCAGCACCAGGGCCGAGCGGTACAGCTCCAGTGTGGACCGCGGATCGCCGGACTGCGCCTCGACCGACAGCTCCTGCCAGGCCTCGGGCTGCGGCAGCCAGCTGCCGCCCGGCCCGAAGCCGTACGGGGCCCGGTCGCCGGACCAGGGGATCGGCACCCGGCAGCCGTCCCGGGTGCCGTCCTGGCTGCCCGCCCGGAAGAACGCCGGGTCCTGGCGCACCTCGTCCGGCAGGTCCAGCACCTCCGGCAGCCCCAGCTCCTCGCCCTGGTAGACGTAGGTGGAACCGGGCAGGGCGAGCATCAGCAGCGCCGCCGCGCGGGCCCGGCGCAGCCCCGGCTCGCCGCCGCCGTAGCGGGTGGTGTGCCGGACGACGTCGTGGTTGGACAGCACCCAGGTGGTGGGCGCCCCCACCGAGGCCGTCGCCTCCAGTGACGCATCGATCACCGTGCGCATCGAGCCCGCGTCCCAGTCGCAGGTCAGGAACTGGAAGTTGAACGCCTGGTGCAGCTCGTCCGGCCGGACGTACAGCGCCAGCCGCTCCGAGGTGGGCGCCCAGGCCTCGGCGACGCCGATCCGGTCGCTGCCGTAGGAGTCCAGCAGCTTCCGCCAGGAGCGGTGGATGGCGTGCACCCCGTCCTGGTCGAAGAACGGCAGCACCTGGGCGCCGATCAGCTTGGCCTGCTCGCTGCGCCCGATGTCGGGCAGCCCCGCGGCCTTGACCATGCCGTGCGCGACATCGATCCGGAAGCCGTCCACCCCGAGGTCCAGCCAGAAGCGCAGGATCGACTCGAACTCCTCCCGCACCTCCTCGTTGTCCCAGTTGAGGTCCGGCTGCTCGGGGGCGAAGAGGTGCAGGTACCACTCGCCGGGGGTGCCGTCCGGGCCGCAGGTCCGGGTCCAGGCCGGGCCGCCGAACACCGACTCCCAGTCGTTCGGGGGCAGTTCGCCGTGCTCGCCCTGTCCCGGCCGGAAGTGGTAGCGGTCCCGGGAGGCCGCGCCCGCCCCCTCGTCGAGCGCGGCCCGGAACCACACGTGCTGGTCGGAGGTGTGGTTCGGGACGATGTCCACGATCACCTTGAGTCCGAGCTCGTGCGCCGTGCGCACCAGGTCGTCCGCGTCCGACAGGGAGCCGAACAGCGGGTCCACGGCGCGGTAGTCGGCGACGTCGTACCCGCCGTCCGCCTGCGGCGAGGCGAAGAAGGGGGTGAGCCACACGGCGTCCACCCCGAGCTCCGCGAGGTACGGCAGCCGCTCCCGGATGCCGCGCAGGTCACCGATGCCGTCGCCGTCGCTGTCCGCGAACGAGCGCACGTACACCTGGTAGATGACGGCACTGCGCCACCACCCCTGGGTGTGCGGCCCGGCCGTCTGCTCGCGGACGGTAGGGGCGAGGTCCTGGGTCATGGTGCGTTCCCCATCGGGTCGGCCCGTCAACGGGCTTCATGTGCAAGGAGTCGGTCGGTCCGGCGCGCCGCGCGGACCGGGGATACGGGCCGGTCAGCCCTTGGTGCCGCCCGCCGTGAGGCCGGCGACGAGGTGTTTCTGGGCGAAGAAGAACATCAGGCCGGCCGGCACGGTGATCAGCACCGAGGAGGCCGTCATCAGGCCCCACTCGGCCCGGTGCGGGCCGACGAAGGTCTGCAGTCCGACGGCGAGGGTGTAGTTCTCCTCGCTGGACATGAACTGGGTGGCGTAGGCGACCTCGCTCCACGCCGTGATGAAGGAGTAGAACGCGGTGACCGCCAGGCCGGGCCGGGCCAGCGGCACGATCAGCCGCCAGAAGGTGCCGAACGGGGTGAGCCCGTCGACCCGCCCCGACTCGTCGATCTCCGCGGGCACGGTGTCGAAGTACCCCTTGAGCATCCAGGCGCAGAACGGCACCGACACCGAGCAGTAGGTGAGGATCAGACCGCCGTAGCTGTCCAGCAGCCCCAGCTTCCCCAGGGTGTTGTACAGCGGCACGATCAGCACCGCGACCGGGAACATCTGGAACATCAGGAACGACCACATCAGGGACTTGTGGCCGGGGAAGCGCATCCGGGACACCGCGTACCCGGCGCTGGCCGAGATGAGCACCCCGACCACCGTGGTGCCGCCCGCCACGACCAGCGAGTTGCCGAACCAGGTCAGGAACTCCGTCTCGCCCAGCACCCGGCTGTAGTTGCCCAGCGAGAAGCCGGACATCTCCATGGGGTGCGTCCAGCCGTTCTCCCCGCGCAGCGACACCAGGACGATGAAGGCCACCGGGAAGAGCGCGATCAGCGCGGCCAGGGCCAGGGCGGCGTGCAGGGCGACCGACGAGGCCCGGGAGCGCTCCCCGCGGCCCCGGACGCGTACGGCAGTGGTGCTCATCGGGCGGTCTCCTGACGGGTCGGCATTCTGCGGTAGAAGACGGAGAAGACCAGCAGCAGGGAGAGGATGACCATGCCGTAGGTGGCCGATCCCGCGTAGTCGCGGACCCCCTGGAACGCCAGCCGGTAGGCGTAGGTCACCAGGATCTCGCTCTCGGTGCCGCCGGCCTGCCCGATCACCAGGTAGATGATCGGGAACATGTTGAAGGTCCAGATGGTGCCCAGCAGGATGACGGTGCTGCTGACCGGGCGGAGGCCGGGCAGGGTGACGTTCCGGAACCGCTGCCAGGGCGACGCCCCGTCCATCTCGGCCGCCTCGTGCAGCTCCCGGGGTATGGACTGCAGACCGCCGAGGATCGCCACCATCATGAACGGCACACCCAGCCAGGTGTTGACCCCGATCACCGAGATCTTCTGGATCACCGGGTCGCCCAGCCAGTCCACCGGGCCCGCCCCGGCCTTCGCCAGCAGGGCGTTGAGGACGCCGTTCTGGCTGTTGTACATCAGCTTCCAGGCGAACGCGGCGACGAACGCCGGAACCGCCCAGGGCAGGATCAGCAGCACCCGGTAGAGCGAACGGCCCTTCAGCGGCCGGTTGAGCAGCATCGCCAGCCCCAGACCGATGCCGTAGTGCAGGAACACGCAGCTCGCGGTCCAGATCACCGTCCAGCCCAGCCGCGGGTAGAACGACCCCTCCTTGCCGGAGAGGATGTTCCAGTAGTTCTCCAGCCCCACGAACGAGTAACTGGCCGGCACCTCGAAGTTCCCGATGGTGCGGCCGATGTTGGCCTCATTGGCGTCGGTGAAGGACAGATACAGGCCGCGGCCGAGCGGATACCCGACGAGGACGGCCAGCACCACGACGACGGGCAGCACCATCGCCCAGGCGTACCAGTGGGTGGCGAACGAGCGCCGGGCCCGGGTGAGCGGCCCGGGGCGCGGGCCGCGCTCCGGGGGCCGGGTGCTCCCGGCACCGGCGGTGCTCCGGGGCGGGGTGACGGCTGTGGTCATGGCTCCAGGGCTTTCTGCGAGCGGGGCGGGCGGGAACCGGCTCGGCCGGCCGGGCGCGTGGGGTCCGCCCACGCGAGCGGGGCGGACCCCCGGCCGGCCGAGCCGGAGACTGTCACTCGCCGGTCTTGTAGTCCTTGATCAGCTTGGTCTGCCACTCCTCCGCCAGGGCGTCGAGCCCGGCCTTCGGCGACATCTGGCCGCGCAGGATCTTCACGTAGTGCTGGTCGTAGGCGACGAAGAGATCACCGACACCCGGGATGGCCGGACGCGCCTTGGAGGTGGCTAGCGCGTCCTGGAAGGCCTTCTTCACCGGGTCGGCCGTCACCGCCGCGGTGTACGCCGACGTGCGGGTCGGCAGGGTGCCGAGCTCGGTGGCGGTGTACTCCTGGCTCTTCCTGGACGTCATGAACTTTACGAAGAGCAGCGAGGCGTCGAGGTTCTTCGTCCCCCGGTAGACGGTGTAGTTGTGGCCGCCGATGGGCGCCGCGCCCTTGCCCGAGGAGCCGGCCGGGATGGGGGCGATGCCCAGGTTCTTCTTGTCCTCGAACGCCTTGCCGGTGTAGTCCTCGGCCGTCGACCAGGGGCCGTTGACGACCATGGCGACCTTGCCGTCCTTGAAGGCGGTCTGCATGTTGACGTAGCCGTCGGTGGTGGCCGGCTTCAGCGAGACACCGGACTTCACCATCTTCAGGGCCGTCTCGATGCCCTTGACGGCCTCGGGGGAGTTCACGGTGATCTTCTTGTTCCCGACGTCGAGCATGTCACCGCCCTCGCCGTAGACGAACGGCAGGGAGAAGTAGCCCTCGGGGTTGAGCTGGGTGCCCGCGACCCCGGTCTTCTTCTTGATCTTCTTCGCGGTCTCGGCGAACTCCTCCCAGGTGGCCGGGGGCTTGCTGATCCCGGCCTTCTTGAACAGTTCCTTGTTGTAGAGGAGACCCAGGGTGTCGGTGACCTGCGGGACGCCGACGGTCTGCCCCTTGTAGCGGGCGGTGGACAGCGGACCCGGCAGGTAGTCCGCCTTGCCGTCCAGAGCGACGGTGCCGTCCAGCGGCTGGAGCAGCCCGAGGTTGGCGAAGCCGGCGGTCCAGCCGACGTCGGTGCGCATCACATCGGGTGCGCCCTTCCCGGCCTGGGCGGCGGTCTTGAACTTCTGCTCGGCGGCGTCGAAGGACACCGGCACCCGCTTGACCTGGATCTTCGGGTACTTCTTCTCGAAGTCGGCGATCAGCTTCCCGTACGCCGGGCCCTCGGCCTCGTTGGAGGTGTCCCACCAGGTGACGGTGCCGGACACGTTGCCCGGGTCCTTGGCGGCCTTCGAGCCGTCACCGCCGGTGTCGGCCGTCTCCCCACCGCAGGCCGTCGCCGCCAGAGCCAGCACGCCGGCCACCGCGGCGACCGATATGCCTCGACGCATATGGATCTCCTCAATGAGTGTGACCCGGCGAGTCCCTGGGTGGTCCGGGCTGGGCAGGAACGTAACAGGCTGAAATCTCTTGCGAAAGACCTTGCAACGAGAAAACGGCGTGATTTCACCGTTGTGACCTCCCTGTGTCCCGGGGGTTGACCCCGCAGGTCGGGGCTCGTACGGTCTCGACCGCAGCACGGCGGCTGCCGTCTTGCTGCAAGAACCATCACTCAAGGGCCTTACGGGCAGGGCGCGTTGCCGCAAGGCTGCACCGTCACCCCCCACCTCCCGAAGGAGGAGGCCCCCCACATGGCCAGTACCGTCAGCAGGTCTCTCGCCGTCGCCCTCGCCGTCACGGCGGGGGTGGCGACCGCCGTCGTCGCCCCGGGCACCGCCCCGCGGGCGCAGGCGTCCCCGCCGGGGGACAAGGACGTCACCGCCGTCCTCTTCGAGTGGCGTTTCGACGACGTCGCCCGGGAGTGCCGGAAGACCCTCGGCCCCGCCGGATACGGCGCCGTCCAGGTCTCACCGCCCCAGGAACACATCAAGGGGTCCCAGTGGTGGACCTCGTACCAGCCCGTCGGATACCGGATCGCCGGACGGCTCGGCGACCGCGCCGCCTTCCAGGAGATGGTCGGCGCCTGCCACTCCGCGGGCGTGAAGGTCGTCGCCGACTCCGTGATCAACCACATGTCCGCCGGCTCCGGAACCGGCACCGACGGCACCGCCTACACCAAGTACGACTACCCCGGCACCTACCGCCCGCAGGACATGGACGACTGCCGGTCGGAGATCGGCGGCTACGGCGACCGGGCCGAGGTGCAGAACTGCGAACTCTCCGGCCTCGCCGACCTCGACACCGGCGAGGAGCACGTCCGCTCCCGCATCGCCGGCTACCTGAACGACCTGCTCTCCCTCGGCGTCGACGGCCTGCGGATCGACGCCGCCAAGCACATACCCGCCACCGACCTCGCGGCGGTCAGGAAGAAGCTGAAGGACCCGGACGCGTACTGGAAGCAGGAGGTGATCCACGGCGCCGGGGAGGCCGTCTCCCCCGACGAGTACCTCGGCACCGGCGACGTCCAGGAGTTCCGCTACGCCCGCGACCTCAAGCGGGTCTTCACCGGCGAGCAGCTGTCGTACCTGAAGAACTACGGCGCCGGCTGGGGCTATCCGGACAGCGGCAAGGCCTCGGTCTTCGTCGCCAACCACGACACCGAGCGGGCCGGCGACACCCTCAGCTACAAGGACGGCGCCGACTACACCCTCGCGCACGTCTTCATGCTCGCCTGGCCCTACGGCTCCCCGGACGTCCACTCCGGCTACGAGTGGTCCGACAAGGACGCCGGACCGCCCAACGGCGGCTCGGTGAAGGCCTGTTACGCCGACGGCTGGAAGTGCCAGCACGCCTGGCCCGAGATCGCCCGCATGGTCGGCTTCCGCAACACCGTGCGCGGCACCGCCGTCACCCACTGGTGGGACAACGGCAACGACGCCATCGCCTTCGGCCGGGGCAACAAGGGCTTCGTCGCCGTCAACCACGAGAAGAAGGCCCTGTCCCGGACCTTCACCAGCTCGCTCCCCGCCGGCGACTACTGCGATGTGCAGAGCGGGCGGAACGTCACCGTCGACGGCTCCGGAAAGTTCACCGCCACCCTCGGCGCCGACACCGCGCTCGCCCTGCACACCGGGGCGCGCCGCTGCTGACCGCCTGAACCACCCCGGCAACCGACCCGGCCGCCCGGCGCGCGCCCGCGCACCGGGCGGCCTCCCGTATCCCCTCGAGGAGACCGTCCGTGATCCGCCCCTCTCCGCGCAGAACGGCGGCCGTCGTCGCGGCCGCCCTGTGCGCGGCCCTCGCACCGGCCGTCCCGGCCACCGCCGCACCGGACCTGGACCTCGGCGCAGCCCGGGCCCAGTGGATCGACCGCTCCACCGTGGTCTGGAAGGAGCAGGCCACCGGTACCGCCACCCGGCAGCTCGTCTACGCCCCGCGCGGCGGCATCACCGTCGAGAACGGCGACCTGTCCGACGCGGACCACCGGCTCCGGCTGACCCCCTCCACCCTGACCGACGCACAGCGCGCGAAGTACCCGCACCTCAAGGACTATCCGGCTTTCACCGTCGACCCGCGCGACCGGGACCGCGTCCGCGCCGCCCTCCGCGGCCAGCTCGTCGCCACCCAGCGGTCCGCGTCCGGCACCCTGCTGGCCGCGACCGGCGTCCAGATACCGGGCGCCCTGGACGACCTCTACGGAACGAACGCCTCCCGCACAGAACTCGGCCCGGTCTTCACCGGCGGCCGCCCCGCCCTCTCCGTGTGGGCCCCCACCGCGCGCACCGTCGCCCTCGAACTCGGCGGCCGGACGCACCGCATGCACCGCGACGCCCGCACCGGCGTCTGGTCCGTGACCGGCCCGAAGAGCTGGGCGGGCGAGCCCTACCGCTACGCGGTGACCGTCTGGGCCCCGACCGTGCGGAGACTCGTCACCAACCACGTCACCGACCCCTACTCCACCGCCCTGACCACCGACTCCCGCCGCAGCCTCGCCGTCGACATGGACGACCCCCGGCTCGCGCCCCCGGGCTGGTCCACGCTGCGCAAGCCCGCCCCCGTGCCCCTGCGCGCCGCCCGGATCCAGGAACTCCACATCCGCGACTTCTCCGTGGCCGACCGCACCAACCGGCACCCCGGCGGCTACCTCGCCTTCACCGACCGGCGCTCCGCCGGCGTCCGGCACCTCAGGAAACTCGCCCAGGCCGGAACCTCGTACGTCCACCTCCTCCCGGCCTTCGACATCGGCACCATCCCCGAGCGCCGCCGGGACACCCCCGACTGCGACCCGGCCGCCTACCCCGCCGACTCCGAGCAGCAGCAGGAGTGCGTCACCCGGGGCGCCGCCGGCGACGCCTACAACTGGGGCTACGACCCGCTGCACCACACCGTCCCCGAGGGCTCCTACGCCACCGACCCCGACGGCCCCCGCCGCACCGTGGAGTTCCGCCGCATGGTGCAGGCCCTCAACCGCACCGGGCTGCGCACCGTGATGGACGTCGTCTACAACCACACCGTGGCCAGCGGCCAGCACAACACGTCGATTCTGGACCGGATCGTCCCCGGCTACTACCAGCGCCTGCTGGCCGACGGCTCGGTCGCCCATTCCACCTGCTGCGCCAACACCGCACCCGAACACACCATGATGGGCAAACTCGTCGTCGACTCGGTCGTCACCTGGGCCAGGCAGTACAAGGTCGACGGTTTCCGCTTCGACCTCATGGGCCACCACCCGAAGGCGAACATCCTCGCCGTCCGCAAGGCCCTCGACGCGCTCACCCCCGCCGAGGACGGCGTCGACGGCAGGAAGATCGTCCTCTACGGCGAGGGCTGGAACTTCGGCGAGGTCGCGGACGACGCCCGCTTCCCCCAGGCCACCCAGCGGAACATGGCCGGCACCGGCATCGCCACCTTCAGCGACCGGGCGCGCGACGCGGTACGCGGCGGCGGCCCGTTCGACGAGGACCCCCGAGTACAGGGCTTCGCCTCCGGTCTCTTCACCGACCCCAACGGCTCACCCGCCAACGGCACCCGCGCCGAACAACGGGCACGGCTCCGCCACGCCCAGGACCTCATCAAGGTCGGCCTCACCGGCAACCTCGCGGACTTCACCTTCACCGACTCCTCCGGCACCCGCGTCAAGGGCTCGGAGGTCGACTACAACGGCGCCCCCGCCGGCTACGCCCGGGCTCCCGGCGACGCCCTCGCCTACGCCGACGCCCACGACAACGAGACGCTCTACGACGCCCTGGCCTTCAAACTCCCGCAGCGCACCACCGGCGCGGACCGGGCCAGAATGCAGGTCCTGGCCATGGCCACCGCCGCCCTCTCGCAAGGCCCGGCGCTCTCCCAGGCCGGCACCGACCTGCTGCGCTCCAAGTCGCTGGACCGCAACTCCTTCGACAGCGGCGACTGGTTCAACGCCATCCACTTCAGCTGCGGCCCGGCGGCCAACGGCTTCGGCCGCGGCCTGCCCCCGGCAGCGGACAACAAGGCCAAGTGGCCCTACGCCAAACCGCTCCTCGCCGACCCGGCCCTCCGCGCGACCTGCCCGGACATCCGCTCCGCCGGTGCCGCCTACCGCGACCTGCTGCGCATCGCCACCAGCGAGAAGTCCTTCCGGCTGGCCACGGCCGACGCCGTCCAGTCGGACCTCTCCTTCCCGCTCTCGGGCACGGAGGAGACCCCGGGCGTGATCACCATGCGCCTCGGCAAGCTCCTGGTGATCTTCAACGCCTCCCCGGACCGCCAGGAACAGCACCTCACCACGGCCCGCCCGTACCGCCTCCACCCCGTCCAGGCCCACGGCAGCGACCCGGTCGTGAAGACCGCAACCCACACCGACAACACCTTCACGGTCCCGCCCCGCACGGTCGCGGTGTTCCGGGCGGACTGACAGCGGACCCGGGCAGGTGCTGCTCCAACGAATGCGGCGCGTCCATGAACGGAAAGCCGCCGACGGACGGGCCGAACCAGCGAACAGCCCACCCGGGGAGAGCCGCTGACGAGAGGGGAGGGGGCCGGGGCCGGAGGGGTGGGGGGGTGCGGGAGCTTCCGTGTATTTGTGGGGCGCCCGGCCCCGGAAAATAAGTTGCGGGCGCCCCCCCCCCCCCGCGCGCCCCCCCCCCGCCC
>NZ_JBIASV010000001.1:0-93028 GCF_042891165.1 Streptomyces sp. NPDC001922 | reverse complement strand
GGGGGGGGGGGGTCTGCAGTTTTGGCTGGGTCCCCCCCCCCCCCCCCCCAAAAAAAACACCCCCCCCCCCCCCCCCCCCCCCCCCCCCCCCCCCCCCCCCGGCACCACCTGCACCCGGCGCTCTGCACCCGGCACCCGGCACGGCACCCGCACCCCGAACGGCACCCGGCACCCGGATACGGCACCCCGCACCCGGCCCCGCACCCGCTACAGGCCGGTCCCCGATCCCTCCGAATCCCCCGGCCCGAACGCACTCAACCGCGCCGCCAGATCCCCGAACGTCCCGTCCACCGGCTCCTGGTCGACGATCCGCCGCACCAGCGCCGCGGCCTCCTCGTCGTACGCCGCGCTCACCGCGAGCAGCGCCATGAAGCTGTGCACCAGCTGCAACTCCAGCTCGGTGCGGGGAATGTGCCGCCCGTCCAGCCAGGTGAGCGCCGTCGTCTCGGACATCCCGATCCAGGACCGGACGGCGAGGGCGATCCGCGGGCCCGGGTCGGTGATCCCCAGGTGGAACAGCATGTGGTCGTACGCTGCCTGCCGCACCTTGTCGATCAGCGCGTTCGCCCGCTCCGAGCCGACGGACGTGCCGCCGCGCAGCAGCGCCTCGAACCCCGGCGCGTGTTCGTCGACGAAGTCGAAGAAGCGGGACATCACCCGCAGCAGCCGCGCCCCGAGCGGGCCTTCCTGCGGCTCGGCGAAGCGCCGGGTCAGTTCGCCGGCGGCCCGTCGGACCACCTCGTCGTACAGGCTGTTCTTGCCCGGGAAGTAGTGGTAGACGAGGGGGCGGGATATGCCCGCGGCCGACGCGATCTGGTCGATGGACACCTCCCCCGGAGGGCGTTGGCTGAACAGTTCCTGTGCCACGGCGATCAGCTGCTCCCGCCGCTCCTCTACGCCCATCCTGCGGCGCACCCCAGTCGTCATATGAACACCATAACGGGGGAGCGGAAGTTGCCGTTCAGAGCATTGGCGCAGGCAGAGGACGCGTTCCGGGACGAGCCGACGCTTTCGCGGCACCGCCCCGAACCGGGCGCCCCGCGACGGAAAACCTCACCGCAACGCGACCGAAATCCTCAGCGCCCCGCGCCCGAAGCCCTCAGCGCAACGCCGCCAGCCGACCGCCGTCCGCCAGCCGCGCGTCGAGATCCGCCCGGGCTCCCGGGCCGGCGGGCAGGGCCAGCACACGCCCCTCCGCGCTGCCGCGCACGCCCCCGGACGCCGTGATGGACGCGACGCCGCGGCTGCCCGCGGCCAGCACGAACCACCGGCCCGTGCCCGACTTCCACACCACACCCGCCAGCACCCGCGGCGCCCGCGGACCACAGGCCCGGGAGTCCGCCGCGCGGGCGGCCACCGCCCCCGGCGTGCCCACCCGCGCGACCGGCGGCTGGAACTGGGCGAGCACCCTGCTGCCCGCGCCCCGCCAGGTCTCCGCCCGGGTGCACACCCAGGCGGCGCTGCCGCCGCCGGCGGGCAGTGTCTGGGTGGCGAACTGCCAGGAGTTGACCGTGCGCACCCCCAGCGAACGCATCGCCGGAAGGTGGCAGGCCGTCCGGGCCCAGCTCACCCGTGCCCGGTCGCCCGCCGCCTCCCCGGGCGGCCCGGCGGGGTCGCCGTACGTCAGCCGGGCCGGGGCCAGCTCGCCGAGGTCCGTCACCAGGTGCGGTGCCCGGCCGCCACCCGCCGCGGCCGCGTCGCGGAACTCCAGGGCCGGCCAGCTCCGGCAGGCCGCCGCGGGGGCCGGGCTCGGCATCGGCTCGGTCACCCCGTCCGCGGTGCGGTGCAGCGGGCGCCCCTCCGCGCCCGGCCGCAGCAGGTCCAGCAGTCGCGCGCCGGACACCCAGGGGGCGGTCAGGTAGCGCACATTGCCGTCGATGCGGTTCACCACGAGCGCCGAGGCGGTGGCGGTGTCCGCCCCGTCCGTCCGGGCGAAGTCCAGCGCCGCCCCGCCGCGGTCCGCGCCCCTGCCCTCCGCGTACCGCACCACCCGGAGTCCGTCGTACAGCAGCACCACCGTCGCCCGGTCCACATCGCCCGCGTACAGCAACTGCGCCGGTCCCGACGGCGGCCCCGACGCGGTGCCGACGGTGGCCGACACCTGCACCGCGCGTCCCGGCCGCGCCCAGACGGCGAGGGCGCGCCGCAGCAGCTCCCGGTCGTCGGCACGGTCGCCCCGGGCGGGCCAGGCGGCGAAGCCGGCGCCGTCCGAGGTGCGCCAGCCGGCGGGGGCGGCCCGGGTCAGCGCGGCCGGGTCCAGGGCGCGTTCGGAGGAGGCGTTCCGGGCGTACGGCGGTGCGGCGGCCCCGTCCGGACCCCAGCCCTCGCCGGGCAGCCCGAGGAGCGTGCCGCACACGACGGCCGCAGCAGCCGCCGCCGCGGCGGCCCGCAGGTGCTGGCGGCGGCGCACCAGGTCGGTAGGGCGGGCATGGAGCGAGCAGGCGTCGAACTCCGGTGACTCCAGGAGCAGTTCGTCCCGGCTGCCGCTGGGCGCGGTGACACCGTCCGCCGCGAGCAGCGCGGCATGCGGGTCGCGGACCCCGGCCGCCGCCAGCAGCCGCCGCACCTCCCGGTCGGGCAGCCGTTCCAGCCCGCGCAGCACGTACCCGGCACGGGCGGGCGCGGGCACCCGGGACAGGGCCTGGTCCAGCGCGAGTTCATCGGCCCCGCCCGAACGCGGGAACAGCCGCAGCCCCCACACCTGCGGAAAGAGCGGGGGGAGCGGGGAGCGCAGCGGCCGCTGCCAGGAGCGGCGGGGACGCCCGGCGGCGAGCGCGGCCCGCAGCACCCGCAGCCGCACATAGGCGTAACCGGCGGCCCGCGCCTCGGTGGCGTCTGCGGACTCCGCGGCCTCGTCCGCGCGCTGGGCCGGGAGGTCGTACGGGGTACCGGCGGCGCGGCGCCGGGGGAGCGCCCGCTGGACGACGGCGTGCGCGGTGAGGACCCGGCGGCTGCGGCCGAGCGCGGGCGAGAGCACGAGATAGGCGATCCGCACCAGTCGCGGATAGTGCTCGACGAGCGCCGCCTCGGCCAGTTCGGTGCCGACGGGCTCGATCGGCGCGGGCGGGGGACGGTGAGCGGTGGTCGCATCCCGGGAAGTCACGTTCAACAGAACGAGCGAATCGTGGGATGGTCACCTGACCCGGACCGCCCCCCTCGGCCGGCCCGCCACCGCACCGCCCGCGCCACCGCACCGCCCGCGCCCCCGCACCGCCCGCCACCGCGCCGCCGACCGCACCGTCCTCGCCCCGACGCCACCGCCCCGCGCAGCACTGCCCCATACGGCGCCGCACTCCACCGCGCCGCGCCGCACCACAACATCCGCACCACACCACCCGCCCCCACACCACCCCGCACCGGACCGTCGGCCCCGTCCCCGGAGCCGACGGCCCGGCAGCACCCCCTGCCGGGCCGTCGGAAACGGATCAGCGGGCGCCGCGGCCCGTCAGCGCACCTGCCAGCCGCTGAACTCCGCCGTGCCCCGGGCGTCGCCCCCACCGTTCGAGGCCGTCATGAACAGCCCCGCGTCCTGGGTGGCCGAGGCGCCCGGCACGGTGACCGTCGCGACCGTGCGCCAGGTCGCGCCGTCGTCCGTGGAACACGCCCCGGTGTACGCCCCCGAGGCCGCCCGCGTCAGCCGCAGCAGCACCGGGGCGCGCACGCCGCTGAGGCGCTGGTACGCGTCGATGGTGCCGTCGCCGTTGGTGTCGTGGCTCAGGACCACGCCGTTGCCCGGGGTGACCGACAGATTGAGGAAACCGGGGGACCCGGCCGTCGCCAGCTTGTTGCGGACGATGATCCCGGCCCGCGCCCAGGGGCCCGTCACCGTCTGGCTGTCCACCCGCACCGTGACCGACCGCCCCGCCGTCAGCACGCCCTCGCGGTAGGCGGCGCCGAACTCGGACGTGGCCTTCCACAGGTCCGCGCCCGCCCCGTTGACGCCGATCCGGTCCGCCAGCTGCCCGAAGACGGCGCCGTTGGTGCTCACCGTCCGCCACGGCCCGTCGAGCGAGCTGCCCACGAAGAGCGTGCCGGGGTGCCGGGTACGCACCCGGTCCTCGCCCTGCGGCCCGTAGTCGGTGCTCAGGTCGTAGGGGAGCGGCTTCAGCGGGTGCTCGAGCGGTCCGGCGGGGGCGGTCACCCGCCAGCGGACCGTGCCGCTGCCGCCCGGCGCCACCCGTGGCAGCGAGACCGGACCCTGCGCCTGGGCGTCCACGCCGGTCAGGGCGAAGTCGACCCGGCCGGTCGGCGCCAGACCGCTGACGTTCCGGAACGTCGCCGTCACCAGCGCGCTGCCGCCCGGCGGCAGCGTCGGCGGCTCGGCGGTCACCGTCACACCGCCCTGGTACGGGGCGGTGGCCAGGGCCGCGTGCACCCGCCGGGCCGTCCGGTACGCGTCGTTCACCGGCCGCAGCGGGTACGAGCGGCGCTCCCGGGTCCAGGGCTCCTCGATCGCGTACCAGTCGAACGGCTTGGGCTCCCGCCCCTCCGCCAGCGCGTCCTCCAGCTCGTCGAGGAACGCCTGCCACTGCGGCAGATGGAAGTCCCCGATGAGGCCGTGCCAGTCCCGGTTGGCGTAGTTGGCGAGCTTCCCGCCGTCGGCCGTCACCCGGTCCGCCCAGGTGGTGACCAGCACCCGGGCCGAGCGCTCCAGCCGCGCCGCCTCGTCCGTGCCGGACGCCATCCGGCGGGCGTCGTCCAGCCAGGGGCCGAGGAGGAAGAGGCGGTGGGCGCCGGTGATGTCCTCGCTCAGCCGCATCAGCTTCAGCCAGAGCCGGGACAGCGCCCGGACGGTGTCCCGGTCCTTCCGCTCGAAGGCGGTGCGCAGCTGGGGCAGCAGATGCCAGGAGCGGTTCGCCAGCGCCTGCCGGGCGGCGTCCGTCAGGTCGTAGCGGTAGGCGTCGGAGCCGCGCAGCCCATCCCGTACCCCCAGCAGCGCGGCGAACGCGGTGTCGAACCCGGCCGTGTCGAACGCCGGGGTGTGGGTGGCGTAGTTCGTGCCGGACCGGGCGGTGAGGCTGGGCCGGGCGGCGAAGATGCTGTCGTGCGGACGGCCGTCCCGGCTGCTGATCTCGTACGCGGTGCCGCGCAGCGCCGCGAACGCCGCCCGTGCCTGCCGGTCCCGCCCGCCGTACCGCAGATCCGCGTACGCCTCGAACCACGCGGTCCGGTCCACCGCCTCGCGGCGCCACGCCAGCTCGCTGAAGAGTTCGAGCGCCGCCGGGTCGCGCTCCACCGCCTCCGGCATGTACGCGGTGCCGACCAGCTTGCTGCCCGGCTTGTCGCGCCACGCGGTGAAGCGCTCCGCCCACATGTGGGTCTTGGCGCCGATCGTGGTGCGGCCGCCGAAGTTGGGAATGGTGCCGAACGCGTACGGCGTGCCGCCCCAGTCCTTCTCCCGGTCGGTCACGGTCTCCAGGTCGGAGAGGCCGTCGACGACGAGCATCCGGTCCTTGTCCAGGGCGTCCAGCAGATCCCGGCGCGGGTTGTCCTGCCAGCCCAGAATCACCCAGGTGGCTCCCGGCCGGGCGGTCTGCAGGGCCTTGTCCACGGCCCGCGCCGCCTCGGGCACGGGCACGTCCCCGGCGCTGCCGCCCTCGTGCAGCAGGTCCATCTTGAAGTGGGCGGCGGGCCCGAACAGCTCCCGCTGATGCCGGTAGAAGGAGGCCGCCACCTCGCGGAACGCGCCCGTCCGCGGGTCCAGCCAGTCCGGGCGCTTCAGCCCCGCCCAGACGCCCTGCGGCACGGTACGGGCACCCGGATTGCGCTGCTCGAAGCCGTCCGGGACGGTCCCGAAGTAGCCGGGGAGGACCGGCGCCATGCCCAGCTCGCGCAGCCGCTCGCAGATCCTGCGGCCCAGGTCGGCGCGGCGCGCCAGCAGCTCGGTACTGACCGGCCCGCCGTAGCCGCTCATGTTCTGCAGCAGCCACCACGGCTGGTGGGACGGGGCGGGCAGCCAGGCGCGCGCCTCCGCGTCGGAGTAGCCGAAATCCTGGAGCAGCCGGTGGTAGACGGCCTCCTGACCGGGGGTCACCAGGATCTCGTTGAGGCCGTGCAGCGCCATGACGTCGATCAGCCGTTCCCAGCGCGCCCAGTCCGCGTACGGCCCGGTGTAGCCGTCGTGGGTGTCGTTGAGCGCGAAGCGGTGCGCCACGGTCGCCGACCGCTCCAGCGCGCGGCCCGGCGCGGGCAGCCGGCGCGGCAGCCCGGTCCGGCTGCCGGCCCAGGAGATGTGCGCCCCGCAGACGTACTTGAGGTACCAGTGGACGCCGGTCAGCAGGACCGCCGGACCGGTGCCCGACACCTCGATCCGGCCGGTGGAGCCGGTGACCCGGAAGCGCTCCGGACCGGTGAGGGCCGTCAGCCGGAACTGCTCGGCATGGTCGGGCAGCAGCCGCCGCAGCGCCGCGCGGGCGGGTGCGGTGGGGTCTGCGGAAACCTTTTCCCGGGGTTCTACCGCGGCCCCGGTGGCTCCGGGCCCTGCGGCGATCGCGGGCGTTCCGCTGCCGAGCGCCGTGGCCCCGAGGGCTCCGGCGGTCCCCAGCAGCGTCCGTCTGGCCACGTTTCGGCTGTTCAGGTCAGTCACGTGCGCTCCCCACGAGGCGGGTGGTGCTGCGACAGGTATGAGTGGGGTGCACGTTAATGACCGGAATATGGACGAGCAATGGGACGCGCGATTGAGACGATCACCGATCGTTCCCGTATGCGGAAGTGCCGACGTGCGTCTACTCAGAGGAGGGCATCCATGCGTGTTCGAGGCAGGGGCCGGTCGGGCGCGGTTCTCGCGTCCGCCGTGGTGACCGGAGCGCTGCTGCTCACGGCCGGGTGCGGCAGCGGGGAACAGAAGGAGAAGACGCCGAAGACGGCGACCGGAACCGTGGAGCAGCTCGCGAAGAAGGTCACCTGCAAGCCCGACATGCAGATCGACGCCAAGGAGCTGCGGCAGGGGCTGTGCAAGTCGAAGAAGGCGCGTTATGTCCTCACCACGTTCGCCACGAACAAGGGCCAGATGGACTGGCTGGGTGAGGCACAGAACTACGGCGGGTCCTATCTCGTGGGCCCGAAGTGGGTCGCGGTGGGCGAGCCGAAGACACTCGGCAAGCTGCGCGGCAAGCTCGGCGGCGAGGTGGAGACCGCGCCTTCGCACGGAGGTTCGCACGGGGGTTCGCACGGGGGAGGATCCCATGAGGGCGATTCCCACGAGGGCGGTTCGCACCACGGTTCCGGGGAGGACGGCTCGCACGACTCCCACAAGGCCTCGGAGCACAGCGGCCACCAGGCGTCCTCGCACCACATGGACATGGGCTCGTAGACGGGCCCCGGTCGGCCCTGCTGTTCCGGCTCGGCTCCCCCTCGGGGCGGGCCCCGGCCGGCGGCGGGAGGCCGGCTCGCGTCCCCGTGCACAGAACCGCGGCCGGTGACACCGGAAGGACATCCGGTGTCACCGGCCGCGGCGGTGACCGGTGAGCACGCGGCCGGCACGGAGGCCGGCCGCGGGCCCGCTGGCTGCTCGGCTACTGGCACTCCTCGCCGTTGTTGATGCAGCTGACCATCTTATTCATCAGGTTGTCCGAGAAGACATTGATGAAGTCGCCGTGGTCGGTGATCGGCTTGTGCAACTGCTCCGGGAAGGAGTCGACCGCGAAGCCGGGGCCGGGCGGCACGTCGTAGACGATGCGCTGCTTCAGCTGCGGAATGGCCTTGAAGCCGTTGTCGCAGGAGCCGTCCTCCTTGGCGAACGCCACATGCGTACGGTGGTTGGCGCTGTCGATGTTCTGACCGTCCCAGCAGCTCTGGAAGGCGAAGGAACGGACGACCTTGCTGCCCTCGGGGCAGATCGGGTACTTGTCCTTCAGCTGACGGTCCTCGAACCCGGTGCAGCTCCACGACGCGTTCGCGTTGGCGTCACCGTTGGTGAAGGCCTTGGCGTCACCGGTGATGATGCGCAGGAACTTCGGCATCGCGACGACATCGCTGCTGGGGTTGCCCACGAACTCGTTCGTCACCTCCACCGGCGTCTGGATCTGGCCGATGTTGCCGTCCTGGCCGCCACCCGCGGCATTGGCGTCCTGCTCGTTCTGACCGTTCTGCAGTCGGATGACCGGCCAGTAGTAGGTGGACTGGTCCTCCTGGTTCTTGCACGTGGTCTGACCGTTGGCCAGGTCGTCGTCGCTGGCGAAGGCGTCGTTGGCCTGGTTGCCGATGTAGTCGTGCATGTGGTGCGCGCCGTTGCTCACACCGGGGGCGGCGATCACGTTGTCCGAGTTGCGGAGCGCGTTCTCGTTGACCCCGCAGTCGGAGGTGAACTTGCCGGTGCCGTTGCCCTGGTTCGGATCCTGGGCATTCGGCTGGACCTGGGTGATGTCCTGGAAGTCGTCGGGCGAGGGGCCGCCGCCCTGCTGGCCGCCCTGCTGACCGCCTTGCTCCTGGCCGCCCTGTTGCTGGTCCTGACCGGCCTGCTGGCCGTCCTGCTGCTCGCCGTCGAGGGTCTGGCCGTCCCCTCCTGCTGCGTCATTGCCCTTGAGCTGACAATCGGCCAGATCCGTCAGGCCCGCGGGGCTCTGTCCCCAGCGGTCGAGGGAGGAGTTGATTTCCTTGATCGACGCTTCGCGCTTGGCCTCCAGTGGATCGAGGATGGAGCTCTGCATGGCGTCGGCGTCCATGGACCCCTTCGCCCGCGCGCTCACCATCTTCTGGTACGCGTCGCCGATCTGGCTGTCCAGCTGTGCGAGGTTCCGGTCGACCTCCGCCCGTGCCTTGCTCGGCACTTCGGGAATCTGGTCGACCACCTCCGGGCAGGCGATCGTCGAAGCGTTCTGTGCGGAGATCTGCTCCGTGGAGCCACCGTCATCGCTCTGTCCGGCGTTGGCGGTGACGTTGACGGCGACGAGACCTCCGCCTCCCAGCAGGAGGGCGGCCGCCGCGGCGATCGCCCTGCCCACGAGCGGGGAGCGTTTGTGCGAATTCTGTTTCATGGAACCCCTCTTGCGTCTTTCCGGGAGATGGGGGGACTCCCGGTCGGAGAAGCTCCGTTTCATACGGCGGGGGCCGTCGCCGTGTTCACACACGCATCAGATTCTTCGGAATCGGCTTCCGGGGCGGTGGGCAGAGCCGAACAATCCCGGGCAGGGCGGGAACCGGCGTCGATCCGGGTGAGGAAAGGTGATATCCGGACATCACGCCGCGTCCGACGGGCCGGTGCGGGGAGAGGCAGACATTTCGTACTGGCGCGCTGCCCGCCACGACGGGATGGCAGCATGTGCGCACCATGACAGATGCCCGGTCGCTCTCACGTCACGTACGGGCCGCGGTGTTCGCGGCCGTATGCGTGGTGCTCGCCGCGGCCGGACACGTCATGGCATCGGGCCGCCAACTCCCCGCACACGCACTGCTGTCCGCGTTCGCGGTGACGGCGGCCGCCGCCTGGCTCGCCGCCGGCCGCCGACGGGGCATCCTGGCCATCGGAACCGGCCTGCTGACCACTCAGGCGGCGCTCCACCTGCTCTTCTCGGGCGGGCACCGGGCCCTGCGGCCCGACGCGGCCCGCGAGATGGCCGGCATGGCGGCCACATCCACCGCCGACGGCATGCGGCACGCGGCCGGGACCACCGGCACGGCACACACCGCCGACGGCGGCGACTCCGGCGTCATGCTCACCGCGCACGTGGTGGCCGCGGTCTGCTGCGCCCTGTGGCTGTGGCGTGGCGAGACGGCCTTCTTCCGACTGTTGGGCGCGCTGAGCGCGCTCGCCTTCAGCCCGCTGCGGCTGCTCCTCGCCGCCGTCCTGCGGCCCGCCCTGCCGCGCCCGGCCCGGCCGGCGCCCTGTCCGGAGGAGCCGGGACGGGAGCGGCGGCTGCTGCTCGCCCATGTCCTCTCGCGGCGGGGTCCGCCGTACGGCACGGTGCACCGCCATGTCACCCCCACCGGTGTGAACCTTCCGGGGTTCCGTTCCGTACTCGGTAGCTGACGTCAGCACATCAGGCACTCCGGCGTCTCGGTTCGGCCTCCCGGTGTTCCGGCATTCCGCCGGGTCCCGTGTCCCGTCTTCCGGTCCGTGCGCCGGGCCCCGTCCGTCAGGACCGGGTTCCGGTGTCCCGCTCCGGGGAACCCGGCATCCGTGAGGCCCGGTCCTGCGAGGTCCGGTCCCGTGAGGCCCGGTCCTGCGAGGTCCGGTCCCGTGAGGCCCGGTCCTGCGAGGTCCGGTCCCGTGAGGCCCGGTCCTGTGAGGCCGGTCCCGTGAAGTCCTGTCAGGGCTCGGGGCGTATGCCGGGCGCGGTTCCGCGGATTCCGTCCGCGGACGGAATCCGCCGGTGGGTGCTTTTCACCACGGCCGTCGGCCGCTGGTGCGGCTGCTGTGTCCTGCCGCCCATCGCACGACGGTCTCCACCCCGCCGCGTACCGGTCCACCCGTGCGCGGAGCCGAGACCGAAGGACCCCATGTCCGTTGACGACCCCGTAGCGGGTACCGAGAACACCCCCTCCGCGCCGCCCGGCCCGGAGAAGACCTCTGGCCCGGAGAAGACCACCGACGCCGAGAAGACCGCAGGTTCGGAGAAGGCCACCGGGCCGGAGACGAGCACGGCCCCGGAGACGAGCACGGCCCCGGAGAAGAGCACGGCCCCGGAGAAGACCACCGGCTCGGAGACGAGCACCGGCTCGGAGACGAGCACGGCTCCGGAGGCCGAACCGGGCGACGCCGGATCACAGGGTCCCTCCTCGGAGGACACCGGCCGGGAGGCCGGCGTCGAGCAGGCAGCCGGCACCACCCCGTCCGCGGACCGGGGCGGCGACGACCCGTCCACCGCCCCCTCCGACGACCCGCCCACCGACCCGTCCGCCGACGCGGGCGACGACGGCCGCCGGAGCGGCTGGGCCGCCCTGCGCCCGCTCGTCCTGCGCATGCACTTCTACGCCGGCGTCCTGATAGCCCCGTTCCTGCTGGTCGCGGCCGTCACCGGGCTGCTCTACGCCGCCTCGTACCAGATCGAGAAGGTCGTCTACGCCCACGAGCTGACCGCGCCCGTCGGCGACCACACCGTCCCCCTCTCCCGCCAGGTGGACGCGGCCCTGCGGGCCCACCCCGACGGCAGCCTCACCGCCGTCTGGCCCTCCACCGAGGACGGCGCCACCACCCGGGTCCTGCTGAGCGACCCGAGCGTGGACGAGGGCAAGTCCCTGGCCGTCTTCGTCGACCCGTACACCGCCGAGGTCCGCGGTTCGCTGGAGAGCTACGGCGGGTCGGGCGCGCTGCCGTTCCGCACCTGGGTCTCCGAGTTCCACGCCAACCTGAAGCTCGGCGAACCGGGCCGCCTCTACAGCGAACTCGCCGCCAGCTGGCTCTGGGTGGTCGCCCTCGGCGGCCTGCTGCTGTGGATCAAGCGCCGCCGCACCGTCCGCGGCGCCCGCGGTCTGCTGCTGCCCGAGCGCGGTGCGACCGGACGCCGCCGCACCCTCTCCCGGCACGGCGCGGTGGGCCTGTGGGCGGTGCTCGGCCTGGTCTTCCTCTCGGCGACCGGTCTGACCTGGTCGACCTACGCGGGGGAGAACATCGACGTGCTCCGCACCCAGGTGCACGGCGCGACCCCGGAGATCTCCGCCGAGGTCGGTGGCGGCCACAGCGGCGGCCAGGGCCACGGTGACCACACGGGTCACCACGGCGGCGCCGGCCACGGCGCCCACACCGGCCAGGACGTCGGCCTCGACCGGGTGCTGGCGACCGCCCTCGACCGGAAGCTCACCGGCCCGATCGAGATCGCCGCCCCCACCGAGCCGGGCACGGCGTACCTCGTCAAGCAGACCGACAAGGAGTGGCCGGTGCACCTGGACGCGGTGGCCGTGGACCCGGCCACCGGCGAGGTCACCGACGAACTGAGCTTCTCCGACTACCCGTTGCTCGCCAAGCTCACCCGCTGGGGCATCGACGCCCACCAGGGGCTGTTCCTCGGGCTGATCAACCAGATCGCGCTGATCGCGCTCGCCGGAGCGCTGATCCTGCTGATCGTCTGGGGCTACGTCATGTGGTGGCGGCGCCGGCCCGCCCAGAGCACGGGCCTCACCTTCGGCAGGCCGATGCCGCGCGGCGCCTGGCGGCGGGTGCCGTTGCCGGTGCTGCTGCCGCTGGCGGGCGCAACGCTGGTGATCGTCTGGCTGGTTCCGCTGCTCGGGCTGAGCCTGTTGGCGTTCCTCGTCGTGGATGCCGCGCTGGGAGCCGTCGCCCGCCGTCGCGCCGGCTCCGCCCGAGCGCATTCCTGACGCAGTGAGCCCCTCCGGGTCCCCGGTACGCCGTTCGCGTACCGGGGACCCGCGCGGTTCGGGGCCGTCCGAGCCGCGCAGGAACGAAGCCGATGACCTGCCGACCGGCGAACTGCCCGGCGGAGTCGGGCTACCGCCCCGGCGGCGTGTACTTGTAGCCCACGCGCCGCACCGTCACGATCGACTGCCGGTGCACGCCCAGCTTGCGGCGCAGCCGGGCGATGTGGACGTCCACGGTCCGGCCGTCACCCACGTGCCCGTACCCCCACACCGTGGTGACGAGCTGGTCGCGGCTGTGCACCCGGTGCGGGTGGGCGACGAGGTGGGCGAGCAGTTCGAACTCGAGGTAGGTCAGGTCGAGCGGCCGGCCGTCGACGGTCGCGATGCGCCGGTCGGCGTCGATCCGCACCGGCCCGGTCTCCGGTGCCGCCTCCGGCGCGGGGCCGGCCTCCGGCACCGGTCCGGCTCCCCGCACCGACGCCTGGGCCGGGTACGACGGGTCCGCCGACGGGACGGGAACGACGCCCGCGGCAGGGGCGTCCGCCGGCACCAGGACCAGGTAGCCGACCATCGGGGGCTGGCCCGGCAGGGTCGGGAGCGTGTGCTGCGGCGCGGGCAGCCAGGTGGTGCCGGGCGGCAGGAAGTCGGCGAGTTGCACCACTTCGTCCCGGTCGACGGCGCGGAGCCGGTGCCGGCCCAGCGGAGCGGACGGGGGGACGGGAGCGGCGGGCAGCGAACGGGTGTTGGTCATGGAAGCTCAGCTCTTTCGCGCGGAGAAGTCGTCGAGGGACGTACGGCGCGCGGGCCGGTGGCCGACCGGAACGGTCGGCGGCTGACTGCGACGGGACGGCGTCAGCGCTGGGAAGGGGCCTGCGCGGGAGTCGCGCGGCAACACACACGGTCGAAGTCGTGGTGCTGCCGTGAAGGCCAGAACGGCTCGAGGTCGTGGCGACCCGGTGCGGTGTTCTGGAAGCTGGCCATGACCCCATTGAAGCAGAACCGGCGTCGCCCGCGCTCTCCCCGACCAGGAGTTGATACGGAATGCGACGCACGTCTCCGGCCGATTCCTTTCGGCGGAACGGCGACCGGGGGTGACCGGGCGGGACGGCGGCCCGGTCACCCCGGGCCTCACTCCCGGACGAGGCAGAACGGATGGCCGGCCGGATCGGTGTATACGCGCCAACCCGGCTCGTCCTGAACGCAGTCCGAGCCGGCCTCGGAAACCGAGCCGGAACCGGCCGCGGAACCGGTCGTGGAAACGACGTCGGCACCGGCCCCGGAACCGTCCCCGGCACCGGCCGCGGAAACGACGTCGGCACCGGCCCCGGAAACAGTGTCGGCGTCCGGCTCGGAACCGGACCCCGTGACCGCCGGGTCGAGCCGAGTGGCCCCCAGGGCGAGCACCCGCGCCTCGGCCGCGTCGAGGTCGCTCACCCCGACGTCGAGGTGGAACTGCTGCGGATGCGCCGGGTCCGGCCAGCGCGGTGGCCGGTGGTCCGCCGCCCGCTGGAAGGCGAGGACGGGGCCGCCCGGAGTGTGCAGGGTCGACCACTCCTCGTCGAGCGACCAGCGGCGGTCGGGGCGGTCGACCTCACCACCGAGGACCGCGGCGTAGAAGCGGGCGAGGGCCCGCGGGTCGGGACAGTCCAGCACCACACACTGCAGATTGCCGATCATGGGGCCATTCTGCTGCCTGACCGGGGCCCGGCCCAGTCACTTGATGATGGCGTTGGCGATCGCGATGAGCAGGCCCACCGCGGCATCGGCGAGCCCGATGAGGATCGCCCCGCCCTGCTTGTAGCCCATGCGCAGCGCGGCGAACATGCCCAGCCCGAACAGCAGCACCGTGTTCACGCCGAGCCCCGCCGCCGTGGCCGGTTCCTCGGACCAGTGGGCCAGCTCGGCCACGCACAGCAGGAGCACCGTCGGAATGGCCGCGGTCACGAGCGGCCACTCGCCCAGCAGCGTCCGGAGGAGCATCAGCCAGCGGTGCCCCGCCGTGCCGGGGCGATAGGTCGACATGTGGCGTGCGTAGCCGTGCGCGAGAGCCGACGAGATGGCCGTGACCAGCACCCACAGGGCGTCGTAGACCGGGGTGTAACTGGCGCCCTCGGCCTGGAGCGCGGAGAGCAGGGCGCTGGCCAGCACCAGCCCGTACACCCCGCCGAAGAGGCTGTCGGAGGTCTCGACGTGGTACTCGGCGGGCGCGGGCGGCGATGGCTGCTCGGACACGGGGGCGCTCCTCCCGGAGGAACGGGACGCGGCGATGGCGGCCCCACGCTACGGCAGTTGATCACCCGGTTTCGCCCTTCCTGGGGCGTTTCGTCCTTCAGGGTCGCCGGGTCGCAGGCCCACTGCCGAGAGGCGTGTGCGGGTGCTGCGCCGCAGGCCGCTCCGCTGGGCGGCCTGCGCGGCATCTCGTCCCGGTGGCCCGCAGGGGGGGAGCAGGCCTGGGAGGTCCTGAGAGGCCCTGTGGGCCTCGGGCGGCTTGGGCGGCGTGGATCGGGCCGCGAACTCAGCCGGTATTGCCAAGCGTCCCGGTGTCGCCAGGTGTTCCGGTCCCGCGGGGTGCGTGATTCCCGTGAGGTGTGCTGTTCCCGACCGCGTCGGCGGGGGACTCGCCACTGGCGGCGGGAGGGGCGGGGACGTCGCTGCCGTCCTCGTAGGAGAAGGGCTCGATGGACCAGGGCTGGTCCGGCCCGTCCCGATAGGCCGCGTAGCCGGGCGGAAGCGTGGCGGTCTCCGCGAGCGAGGGATCCGCCTCGGCGAGATGGACGAGGCAGTGGACGATGCACGCGCCCGGCAGATTGGGGTCGTTCACGCCGTCCCCGACCAGCCAGTCGCCGTCCGTGTCATGCACCACGGTCAGCGCCGGAAGGTCTCCTTCGGCCACGGTTCGCTGGACCACGGCCCCCAGGTCCCGGGGGAAGCGTCCCTCGGGAAAGGGAAAGGCGACGGTACGGAAGAGTTCATGTTCTTCATGCCTCACGCGCGCAGTGTGTCACTTGAGGCCCGGTTCGTCTGCAGTTCCCGAATCATGAACCCCATAGATCTCACCAGCCCCACCAGTCCCACCGAACCGGGACATCCGGGGGCAGGGCGTAGCACGGGAGACACAGACCGCGCACGCACCGCCCGGCACACTGCTGCGGGTCCCGCCCCACGGCCGGAGAAGGGGCGCGGGTGCACCGATACCGGGTCCGTGCCCGGTGCGGACCCGGACGCGCGCAGGCCGGCCGGTCACGGGCCCGGACACGTCAGGCAGCCCACCCCCGTGCACACCGGCAGGTCACGGTCCCGGACCGGGGCAGCCGACCACGGGCCGGGCCGGCTCAGGTCCGCTCAGCTCAGGTGAGTCAGCCCAGGCCAACCCAACCCAACCCAGGTCAGGTCAGCCGACGGTCTCGGTCCGCAGCCACGCGAGGTACTCATCGCTCCCCGCCGTGATGGGGGTGACGATGACCTCGGGGGTGTCGTAGGTGTGGACGCGCTTGATGTGCGCCTCGAGCTCCGGGTAGCGGGCGGCGGTGGTCTTGTAGAGCACCCGCCACTCGGCGTCCGCCTCGATCTTCCCCTGCCACTGGTAGACGCTCGTGACGGGCCCGTCGATCTGAGCGCACGCCGCAAGCCGCTGCTCCACCGCGCTCGCGGCGAGCCGCTGGGCGCGGTCCTCGCTGTCGGTCGTGGTCAGCACGGCCAGGAACTCGGCATCGGCCACGGTGTCCCGCTCCCTTCGGTCATCGGCGCCGCCGACCGTACCGCACGAGAAGGGCACCGTCCCCGTCCCGAATGAGCCGCCGAAGGATGCCCGACCGAAGTAAGTCCGCCCAGGGATGCCCGATCGGGCAGCGGTTCACGCTCCTCCCGCGCCCTCCGCCAGCAGGACCTGGTCCGCGGACTCCAACCCGTCCACCGCGGCGCGGACTTCGGCATGACGGTCCCGGAGCCGGGCCAACGTCTCCTCCGACAGGTCCGCGTCCGGCGACAACCGGTCCCACCACATGGCGCACTCGTCCAGCAGACCGAGCCGTGGCAGCTCCAACTCCACTCCCCGAAGGCCCTCGTGCAGCCGGCGCAGGGACCTGCCTGTCTCGGCAGGATCCAGCACGGCGGCGGGATCCGGCCGCTCCAGAGCCACAAAGGTGAGGGCCAGCCCGTCGTACAGGTGCGGCCCGGGCGGCAGACAGGACACCGTGACCGCGCCTCGCCCACCGAGGTGCCGCACAACGGCGACCTCCCGAGCGAGCCACTCGGCCGCGCCGTCGCGGAGGTCCCCCATGACTCCGGCGACCCGTCGCAGTCGCCGGATTGCGCAGTGTCCAGCAGGTTCGGCCGGACTGAGCTCGATACTTCCGTTCCTGCGTGATGTGGCCCGGCCCCTGCCTAGACTCCCGGCACATCTGACCCACAGCGGACGGGGGACGCGTGGACCATCTCCTCACAGTCACCGGACAGTCGGCCGCGCCGGCGACGCCGACGACCCTGGCCACCGAGAGCCTGTACGAGCGGAAGCACCTGCAGGAATGGGTGATCGCCAACCCGGAGATCCTGGGTGACTCCGTGCTGGTCGTCACGGCGGAGTACGACCGCTGGGCCGACACCGACGGGGTTCCGGCGCGTGACCGGCTGGACGTGCTGGGCCTGGACACCACCGGGCAGCTCGTGGTCGCGGAACTCAAACGCGGTATGGCGGACCGGGACGTTCATCTCCAGGCGATCACCTATGCCGCATTGGTGTCCCGGTTCAGCCTCGACACGCTGGCCGAGGCGCACTGTGACTTCCTGGCCGGAAGGGGCGAGCCCCTCGGCCTGGACGACTGCCGGAAACGCCTGCTCGATCACGTGGGTGGTGAGTTGTCGCCCGAGGTCCTGCGACGTCCCCGCCAGGTGATCATCGCCGGGTCCTTCCCCAAGCAGGTGACGCACACGGTGGTGTGGCTGTCGGAGATGAACCTCGACATCGACCTCGTCGAGGTGAACCTGTGGAAAGTGGAGGAACGACTCGTCGCCGGCTTCACCAAGGTCTATCCGACCCCGGAGGCGGAGGAGTTCACTCTCGCCCCGGCCCGGATCGAATCCGGCGCCGTCGCCCAGACCTTGCAGGAGCGCTCACAGTCCAGGAACGCGGTCCACAAGCTGTTCGCAGCCAAGCTGCTGCCGGACGGGGCCCAGCTCCGTCTGGTCCCCCGGCACGGTGCCCCGGATTACATCCAGGAGAGGATCCGCGAGTGGGCGGCCGAGGAGGCCGGCCGATCCACCGCCACCTGGACCAACGATGTGACCAAGCCTCTGACCTGGGGCGCCGACGGCTTGCAGTACACCCCGACCGGCCTGGCCGATCACCTCTTCCAGGCGGTGGAGGGACGAAAGGTCAGCGGCATCCAGGGCACCACTTGGTGGGACGTGGACACCGGCCACGTCCCCGAGGGAGTGGACCCGGACGAATGGTCGGCACTGGCCGGCCTGAGCCTGGCAAACCTGGCCGGGCAGGTCGGCAGCACGGGGCGGGACTGGACGAGCCTCCACGCTCTGTTGCACGCCCTGCCGCGGACGCGGTGGACCACCTACGGAGACGTGGCCACCGTCATCGGAAGCCACGCCGTGCCGGTGGGCTCCCACCTGGCCAACTGCGGCGACTGCCCCAACCCGTGGCGCGTCCTCAACGCAAAGGGCAAGGTCAGCACCGGATTCCGGTGGTCGGACCCCGGCCGCACCGACTCGGCGGCCGAGATGCTGGCAGCGGACGGCGTCCCCATGAAGGCAGGCACCGCAGCCCCGTCCGCGCGCCTGTCCGTCCCGGAGCTCCGGAGCCTGCTCGACGGCTGAGGACATGGCCCGGCTGCACGCGGCGGGCGCACAAACGACCGTCGGCCGTGTCTCCCCACGCGAGCGGGGGAGACACGGCCGACGGCCCATCAGCGGCCCAGGAGCGGAAGTCCGCCCTGAACCGCGGCGTTCTCAGATGTCGAAGTACATCTCGAACTCGTGCGGGTGCGGACGCAGCTGGATCGGGGCGATCTCGTTCGTCCGCTTGTAGTCGATCCAGGTCTCGATGAGGTCGCTGGTGAAGACGCCGCCGGCCTGCAGGTACTCGTTGTCCGCCTCCAGGGCGTCGAGCACCGCGGGGAGCGAGGTCGGGACCTGCGGGACGCTTGCGTGCTCCTCGGGGGCGAGCTCGTAGAGGTCCTTGTCGATCGGCTCGGCCGGCTCGATCTTGTTCTTGACGCCGTCCAGGCCGGCCAGCAGCAGCGCCGAGAAGGCGAGGTACGGGTTGCTGGACGGGTCCGGGGCGCGGAACTCGACGCGCTTGGCCTTCGGGTTCGAGCCGGTGATCGGGATACGCATCGCGGCGGAACGGTTCCGCTGCGAGTACACCATGTTCACCGGGGCCTCGAAGCCCGGCACCAGGCGGTGGTACGAGTTCACCGTCGGGTTGGTGAAGGCCAGCAGCGACGGGGCGTGCTTGAGGATGCCGCCGATGTAGTAGCGGGCGGTGTCCGAGAGGCCCGCGTAGCCCGCCTCGTCGTAGAACAGCGGGGAGCCGTTGGACCACAGGGACTGGTGGACGTGCATGCCCGAGCCGTTGTCGCCGAAGATCGGCTTCGGCATGAAGGTCGCGGTCTTGCCGTTGCGCCAGGCGACGTTCTTCACGATGTACTTGAAGAGCATCAGGTCGTCGGCCGCGGCGAGCAGCGTGTTGAACTTGTAGTTGATCTCGGCCTGGCCGGCGGTGCCGACCTCGTGGTGCTGGCGCTCGACCTTCAGGCCGGCCGCGTCCAGCTCCAGGGAGATCTCGGCACGCAGGTCGGCGAAGTGGTCGACCGGCGGGGCCGGGAAGTAGCCGCCCTTGTAGCGGACCTTGTAGCCGCGGTTGTTCTCGACGGCACCGGTGTTCCAGGCGCCGGCCTCGGAGTCGATGTGGTAGAACGACTCGTTCGCGCTGGTGTTGAACCGCACGCTGTCGAAGACGTAGAACTCGGCCTCGGGCCCGAAGAACGCGGTGTCGGCGATGCCGGTGGAGGCCAGGTAGGCCTCGGCCTTCTTCGCGATGTTCCGCGGGTCACGGCTGTACTGCTCGCCGGTGATCGGGTCGTGGATGAAGAAGTTGATGTTGAGCGTCTTGTCCTTGCGGAACGGGTCGACACGGGCGGTCGACAGGTCCGCGCGGAGAGCCATGTCGGACTCGTGGATGGCCTGGAAGCCACGGATCGACGAGCCGTCGAAGGCCAGCTCCTCGTCCGCGTCGAACGCCTCCGCCGGAACGGTGAAGTGCTGCATCACACCGGGCAGGTCGCAGAATCGGACGTCAACGAATTTGACGTCCTCGTCCGCGATGAACTTCTTCGCGTCGTCGGCGTTCTGGAACATCCAACTCCTCCTAGCCCGCCGCCAGGGGGCGGGATTGCTGCTCGGGGCGTGGCCAGTGCGGTGGCACGCTGGCCCCGACCATAGGATTCCGGGATTTCCCGAGCATGACCCAATTGTTTCGCTGAGGTTAACCGCCGGGCGTCACTGTCCGCCTCCGCAGATGAGGCGGGCATACGCCCGTCACACCCTATGAAACACCTCTTCGGAAGTTGTACGGCGCAGCCCCGCGCAACGGTCCGGGAAGGCCGCTCAGCAGCCGTGGAGCCGGCCGGACGCCTGTGACCAGCGCGGACCCGCACCGGGGTGCCCGGGGGCCGGGCTCCCGCCCCCGGTCGGCCGGGGCTGGAGGCGGCTGTACGGGGGCCTGGCCGTCGGGGAATGTATGCGGTCCCAGTACCTTGGTCGGGTGGACAATAGGCAAGCAATCGGATCGTGGCTCTCCGGTCCCCGCGCCGCAGCCGAGGAGATGGGGGTCGATTTCGGCCACCGCGGTGAGCGCCTCGGACTGCCGGAGAACGGACCGGGCTCGATCGCTCCCCTCGGGCGGCGCTTCGGAGCCCTCTTCATCGACTGGGCGCTGTGCGTACTGATCGGTTACGGACTGCTGGCCCGGGGCGACCTCTCGGCCGCGAACAACTGGGCCCTGCTGGTCTTCGTGGTGCTGAGCGTGCTCACGGTCGGCACGGTGGGTTACACGCCCGGCAAGCGGCTGCTGGGGATCCGCGTCATCGCCGTGGACGGCACGCGCCTGTCCCTGCCGTACGCCGTGCTCCGCTCGGCCCTGCTCGCCCTGCTGGTCCCGGCCCTGATCTGGGACCGCGACGGCCGGGGGCTGCACGACCGGCTGGCGCGGGCCGTCCAGGTCCGGATCTGAGGCACCGGACCGGGAGCGGGCGGCCCTCCGGCGTCGCCCACCCGGGGCCCACCCGGGCCCGGCACCTCCGGCCGCGGCCGGTCCTGAACCCGCAGGCGCGTCGACTGCGAGCCCGTATGCGAGGCCGAGTGTGAGCCCGCAGGCGAGCCGACCGCGACCCCGCCTGCGAGCCCGCCCCGCCCCTGCCGGTGCGAGCGGCCCCAGGGCCTGCGCGCACAGCCCCTGGCCTCGGCCCCAACGCGTCCGACGACCCGCACACGGCGTCCGACCCGTGAACTCCGACCCGTAAACGGCGTGCCACGCAAACGCGAAGGGCGGCCCGGAACCGAGTTCCGGGCCGCCCTTCGCGTTGTTCCACGCGCTGCGCGCGTTCAGCGCATCTTGCCGCCCCGCGGCATCCGCATGCCCTTCGGCATCGGGCCCTTCGGGATCGGCATGTTGCTCATCAGGTCGCCGAGGGCGCGCAGCCGGTCGTTCACCACCGTGACCTGGGAGCCGGGGAGCACCCGCGGCAGCTTCATCAGGGTCGTGCGGAGCCGCTTCAGCGGGACCTGGCCCTCGTCGTCACCGACGACGACGTCGTGCACCGGCACGTCGACGACGACGCGCGCCATCTTCTTCTTCTCGGACGCCAGCAGGCTCTTGACCCGGTTCGCGTTGCCCTCGGCCACCAGCACGATGCCGGCCTTGCCGACGGCCCGGTGGACGATGTCCTGGTTCCGGTTCATCGCCACCGCGGGGGTCACGGACCAGCCGCGGCCGATGTTCTCCAGCACCGCGGCCGCGGCTCCGGGCTGGCCTTCCATCTGCCCGAAGGCAGCGCGCTCGGCCCGGCGTCCGAAGACGATCGCCATCGCGAGGAAGGCCAGCAGGAAGCCCAGGAGGCCCAGGTAGACCGGGTGGTCGATCAGGAAGCCGATCGCAAGGAGGACACCGAAGGTGACAATTCCCACAGCCGCGACGACAAGACCGACCTTGGAGTCGACCCGCTTGGTCATCTTGTAGGTCAGGGCGATCTGCTGCAGCCGCCCGGGGTTCTCGGATGTTTCCTTCCTCGCCATGCCCCAGAGTTTACGTGGCCTGCGGAGCGCGGGTTGCCACGGCCTCCAGCACGTGCTGAGCCTCCCGCCGGTCGTTCGCCCGGCGGCGGTCCTCCAGGACCGCGGTCCAGGCGTTCTGGCGGGCGGTGCGCTGGCCGCCGCGGAGCAGCACCTCCTCCACGGCACGGAGGGCGTCGGTGACGGACGGGATGGCGGTGGCGCGTACGGGCGCGGCCTGCATGGCGAAAGTCCCCTCGGAGCGGGTGGGCGGGAACGGAACTGCGCTGTGCTTACCAACTGCGCTGTGCTGACCGACAGCACTGTGCTTACCCGGGGTCACTCCCCGGTCCCATCAGAGTCACTGATGGGTGTTACCAGCACGTGACCGGTTGGTCAAACACCAATGAAACCCATACGCGGCCCGTACACACCTTGACGCGGCCCGTACGTGGGAACGTACGGGCCGCGTCACCGACCGAATGGCGGAACCGGCGCCTCAGCCCGCCTGCGGGGCGGCCGCGGCGGAGCGGCGGTCCATGGCCTGCTGGAAGAGCCGGCCGGCGCGGTAGGAGGACCGGACCAGCGGCCCGGACATCACACCGGAGTAGCCGATCTCCTCGGCCTCCTCCGAGAGCTCCACGAACTCCTGCGGCTTCACCCAGCGCTCCACCGGGTGGTGCCGGACGGTCGGCCGCAGGTACTGGGTGATGGTGATCAGCTCGCAGCCCGCGTCGTGCAGGTCCTGCAGTGCCTGGCTGATCTCCTCGCGGGTCTCGCCCATGCCCAGGATCAGGTTGGACTTGGTCACCAGACCGGCCTCGCGGGCCTTGGTGATGACCTCCAGAGACCGCTCGTAGCGGAACCCGGGACGGATCCGCTTGAAGATCCGCGGCACCGTCTCCACGTTGTGCGCGAACACCTCGGGACGGGAGGAGAAGACCTCGGCGAGATGGTCGGGGGCGGCGTTGAAGTCGGGGGCCAGCAGCTCGACCTTGGTGCGGCCGTCCTTGCGCTCCGAGGTCATCGCGTGGATCTGCCGCACCGTCTCCGCGTACAGCCAGGCGCCGCCGTCCTCCAGGTCGTCGCGGGCGACGCCGGTGATCGTGGCGTAGTTGAGGTCCATGGTGACCACGGACTCACCGACGCGGCGGGGCTCGTCCCGGTCCAGCGGCTCCGGGCGGCCGGTGTCGATCTGGCAGAAGTCACAGCGCCGGGTGCACTGGTCACCGCCGATGAGGAAGGTCGCCTCGCGGTCCTCCCAGCACTCGAAGATGTTCGGACAGCCGGCCTCCTGGCACACCGTGTGCAGGCCCTCGCGCTTCACCAGGCTCTGCATCTGGGTGTACTCGGGCCCCATCTTCGCCCGGGTCTTGATCCACTCTGGCTTGCGCTCGATGGGCGTCTGGCTGTTCCGGACCTCCAGGCGCAGCATCTTGCGTCCGTCGGGTGCAACTGCGGACACGTCCGGCTCCCTACGACTTCGATTCTTCGGCGCACACCAGGGTACGCCCGTTGTTCATACGGTCCTACGCGGTGGCCAACCCGTGAGCCTGCGGGGACATTCCCCCGGACGGCACCGGACCGGCCTGGCCCCGGTTACTCGGCGTGCGCGACCTGGCGGGGCAGCGGGTTCGCCGCCTCCAGGACCGCCCGCAGATGCTTCTCGACCACCGGCACGACCTCGGTCACGGAGACCCGGCGGCCCAGCTCGTCGGAGATCGAGGTGACCCCGGCGTCGCGGATGCCGCACGGCACGATCCGGTCGTACGCGGTGTTGTCGGGATCACAGTTGAGAGCGAAGCCGTGCATCGTGACGCCCTTGGCGACCCGGATGCCGATGGCGGCCAGCTTGCGGTCCTCGCGGCGCTGGCCGGCGTTGGACGGGGCGTACTCGGGACCGTGCAGCCGGGGGTCGAACTCGTCGTCGTCCAGCCGCGGGTCGAGGTGCAGCGACAGGCTGCCCGTCGACGGGCGCTGGTCGATCGGGTCGCCGAGCACCCACACCCCGCTGCGGCCCTCGACCCGGGTGGTCTCCACGCCGAACTCGGCGCAGGTCAGGATCAGCGCCTCCTCCAGGCGGCGGACGTGTGCGACCACGTCCACCGGGCGGGGCAGCTTCAGGATCGGATAGCCGACGAGCTGGCCCGGGCCGTGCCAGGTGATCTTGCCGCCGCGGTCCACGTCGACCACCGGGGTCCCGTCCAGCGGGCGCTCACTGTCGGTGGTGCGCCGTCCCGCCGTGTAGACGGGCGGGTGCTCCAGCAGCAGACAGGTGTCCGGGATCTCGTCCGCGAACCGCGCCGCGTGGACCTGCCGCTGCTCCTCCCACGCCGCCGTGTACTCGACGGCGTCGTCTCCGAAGCCCAGGTGGACGAAGCGCAGGGACTGGGACACGGGGACCGTCTCCTGGGAGGGGGCAGCGCTCACGGGGGCTCCTTCGAACTCACGTCTTGCTTCTCTCACGCGGTAGCCACTGTACGGCCGGGCTTCCGAAATGTCGGCACGCGGGTTCCCGGGCCCCGGGCGGCCACGGCCCGGCCCGGCGTGCGGCGCAGGGCCGTCGCTCCCGCCCGGCGTTTGCTCACACGATCGGATGAATACGGCGCGATGGCCGCGATCAGGGCGGCCACGGCCGTTAAGTTCGCGCCGTTCCACATGGGTGATCGGGGGGAAGCGGCAGGCTCGTCGCCTTTTCGCGCCCTCTGCTCCCAGGGCCCGGAAGGCAGGAGACCGCACAGCCGATGACGGATCGACCCCAGCAGCGCATTCCCAACCGTCAGCTCGCCGCGCTCATCGCGGAGGCCGGGTTCTCCAACGCCGGGCTCGCCCGCAGGGTCGACCAGCTCGGCCTCGAACACGGCCTCGACCTGCGCTACGACAAGACCTCGGTGACCCGCTGGCTGCGCGGCCAGCAGCCGCGCGGCACGACGCCCGCCCTGATCGCCGAGGTGTTCACCCGCCGCCTGGGCCGCCGGCTCTCCGCCCAGGACCTGGGGCTGGACGCCTGCGCCCCGGTCTACGCGGGCCTGGAGTTCGCGGCGAGCCCCGCCGAGGCGGTGGACATCGTCAGCGGGCTGTGGCGCAAGGACTCCGGCAGCCACGCCGAGCTGCGCAAGATCGCGTTCACCCCGGCGGGGCTGGTCGTGCCCAGCCGGGACTGGCTGATCGGGCGGCCCGACGAGCGCGTCGGCCGCGGCGTCGAGGCGCCCGGGGTACCGGCCCCCCGGTCCGGCGGTGCTCCCGGCGCCCCGGGGGACGCGGCCGGCGGGCGGGGGCAGGCACCCGGCCGGGCACAGGTCCCCCGGCAGCGGCAGACCGACCGGGTGGCGGGCCAGCGGGTCACCTCGGGTGACATCGCGGCCCTGCGCTCGGTGGCGGAGCTGTTCCGCACCCTCGACCAGGCGTACGGCGGCGGGCACGCCCGGCAGGCCCTGGTCCGCTACCTGGAGCACGAGGCCGAGCCCATGCTGCGCGGGGCGTACGGGGAGTCGACGGGGCGCCGGCTGTTCGCCGCCGTCGCCGACCTGACCCGGCTCGCGGGCTGGACCTCGTTCGACATCGCCGCCCACGGGCTCGCGCAGCGCTACTTCGTCCAGGCCCTGCGGCTCGCCCAGGCGGCGGGGGACCGCCCGTACGGCAGCTATGTGCTGGTGACCATGAGCCGGCAGGCCGTCTACCTGGGGCACGGCCGGGAGGCGGTGCAGCTCGCCCGGGTCGCCCAGCAGGGCGTCGGCAGCGGCGCGCCGCCGGTGGTGCAGGCCCTGCTGCACGCCGTGGAGGCGCGCGGGCACGGCGTGGTCGGCGACGTCCGGGCCTGCACCACCTCGCTCGCGCGGGCGGAGAAGGCGCTGGAGGCGGCGCGGCCCGGTGACGAGGTGCCGCACTGGGCGCGGTTCTTCGACGAGGCGCAGCTCGCCGACGAGTTCGGCCACTGCCACCGCGACCTCCAGCAGTACCGGGTCGCGGCGCAGCACGCGGAGCGCTCGCTGCAGCTGCGCGGCACGGCGTTCGCCCGCAGCCGGCTGTTCTGCCGGGTGGTGCTGGCCTCGGCGCGGCTGGGCATGGGCGAGCTGGAGCAGGCGTGCGCCCTGGGGGCGGAGGCCGCCCAGCAGGCGACCGAGATGCGGTCGGCGCGTGCCGTGGAGTACGTCCGGGACTTCGAGCGGCGGCTGGAGCCGTACAAGGAGGCACCGGCGGTCCGCGGGTACCGGGAGCGGGTGGCGGCGCTCGGCGTCTGAGGCCGGGCAGGGGAGGGACGGGGCGTGGGGACGCACCTGGGTGCCGGTGCGGGTGCGGGTGCGGGTGCGGGCGGTGCGGCGCGGGCCGGTGAGCGTGCCCGCACCCGGGCGGGACGGACCGGTGTCGCACCCGGGCGGGACGTACCGGGCACCGGCGGAGCGGGACGCGTACGGGCGCGACGGGACGCACCGGCGGGTGCCGGGCGGCCCCCGGCGCCGGTGCGTCGCCCCTCGCCCTCAGGCCGCCATGGGCAGCGCCGGCGGTTCCTCCGCGGGCGGCAGGCCGAAGTCCCGCAGGGCCGCGTGCGCGGCGCGACGGCCCGAGAGGATCGCGCCGCGGGCCGTGCTGGTGTCGCGGTGGTCCCCGCAGACGTACAGGCCCGACAGCACCCGCACCGGACGCCGCAGGTCGTGCGGCGCGCCCATGGCGGGCACCGCCTCCGGGTCGTGGTGGGCGCCGAGCAGCCGCCAGCCGTCCGCGGAGGTGCCGTAGAGCTCGCCGAGCTGACCGCGGGCCGCCTTGTCGAGCACGTCCGGCGACTGCGCGGCGGCGGAGCCGAGCACCGTCGAGGTGATGAGGACCCCGCCGGGCGGCGTCCGCGACGGATCGGCCTCGCTGACGACGGCCGTGTGCGAGACCGGGCCACGCCGTTCGCCGTCCAGCAGGAGCGTCGGTTCGGCCAGCGGGGACACCTCGGCCGCGTGGTGCAGCACGGTCACCGGGTGGAAGTCCGGGACCCGCAGGCCCGGGAGGAGTTCGGCCGCGGCGCGCGCACCGGTGGCCACCAGCACCGCCCGGCAGGCGAACTGCCCGTGCTCGGCGGTGTCGACGCAGGTGGTGGACGCCGCGACGGCGCGCACCCCGGTCTGCACGGTGCCCGGGGGCAGCGCCGCGGCCATCAGCTCCGGGACCGTGGCGGCACCGCCCGCGGGAAGGCAGAGCCGGCCCCGGGCGAAGCCGCGCAGCGCCAGCTCGGCGCAGCGGCTGGAGGTGTTCATGCCCGGGTCGCTGAGCAGGGCGGTCAGCAGCGGCCGGAGGAAGCCGTCGACGGTACGGCCCGGCAGCCCCCTGGAGTGCAGGGCCTCGGCCGCGGTCTGCTCGGGGCGCGAGAGCAGCCGGTCGGCCGGGAGCGCGGCGAGCCGGTTCAGGAACGCCGAGGCGCGCGCCTGGTCGAGGGCGCCGCCCAGCGGCGACCGCGCGGCCGACGCGAGGGCGCGGGCCGCGGTCAGCGCGCCGCGGGAGCTCCGGGCGTCGCCGAACCGCTGGTGGCGGCCTCCGAGGTGCACCAGGACTCCGGACGACAGCGGACGGAGCGTCAGACCGCCGAGGCCCGGAGTGCGGAGCACTTCGGGGTAGAAGGTGTTGAGGAGCTGCGGGGTGCGGTCGAGCCGGAAGCCGTCGACCATGTCGGTGGCCATCCGGCCCCCGACATGAGGGGCCGCCTCCAGGACCGTGACCCCGACGCCCGCCTCGGTCAACTGGTGCGCCGCGGAGAGACCCGCCAGCCCGGCGCCCACGACGACGACGTCCGTCCGGTGTGTGTTGTGGCGTGCTGCGCTGCTGAGCACGGGCCCCTCCCCGAGGTCGGCGATGTCTCGCGCTGAGCGGCCCTGCCCGGCCGCTGGGGACCTCATGCCCTCAACGGCCTCTCGGGATGCTCGAGTTACGGACGAGCGTAGGAACGAATTCGGTCGTAGTCAGTCGCGCACCGACCGGGCATGGGCGCACTTCCGTCGCACGATGAACGCATAGGGATTGTTGGCTGGTCAAGAGGTGGAAGAGAGTGGTCTAAAGCGGTCAATCGGCGCCTGTCCGGAACCCGTCGGCAGCTGCCCGCCGATCCCGGCCCACCGCAGCTCGCCCCCGGCTGCCGGACCCCGCCGGGGCGGTACGCGGAACGGGCCGGCGTCGGGGCGGCGGACGGGGTACGGCGGACCCCGTGCCGGCCGTCCTCCACCGGGCCGGAACCGGGGGCGGCGGCACCGGAGTCCCGGCCGGCGGTCAGGTCAGCGCGGAGCGCACCGCGGCGTCCGCCGTCGGATACGCGAAGGAGAAGTCCGTTTCGAGCAGCCGCCGGGGCAGTACCCGCTTGCTGCCGAGCAGTTCCTCGGAGAGCTCGCCGAGGCCCAGCCGCAGCGCGGGGGCCGGGACGGCGAGGGCGGTCGGCCGCCGCAGCGCGCGCCCCAGCGCGGCGGTCACGTCGCGGTTCGTGGCGGGCTCCGGCGCGGTGCAGTTGACCGGCCCCGACAGCTCCTCCGTCTGCAGGATGTGGCGCAGCGCCGCCACCTCGTCCCGCAGTGCGACGAGACTCCAGTACTGGTTGCCGTCGCCGAGCCGGCCGCCCAGCCCCAGTTTGAACAGCGGGATGATCCGGCGGCCCCAGGCCCCGCCCTCGCCCGAGACGACCAGCCCGGTGCGCGCGAACACCGTGCGGATGCCCGCCTCCTGGGCCGGTGCCGCCGCCTCCTCCCAGTCCACGCAGAGCCGTGCGAGGAACCCGTCGCCGGGCGGGGCGGACTCGTCCACGGTCCGGTCCCCGGTGTCGCCGTAGAAGCCGACCGCGCTGCCGCTCAGCAGCACCCGGGGCGGGTTGTCCATCGAGGCCAGCGCCTCGGCGACGGTGGCCGTGCCCAGCACCCGGCTGTCCCGCAGCTTCCGCTTGTACGCCGCGGTCCAGTAGCGGTCCCCGATCCCCGCGGCCGCGAGGTGCACCATCCCGTCGCAGCCCATCAGACCGGCGGTGTCGACATATCCACGTTCCGGGTCCCACTCGACTTCGTCCGCCGCCCGGGGCGGCCGCCGCACCAGGCGGACCACCTCGTGTCCGTCGGACCGCAGTGAGCGGACGAGTGCCGTTCCGATGAGACCGGTCGAGCCGGTGACCGCGATGCGCATGCCCGACATCCTGCCCCGGCCGCTGCCCGGGATGCCGGAAAACAACCGGGCGGACACGGGCGGGATGACACAGTGTCTCTCATGCCCGACTCGCACATACGTACCGTCATTCGTCCTGCCGTCCCCGACGACGATGCCGTGCTGACAGCACTGGACCGGCGCACCTGGTCGACGCTGCACGCGGTGACCCCGAGCCCGCCGCTGGAGACCGACCCCTTCTTCGACGAGCGGCACCGCCCCGCCCACTTCCTGGTGGCCGAGTACGAGGGGCGCGTCGCCGGCTACGTGCGGCTGATCCAGCCCGTGCCGCTGCCCACCAACGCCCATGTGCGGCTGATCCAGGGCTTCGCGGTCGACACCTGGGCCCGCGGCCGGGGCATCGGGCGGGCGCTCCTCGACGCCGCCTGCGACGAGGCCCGCCGGCAGGGCGCGACCCGCATCACCCTGCGGGTGCTCGGGCACAACACCCCGGCCCGTCGGCTCTACGCGGCGGCGGGCTTCGTGGTGGAGGGCGTGCTGCCGGGGGAGTTCCTGGTGGCGGGCGAGTACGTCGACGACGTGATGATGGGCCGGTCGCTCACGACGTGACCGAGCGGCCCCCTGAGCGAGCAGCCCACCCGGCCGGGAGGTCCCACCCACCGGCCGAACGGTCCCACCGCGCCGAACCGCCCCCCGACTGACAGGTGGCCCCGACCGGTCCGCCCCGGCACCTCCGCGGGGGTCAGGGCCGGTACACGAACGGTGTGGTGGTGCTCAGCCGGACGAACCCGAGCCGCGCCAGGATCGGGGCGCTCATGCTGGAGGCGTCGACCTGGAGGTAGTCGTAGCCGCGCTCGGCGGCGATCCGGGCCCGGTGGGCGATCAGCGCCCGGTAGATGCCCCGCCCGCGCCACGACGCCACTGTGCCGCCGCCCCAGAGCCCGGCGAACCCGGTGCCCGGATACAGCTCCATCCGCGCCGCGGACACCGGCAGCCCCTCGGCCATCGCGACCACCGCGTGGACGGTGTCCGGATGCGCGGTCAGCTGGGCGTGCAGCCGCTCCCGCAGCCCGGCGGAGCCGGTGCCGAACGCCTCCGCGTGGACCGCCGCCAGGAGTTCCACGCCCGCCGGACCGGTGACCGGGTGCAGCCGGACGCCGTCGGGCAGGTCGATACGGGGCGCCAGGTCGCCGACCCGGGCCACCATCAGGGACTCCTCCGGACCGGGCTCGAACCCGGCCGCCGTCAGCCGCTCGGCCAGGTCGCCCGGCCGGTCATGGGCGTAGAGCTTCCACTCGAACTCCCGCCCCAGCGCCGTGAAGTACCGCACCTGCTCCGCGACGGCGGCATCCGCGGTCCCCGGGGTCAGGTCCGACCAGACGACGCCGTTCCAGCCGCTTTCCGCACCCACCTGCCGCACCACGTCTCCGGCCCGCTCGACCCGGGCGCCGGGGCCGTCGGCCGGTACGTCGCGCCGCATCCGTCGGTCGAACAGGTGGAGCATCGGCTCATGATCCATCCGCAGAGTCCAGCACCGCGCGGCCCCGGCCCACAACCGGTTTTGCGACAACCGCGGACCGGAGTGGGGGAGTGCGGAACGCGGCGGTGCGGGCGGGGCACGACGGCGCGCGGGAGGAGAGGCGTAACGGGAGGAGAGAGGCACCCGGCGAGGGGGGGCACGGGCAACGGCCGGGGGAGGGGCGAAGGACCCACGGCTCCGGCTCCGTCCCGGAACGCCCGGGCCTGAGGGCCGGAACGCCCCGGCACCCTCCCGGGAACGCCCCGGCCTCAGGGCCGGAACGCGTCCCACAGCTTGGGGAAGCGTTCCGTCAGCGTCCGGTCGTCCTCGAAGTCGAGGGCCGTGCCCGCGGGCTCCCGGGGCGGTGCGGCCAGGCCCAGTTCCGGTGTCTCCAGCCCGGTCAGCTGCTCGTACGCCTCGTCGGCCGCGTAGCCCAGCTCCTCGGCGTCGCCGTCGACCTCCTCGTCGAAGTCGTCGAGCAGCTCCGCCAGGTCGTCCGGTTCGTGCAGCGCCCCCTCGAAGACCTCCCGGCCCTGGCCGATCAGCCAGCAGCGGAAGTTGTCGAAGGCGTCGTCGCTGGCGCCGCCCAGCAGGACCCAGGCGGCGCCCCAGAGATCCCACCGGTAGGCGCGGTTGAAACGGGCCTCGAAGTGGCGGGCGAAGTCCAGCACGGCCTCCGGGTCGAACTGCAGCAGCCGGTCCACGAGCAGCTCCGCCTGCTCCTCCGGGTCGCCCTCGGCGGCCTCACGGGCGCTGTCGATGATCTCCCAGAAGTCCGTCTCGTCCATCACGGGACCAGGATCGGCCCTGCCACCCCCCGACGCACGCGGAGCGGCGAGGCTGCGGCTGTGTCGTTACCGGCCGGGGTACCGCGCCGTGATCGAAGTGATCTTGCGACTGTCCTACGGGCCGCCCGGTCGGCGCAGCGCCCGGGACGGCTGCCGGGGCGGCAGCGGCCCCCGGCGCACGGTACGTACTCCCGGTGCCCGGCGGTGCGCCCGGGCGTGGACGAGGGCCTGCGCGCCCGGGAGCGGAATGAGGGCCCGCGCCCCCGGGGAGCGGCCACCACGGCCCGTGCCCACGGGAGCGGCACCAGAGCGCCCTGCGTCCGGGAACCCGTGCCCTTCTGCCGCCGTCCACCGGCCCCGGCGGGCCTCCCGCCCTCATGCCGGGCGGCGGGACCGCCGTTCCTGCCGCCCGGTCACCGTGCGTCGGCCGAGTCCTTCTCCGCTCCCGGTGCGCCGTGCGCCCGGCCGTAGAGGGCCGCCGAGCGCTCCGCCGCCTCGGCGCAGCGCTGCCGCAGCTCCACCGGCTCCAGCACCTCCGCCTCCGGGCCGAGGCCCAGGAGCTGGGCGTAGGCGACCTCCAGCGATTCCACGGCCAGGGTGACCGTCACCCGGCCCTGTGCGTCGGGCGGCCCGGCCGCGGCGAGTGCCTCCCCTGCCGCCGCCCGGTCCGTCACCTGCGGCAGCCACCGGGCGCCGGCCTCCGACAGCCGCAGGACGACGCGGTCGCGCAGGATGGAGCGGGCGAACGCCGCCGCCCGCTCCGCCCAGAAGGCCGGCAGGTCGAAGTCCGCGTCCCGGACGAACCGCTCCGGGCCGGCGGTCACCGCGGCGAACCGGTCCACCCGGTAGACCCGGAACTGCCCCGCCACCCGGGCCGCCACGTACCAGACCCCCGCCTTGAGCACGAGGCCGTGCGGCTCCAGCTCCCGGGCCACCTCCGACCCGTCGCGCACATAGCGGGCCGCGAGCCGGCGGTCGTCCCACACCGCCTCGGCGACCTCGGGCAGCAGCTCCGGCGTCACCGGCTCCTGCCACCAGCCCGGCGCGTCGAGGTGGAAGCGCTGCGCGGTGTCCTCGGGCGCGTCCCGGAGCTCCGGCAGCAGCGCGGCGGCCACCTTGAGCCGGGCCGCCGCCCCGGCGTCCGCGAGCCCCATCCCGGCGAGTGCCGAGGGCACACCGGAGAGGAAGAGCGCCGCGGCCTCCGCCCGGCCCAGCCCCGTCAGCCGGGTGCGGTAGCCGCCGACCAGCCGGTAGCCGCCGGTCCGTCCCCGGTCCGCGTACACCGGCACACCGGCCTCGGAGAGCGCCAGGACGTCGCGCGACACCGTGCGCTCCGAGACCTCCAGCTCCTGTGCCAGCTCGCCGCCGGTCATGCCGCCGCGGCTCTGCAGCAGCAGGACCAGACGC
This sequence comes from Streptomyces sp. NPDC001922, assembly GCF_042891165.1. NCBI lineage: Bacteria > Bacillati > Actinomycetota > Actinomycetes > Kitasatosporales > Streptomycetaceae > Streptomyces > Streptomyces sp. NPDC001922. The sequence goes on along the minus strand of NZ_JBIASV010000001.1, from coordinate 60,667 downwards.
ATCAGCCGTGCCGCTCGCACCGGTTCTCCTTCCTCGGTCCGCACCCGCCGCGGTCAGGGACGCCGTGTCCGGCGGGAACGGTTCCGGCGGGAACGGTTCCGGGGCCCGCCGCTCCGGTGCCCCGCCGCTCCGGGGACCCACCGCCCCGCGGCCCGCCGCGGCGCGCGCACCGCCCGGCCGGGGTGCCGCACCGGCCGCCGGATCACCCGCCGTCCCTCCGCGCCGCACCGGAACGATACGCGCCGCCCGCGCGCCGGGCCGCGGACCGGCGAACGCCCTGCCGCACCGGGCACGGGCGGGGAGAACCGCGGAACGGCCGCGCCCCCGCCCCGCGGAGTGCGGGAGCGGGGGCGCGGCCGTCGTGCGTGCCTGCTGCGGCTCAGAGCCCGAGGTCGACCTCGAACTCGCCGGCCTCCAGGATCTCCTTGACGGCCGTCAGGTAACGGGCCGCGTCGGCACCGTCCACCAGGCGGTGGTCGTAGGAGAGCGCCAGGTAGGTCATGTCGCGGACACCGATGACGGTGCCCTCCGGGGTCTCCAGGACCGCCGGGCGCTTGACCGTGGCGCCGATGCCCAGGATGCCGACCTGGTTCGGGGGCACGATGACCGTGTCGAACAGCGCACCGCGCGAGCCGGTGTTGCTGATCGTGAAGGTCGCGCCGGACAGCTCGTCCGGGGTGATCTTGTTCGACCGGACCTTGCTGGCCAGCTCCGCGGTCTTCTTCGAGAGACCGGCGATGTTGAGGTCGCCGGCACCCTTGATGACCGGGGTCATCAGACCCTTCTCGGAGTCCACCGCGATACCGATGTTCTCGGTGTCGAAGTAGGTGATCGTGCCCTCGTCCTCGTTGATCCGGGCGTTGATGACCGGGTGGGCCTTCAGCGCCTGGGCCGCGGCCTTGACGAAGAACGGCATCGGCGAGAGCTTGACGCCCTCACGCTGAGCGAAGGCGTCCTTGGCCTGGCCGCGCAGCTTCATGATCTTGGTGACGTCCACCTCGACCACGGTGGTCAGCTGCGCCTGGTCGTGCAGGGCCTTCTTCATGTTGTCGCCGATGACCTTGCGCATCCGGGTCATCTTGACCGTCTGGCCGCGCAGCGGCGACACCTCGACGGCGGCGGCCTTCTTCGGCGCGGCGGCGGACGCGGCCGGAGCCGCGGCCTTGGCGGCCTCGGCGGCGGCGAGCACGTCCTGCTTGCGGATCCGGCCACCGACACCGGTGCCCTTCACGCCCGCCAGGTCGACGCCGTTCTCCGAGGCCAGCTTGCGCACCAGCGGAGTGACGTACGCGCCGTCGGCCTCACCGGCCGGAGCGGCGGGCGCCGCCGGAGCCGGAGCCGGCGCGGGGGCCGGAGCCGGGGCCGGGGCGGGAGCCGGAGCGGCCGGGGCCTGCGGAGCCGGGGCCGGAGCCTCCTGCTTCGGGGCTTCCTGCTTCGGGGCCTCCTGCTTCGGAGCCTCCTCGGCCGGAGCGGGCGCCGGGGCGGCCGGGGCGGCGGCCGGAGCGGCACCGGCCGCACCGATGACCGCCAGCTTGGCGCCGACCTCGGCCGTCTCGTCCTCGCCGACCAGGATCTCGAGCAGGGTGCCCGCGGCCGGGGCCGGGATCTCGGTGTCGACCTTGTCGGTCGAGACCTCGAGCAGCGGCTCGTCGGCCGCGACCTCTTCGCCGACCTGCTTCAGCCAGCGGGTCACGGTGCCCTCGGTGACGGACTCGCCCAGCGCCGGCAGCACCACGTCGGTGCCCTCGGCGGAGCCCGCGGCCGGAGCGGCGGCGGGGGCCTCGGCCTGCGCCGGGGCCGGCTCGGGCTCGGGCTCCGGCTCGGCCTGCGGGGCCGGCTCGGCGGCCGGGGCGGCGGCCTCGGCGGGGGCGCCGGAGCCGTCGTCGATGACGGCCAGCTCGGCGCCGACCTCCACCGTCTCGTCCTCGGCCACCTTGATGGAGGACAGGACACCCGACGCGGGGGCCGGGATCTCGGTGTCGACCTTGTCGGTCGAGACCTCGAGCAGCGGCTCGTCGGCCTCGACCCGCTCGCCCTCGGCCTTGAGCCAACGGGTGACGGTGCCCTCGGAGACGCTCTCGCCGAGCGCCGGAAGGGTTACGGAAACCGCCATGGTTACGGTTGCTCCTTAAAAATCTGTGCGGATGGGGTCGCGCCCGTGACGGTCAGTCGTGGGAGTGCAGAGGCTTGCCGGCCAGGGCCAGGTGGGCCTCGCCGAGCGCCTCGTTCTGGGTCGGGTGCGCGTGGATGAGCTGCGCGACCTCGGCCGGCAGCGCCTCCCAGTTGTAGATCAGCTGCGCCTCGCCGACCTGCTCGCCCATACGGTCACCGACCATGTGGACGCCGACCACGGCACCGTCCCGCACCTGGACGAGCTTGATCTCGCCCGCGGTCTTCAGGATCTTGCTCTTGCCGTTGCCGCCGAGGTTGTACTTGAGCGCGACGACCTTGTCGGAGCCGTACAGCTCCTTGGCCTTCGCCTCGGTGATGCCGACGGACGCGACCTCCGGGTGGCAGTACGTCACCCGCGGCACACCGTCGTAGTCGATCGGCACGGTCTTGAGACCGGCCAGGCGCTCCGCCACCAGGATGCCCTCGGCGAAGCCGACGTGGGCGAGCTGGAGGGTCGGAACGAGGTCGCCCACGGCCGAAATGGTCGGCACGTTGGTCTGCATGTACTCGTCGACGAGGACGTAGCCGCGGTCCATGCCGACCCCGGCCTCCTCGTAGCCCAGGCCCTGCGACACCGGGCCGCGGCCGACGGCGACGAGCAGCACCTCGGCCTCGAAGGTCTTGCCGTTCTCCAGCGAGACCTTCACGCCGTCGGCGGTGTGCTCGACGCCGGAGAAGCGGGAGCCGAGGGAGAAGTTGATGCCGCGCTTGCGGAAGGCGCGCTCCAGCAGCTTGGAGCTGTTCTCGTCCTCGACCGGGACGAGGTGCGGAAGCGCCTCGACGATCGTGACGTCGGCCCCGAAGGACTTCCAGGCGGAGGCGAACTCGACGCCGATGACACCGCCGCCGAGCACGATCGCGGACTTCGGCACGCGGTCGAGCACCAGCGCGTGGTCGGAGGAGATGACGCGCTCGCCGTCGATCTCCAGGCCCGGCAGCGACTTCGGTACGGAACCGGTCGCCAGCAGGATGTGACGGCCCTCGTAGCGCTCGCCGTTCACCTCCACGGTGGTGGGCGAGGTCAGCCGGCCCTCGCCGGTCACGTAGGTGACCTTGCGGGAGGCGACCAGGCCCTGCAGGCCCTTGTACAGGCCGGAGATCACGCCGTCCTTGTACTTGTGCACGCCCGCCATGTCGATGCCGTCGAGCGAGGTCTGCACGCCGAAGGACGCGCCGTCGCGCGCCTGGTCGGCGATCTCACCGGCGTGGAGCAGCGCCTTGGTGGGGATGCATCCGCGGTGCAGGCAGGTGCCGCCCAGCTTGTCCTTCTCGATCAGGGCGACGTCCAGGCCCAGCTGCGCCCCGCGCAGGGCAGCGGCGTAACCACCGCTACCGCCTCCGAGGATCACTAGGTCGAAAACGGTGCTGGCGTCGTTCGCCACGTCACGTCCTCCATGCATGGGTACGCCGGAGCCGGTCCTGCCGACCGGCGGCGGCTGTTGTTCGGCCGCTTTGCTTCGGCCCTTGCGTCGGGCTCGGGGTGTGAATGAGCCTGGGCCCTGTTCTGCCGAGACAACATCTTCGCACTTGTTCGCGGGTGGCGGGACGCGGGGCCAGGCTGTGAGATGCCTCTCCCGGCAGGGATAGGGGTTACTTGCGCGTAGACGGTTGCGGATTTCGTTGAGGGCGAACTCGCGGATCCGCGGCGGGCGCCGGGGACGGCCGACGGAGCCCCTTCCTCCGGGGCGGCGGAACCCGGGCACGGCCCCTTCCGGAGCGCCGTGGCGGCTCCCGGGGCGCGGCGGCGCCCACCGGGGGAGCGCCCCGCGTCCGGAAGGGAAACCTCTGTGGCGCTCGGGGCTGCTGGGGCAATGGCCGACGTCCGGTGCTCCTGCATCAGCAGTCGGCTCCCGGTGCCCTCGGTGTCCTCGGTGCCCTCGGTGCTCGCGGGGCCTGCGTTGCTCCCGGTGCCCGCGGTGTGCCCGTTGCTCCCGGGGCCGCGCCCGGCCCCGGCGCGGGCCGGGCGGTCGTCGGCACGGGCGCGGTGCCCGGCCTCCGCCCCCTGCGGCCCGCCGGGACGGGCCCGGACGAAGCCGCAGGGGCGGCGGTGATCCGTCAGGCGAGGTCGCCGGCGGCGGCGCGCTCGGCCAGCCGCACCAGGGTGCGGACGCCGGAGCCGGTGCCGCCCTTGGGGGTGTAGCCGTACGGCGCGCTCTCGTGGAACGCCGGGCCCGCGATGTCCAGGTGGGCCCAGTCGATGCCCTCGCCGACGAACTCCTTCAGGAACAGACCGGCGACCAGGCCGCCGCCCGCGCGCTCGCCGATGTTGGCGATGTCGGCGACCGGGGAGTCCATGCTCTTGAGGAGCTCCTTCGGCATGGGCATCGGCCAGGCCTGCTCGCCCGCCGAAACGGCGGTCTCGTGGACCGTGTCGCGGAAGGCGTCGCCGTTGGCCATGACCGCGAAGGTGCGGTTGCCCAGTGCGACCACCATGGCGCCGGTGAGGGTCGCCACGTCGACGATCGCGTCCGGCTTCTCCTCCGAGGCGCGGGTGAGCGCGTCGGCCAGCACCAGCCGGCCCTCGGCGTCGGTGTTGAGCACCTCGACGGTCTTGCCGGAGTACATCCGCAGCACGTCGCCGGGGCGGGTGGCGGAGCCGGACGGCATGTTCTCGGCGAGCGCCAGCCAGCCGGTCACGTTCACCCGCAGGCCCAGCCGGGACGCGGCGACGACGGCGCCGAGCACCGCCGCGGCGCCGCTCATGTCGCACTTCATCGTCTCGTTGTGGCCGGCCGGCTTCAGCGAGATGCCGCCCGAGTCGTAGGTGATGCCCTTGCCGACGAAGGCCAGGTGCTGCTTCGCCTTGGGGTGGGTGTAGCTGAGCTTCACCAGCCGCGGCGGGTTCTCCGAGCCCTTGCCGACGCCGATCAGGCCGCCGTAGCCGCCCTTGGCGAGCGCCTTCTCGTCGAGCACCTCGACCTTGAGGCCGTGCTCCTTGGCTGCTGCCTGTGCCTCGGCGGCGAACGACGCCGGAGTCAGGTCGTTCGAGGGGGTGTTGATGAGATCGCGGGCGCGGTTGACCTCGGCGGCCAGCGCGGTCGCGCGCTCGGCCGCGGCCTTGAACGCCTTGTCGCGCGACTTGGTGCCGAGCAGGGCGACCTCGGCGAGCGGGGCGGACTTGTCGTCCGCCGCCTTCTTCTTGCCGTTGCCGTCGGTCCGGTAGGCGGTGAAGGTGTACGCGCCCAGCAGCGCGCCCTCGGCCACCGCGGCGGCGTCCGCCGCGTCCGTCACGGGGAGCGCGAACGCGCCCTTCGCGGAGCCGGACAGCGCACGGGCCGCGGCTCCGGCGGCCCGGCGCAGCGTCTCGGCGTCGAAGCCCTCGCCCTTGCCGGGGTTCTCGCCCAGCCCGACCGCCAGCACGACCGGCGCCTTGAAGCCGGACGGTGCCGGAAGCTTGGTCACCTCGCCCTCGCCGCCCGAGGCGCCGAGGGTCTCCAGGACGGCGGCCAGCTTTCCGTCGAACGCCTTGTCCACGTCCTCGGCTCCGGATGCGACGACCGGGCCCTTCTCGCCCTTGGCCACGCCGATGACGATGGCGTCCGCGCGGAGCGACGCCGCTGAGGAGGTGCTGAGAGTCAGAGCAGTCACGGTGTTGGGGTTCCTCTTCCGTTGCGTTCCTCGGCCAGTCGGTGGGCCGGCCGCCGCTCGGGCCCGTCGCCGGGCCCAGCCCACCAGCCGTGCAACCACGCACGGCCCCGGGCGCTCCGTGCATCGTATTCCGACTGTTCCGACCGGCTGTACGAAGCCCGGGCCCGCGGATGCCCGGCGGAATGGGGCCGGAGGGGGCCCGTTGTGCGCGGCCGACGGCGGAACGAATCCCTCCGCCGCTTGATCCCGGGGTACGGGGCCAGGAGGCCCTGTCACAGCGAAATGTGACGGAACGTCAAAAAGAAGCAGAGGCCGGCCGGGGTGTCCCGCGCCGGGTGCCGGGGCTTCCGCGCGGCCCGGCCCGGCGGGCCGAGGGCCCGGCCCCAGCCGCCCGGCCGCCCGAGGGCCCGGCCCCGGCGGCCCGGTCAGCCGAGCGCCGTCACCAGCAGCGCGGCCGTCGCCGCGGTCTCCGCCAGGGCGCCGAACACATCGCCCGTGACCCCGCCGAAGCGGCGCCGGCAGCGGCGCAGCAGCAGTTCGGCGGCGGCCACGGCGACGAGCGGGGCCGCCGCGTACCGGGCCGCCGCGTCCGGCCCGAAGGCCGCGCCCGCGGCGGCGCAGAGAACGGCCGTGACGACGGTCGCCCCGACCGCCGACCGCACCGGGACGACGCCCGCGACCGCCGCGCCCAGCCCCTCCGGACGGGCGGCCGGAACCCCGGCCCGCGCCGCCAGGGTGAGGGCCAGCCGGGCCGCCACCGCCGCGACGACCGCCGCGGCGGCGCCGTACGCCCGGCCCGCCGCGTACAGCTCGCTCACCGCCGCCACCTGGCCCAGCAGCACGAACAGCAGGGTCACGACGCCGAACGGGCCGATGTCCGAACGCTTCATGATGCGCAGGGCGTCCTCGGCCGGCCTGCCGCTGCCCAGGCCGTCCGCGGTGTCGGCGAGCCCGTCCAGATGCAGTCCGCGGGTCAGCACCGCCGGAACCGCCACGGTCGCCACCGCCGCGAGCAGCGGCCCGCCGCCGAGCAGCAGCAACAGCACGCCGAGCGCCGCCGACGCGAGGCCCACGACCGCGCCCACCAGCGGGGCGGCGAGCATGCCGCCCCGGGCCGCGGCCCGGTCCCAGCGGGAGACCCGTACCCGGAGCACGGTCAGCGTGCCGAAGGCGAAGCGCAGCCCGTCGCTCAGCGAGGCACGGGCGGCCGGGCCCGCGGCGCCCTCGGGGCCGGTGGGGCCGGAGGCCGGTTCCGGAGTCGTGTCGGTCATCGCGCGCAGGCTATCGGGCACGTCCCGGCGCTAGATTGCTCATACGTGATCAGGCCGGGCATTGCGGGAACCGGGAGCGGGTGTCATGGGTCACTGGTGGGAGCACAACATCGGGGAGCCGGGGAAGCTGCCCCTGCTGCTCGCTCTCACCGCGTTCATCCTGACGTTCCTCATCACCCGCTCCATCACCCGGATGATCCGGGCCGGGAAGGGGCCGTTCCGCAACGTCAGCTCGGGCGGCGTCCACATCCATCACGTCGTCCCCGGCATCATCCTCACCGTCGTCGGCGGCTTCGGCGTGATCGCCGGCGACCGGCACGGCTTCGGCACCGCCCTCGCCGCGGTCCTCTTCGGCATCGGCGTGGGGCTGGTGCTCGACGAGTTCGCGCTCGTCCTGCACCTCTCCGACGTCTACTGGACCGACCAGGGGCGGCAGAGCGTCGAGGCGGTCGTCCTCACCGCGGCCGTCGTCGGGCTGATGCTGGTCGGCTTCCTCCCCTTCGGCGTGAACGACCTGTCCGCCGACGAGCAGCAGGACCGGGCCACCGTGGCGCTCACCGTGGCGGTGAACTTCCTGATCGTCCTCATCGCCCTGCTGAAGGGGAAGACCCAGCTCGCGGTGATCGGCGTCCTGGTGCCCTACCTGGCGATCATCGGTGCGGTACGCCTCGCCCTGCCCGGCTCGTTCTGGGCGAAGCGCTGTTACCGCAACCGGCCGCGGGCCCGGGCGAGATCACGGCTGCGGGCGTATCGGCACGACAAACGCTGGAACCGTCTGCGACGGCGGCTGTCGGACCTGGTGGCCGGCGCGCCCAGCGGGTGAACCGGTGGCCGGCGAACCGGCCGTCCGCGGGCGCGGGGACGCCCGGCCGTCCGGCCCGGCGCCGGCCCGCGGACCGGGCCCGCGCCGCCCGCCACAGCGACCGCACCGCCCACAGCGTCAGCACGCCGCTCAGCGCGGCCAGATGCTCCTTGCCCGCCAGATTCGGCTTGACGATCACTTCGACGACCATGGCCAGCACCACGGCCCCGCCGGTGAACCAGGCGCGGTGGGTCCACGACAGATGCACCGCGAGCGCGACGACCGCGGCCGACGGCCCGGTGTCGTGGACGAACGCGTCCTCGGCGGGCAGGCCGAGGAATCCCCCGGGGCCGGCCGAGGTGCCGTACCGGGCGTACAGACTCCCGGTGAGCGTGGCCAGATAGGCGATCGCCAGCGTCCGCAGCCGGCCCAGGCAGATCTCGCAGAGGCCGAAGACGACCAGGATCTGGACCAGCGCGCCCCACACCGGCAGGTCGAGGGCGGGCACGAAGAGCGAGAGGGGGGTACGGAGAAGGGCGAGCCACCAGGGCAGGGAGGCCTGGACGGCGCCCAGGTCCTGGACGGGCCGGTAGCCCCAGGGCTGGTTCTGCACCAGCTGGAGGAGTGCGGTCAGGGCGACCGCGCCGAGCGTCAGCGGCAGGGCACGCAGTAAGACGGGTCTCTTCCGGGGAAGCGCGCCCCGCACCGCGGCGTACAGCGCGCCCCACTCCGCGCGGGCGGCGCGGCGCAGCGCCGGGCGCACCGCGACGGTCATCGCTTCGACCCGAGGCGGTGACGGCGGGTCAGCCAGGACGGCAGCGCCGGCGCCTCCAGGAAGCCTTCCGCGCGGGCGCTGGCGATGCCGATCCGGGGCAGCTCGACGCTCTTCCCGAACAGCAGGTAGCGCGGCTCCCAGATCGGCCGGTACTTCGCGTTGGCCCGGTACAGCGACTCGATCTGCCACCAGCGCGAGAAGAAGCTCAGCAGCGACCGCCACAGCCGCAGCACCGGCCCGGCGCCCAGCCTGGCGCCGCGCTCGAAGACCGACCGGAACATCGCGAAGTTCAGCGACACCTGGGTGATGCCGACCTCCGAGGCCCGCTGCAGGAGTTCGATCACCATGAACTCCATCAGGCCGTTCTCCGCGTCCCGGTCCCGCCGCATCAGGTCCAGCGACAGGCCCTTCGGCCCCCAGGGGACGAAGCTCAGCAGCGCCCGCAGCTCACCGTCGGCGTCGTGGCACTCCAGCATCACGCACCGGCCGTCGTCCGGGTCGCCGAGCCGGCCGAGCGCCATGGAGAAGCCGCGCTCGGTCGCCCCGTCGCGCCAGTCGTCGGCCCGCCGCAGCAGCTCCGCCATCTCCGGCTCCGGAATGTCCTCGTGGCGGCGGATCCGGACGGTGTAGCCGGCCCGGCGCACCCGGTTGTACGCCTGGCGCACGGTCCGCATGGCGCGCCCCTCCAGGGTGAAGTCGCCCACCTCCACCAGGGCTTCGTCGCCCAGCTCCAGGGCGTCCAGACCGTGCCGGGCGTAGATGGTGCCGCCCTCCTCGCTCGCCCCCATCACCGCCGGGATCCAGGCGTGCTCCCGGCACTCGGCGAGCCAGCGGTCGATCACCCCCGGCCAGGCCTCCGGGTCGCCGATCGGATCACCGGAGGCCAGTGAGACGCCCCCCACCACGCGGTAGGTGATCGCGGCCTTGCCCGACGGGGACCAGATCACGCTCTTGTCCCGCCGCAGCGCGAAGTAGCCCAGCGAGTCCCGCTCGCCGTGCCGCTCCAGCAGGGCGCGCAGCCGCTCCTCGTCCTCCGGCCCGATCGGATCGGTGGCGCGCCGGGACCGGAACGCCGCCCACAGCACGGCGAGCAGCAGCAGGGTGCTCATCACGTTGATGAACACATCGACCCAGGGCGGGGTGCTGATCCCGTCGAAGACGGACTCGTCGGCCTCCAGGGAGATCAGCCGCAGCACCGCGTACTGGAAGCGGGCCAGGAGCGTCGAACGGTGGCCGCCGTCGGCGCCGTTGCTGAAGGTGACCAGCGCGGTGGCGATCAGGGACGCGACGAGGAACCCGCCGGCCGCGACCACCGCCGCGAGCCGGGGGTTGGACCGGTCGCCCTTCGCCGCGAAGGAACGCCGCCCCACCAGCAGCGACAGCAGGAACAGCAGAGTGAGGCCCAGAGAGATCCAGTTCTGCACGTGCCGGTTGAAGTCCGGCAGCGTCATCACCAGGCACAGCAGCAGCGAGAACAGCCCCGCCAGCACCAGGTTGAGGATCCACGCCGCCCGCTTGCGGCGGCGCATCGTGACCGCCAGGAAGAGCGTGAAGACACCCGAGGCGAAGCCCGCGGTCAGCAGGTACGGCGTGAAGAACTCGTCGACGTTGTGCCGCCGGACGTCCTGCCCCAGGGAGACCCAGACCGCGCTCAGCAGATTGACGAAGGTGACCAGGCGCAGGTACCAGACGGCGAACGCCGCGCTGCGGGCCCGCCACCGGTCGAGCCACGCCCGGGCACCGGCCTTCTCGGCCTCCGCCGCGAGCACCTTCTCCGGCTCGCCCCCCTGGCGCGGCGGGCGAGCCGGGGCTGAAACGCGGTCAGCCGCATCGGAGCGACGATCGTGACTCAAGCGGACGTCTCCCATGAAAATTGATCATATGGCCCGGGTGGCGCGGTGGGAGAGACCGGACGATCGCACTAGTCGCGTTCGGACACCTCCGACGGTTCGGCCGTCTCGGGCTCCGGGGACGGCCGCTCGGGGAGCTCCGCCCACAGGGCGGCAGCCGCCTGCACGATCGGCAGTGCGAGCAACGCCCCCGTTCCCTCACCCACTGTGACGCTGTGATCGAGCACGGGGTTGAGTGCCATCCGGTCGAATGCCTTGACCTGTGCCGGTTCGCCGGTCGCCTGGCCCGCCAGCCACCAGTCCGGCGCCCGGAACGCCACCCGCTGCGCGACCAGCGCGCAGGCGGCCGAGACGACGCCGTCCAGCACCACGGGCGTGCGGCGCACGGCGCACTGCAGCAGAAAACCGGTGATCGCGGTGAGGTCGGCGCCACCGGTCGTGGCGAGCAGTTCGAGCTGGTCGCCCAGGACGGGACGGGCACGGCGCAGGGCGTCGCGGATCGCGGCGCACTTCTGCATCCAGGCGGTGTCGTCGATCCCGGCGCCGCCCCGGCCGGTCACCACGGACGCGTCGGTACCGCACAGCGCGGCGATCAGGGTCCCGGCGGCCGTGGTACCGCCGACGCTCAGATCCCCCAGCACCACCAGGTCGGTGCCGGAGTCGGCCTCCTCGTCGGCGACCGCCATCCCGGCCCGGAACGCCTGCTCCGCCTCCTCGGCCGTCAGCGCGTCCTCGATGTCGATCCGGCCCGAACCACGGCGCACCCGGTGCCGTACGACGTCCTCGGGCAGCTCAGCGGGGTCGCAGTCGACGGCCATGTCGACCACCCGCACCGGAACGGAGAAACGGCGGGCGAGCACGGAGACCGGACTCGCGCCCTCCAGGACGGACCGGACCAGACGCTGCGTGGTCCCCGCCGGCCGGGCGGAGACACCGAGCTCCGCCACCCCGTGATCACCCGCGAACAGCACCACCCGGGGGCGTTCGATCGGCCGCACGGGAACCGCGCCCTGCGCGGCCGCGAGCCACTCACCGAGCTCGTCGAGGCGCCCCAGGGAACCGGCGGGCGCGACGAGACGCTCCCGGCGCTCCTCGGCGTCGCGCCGGACACCGGAGTCGGGGCGCTCGATCAGATTGCCGAAGTCGTCGAGATCAAGACCACTCATCCGCCGAACCCTACCGGGGGAGAACGAACTCCCGCCGGATCGGGTCGTCGGACCGAGGGAGACCGCAATCAACCGTCCGAATCACACAGTCACCGTGCACGGGACCGCTACCGGACGGCCGACGAGAGGCGGGGGACGGGCCACCGGCGGGAAGCGACGGGGTCGCAGGGGTGCGGGCCGGGAAGCAGCTTCCATCGCGCGAGTCCCTGTAGGACAGCACCGGGGCGGGCCACTGAACCCCCCGGCACGGGACCGCTACCGGAGGGTCAACGCGCCCTGGGGATGGCCACCGGTGGAAAGGAACGGGGTCGCAGGGGTGGGGGCGGGAGGCAGGGGTTCCATCGCGCGAGTCCCTGTCGGACAGCACCGGGGCCGGCCACTGAACCCCCCGGCACGGGACCGCTACCGGACGGCTGACGAGAGGCGGGGGATGGCCACCGGCGGGAGGGGACGGGGTCGCAGGGGTGGGGGGTTCCGGAAGCTGCCGTGTATTTGTGGGCCGCCAGGCCCGTAAATATACGTTCCGGAACCCCCCACCCCGGAGGCCCCGGCCCCGGCACATACCAACGCTCCCGCGCCCGGACCACGCTCCCGCGCCCCGCCCCCGCCCCCAACGACCAAGCGTCAGCGAAGCGGCACCGCCTGCCCCGCCACCACCAGCAGCACCTGCTCGCACTCCGCAGCGAACCCCGCATTGAGCCGCCCGAGTTCGTCCCGGAAGCGCCGCCCCGAGGCCGTGGCCGGCACCACCCCCGACCCCACCTCGTTCGACACGGCGACCACCCGCCGCCGGGTCGCCCGTACCGCCGCCACCAGCGCGTCCGTCCGCTCCCGGAGTTCCCGCCGTCCCCCCGCCGCCCAGCGGTCGTCGTCCCAGGCCCCGACCGCGTCCATGGCGTCCGTCAGCCACAGCGCGAGGCAGTCGATGAGCAGCGGCGGCCCCTCCTCGGCGAGCAGCGGCACCAGGTCACAGGTCTCGACGGTGCGCCAGGCGCCCGGCCGGCGCTCCCGGTGGAGGGAGACCCGGGCCGCCCAGTCCTCGTCCCCCTCACGGGTGCCGCTCGTCGCGACGTACACCACCTCCGGGAAGGACTCCAGGCGCCGTTCCGCCTCCACCGACTTCCCCGACCGCGCCCCGCCGAGGACCAGCGTCCGCCGCGGCGGCGCGGGCACCGTGGGGTGGTCGCCCACCCGCATCGTCTCCCCGTCCGTCACCGCGCGGGCCCCCGCCGCGGCCAGCCGGCGGCGCAGTTCGGCGCCCGGCGGCACATCGTGGTCGAGGTGTACGCCGACCACCTCGGTCGCCTCCGTGACCGTGCCCGCGGCCCGCAGCCGGGCGAGCGCGTCGGGCCGGCCGACGACGTCGAGCACGGCCGTGTCGTACGGGGCGAGCCCTGCCGGGAAGCCCGCCGGGGCGGCGCCCGGCGGCAGATACAGCAGCCGTTCGCCGTCCGCGCCGGTGACCACGTAGCCGGTGCCGGGCACGTCCACCGCGACGGCCCGCACCCGGTGACCGCTGATCAGCGCGAGCTCCCGGCCGTCCGGCACCCGGCCCGGCGCGGGCAGTCCGGCCGGCACCTCGACGGCGGGCCCGTTCTGCGGATGGGACAGCAGGACCTGCCGCACCCCGACGAGTGACTGCCCCGCACGGGCGGCGGCCAGCGCCGCGCCCGGGGTCAGGTCGAGCAGCAGCGCCCCGTCCACCAGCAGGGAGGTCGCGGCGCGCGCGTCGCCGCCGACGGCGGTCGCGCACGCGGCGCAGGGGCAGTCGGGGCGGGGCAGCCCGCCGGGGGCTCCGGTGCCGAGGAAAGTGAGTTCCACGCCCCGATCGTCTCGCGTCGCCGCGCCCCGGGCGCGCGGGGGCACCCCCGCGACCTCCGAGCGGTGGCCGCCGCAGGCCCATTAGGCTGCGGGGGAGCAGCTACTCGGCGGGACTTGAGGAGGCGGACATGGCGTGGACGTGGCGGTTCGAGAAGTCCGACGGGACGGAGACCGTGCCGGCGGTCGAGCCCGAGGAGTTCAGCACGCAGGGCGACGCGGAGTCCTGGATCGGCGAGGTCTGGCGTGACCTCCAGGAGGGCGGCACCGAACAGGTGACGCTGTTCGAGGACGGCACCGAGATCTACGGACCGATGAGCCTCCAGGCCGAGGACGCCTGAGCCGTTCCGTTCGGAGCACCCCCGGGCCGGTCCGCAGGGAACGGCCCGGGGGAGCCCGGGTTCCGGAGTACCGGGGGACCCGGGAACGGCCCCCTTCAATCGCCCTCTCAGCCCGTCGCCACCAGGAACTGCGTGGCCGCCAGCTCGCCGTAGAGGGCGTCGGACGCGACCAGTTCCGCGTGTGTCCCCACCGCCCGTACCGTCCCCGCTTCCATCACCACGATCCGGTCGGCCGCCGTCACCGTCGACAGCCGGTGCGCCACCACCAGGACGGTCGTGTGCCGGGCGGCCTCCGCGACGACCTCGCGCAGGGCCAGCTCATTGGCGGCGTCGAGCTGCGAGGTCGCCTCGTCGAGCAGCAGCAGCCGGGGCCGGCGCAGCAACGCGCGGGCGATCGCCACCCGCTGGCGCTCCCCGCCGGAGAGCTGACTGCCGCGGTGGCCGACAAGGGACTCCAGACCGTCCGGCAGCCGTTCGACGAGACCGGTCAGCCGGGTGCGCACCAGGACGTCCCGGATCTCCTCGTCGGTGGCGTCCGGGGCGGCGAACACCAGGTTCTCCCGCAGCGTTCCGGCGAGCACGGGGGCGTCCTGCTCGACGTAGCCGATCGCCGCGCGCAGCCGGTCCAGCGGCCAGTCGCGGACGTCCTCGCCGTCCACGAGCACCCGGCCGCCCGTCACCTCGTGGAACCGTTCGATCAGGGCGAAGACCGTGGACTTCCCCGCGCCGGACGGGCCGACGAACGCCGTCAGGCCGCCGCCGGGCACGACGAAGGAGACGCCGTCGTGGACGAGGGGCAGCTCGTCGCGGTAGCGGAAGCCGACGTCCTGGAACCGGACGCTCGCCGGTCCGCCCCGGGGCCGCACCGGCCCGCCCTGACGCGGCACGCCTGTCGCCCGCTCCCGTCCGTCCTCGACCGGCCCCGCCCCGCCCGTACCCGGCTCCTCGCCGAGCCGTTCCGCGTCGAGCCGTTCCACGCCGAGCCGCTCCGCCGCGGAGATCCGCGCGATGGCGGCGGCGCCCATCTGGTACTGCTCGGCCGCCCCGACCAGCTGGGTCACCGGGTCCGCCAGATGGACCAGGAACAGCAGGAAGGCGATCAGCGTGGAGATCTCGATCGCGCCGGACGCCACCCGGGCGCCGCCCACGCCGAGCACCGCGAGGAAGGACGCCTGCACCGAGAACCCGACGGCCGACGAGGCGATCGCCTGCCATTTCGCCGACCGCACCCCGTGCCGCCAGGCGTCCCGAGCCGCCTCCTCCAGCCGCGCCGTCTCCCGGACCTCCGCCCCGGAGGCCTTGATCGTGCGGAAGGCGCCGAACGCCCGCTCCAGCACGGTGGAGATCGCCCCCACCGCCTCCTGGGTCCGCTCGGCCGCCCGGGAGATCCGCGGCAGCAGAAAGCCCAGCGAGCTGCCGATCAGCCCGATCACTCCGAGGGTGACGCCGAGCAGGACGGCGTCCATCAGCGCCATCATCACGAGGGTGGCGGCCAGACTCAGGGTGCCGGTGACCGCGGAGACCACCGAATGCGTGGTGACCTGGTGCAACAGGGTGGTGTCGGAGGTGACCCGGGACATCAGGTCGCCCGGCTGGGCCCGCTCCATCTCCGGGATCCGCAGCCGTATGAGCCGTCCCATCAGCCGCCGCCGGGCCGCGAGCACCACCGACTCGGCGGTCCGCTCCAGCACGTACGCACCGGCCGCCTCGGCCACCGTGCCCGCCAGCACCAGCCCGGTGAGCAGCACGAGCACGCCGACGAGGGGCCCGTCGGCGGCGAGCCGGTCGACCAGCGCCTTGGCGGCGAGCGGCTGGCCGAGCGCGGTCGCCGCGCCGAGCAGCGACAACAGGGCACCGACGGCCACCGCGGCACGGTGCGGACGGATGTGCCCGTACAGCTCACGCCAGGTGTCCCGGGCGGACGGCCGTTCAGCCGGGGAGGCCGGGGAGGCCGGGGAAACGGACGGGGATAACGCCGAGGGGGTCTCGGCTGCGGACATGGTCGCTCCTGGGCCGGGGGCTGCTGTCACCCCTCAGGACGCGACGGAGCGCTGATCACCTGAGCCGCGCCGGGCACGAGTCACCGGCCGGCCCGACCCGCAGGCCACGTTCCGGCGCCGCCCCCCGGCGCCCGCTCAGCCCCGCACGCCGCCCGGCGCCCGCACGCCGTGAGGCGCATCAGCCCGTACGCCGTGAGTCGCATCAGCCCCGCACGCCGCAGAGGTGCAGCAGCGCCGCGACCGCGCGGTACGGGTCGGTGCGCCCGGCCCGGTCCTCGGCGGCGAGCAGCCGCGCCAGCTCCTGGCCCGTCGGCGGCTCCTCGTCGTCCGCGACCTGGTCCGTGAAGACCCGCACCCCGTACCAGGTGTCCAGCGGCGCGCCGATCCCGGCGAGGGTGCCGGTGAGCGCGTCCAGCCGGTCGGCCCGGACCGGGAGGCCGACGCGGTTGGTGTACGCGGGGGAGTCGAAGGACGCCAGCGCGCCGTCCCAGTCGCGGGCCAGCCCCGGCCGCATCGCCAGCGCGTCGGCGTTCCGGACCAGCAGCGACAGCAGCCCGCCCGGCGCCAGCACCCGGGCGAGGCCCGCCAGGAACGGGTCCGGCTCCGGCAGGTACATCAGCACCCCGTGGCAGAGCACCACGTCGAAGCTGCCCGGCAGGAAGTGCACCCCGGTCTCGCGGCCGTCGCCCTCGATGAGCCGCACCCGCTCCCGGATGCCCTCGGGCTCGGCGGCGAGTGCGGTACGGACCGTCGACAGCATCCGGGGGTCGGACTCCAGCCCGGTGATCTTGTGTCCCGCGCGGGCCAGCCGGAGCGCCTGCGTGCCCTGGCCCAGGCCGACGTCGAGCACCCGCAGCCGCTGCCCCACCGGGAACCGCGCCGCTATCTGCTCCTCGACCTGGCGGGCGACCAGCTCCTGACGGACGGTGTTCCGCAGGCCCCCGAGCCCGCCGAGCCAGCCGCTCGCCCCGCCGGAGTTCCACTCCACCGAGGGAAGGTCCCCGGCTCCCTGGGCGGTCGCTGCGTTCAGGGCCGTTCTCCCCGCTTGACCTTCGGCTTGGGCAGCCGCAGCCGGCGCATCTGCAGGCTGCGCATCAGCGCGTACGGCACGGCGCCGCGGAGGTTCTCGCCCGGGAAGCGGGTGCGGAGCTGCTTCTTCAGCCGGATCGCGACACCGACCGAGTCGAGCACGATCAGCACGATGACGACCAGCCACAGCAGCAGCGAGAAGTTCTTGACCTGCGGCGACGGCAGCATGCTCAGCACCAGGATGAGCACCGCGAGCGGCAGGAAGAACTCGGCGACGCAGAACCGGGAGTCGACGAAGTCACGGGCGAAGCGGCGGATCGGCCCCTTGTCCCGGGCGGGGAGGTACCGCTCGTCGCCGCTGGCCAGCGCCTCGCGCTGCTTGGCCAGGTCCGCGCGGCGCGCTTCGCGCTGCCGCTTGGCGGCGTCCTTGCGGTTGGTCGGCGTGGACGCCGTGCTCCGGCGCTGCGACTGGGCGACGCTGCGCTTCGGAGTGGGGCGGCCCTTGGGCGCCTGCGGGTCACGGGGCTGCTGCGGGTCCGCGGTCATCTTGGTGACGGCGGCCTGCTCGTCGTTGGAACGGCTTCGGAACACAAAGCCCAAGGGTACGGGGTCCGGCCGCGGACCCCCAGCCCGCACGGCCACGATCCGGCAACGGCACCGGTACCGGGCCCGGGCGGTGACGGCACCGGCACCCGCGGTGCCGGTAGCCGCCTCCCACGGGCCGAGGCCCGTTCGCCGGTCGGCGCGGTCGCCTCCGCCCGAGGCCCGTCACCTACTCCTTGGGCCGGAGACGACGATCGTGTGATCGTCCTGGAGGAGGAGCGCATCGGCTCCCGAACAGTGCGGTAATGGAACCAGGGCCCGTACTGTTGGGTCTGTAGAACACAGTGCTGAGTCCGAGCCCGAAGGGGGCGCGCGAGGCCCATGAGCGGTGTCATGAAGCGGATGGGGATGCTGTTCCGCGCGAAGGCCAACAAGGCCCTGGACCGGGCCGAGGACCCGCGCGAGACCCTCGACTACTCGTACCAGAAGCAGATCGAGCTGCTGCAGAAGGTGCGCCGCGGCGTCGCCGACGTGGCGACCTCCCGCAAGCGGCTGGAGCTGCAGCTCGGCCAGCTCCAGGGGCAGTCGTCCAAGCTGGAGGAGCAGGGCCGCAAGGCGCTCGCGCTGGGCCGCGAGGACCTGGCCCGGGAGGCGCTGTCCCGCCGCGCCGCGCTCCAGCAGCAGGTCACCGATCTGGAGACGCAGCACCGGACGCTGCAGGGCGAGGAGGAGAAGCTGACGCTCGCGGCCCAGCGGCTGCAGGCGAAGGTGGACGCCTTCCGCACCAAGAAGGAGACCATCAAGGCCACCTACACCGCCGCCCAGGCCCAGACCCGGATCGGCGAGGCCTTCACCGGCATCTCCGAGGAGATGGGCGACGTCGGCATGGCGGTCCAGCGGGCCGAGGACAAGACGGCCCAGCTCCAGGCGCGCGCCGGCGCGATCGACGAGCTGCTGGCCTCGGGCGCGCTCGACGACCCCACCGGCACCGCCAAGGACGACCTCACGGCGGAGCTGGACCGGCTCTCCGGCGGTTCGGACGTCGAGCTGGAGCTCCAGCGGATGAAGGCCGAGCTCGCGGGCGGCAGCGGCGGGCAGCAGGCCATCGAGGGCGGCGCGCAGAACCAGAACGGCGCCTCGGACCGGAACGAGCAGCAGGCCCAGGGCCACAGGTTCGACAAGCAGTAGATCCCCGCCGGGCAAGGCGTACCGGGAGGCCGTCGTGATCGTACGGATCATGGGCGAGGGGCAGGTGGAGCTGGCCGACAGCCACTTCGCCGAGCTCAACAAACTTGACGACGAACTGCTCGCCGAGATGGAGAGCGGCGACGAGGACGGCTTCCGCCGGACCCTCGGGGCCCTGCTCGACGAGGTGCGACGGCTGGGCGAGCCGCTGCCGGACGACTCCCTGGAGCCGTCCGAGCTGATCCTGCCCTCTCCGGACGCGACGCTCGAAGAGGTGCGGGACATGCTCCGGGACGACGGCCTCATCCCGGGGTAGGAGCTCCGGCCGGGCGGCCGGACGCCCGGGGCCCGCAGCTCAGGAAGCTCAGGCGGCCCGCAGCTCGGGCGGCCGGCCGCCGGCCGGGAATCGAGTGGCCCGGGCGGCCCACGACCCTGGAGCCCCGGAGCCGGAACCCGGCCTTCTGCGGAGCCCGGAGCCGGGATCTCCGCCCCCTCTGGCCCTCGGGAGCGCCTTGATGCACGGACCGGCGCGCAGGGCGGCGCGCGCCGCTCGGCAGCGCGGACCGGTCCCCGGGAGCGGACCGGATGGTGTCTGCGCCCCCGCCCGAGCACTTACCGTTGCTTCTCGTGACCTCCCTCGCCGTCGGACCGGGCCTCGCCCGTCCCCAGCGCTGGCTGCGTGACCACCCGCTGGCGCTCGACGCAGCGCTCGCGGCGGTCGTGCTCGCGCTCATCCTCCTCACCCTGGTGACCGACCACAGCGGCCCCGCCGGCCCGCGGATCGGCGCGCGCACGCCCGCCCCGTGGAGCGTCGGCCTCGCGCTCCTCGCCTGCTCGGCCCTGGTGTTCCGGCGCCGGATGCCGCGGCAGGTGCTCGGCGTGACCGGGGCGCTGACCCTGGTCGAGCTGTTCACCCAGCCCGACGAGCGGGGAGCGCCGGTCGCCCTGTCCGCGGCCGTCGCGCTCTACACCATCGCCTCCCGCACCGACCGGCCCACCACCTGGCGGGCGGGCGCGCTCACCGTGGTGGCCCTCACAGCCGCCGCGATGTACAGCGGCCCCGGGCCCTGGTACGACCAGCAGAACATCGGGATCCTCGCCTGGACGGGCCTGGCCGCCGCCATCGGGGACGCCGTCCGCAGCCGCCGGGCCGTCGTCGACGCCATCCGGGAGCGCGCCGAGCGGGCCGAGCGGACCCGCGAGGAGGAGGCGCGGCGCCGGGTCGCCGAGGAGCGCATGCGGATCGCCCGGGAGCTGCACGACGTCGTCGCGCACCACATCGCGCTGGTCAACGTGCAGGCCGGGGTCGCCGCCCACGTCATGGACAGCCGGCCCGACCAGGCCAAGGAGGCCCTCGCCCACGTCCGGGAGGCCAGCCGCTCGGCGCTGCACGAGCTGCGCGCCACCGTCGGTCTGCTCCGCCAGTCCGGGGACCCCGAGGCCCCCACCGAGCCGGCGCCCGGTCTCGGGGTGCTCGACCAGCTCGTCGACGGGTTCGCCCGCGCCGGGCTGCCCGTCGACGTCGAGGTGTCCTCGACCGCCCCGGAGGGCCCCTGGCACAGCCGCAGCGCGGACCGGGCGGTCGCGGTCATCGGCGACCTGCCCGCGGCCGTCGACCTCACCGCCTACCGGGTGGTCCAGGAGGCGCTGACCAACACCCACAAGCACGCGGGCGACCAGGCCTCCGCCACGGTCCGGATCGCCCGGGCCTGGGAGGCGCTGGAGATCACGGTCCTGGACGACGGCACAGCCGTGGCTCCCGAGAGGGCCGCACGGCAGACCGGCCGGGACGCCGCCCGCGGCGACATCCCCCGCGGCGACAGCGTCAGGACCGCCGGCGGCAAGGCCACCGGTGGCAAGGGCACGGGTGCGAAGACCGCCGGCGGCAAGGGCGACGCCGCCCGGACCCCGGCCCCCCGGGACGGCCGGAGCGAGAAGGGCGACGCCGTCCGGAGCCGGGGCACCCGCGGCGACGGCCCGCAGCGGCCCGACGGCGGGTACGACGGAGCCGACGACGAGGGCGGCGGCCACGGCCTGATCGGCATGCGCGAGCGGGCCGCCGCGCTCGGCGGCAGCTGCGAGGCGGGTCCTCGGTACGGAGGGGGGTTCCGGGTCCACGTACGCTTGCCGCTCACGACCAGGGAGGGGGCGACGTGACGATCCGGGTGCTGCTCGTCGACGACCAGACGCTGCTGAGGAGCGCCTTCCGGGTGCTCGTCGACTCCGAGGACGACATGCAGGTGGTCGGCGAGGCGTCCGACGGCGCCGAGGCGGTGCGCCTCGTCCGCGAACTCACCCCCGACGTCGTCCTCATGGACATCCGGATGCCCGGCACCGACGGCCTCACCGCCACCCGGGAGATCAGCGCCGACCCGGCGCTGGACGGCGTCCGGGTGGTCATGCTGACGACCTTCGAGGTCGACGAGTACGTCGTGGAGTCGCTGCGCGCCGGTGCCTCCGGCTTCCTCGGCAAGGGCGCCGAACCCGGGGAACTGCTCTCCGCGATCCGGGTCGCCGACGCCGGTGAGGCGCTGCTCTCGCCCGCCGCGACCAAGGGCCTGATCGCGACCTTCCTCGCCCAGGGGCCCGCGGGCGACGGCCCGGGCACGGGCCGTCGCGCCGCCGACGCGGAGCGGCTGGCGGCCCTGACCGGACGGGAGCGCGAAGTGCTCGTCCTCGTCGCGGGCGGGCTCTCCAACGACGAGATCGCCGAACGGCTCGCCGTCAGCCCCCTGACGGTGAAGACCCATGTGAACCGGGCGATGGCCAAACTCCGGGCCCGCGACCGGGCCCAGCTGGTCGTCATCGCCTACGAGTCAGGGCTGGTACGCCCAAGGGTGGAGTGACGGGGGAGAGGGCCGTACTGCGCCTGCGGTACTCGTCCGGAACGAGAACCGACCTGCGAGCGAGGAAAACACCCTCTCCGATGGCTGATCGTATAAGCGGGCCGTAAATGGCCCCGCCGGCCAGAGAGACTGCCCGGCCGCCGAGCCGTCCTGCCGATCAGCAAACAGAAGAGAGTTCTCCACCCATGTCCTGGCTGTCCAGAATCAGCCTCGTACAGCGGGGTTTGATCGCCCTCATGGCGATCGTCGCGGTCGCCTTCGGTGCCGTCGCCATTCCCCAGCTCAAGCAGCAGCTGCTGCCTCCCATCGAACTCCCCATGGTGTCGGTGCTGGCCCCGTATCAGGGGGCGTCCCCCGATGTGGTCGAGAAGCAGGTCGTCAAGCCGCTCGAGGACACCATCGAGACGGTCGACGGCATCACCGGCGTCACCTCGACGGCGAGCGAGGGCTCGGCCGTCCTCATGGCCAAGTTCGACTACGGCAACAACACCGACCAGATCGTGGCCGACGTCCAGCAGGCCGTGAACCGGGCCCGTCCCGAGCTGCCGGACGAGATCGACCCGCAGGTCATCGCCGGTTCCACCGACGACATGCCGACCGTCGTCCTCGCCGCCACCTCGGACAAGGACCAGAAGACGCTGGCCGACCAGCTCGACCGGTCCGTCGTCCCGGTCCTCAAGGACATCGAGGGCGTCGGTCAGGTCACCGTGGACGGCGTCCAGGACCGCATCGTGTCGGTCACCCCGGACGACGCGAAGCTGGCGCGGGCGGGTCTCAGCGCCGCCGCGCTCGGCCAGGTGCTGGAGGCGAACGGCGCGTCCCTGCCCGCCGGTTCCTTCAGTGAGGACGGCAAGAGCAAGACCGTCCAGGTCGGTGGCGGCTTCACCTCGCTCGACCAGATCAAGGACCTGAAGATCTCGCCCGCGGCCGGTGCCGGTGGCGGCGGCCAGGGCGGCGGCCCGGGTGGTGGCCAGGACGCCGCGGCCGGTGCCCCGGCGCCGTCCGGCGGTCAGGCCGGCGCCAAGCCGGTGCGTCTCGGCGACATCGCCACCGTCAAGGAGGAGGCCGACACCCCGGTCTCCATCACCCGGACGAACGGCAGCCCGAGCCTCGGCGTCGTCATGACGATGGGCCAGGACGGCAGCGCCGTCGCGATATCCGACGCGGTGCAGGACAAGCTGCCCGAGCTCCGCGAGAGCCTCGGCTCGGACGCGAAGCTGACCGTCGTCAGCGACCAGGGCCCGGCGGTCTCCAAGTCCATCGACAGCCTCACCACCGAGGGTCTCCTCGGCCTGGTCATGGCCGTCGTGGTGATCCTGGTCTTCCTGGTGTCGCTGCGCTCCACGCTGGTGACCGCGGTGTCCATCCCGCTGTCCGTCGTGATCACGCTGATCGTGCTCTGGTCCCGCGACCTGTCGCTCAACATGCTCACGCTGGGCGCCCTGACCATCGCCATCGGCCGGGTCGTCGACGACTCGATCGTGGTGCTGGAGAACATCAAGCGGCACCTGTCCTACGGCGAGGAGCGGCAGCACGCCATCCTCACCGCGGTGAAGGAGGTCTCCGGAGCGATCACCTCCTCGACCCTCACCACGGTCGCCGTCTTCCTGCCCATCGGTGTCGTCGGCGGCATGGTCGGAGCGCTGTTCGGCCCGTTCTCGCTGACCGTCACGGTCGCCCTGCTGGCCTCGCTCATCGTGTCGCTGACCGTGGTGCCGGTGCTCTCGTACTGGTTCCTGCGCGCCCCCAAGGGCACCGACGTCAGCGACCCGGAGGAGCAGCGCCGCGCCACCGAGGAGAAGGAGGCGCGCAGCCCGCTCCAGCGGATGTACGTCCCGGTCCTGCGGTTCGCGACCCGTCGCCGCTTCACCAGCCTGGTGATCGCCGTGGTGGTCCTCGTCGGCACCTTCGGCATGGCGCCGCTGCTCAAGACCAACTTCTTCGACCAGGGGCAGCAGGACACCCTCTCGATCAAGCAGGAGCTGAAGCCGGGCACCAGCCTGGACGCCGCGGACGCCTCCTCGAAGAAGATCGAGAAGATGCTCGACGGCATCGACGAGGTGAAGGACTACCAGGTCACCGTCGGCTCCTCCGGCATCATGGCGGCCTTCGGCGGCGGCACCGGCGCCAACCAGGCGTCGTACCAGCTCAAGCTGAAGAACTCGGAGGACTCCGAGGCGGCGATCGACAAGATCCGCGACGGTCTCGACGGGCTCGGCAAGGGCATCGGCGACACCACCGTCAACGTCGGCGACGGCTTCGGCAGCCAGGACCTGAGCGTCGTGGTCAAGGCCCCGGACGCCGACGCGCTCAAGAAGGCGTCCGAGCAGGTCCGCGGCGAGGTCGACGAGATCAAGGACGTCACCGACGTCCAGAGCGACCTGGCGCAGAGCGTCCCGCGGATCTCGGTCAAGGGCAATGACAAGGCCGCCCGGTACGGCTTCACCGAGGCCACCCTCGGCCAGGCCGTCGCCCAGGCGGTGCGCGGCACCACGTCGGGCAAGGCGATCCTGGACGACACCGAGCGGGACGTCGTGGTGAAGGCGGAGAAGCCCGCCCGCACCGAGGCCGAGCTCAAGAAGGTGTCGCTGGCCACTCCGGCCGGAGCGGTGAAGCTCGGCGAGATCGCCGACGTCCGGACCGTTCCCGGCCCGGTGCAGATGACCCGCATCGACGGCGCGCGGGCGGCGAACGTCACCGCCAAGCCGACCGGCGACAACACCGGTGCCATCAGCCAGGAGCTCCAGAAGAAGATCGACGCGCTCGACCTTCCGGAAGGCGCCACGGCGGAGATCAGCGGTGTCTCGGAGGACCAGAAGGAGGCCTTCGCCTCCCTGGGCCTGGCGATGCTGGCGGCGATCGCGATCGTCTTCATGCTCCTCGTCGCCACGTTCCGTTCGCTGGTGCAGCCGATGATCCTGCTGGTCTCCATCCCGTTCGCGGCGACCGGCGCGATCGGCCTGCTGATCGCCACCGGCACCCCGATGGGCGTTCCCGCACTGATCGGCATGCTGATGCTGATCGGCATCGTGGTGACCAACGCGATCGTGCTGATCGACCTCATCAACCAGTACCGGGCGCAGGGCTACGGCATCGTCGAAGCGGTGGTCGAGGGCGGCCGGCACCGGCTGCGGCCGATCCTCATGACCGCGCTGGCGACCATCTGCGCGCTGCTGCCGATGGCGCTGTCGATCACCGGTGACGGCGGCTTCATATCGCAGCCGCTGGCCGTGGTGGTCATCGGCGGTCTGGTCACCTCCACGCTGCTCACCCTGCTGCTCGTGCCGACGCTGTACGCGATGGTCGAGCTGCGCAAGGAGCGCCGCGCCAAGAAGAAGGCGGCGAAGCGGGGCACGGGGCCGGACCAGGCCGACGAGCCCACGCCCGAGCGCGAGGCGGAACCGGCCGGGGTGTAACACCCCTGCCGCACCGGAAAACGGCGCCCGTCCCCGAGCAGGGGGCGGGCGCCGCGGTGTTCACCCGCGCAGGTGAACAGGGCTTCCTAGAAGGGGAACTCTCCTGCCGAGACGTCGGCTATGAAGGCCCGCCACGCATCGCCTGAGAAGGTGAGGACCGGGCCTTCACGGTCTTTGGAGTCCCGGACGTGGGCAACGCTCGAAACGCTTGCGGCAATCTCGACGCAGTCGCCCTGTCCTCCGCTGTAGCTGGACTTTCGCCAGTTGGATGGCTTCTTCGGGGGTGACAGCCTGTATGTCATCTTCCCGACCTCCGTCGCGGCTCAGTCGGCAATCGGTTGGGACGTCCGTTCAAACTCTCCTGCGGATACACCCGTAATGAAGGCATTCCACGCGGCCTCCGTGAACGTCAGGACCGCTCCGTCCGGATTCTTGGAGTCACGGACCGGAACGGTCCCCTGAACGCCAATGGCGACCTCGACACACTCGTTGTTGCCCCCGCTGAAGCTGCTCTTACGCCATACCGCGTGTGACGTGCCGTGGGTGGCGGCTATCCCCTGGGTCATTGAAGGTGCTCCTTGATTGAGTTGATCAACTGCACCGAATCCGCTGGGGACAGCGCACTTGTTCGTACGTCGTCCCAGAGCGTCCGGTACACGGCAACATCCTCGGCCTTCTCCAACCAGATGGACCCCGATGGATTGTCCAACAGCGCCACGTCCAGGGAGCCGTCATCAGGGAAGGAGAGAAGCACGTACGGCCCGCCCATGCTGGCGTGTGCTCCGGTGCGGAAGGGCACTACCTGCACGGTGACGTGCTCTTGTTGAGCCCAATGCGTGATGTGTTCGAGCTGTGCCCGCATCACATGAGGGCCGCCCACGTGTTGCCGTAGGGCGCCTTCCGCGATGACGGCCCATACTTGCAGAGGCTCCTCAGAGGTCAGTCGCAACTGCCTTTTGATGCGCACCGCTACGAACTGCTCGATCTCCTCCGGATGCTTCCACCAGCGACTGGCCACTGCGAGTGCTTGAGCGTACTCGGCGGTCTGCAGAAGAGCGGGGACCGTCTGGCTCTGGAAGGTTCGGACGAGCGATGCCTCGGCTTCCATAGCGATGAAGTCGCGGTATGTATCGGCGAGAAGGGTGCCGTACTCGTTCCACCAGCCCGTACGGCGCCGACGGTTCGCGGTCCGGGCAAGCGACCCGAGGCGTTCCGATGTCGACTCGTCCGCTCCGTACATCCGAAGCATGGCGACCAGGTCTGGATTGCGCAGTGGAACCCTGCCGTTCTCGATGCGGGAGACCTTGCCCTTCGTGCACTCCAGAGCTGCGGCCACGTCTGCAGTGGAGAACCCCTTCTGCTCACGCAATGTCCTGAGCTCACCGCCCAGTTGGCGACCCAGCACGGTGGAAGGCGGATAGGACGACGCAGCCATGCAGTACCCCTTCGGTGACTCTGGGTCATTCTGCTGGGTCTGTGCGCGGTGGGACAACGCGCCCCTCTTTGGGATGCGTTTCCTCAGTAAACGTTGCACGGCGGCGTCACTGTGTGAACACTGATGGTGACGCGATGAGGTTGGGCTGGTAGCCGCATCGCCTTACGCCGTGCTGCCCGCGCAGAGGGGACACAGGAGTTGTCGATGGCCCGCTCGAACACAACTGCCACTACTGCTGATACGCAACAGAGCTTCCGAGCACACGAGTTCGGCATGTCCTTCACCTCGTCCCCCAAGGGCGCCAGACTCGCCCGCCGACTCGCCGTAGGGCGCCTGGAGGGCTGGGGCTATGGGGCCGACACGGCCGCGCTGCTCGTCGGTGAGCTGACCGCCAACGCGGTCGCCCACGGGCACGTGCCGGGAAGGGAGTTCCGGGTCCGGATCGCGGTGCTCGTCACTGATGATGGGCGTAGTGCTCTTGCGTCGTCCGCCCGGCAGTCGGACGACCGGAACGACGCGGGCTCCACCCCCCTCCGTCATGAAGTTCTACGCGTCGGAGGATCGGCAACGCTGCGGATCGAGGTCTCCGACGCCGGCTCCGAACACCCCAACCTCCACAAGGCGTCCGAGGACGAGGAGTCGGGCCGAGGCTTGTTCCTCATCGATGCCCTGGCCACCGCCTGGGGCAGCCACGACCGTTCCCCGGGGATCGGAAAGACGGTGTGGGCGGAGTGCGTCCTGGGGCCCGTAGACGCTGTGGCGTCCGCGCTCGGTCCCCAGTAGCCCTGCTCGTCCGCCTGATCCGGGAGCGTGCAATCAGTTGGCCCCAGGTCGGGCAGCGACTCGGAGCGGGCACCGCAGCCGATCGCCGAGTGATGCCCGGAATCCGGTCCGAGGCCATGGGGGAGAAGGGGCGGCGCGCCAAAGAAGAAGGCGGCGAAGCGGGGCACGGTGTCGGACCGGACCGACGAGCCCGCGACCGAGCGCGAGACGGAATCGGCCGGGGTGAAATGCCCCTGCCGCCCGTTTCGCAACGCCGATGGCGCCCGTCCCCGGACATAGGGAGAGGGCGCCATCGGCGTTTTCGCTCAGTAGGCGGGTCGGTGGGCAGCCGTTTCGTCCGCTTCCGGTCCGACGAACTCACCCGCGCTCACAGCGGTGACGAACGACGACCACGCCTCGGCCGTCACCAGCAGTGCGGGGCCGGCCGGGTTCTTGGAGTCGCGGACATAGCAGCCCCCACCGGCGGCACGGGCCCACTCGACACAGTTGTTGTTGCCACCGCTGAAGCTGCTCTTACGCCATGCCGCTTGTGGGGCATCAGGCTCGGCCGTTGCTGAGGTTCTCACATGGACTCCCTGAATTCGCCTGCCTCCACACCGGCCACGAAGGCCCGCCAAGCATCACCGGAGAACGTCAGAACGGGTCCTTCGCGGTCCTTGGAGTCGCGCACATGGGTGACTCCTCCACCCGCTGCGGCGACCTCGACGCAGTCGCCCTCTCCTCCGCTGTAGCTGGACTTCCGCCAGATGTGGGGTGCCCGCGTGTGGGGCTGGGTGTCCACCATCTCTCTCACCCTTCGCTACAGCTCGGTCAGCAACTCGGCCATCATGTCGCGTGACTTACGGGGACTGAGCCCCGCCGCGCAGAGTGCGTTGAAAGCCACGAGGTACTGCTTCGCCACGCTGTCCATGGAGACCGACGTCAGCAAGCTTCTGTGCGACCACACCGACCCGCGCCACGAAGGTCTCTGCGCCGGAGGAACGGCAACGCTGCGGATCGAGGTCTCCGACGCCGGCTCCGAACACCCCACCCTCCACAAGGCATCCGAGGACGAGGAGTCGGGCCGAGGCCTGTTCCTCGTCGACGCGCTCGCCAGCGCCTGGGGCAGCCACGACCGTTCCCCGGGGATCGGAAAGACGGTCTGGGCCGAGTGCGTCCTGCGCCCCGCGGATCCTGTAGACGCCGTGGCGCCCGCGCCCGGCACCCATCAGCCCTCGTCGCCCGCCTGAGCCGGGAGCGCGCAATCGCCAACTGTGCCGAAAAGCTACTTGCGCACTCTTCGTCCGCGCCGAGTAGGTTCAGTGATCATGGAATGGTCGGAAATTGCGCGTGTCAGCCTGAGTTACGCAGTCGTCCTGACAGGGCTGGCCACCGTGGTGATCCTCGGCTCCCTGCTGGTGGCCCGGGATGCGTTGCTCTCCGACTATCCGCCCGCGATCCAGGAGCGGTACGGCGAGCAGAGCGCACGGGGCAAGCAGACCGCGGCGGTGGCGGGGGTACTGAACCTCCTGGTCTTCGTCGGTGTTCCGGTGGCGGGCGTGCTCGACCTCCACGCCCGCACGGACGAGCCGCTCGGCTTCTGGCCGCCGTTCGTCCTGGGCGTCACCGCCTTCCTCGCGCTCATCCTGTTCGACCTGCTGGTCATCGACTGGCTGCTCTTCTGCACCGTGCGCCCGAGGTTCATGGTCCTGCCCGGCACCGAGGGCATGGCCGAGTACCGCGATCTGGCCTTTCACGCCAAGGTGCTCGTCCCCCGGCCCGTGCCGTGGCCCCTCATCGCCATTCCCGTCTACGGGGCGGTCGTGGGCGGCCTGGCCTGGCTCGCCGAGACGCTCCTCGCCTCGTAGCGCCCGTCGGCGGGGGACCTCGGGCGTGGGCCGCGGCGCTCGTCCGCACTCCCCACCGTTGTCAGTGCCCGGTGGCAGGATCGGGCCGACGCCGCCCCTCACTCGCCGCAGGAGACGCCGATGTCCGTTCGCCGAGTCGTGCCCGATATCCGGTCCGAGGCCCTGGACGAGAGCCGGGACTTCTACGGCCTGCTGGGCTTCGAGGAGGTCATGCACCAGGGCTGGGTCATGACCCTCGCTTCTCCCGCCAACCCCACCGCGCAGGTCACCTTCCTGACCGAGGACCGGACCGCGCCCGTCACGCCCGATCTGAGCGTGGAGGTGGACGACGTGGACGCGGTGTACGCGGCCGTGGCCGGCAGCGGGGCGGAGATCGTCCGGGAGCTGCGGGACGAGGAGTGGGGCGTGCGCCGGTTCTTCGTCCGCGACCCGAACGGCCGCGTGGTCAACGTCCTCGGCCACCGCTGACCGCTGCGGGCCCTCCGCTCCGGTTCCGCCGTCGATCACGAAGGGCGGCCGGTGCCCCACGGAAAGCGCCGGGGCGGCCGGTGTCCCGCGGAAAGCGCCGGGCGGACCCATGAGAGGGGCGCCCCGGCACCGGGACGCCCCTCTCCACGTATCCATCGTCCCGCCTCCGCCGTCGCGCCCGGGAACGGTCCTGTTTGCGCCCAGGAACGGTCCCGCTCGCGCGCAGGGAACGGTCCCGCGCGCGGCGGCGGGGACCCGTTCCTGCCGCCACGGCGGGCGGCGGTGCGGACCGCTACGGCAGTGCCAGCATCCGCTCCAGCGCCAGCTTGGCGAACTTCTCCGTCTCCGGGTCCACCTGGATGCGGTTCACGACATTGCCCTCGGCCAGCGACTCCAGCGCCCACACCAGGTGCGGCAGGTCGATCCGGTTCATCGTCGAGCAGAAGCAGACCGTCTTGTCGAGGAAGACGATCTCCTTGTCCTCGTCCGCGAACCGGTTGGCCAGCCGGCGCACCAGGTTCAGCTCGGTGCCGATCGCCCACTTCGAGCCGGCCGGGGCGGCCTCCAGGGCCTTGATGATGTACTCCGTGGAGCCGACGTAGTCGGCCGCCGCGACGACCTCGTGCTTGCACTCGGGGTGCACCAGCACGTTCACGCCCGGTATGCGCTCGCGGACGTCCCGTACCGACTCCAGCGAGAAGCGGCCGTGCACCGAGCAGTGCCCGCGCCACAGGATCATCTTCGCCGCGCGCAGCTCCTCGGGGCTCACGCCGCCGCCCGGCTTGTGCGGGTTGTAGACGACGCAGTCCTCCAGCGACATGCCCATGTCGCGGACGGCGGTGTTGCGGCCCAGGTGCTGGTCGGGCAGGAAGAGGACCTTCTCGCCCTGCTCGAAGGCCCAGTCCAGCGCCCGCTTGGCGTTCGAGGAGGTGCAGATCGTGCCGCCGTGCTTGCCGGTGAAGGCCTTGATGTCGGCGGAGGAGTTCATGTACGAGACGGGCACCGTCACATCGGCCACACCCGCCTCGGCCAGCACGTCCCAGCACTCGGCGACCTGCTCGGCCGTGGCCATGTCGGCCATCGAGCAGCCCGCGGCCAGGTCGGGGAGGACGACCTGCTGGTCGTCCGTGGTGAGGATGTCCGCGGACTCGGCCATGAAGTGGACGCCGCAGAAGACGATGTACTCGGCCTGCGGCCGGGCGGCGGCGTCCCGCGCGAGCTTGAAGGAGTCACCGGTGACATCGGCGAACTGGATCACTTCGTCGCGCTGGTAGTGGTGACCCAGCACGAAGACCTTGTCCCCGAGCTTCGCCTTGGCCGCACGGGCCCGCTCCACCAGGTCCGGGTCGGACGGGGAGGGCAGGTCGCCGGGGCACTCCACGCCGCGCTCGCTCTTCGGGTCGGCCTCCCGGCCGAGCAGGAGGAGGGCAAGCGGCGTCGGCTGGACGTCGAGCGTTTGGGCCGTGGTCACTGCACGCACCCTTTCTGTGTTCCGCAGACAAGCCTTTTCGTCTGATTGACGCTATCTATCATAACTGCTTCGTGTCAGTTTGACGATGGTCATCGCGTCGATGTGACGCATTCCCGGGCGGCCCCGGTCATCGGCCTCGGGCAGCCGCAGGAAGCCGCAGGGGAGCCCGGACGGGAACCCGCCCCGCAGGCCCGGACCGGCCCCTTCCCGCGCCCCCGCCGGATCCGGGCCCCGTCGCACACCGCTCCGCGGCCCTCCCGCGCGGCCCGCCCCTCCGGGGGAAGCCTCACCCGGCAGCCCGTGCCCCGAGCCGCCGCTGTGTGCGAGCATGAAGGCGAAGAGAACGTGCCAGGCCCGGAATGAATCCGCGGCCCCGTCGGTTGCAGCCGACGGCAAGCAGTCCGTACGAACCCGGGAGAGAAGCAGATGTCCGTTCAGGACGAGAAGACCACCGCGAGTGACGGCATCCTCCTGTCCGACGCCGCCGCGGCCAAGGTCAAGGCCCTGCTGGAGCAGGAAGGCCGCGACGATCTCGCGCTGCGCGTGGCCGTCCAGCCCGGTGGCTGCTCCGGCCTGCGCTACCAGCTCTTCTTCGACGAGCGCTCGCTCGACGGCGATGTCGTGAAGGACTTCGGCGGCGTCAAGGTCGTCACCGACCGGATGAGCGCCCCGTACCTGGGCGGCGCCTCCATCGACTTCGTCGACACCATCGAGAAGCAGGGCTTCACGATCGACAACCCGAACGCCACCGGCTCCTGCGCCTGCGGCGACTCCTTCAACTGAGCATCGCGGGCCACTGAGCATCACCGGCCACTCAGCATCGCGGGCCGCCCGAGGGCGGCCCGCGCGACAGACGTCGAGGGCGGCGGACCACCAGGTCCGCCGCCCTCGACGTCTTCGTGTGCCGTCCGCGGGGCCGGAATCGGCGGCCGGAACGGCCGTCCGGACCCCGCGGCCCGCCGCTACTTCTTCGTCACGGTCTTGCCGTCCGAGGCGTCCACGACCTTCCGCTCACCCAGCGGCTTGTCGAGCTGCACCTTCTTCTCGTACTGCTTCGCGATCTTGATGCACTTCTCGCCGGGGTTCTTCTCCTCGCCCCGGATCTCGGCCTGCACCGACCCGTCCGAGGTGTTCACCGAGGCCGTGTAGGTGTGGCACACCCCGCCCCAGAACTTCAGGGTCAGCGTCCGGCCGTCGGCGCTGTACGACTCGATGTCGGCCTGCGTCCCGCTCCCGGCCTTGCCCGGCTTCCCGGGCTTCTCCGGCTCCGCCGTCGGCCCGTCGTCGGACGAGGAACCGGCGAGGTACTTCGGCTGCACCGCCGGGTGGGTCACGGTGTAGCTGTCGTCCGGGGTCTTCGTGCCCGGCTGCTCCACCTCGAACATCCAGGACGGCACCAGCGCCTGCTTGCCGTCCACGTAGTGGATCGCCAGGCCGAAGGTCGCGTCGCGCACCGTCAGCGGACCCCGGTCCGTCGGGCGCTTGCCGCCGGCCGGCGGGCAGTTCTCCTCGCCGGGCTTCTCGCCGCCCTCGATGCCCATCGAGCCGTCGTGCGGAACGGCCGACGCGCAGCCGGCGATGCCGACCTTGCCGCCGCCGCCCATGGCGTTCAGCCGCTTCAGCGTCTCCTGGGCGCTGAGCACCGGGTAGTCGGCGCCCTTCGCCATCCGCGTCAGATGGCCGCTGCCGCCCACCACTTGCCCGTCGGCGCCGACCTGGAGGCCGGTCTGCCAGCCGTACGTCGGCAGCCCGTCGTACTTCGGCTCGGCGTTCACCATCCGCAGCGCGCCGACCGTCTCGCTCGCGTCCAGCTTGGCGTCGCTCAGCCCGATGCCCTTCAGCGCCGGGCCGACGGCCTTCTTCGCCTTCTCCTCGGAGACCGGGCCGGACCCCTTGTCCTTGTCGTCCTTCGGAGCCGGGGCCTCACCGGGCGCCGCGCACCGGGGCGAGGCGCCCTTCTTGCCGTCGGGACCGTCCTTCGGCCCGGGCTCCGCACAGTCGGTCGTGGTTCCGTAGCGCACGTACGTCCAGGTGCCGGGCGCCTTGGAGTTGATGTCCAGCGTCGGGCCCGCGGTATCCGGGGTGCCGAACTTCCAGGTGCCCGCGTCGAGCCGCGGCGCGCCCGGCACATCGAGCGCCTTGGCCAGCTTCTCCGCCTGTGCCCGCGTCACCTCGCCCTGCGCCCGGTACACATGGGCCGAACCGGGTGCCTCGGGCAGCCGGCCCTCGGCGCGGTACTCGGCCCCGGACGGGTCCGGCTCGCCCGGCGCGATGCCCGCCGGTCCCTCGTGCTTCGCGCTCTGCCCGTACCCGTCCAGCTTCAGCGGGGGCGGGTCACCCTGACCGGCGGCCGGAGTGCCCTGGTCCCCGCCGCCGTCACCGGCGGTCGAGGCCCAGTACGCACCGCCGCCGCCCGCCAGCAGCACTGCTGCCGCGACCGATACGGCCACCAGCGTGGAACGCCGCTGCCGCGGGTTGTCGGAAGCACGGTTCTCCGGTGTGCCCTCGGTGGGGGAGCTCCCCTTGGCGCCCTCGGTGACGGGCTCGTCGCCGGACGCGGGGGGAGTGTTCTCGGTGCTCACCGTTTTTGCTCCTTCGACTCCGCTCGACAGTTGAATGTCGAGTCCCTCATCCGAGGGACGCGGGTTGGACGGAGCAGTGGGGCATCCGGTTCCCCGGTGCCGCGGGGAGGGCTGGGGAGGCCCCGCGGCACCGGTGGTGCGTCAGTCCCCGTACTCGGACATTCCGTCCAGCAGCCGGGCGTACGCGGGCGGTACGGAGATGCCGTGGATCCGGGACGGCGGGACGGGCTCGGACGAGGCGTGCGGGTGGGCCACCCAGTGCGGGGCCATCCGGGCGCAGTCACCGCGCAGCTCGGCGAGCGACTCGGGCTCGGCGGTGAGGGGCAGGGGAGCGGTCTCTACGTGCTGCTTCGGCATGTGTACTCCCGGTCCGAGGGGGCCGCCTCGTCGCGGACCCCGTACATCCGAAACCGTATGCGTCCGCAATGCGGTGGAGAAAGACCTACTATCGGGTAGATTTGCCAGGTCGGAGAGGCGGGCCGCAACGGGTAGCGTTGACTGTCCCCTCATCTTCTTACCGTCACGGGAGCAGATCCGCTGTGCGAATCGCTGTCACCGGTTCCATCGCCACCGACCACCTGATGACCTTCCCGGGCCGTTTCTCGGAGCAACTGGTCGCGGACCAGCTGCACACGGTCTCGCTCTCCTTCCTGGTCGACACCCTCGACGTACGCCGCGGCGGCGTCGCCCCCAACATCTGCTTCGGCATGGGGCTGCTCGGCCTCCGCCCGATACTGGTCGGCGCCGCGGGCAACGACTTCGCCGAGTACCGCGCCTGGCTCGACCGCCACGGTGTGGACACCAGTGCCGTCCGGATCTCCGAGGTGCTGCACACCGCGCGCTTCGTGTGCACCACCGACACCGATCACAACCAGATCGCGTCCTTCTACACCGGCGCGATGAGCGAGGCCCGCAGCATCGAACTGCAGCCGGTCGCCGACCGGATCGGCGGGCTGGACCTGGTGCTCGTCGGCGCCGACGACCCCGAGGCGATGATCCGGCACACCGAGGAGTGCCGCTCGCGCGGCATCCCGTTCGCCGCGGACCCCTCCCAGCAGCTGGCCCGCATGTCGGGCGACGACATCCGGGTGCTCGTCGAGGGTGCGGACTACCTCTTCACCAACCAGTACGAGAAGGCCCTGATCGAGTCCAAGACCGGCTGGACCGGGGACGAGATCCTGGCGAAGGTCGGCACCCGGGTGACGACCCTCGGCGCGCAGGGCGTCCGGATCGAGCGGCAGGGCGAGCAGCCGATCGACGTCGGCTGCCCCGAGGAGGACGCCAAGGTCGACCCGACCGGTGTCGGTGACGCCTTCCGGGCCGGCTTCCTGGCGGGCCTGTCCTGGGACCTCTCCCTGGAGCGGTCCGCCCAGCTCGGCTGCATGCTGGCGACCCTGGTCATCGAGACGCTCGGCACCCAGGAGTACGAGCTGCGGCGCGGCCACTTCATGGACCGGTTCACCAAGGCCTACGGCCAGGACGCGGCGGCCGAGGTCCAGGCCCACCTGAGCTGACGGCCGAGGCCCGGCGCACCTGAGCCGGCCCGGCACCGACGGCCGGTCCCCGGACACACCGGGGGCCGGCCGTCGTGCTGCGGTCCGGGCGCGGGGCCGACGGGCCCGGCGGCGGGACGGACGGATCAGCTGCCGACCCCGGCGGCGGGTGCACCGGGCAGGCCGGCGGCCGGGGTCCGGGCTCACCCCGTTTGCCGGACGGCCGGCTCCGCCGGTACGGGTTCGGCCCGCCGGGCCCCGGACGCTCAGCCGCGGCGGCGGACCGGACAGCCGGATCGTCAGCCGCGGCGGCGGACCAGATAGGCGGTGCCGCGCTCCGCCGCCCGTTCGCCCACGTACTCCTGCTCCCGCATCGCGCACCACGCCGGGATGTCCAGCCGCGCCGCCTCGTCGTCCGAGAGCACCGCCAGGAGCGCGCCCACCGGCACGTCGTCGATCACCTTCGCCAGTTCGATCACCGGGATCGGGCAGCGCTTCCCGAGCGAGTCGACGGTCAGGGCGGGCTCCTCGTCCGCTTCCTCGGCCCGTGACTCCGCCGGCCCGTCCGGGGCCGGGCTCGTGGCCGGTGCGGTGCCGGCCGGTGCTGCGGCGGCCGGTGCCCCGGCAGCGGATGTGGTGGCCGTCGGCGCACCCGCGCCCCGCCCCTCCGGCGCCCCCAGCCGTTCCCGCACCGCCCCCACGGTCTCCGGCAGGACGGAGAGGAAGCGCTCCACCTCCTCCTCCGGGGTCCCGGAGGGCAGCGACACCCGGACGTTGCCCTCCGAGAGCACCCCCATCGCCCGCAGGACATGGCTCGGAGTGAGCGTGCTGGAGGTGCAGGAGGAGCCGGACGACACGGAGAAGCCCGCCCGGTCCAGCTCGTGCAGCAGCGCCTCCCCGTCGACATAGAGGCACGAGAAGGTGACCAGGTGCGGCAGCCGGCGCAGCGGATCGCCGACGACCTCGGCGTCCGGCACCAGCTGAGGCACCCGAGCCCGGATCCGGTCGACCAGGGACCGCAGCCGGGCCGCCTCGGCGGCGGCCTCCTGCTGCACGGCCCGCAGCGACGCCGCGGCCGCGACCACCGCGGGGATGTTCTCGAAGCCCGGCGCGCGGCCCGACTCCCGCTCGTCCGCCGGACCTTGGGGCGCGAACCGGACGCCCTTCCGCACCACCAGCAGTCCGACACCGGCAGGTCCGCCCCATTTGTGGGCACTTGCGGTGAGCAGTGACCAGTCACCCGCGACCGGCCCCCACCCCAGCGACTGCGCCGCGTCCACCAGGAGCGGCACGGCTGCCCCCTGGCACGCCTGTGCGACCTCCGCGACCGGCTGCTCGGTGCCCACCTCGTGATTGGCCGACTGCAGACAGGCCAGCGCGGTGTCCGGCCGCAGGGCCCGTGCGTAGACGCCGGGGTCCACCCGGCCCGCGCGGTCCACCTCCACCTCGGTGAGCACCCCGCCGCCCGCCTCGTGGGCCGCGGCGGCGTGCAGTACGGAGGAGTGCTCGACCGCGGAGACGACCAGGTGGTTCCCGGTGCGCCGGCGGCCGGCCAGCGCACCGGCGACCCCGCTGTGCACGGCCCGGGTGCCGGACGGCGTGAAGGAGATCTCATCCGCCCGGCAGCCCACGGCCTCGGCGGCGGCCTCCCGGGCCGCGTCCAGCAGCATCCGGGCCCGCCGCCCCTCCCGGTACAGCCGGGCCGGGTCGGCCCACCCCTCGTCGAGGGAGGCGAGCAGCGCCTGCCGGGCGACGGGGTGCAGCGGAGCGGACGATGCCGAATCGAAATAGGCCACGGGAAAACGCTAACGCGCCGGGGGCGCCCCGCACCGTTGTCCGGGGGAACGGGGCCGGGCCCGGGGACGCGCGGCCGGTCCGGGCTGCCCCGCTGTACGGTGGGCCGGGCCGGTGGTCGCGGTGCTCCGCGCACCGGTCCGCGGGAGCCGGTGCACCGCAGGTGGGAGGGGAGACGAAGGCATGTCAGAAGGCTCGCGGAGTCCTCTGTTCCACCCCTTCGGGGTGCGGCGCGCCGCGTTGGGCACCCTCCCCGCGCGACCCCAAATAGCGTCCAGTAGGGTTTGGTCCGCATAAACATCCAAACCCCTGCCCGCGCCAGGGCCGGCGACCGACCAGGACGGCCGCAACCGGCCGCGCGGGCGAGACTCTCGGGAAGGCGCTACGTGAGTCCCAACGGCTCCGACCGCTCGTCGCGGCGCCCGATGCGGCGGAAGCTGCCGCAGGCGCTGGCCGCGGGCCTGGTCCTTGCGACCGCCACCGGTTGCACATACAAGGACTTCCCCCGCCTCGGAATGCCCACCCCCGTCACGGAGGAGGCGCCGCGGATCCTTTCCCTGTGGCAGGGCTCCTGGGCGGCAGCACTCGCCACGGGCGTGCTGGTGTGGGGCTTGATTCTGTGGTCGGTCATGTTCCACCGCCGCAGCAGGACCAAGGTGGAGATCCCTCCGCAGACCCGCTACAACATGCCGATCGAGGCCCTCTACACGGTGGTCCCGATCATCATCGTGGCGGTGCTCTTCTACTTCACGGCCCGCGATGAGAGCGCGCTGCTGAAGACCTCCAAGAAGCCGGCCCACCTCGTCAACGTGGTGGGCTACCAGTGGAGCTGGGGCTTCAACTACGTGGAGAACGTCGACGGGAACCCGCGCACCCCCGCGAAGGTCCCGGCGAATCTGCAGTCCATTCCCGACCGGGAGCTCGAGGCCGCCCCGAACGGCGCCGAGGGCGTCTACGAGACGGGCACCCCGGGCGAGCGGAACCCGCAGACCGGTGACCCCGGTCCGACGCTGTGGCTGCCGAAGGGCGAGAAGGTCCAGTTCATCCTGACCTCCCGGGATGTCATCCACTCGTTCTGGGTCGTGCCGTTCCTCTTCAAGCAGGACGTCATCCCCGGCCACACCAACGTCTTCGAGGTGACGCCGAACAAGGAGGGCACCTTCCGCGGCAAGTGCGCCGAGCTCTGTGGCGTCGACCACGCGCGAATGCTCTTCAACGTCAAGGTCGTCTCTCCGGAGCGCTACCGGGCCCACCTCAAGGACCTGGCGAAGCAGGGCCAGACCGGCTACATCCCGTCCGGCATTCCGCAGACGGCAGCCGAGAAGAATGCGGAGACGAACACCGAATGAGCATCCTCAACGATCCCCAGGGTGCCGACACTCCCGCCTCGTACGAGGACGAGCTGCCGGTTCGCCGCCGGCAGCCCGGCAACGTCGTGGTGAAGTGGCTCACGACCACCGACCACAAGACGATCGGCACGCTCTACCTCGTCACGTCGTTCGCGTTCTTCTGCATCGGCGGACTGATGGCGCTGCTCATGCGCGCCGAACTGGCCCGTCCCGGCACGCAGATCATGTCGAACGAGCAGTTCAACCAGGCGTTCACGATGCACGGCACGATCATGCTGCTGATGTTCGCGACGCCGCTGTTCGCCGGATTCGCGAACTGGATCATGCCGCTGCAGATCGGCGCACCCGATGTGGCGTTCCCGCGGCTGAACATGTTCGCCTACTGGCTGTACCTCTTCGGCTCGCTGATCGCGGTCGGCGGCTTCCTCACCCCGCAGGGTGCGGCCGACTTCGGCTGGTTCGCCTACTCCCCGCTGTCGGACGCCGTCCGCTCGCCGGGCATCGGCGCCGACATGTGGATCATGGGTCTGGCCTTCTCCGGCTTCGGCACCATCCTCGGCTCGGTCAACTTCATCACCACGATCATCTGCATGCGCGCTCCGGGCATGACGATGTTCCGGATGC
This sequence comes from Streptomyces sp. NPDC001922, assembly GCF_042891165.1. Lineage (NCBI taxonomy): Bacteria > Bacillati > Actinomycetota > Actinomycetes > Kitasatosporales > Streptomycetaceae > Streptomyces > Streptomyces sp. NPDC001922. The sequence goes on along the minus strand of NZ_JBIASV010000001.1, from coordinate 22,019 downwards.
CGATCTTCACCTGGAACGTGCTGCTCACCGGCATCCTCGTGCTGATGGCCTTCCCGGTCCTGGCGGCGGCGCTGTTCGCCCTGGAGGTGGACCGGAAGTTCGGGGCGCACATCTTCGACGCGGCCAACGGTGGAGCACTGCTATGGCAGCACCTCTTCTGGTTCTTCGGCCATCCCGAGGTGTACATCATCGCGCTGCCGTTCTTCGGCATCATTTCGGAGATCGTGCCGGTCTTCAGCCGTAAGCCGATGTTCGGTTACATCAGCCTCATCGCCGCGACGATTTCCATCGCCGGTCTCTCGGTGACGGTGTGGGCGCACCACATGTACGTCACCGGCGGAGTGCTGTTGCCGTTCTTCTCCTTCATGACCTTCCTGATCGCGGTCCCGACCGGTGTGAAGTTCTTCAACTGGATCGGCACCATGTGGAAGGGCTCGCTGAGTTTCGAGACCCCGATGCTGTGGACGGTCGGCTTCCTGGTCACCTTCCTCTTCGGTGGTCTGACCGGTGTGATCCTGGCCTCGCCGCCGATGGACTTCCACGTCTCGGACTCGTACTTCGTGGTGGCCCACTTCCACTACGTGGTGTTCGGCACCGTGGTGTTCGCGATGTTCGCCGGCTTCCACTTCTGGTGGCCGAAGTTCACCGGCAAGATGCTGGACGAGCGGCTCGGCAAGATCACCTTCTGGACGCTGTTCATCGGCTTCCACGGCACCTTCCTGGTCCAGCACTGGCTGGGTGCCGAGGGCATGCCGCGGCGATACGCGGACTACCTCGCCGCCGACGGCTTCACCACGCTGAACACCATCTCGACCATCGCGTCGTTCCTGCTCGGTCTGTCGATCCTGCCGTTCCTCTACAACGTCTGGAAGACCGCCAAGTACGGCGAGAAGATCGAGGTGGACGACCCGTGGGGCTACGGCCGCTCGCTGGAGTGGGCGACGTCCTGCCCGCCGCCGCGGCACAACTTCCTCACCCTGCCGCGGATCCGTTCCGAATCCCCGGCGTTCGATCTGCACCACCCCGACATCGCCGCGCTCGACCAGCTCGAGCACGTCGCCGCGGGTGACACGGCGCTGGCCGGTGGCAAGGAGGCCGGGAAGTGAAGACCCAAGGGCGCATGTTCATCTGGCTGGCCGTCTTCATTCTGGCCATGGCCATCGTGTACGGCGTGTGGTCGAAGGAGCCGGTCGGTACGACGGCGCTGTTCCTCGCCTTCGGCCTGAGCATCATGATCGGCTTCTACCTCGCCTTCACCGCCCGCCGGGTGGACACCGGGGCGCAGGACCGCAAGGACGCGGAGATCGCCGACGACGCCGGTGAGCTGGGCTTCTTCAGCCCGCACAGCTGGCAGCCGCTGTCCCTGGCCATCGGTGGCGCCCTGGCCTTCATGGGCGTCGTCTTCGGCTGGTGGCTGCTCTACTTCTCGCTGCCGGTCATTCTCGTGGGCCTGTTCGGCTGGGTCTTCGAGTACTACCGCGGCGAGAACGCCAACCAGTAGCACCCGCGGCTCCCCGCGGAGCGGCACGGCGTGAGGCCCGGCAACCTTCCAGGTTGCCGGGCCTCACCCATTTGCCCGCGCTCGACGCGCCGACCCGTCCCGTTTTTTCTAGTTTGTGACCATGAGTCACACTACGCGATTCCGGACGGCAGCGAGCTGCGCTCTGCTGATAGCCCCCTTGGCGGTGTTCTCCACCGCCTGCGACGGCGACGGGCACCCCCTGTCCGCGACGCCGTACGACGCATCCGGCCAGGTCACCCTGAACGCGGTGGAGGGCGGGCGAATAGACCCCGACAAGCCGCTGGAGATATCCACCAAGGACGACGACGGCCGAATAACCGACGTGACCGCCACCGATGCCGCAGGGCGCTACGTGCGCGGCGAACTCTCCGCCGACGGCACCCGCTGGCGCAGCACGACCCCTCTGGCGGCAGGCGCCCACTACACCGTCCGGGTGAGCACCGAGGACGAGGACGGCGCCCCCGGCCGCCGCACGGTCGCCTTCGAGACCAAGCCCGCCGACAAGCTCCTCCGGGTCCGGTTCGGCCCCGACAGCGGAACGTACGGCGTGGGCCAGCCGGTCACCGCCGAGCTCAGCGCCCCGGTCAAGGACCGCGCGGCCCGCGAGACCGTCGAGCGGGCCCTGAAGGTCGACTCGCAGCCCCGGGTGGACGGCGGCTGGCACTGGGTGAACGACAAGACTCTGCACTACCGCCCGCGCGAGTACTGGCCCGCGCACACGAAGGTCCGGGTGCGCAGCGCACTGGCCGGCATCAGGGTGGGGGACAAGCTGCACGGCGGCTCCTCGGCCCCCCTGAAATTGACGATCGGCGACCGGATCGAGGCCGTCACCGACGCCGGCTCCCACCAGATGACCGTGAAGCGCAACGGTGAGGTCATCCGCACCATCCCGGTCACCACCGGCAAGCCCGGCTACGACACCCGCAACGGGGTCAAGGTCATCCTCGCCAAGGAATCCTTCGTACGCATGACCAGCGCCAGCATCGGGTCGTCGGACTTCTACGACCTCGGTGTGTACTGGGCCACCCGGGTCACCTGGAGCGGCGAGTACGTGCACGCGGCCCCCTGGTCCGTGGGATCCCAGGGCGCGGCCAACGTCAGCCACGGATGCACCGGCATGAGCACCGAGAACGCCAAGTGGTTCTTCGACACCGTGAAGCTCGGTGACATCGTCGAGGTCGTCAACAGCGGCGGCGCGATGATGACGGCCTTCGACAACGGCTTCGGCGACTGGAACGTCGACTGGGCCAAGTGGCGCAAGGCCAGTGCGATCGTCCCGGCCGGGAGCCACGTCGGGAGCACACCCGCCGACGCGGCCCGCCTCCGGCCCCAGGTCTGAGACGCCGCGGTCCGAGACACCGCGGTCCGAGATACCGCGGACGCCGCGAACCCGGCGGACCGCACGGGCCGGTGCCTCGCCGACGGTGCCACCGGCACCGTTCCGGCCCCCGGTGATCACCCCGAACCCGTTCTCCGGGCTTTCCGTCCCGGCCCCGGAGAACGGCCGCTGAACCGGACAGGACGGCCCGCACCGACCGGTGCGGGCCGGTGCGGGCCGTCCTGTCCACCTGCTTCCGCCCGGAGCCCCCGGGGAGCGAGCCCCCGGGGAGGGGTCCGGGCGTTTTCGCGCGGCTCGGGCTCTCAAGGCCCAGAGGGCCCCGTGGGCCCCGCAGGAACCGGACGGGAGGCGTCAGGCCTCGACGGCCAGCCGGGTGCGCAGCAGCCCGGCCAGCGCCTCCGCGAACTCCACCGGGTCGATCGGGTGGGTCACCGCGGCCTCCGCCCGGCTCCAGGTGGCCAGCCAGGCGTCCTGCGGGCGGCCGATGAGCAGCAGCACCGGCGGGCAGCGGAAGATCTCGTCCTTGATCTGCCGGCAGACGCCCATGCCGCCGGCGGGCGCCGATTCGCCGTCGAGCACACAGACGTCGATCCGGCCCTCCTCCAGGGCGCTGAGGACGGCCGGGAGGGTCGCGCACTCGATGAACTCCACCGGCGGCAGCCCGGCGGCGGGGCGTTTGCCGGTCGCCATCCGGACCTGAAGACGCGTGTCGGCGTTGTCGCTGTAGACCAGCACCGTGGCGGTCGGCTGCATCGTTCCTCCATGCTTGTCGTCAGCGCAGTCCCCGGTCGGGCGACTGTCGCGGATGCTACTCCGCGACCGGCCCGCCGGAGGAGGGTTCGTACGCATCCGGGAGCGGGTGTACGGCCCATCAGGACTGGTCCCGGCGGCACCGGGCGCGGTGCGCGGAACCCGCGCTTCCCACCTTCGAGCTACCACCCCCATGGGCCGTACGAGCAGGGCACACGTGCCGGACACACCGAACGGCACCCCCGGGGGTGAGGGCGGGATAAGCGACCGACATAATGTCGGTCGTGGCGACAGCAACGACAGTAGAAACCGGGCACGCGCACCCGTCGGTCAATCGGCCGAACCTCACCAGCGTCGGAACCATCATCTGGTTGAGTTCCGAGCTGATGTTCTTCGCGGCCCTCTTCGCGATGTACTTCACCCTGCGATCGGTGACCGGGGCCGAGCACTGGAAGGAAATGGCGTCCGCGCTGAACTTCCCGTTCTCCGCGACGAACACCACGATCCTGGTGCTCTCCTCTCTCACGTGCCAGCTCGGCGTCTTCGCCGCCGAGCGCGGCGACGTGAAGAAGCTGCGGGCCTGGTTCGTGGTCACGTTCGTGATGGGCGCGATCTTCATCGGCGGCCAGGTCTTCGAGTACACCGACCTGGTCAAGGAGGAGGGCCTCTCGCTCAGCTCCGACCCCTACGGTTCGGCGTTCTATCTCACCACCGGCTTCCACGGCCTGCACGTGACGGGTGGTCTGATCGCCTTCCTCCTGGTTCTGGGCAGGACGTACGCCGCCAAGAGGTTCACCCACGAACAGGCCACGGCGGCCATCGTCGTGTCCTACTACTGGCACTTCGTCGATGTCGTCTGGATCGGCCTCTTCGCCACGATCTACATGATCAAGTAACGGGGGCCCGTACCGGACCCGCGCTCCACACAGCCATAAGCATCGACGCAGAAGATCCTGACACCGGGGTAATCCGTGAAAAAGCTCTCCGCACGACGGCGCCATCCGCTGGCGGCGCTCGTCGTCCTACTCTTCGCGCTGGCGGTCACCGGGGGGCTGTACGCCGCGTTCGCGCCCGCGGACAAGGCACAGGCCGATGACACCGCGCAGTCCCTCGCCATCGAGGAGGGCAAGAAGCTCTATTCCGTCGGCTGCGCCAGCTGCCACGGCACCGGCGGTCAGGGAACCCCGGACGGCCCGAGCCTCGTCGGCGTCGGTTCCGCCGCCGTGGACTTCCAGGTCGGCACCGGCCGTATGCCGGCCCAGCAGCCCGGCGCCCAGGTGCCGAAGAAGCCCGAGGTCTACACGCAGGCCGAGATCGACCAGCTCTCCGCGTACGTCTCCTCGCTCGGCGCCGGCCCGGTCACGCCGACCAAGGAGCAGTACGACCCGCAGGGCGCGGACATCGCGGAGGGCGGAGAACTCTTCCGCACCAACTGCGCGCAGTGCCACAACTTCGCCGGCAAGGGCGGCGCCCTCACCGGCGGCAAGTACGCGCCCGAGCTGGACGACGTCCAGCCCAAGCACATCTACGAGGCCATGCTGACCGGCCCGCAGCAGATGCCGTCCTTCCCGGACACCGTTCTCGGTGAGAAGGAGAAGAAGGACGTCATCGCCTACCTGCACACGGTCAACAGCAAGGACTCCGCCTCCCCCGGCGGCTTCGAGCTGGGTGGACTCGGCCCGGTCAGTGAGGGCCTCTTCGGCTGGATCTTCGGCATGGGCGTGATGATCGTCGCCGCCATCTGGGTCGCCGCGCGCACCGCAAAGGCCAAGAAGTCATGAGTCAGAGTGGATCCAACAAAGACGTGTCCGAAGAACACCTGCCGAGTGAGCAGGCAACGGCCGAATCCGGTGCGGTAGCCGTCGCGGACAACCCGTTCGCCGACCCGGGCCTGCCGCCTCACCAGCACCGCATCCAGGACATCGACGAGCGGGCCGCCAAGCGCTCCGAGCGCACCGTCGCCCTCCTCTTCATGCTGTCCATGGTGGCCACCATCGGCTTCATCGCCGCCTACGTGGCCGTGCCGATCGAGAAGATCGTCTACATCTTCCCGATCGGGAACATGAGCGCCCTGAACTTCTCCCTGGGTCTCACCCTCGGTGTGGCGCTCTTCTGCATCGGCGCGGGCGCGGTCCACTGGGCCCGCACCCTGATGTCGGATGTGGAGAGCATCCAGGAGCGGCACCCGATCGCGGCCGAGCCCGAGGTCAAGGCCAAGGTCATGGCCGACTGGCAGACGAGCGCCGAGGAGTCCGGCTTCGGCCGCCGCAAGCTCATCCGCAACACCATGTTCGGCGCGCTCGCCATGGTGCCGCTCTCCGGTGTGGTGCTGCTCCGCGACCTGGGCCCGCTGCCCGAGACCAAGCTCCGGCACACCCTGTGGGCCAAGGGCAAGCTCCTGGTGAACGTCAACACCAACGAGCCGCTCCGCCCGGAGGACGTGGTCGTCGGTTCGCTCACCTTCGCCCAGCCCGAGGGGCTGGAGGAGGAGGACCACGACTTCCAGGACCAGATCGCCAAGGCGGCCCTGATGATCGTCCGGCTCCAGCCGGAGAACATCAAGGACAAGCGTGAGCTGGACTGGTCCCACGAGGGCATCGTCGCGTACTCGAAGATCTGCACCCACGTCGGTTGCCCGATCAGCCTGTACGAGCAGCAGACGCACCACGTGCTCTGCCCGTGCCACCAGTCGACGTTCGACCTCTCCGACGGTGGCCGAGTGATCTTCGGCCCGGCAGGTCACGCCCTCCCGCAGCTGCGGATCGGTGTGAACAAGGACGGTTACCTCGAGGCCCTCGGCGACTTCGCGGAGCCGGTCGGCCCGAGCTTCTGGGAGCGCGGATGAGTAACGACAAGCGCCAGGCGCCGCGCGGTGAGCGGCTCGCCGACTGGGCGGACGGCCGGCTGGGCATCTACAGCCTGGCCAAGGCCAACATGCGCAAGATCTTCCCGGACCACTGGTCCTTCATGCTGGGTGAGGTCGCGCTCTACAGCTTCATCATCATCATCCTCACGGGTGTGTATCTGACGCTGTTCTTCCACCCCGCGATGAACGAGGTCGTGTACCACGGCAGCTACGTTCCGCTGCAGGGTGTGCGGATGTCCGAGGCCTACGCCTCCGCGCTGGACATCAGCTTCGACGTGCGCGGCGGTCTGCTCATCCGGCAGATCCACCACTGGGGCGCCCTGATCTTCATCGCGGCGATGACCGTGCACATGATGCGCGTGTTCTTCACCGGTGCGTTCCGCAAGCCGCGCGAGGTCAACTGGCTGTTCGGCTTCCTGCTGCTGGTGCTCGGCATGTTCACCGGCTTCACCGGCTACTCCCTGCCGGACGACCTGCTCTCCGGTACCGGTGTCCGGTTCATGGAGGGCGCGATCCTGTCGATGCCGATCGTCGGCACCTACATCTCGTTCTTCCTCTTCGGTGGCGAGTTCCCCGGCATGGACTTCGTGCCGCGGTTCTTCTCAATCCACGTCCTGCTGCTGCCGGGCATCATGCTCGGCCTGCTGGTGGCGCACCTGATCCTGGTCGTCTACCACAAGCACACGCAGTACCCGGGCGCCGGCAAGACCGAGAAGAACGTCGTGGGCATGCCGCTCATGCCGGTCTACGCGGCCAAGGCGGGAGGCTTCTTCTTCCTGGTCTTCGGTCTCATCGCGGCGATCGCCGGTATCGCGAGCATCAACCCGATCTGGACCATCGGCCCCTACCGCGCGGACCAGGTGTCCACCGGTGCCCAGCCCGACTGGTACATGGGCTTCGCCGAGGGTCTGATCCGTCTGATGCCGGGCTGGGAGATCAACTTCGCGGGCCACACCCTCGCCCTGGGTGTGTTCATCCCGCTGATGCTCTTCCCGCTGTTCCTGGTCGCCATCGCGGTGTGGCCGTTCCTGGAGTCCTGGGTCACCGGCGACAAGCGCGAGCACCACATCCTGGACCGCCCGCGCAACGCCCCGACGCGTACCGCCTTCGGTGCCGCCTGGCTGAGTGTCTACTTCATCCTGCTCGTCGGCGGTGGAAACGACATCTGGGCCACGCACTTCCACCTGTCGATCAACGCGATCACCTGGTTCGGCCGGATCGGCTTCTTCGTGCTGCCGGTGCTGACGTTCCTCGTGACCAAGCGGATCTGCCTGGGTCTGCAGCGGCGCGACAAGGAGAAGGTGCTGCACGGTCGCGAGACCGGCATCATCAAGCGCCTGCCGCACGGTGAGTTCATCGAGGTGCACGAGCCCCTCTCGCAGGAGCAGCTGCACTCGCTCACCCAGCACGAGCAGCACCAGCCGCTCGAGGTCGGCCCCGAGGTCGACGAGAACGGCGTGCGGCGCAAGATCAAGCGCTCCGAGAAGTGGCGGTCGAAGCTCTCCAAGGGCTTCTACGGCGAGGAGAACCAGATCTCCAAGCCCACCGTCGAGGAGTACCAGGAGATCACCAGCGGTCACGGCCACCACTGAGCCACGGCCGACCGTCGTCACACACGAGGGCCCCGTACCGACCCGCCCGGGTCGGAGCGGGGCCCTCGTGGCTGTCCGCAGTACGGGCGCCGGGTCACCGCCGTGCGCGGCGCGGATAGGCTTGCGCCAGGCCTCGGGGCCGGCAAACCCCTGTTCACCACGGATCCAGGAGCGGACCATGGACATCGTGACCTCCGTCGGAAGCGACAGTGGCGCGGCGGCCCGTACCTGGCCGGACGTCCTGAGCTCACTGCTGGCCGGCCGGGACCTCGACGCCGACGACACCGCCTGGGCCATGGACCGCATCATGCGGGGCGAGGCGACGGACGCCCAGATCGCGGGCTTCGTGGTCGCCCTGCGGGCCAAGGGGGAGACCGTCGCCGAGGTCTCCGGCCTGGTGCGCACCATGTACGAGCACGCCAACCTCATCGAGGTGCCGGGGCCCAGCGTCGACATCGTGGGCACCGGCGGCGACCGTTCCAAGACGGTGAACATCTCCACCATGTCGGCCGTCGTCGTCGCCGGCACGGGCGCCAAGGTCGTCAAGCACGGCAACCGCGCCTCCTCCTCGGCGAGCGGCGCCTCGGACGTGCTGGAGAAGCTCGGCGTCAATCTGGACCTCTCGCCGCGGCGGGTCGTCGAGGTCGCCGAAGAGGCCGGCATCACCTTCTGCTTCGCCGTCAAGTTCCACCCCGCGCTGCGCCATGTCGCACCGGCCCGGCGGGAACTGGGCATCCCCACCACGTTCAACATCCTCGGGCCGCTGACCAACCCCGCCCGGGTGCGGGCCCAGGCCACCGGCGTGGCCGACGCCCGGATGGCGCCGATCGTGGCCGGGGTGCTGGCCGAGCGCGGTACCTCCGCCCTGGTCTTCCGCGGTGACGACGGGCTGGACGAGCTCACCACCACCGCCACCTCGCGGGTCTGGGTGGTCCGCGACGGCTCGGTGCGGGAGGAGGCCTTCGACCCGCGCGACGTCGGCATCCCGATCGTCCCGGTGGACGCCCTGCGCGGCGCCGACGCCTCGTACAACGCCGATGTGGCCCGCCGTCTGCTGGCCGGCGAGGAGGGCCCGGTGCGGGACGCGGTGCTGCTCAACTCCGCCGCGGCCCTGGTCGCCCTGCGGCCCACCGACGCCCCGCTGGCCGAGCAGATCGCGGCGGGCATCGAGAAGGCCGCGGAGTCGGTCGACACGGGCGCGGCGCGGCGGACGCTGGAGCGCTGGGTCGGCGCCAGCAACGGGTAGCCGTCCGCCGCCGGTTCGCCGGTGGTGAGGCAGGGGGTCCGGGCTCGTTCCGGGCCCCCTGCGGGTTTCTCGGGGGCGTGGGGCCGGGGCCGCTGGGGGAGGGCGCCGCTGTGCGGAGTGCCGTTGCCGGGGTGCTGCTGCCCGCGGGGTACCGCTGCCGGTGGGCGGGGGCGGCTTTGGCGCGGCGCGCCGTCCCACCGGGCCGGGATGCCGTCCCGCCATGCGGACACGGTGGTGCCCACGGGTGATCACCTGCCATACTCGCTCCAGGTCACGAGTGACAGCGACACAGGCCCCGGCCCGCTGTCCGGCAACCCTCCGTCCGTGGCGGGGTGCCCCGGGTGATGACCAGGCCGCAGTCAGCAAGGTCTGCGGCAAGCGCGGACCCCTCGCGATCCAGGGGTCCTGGTTGTCGAGGGAGATCCCGCGTGAGCAAGCGAATGCGCTAGGGCCGAAGGCCCCGTTTCCATCACCCTCCGTGCGGTGCCGTCCGGGTCCGCATGCCGAGGCTTTTCCGCACCCCGTTCCCTGTCCGGGCCGGGTGCGTCGACGCAGCCATTCCGCCGTTCCCACCGGGAGACTCCGCCATGTCCGTGCGCCCTGCCGCCGCCACGACCGCCACCGCCACGACCGCCGACCTCCGCGCCACCGGCCTGCACGCCGACTCCCCGTGCGCCGGGGCGAGTTCGGCCGACGACACGGTCTCCCCCGAGGCCGCCTGTGCCACCGGCCCGCTGCCCGTCCTCGGCCGGGACGTCCTCGTGCCGCTGGTCACCGGGGGCGAGGTCGAGTACGCGGCGCTCGACTACGGGGCCAGCGCTCCCGCCCTCCAGCGGGTCTGGGACGACGTCGCCGCCTACGCGCCCTACTACGGCAGCGTGCACCGCGGCGCCGGCTACCTCTCGCAGCTGTCCACCGACCTCTTCGAGAACAGCCGCGCCACGGTCGCCGGCTTCCTCGGCTGCCGCGAGGACGACCAGGTCGTCTTCACCCGGTCCACCACCGACTCGCTCAACCTGCTCGCCGCCGCCCTGCCGCGGAACACCCGGGTGTTCGTGTTCGAGACCGAGCACCACGCCTCGCTGCTGCCCTGGCAGCAGCGCGAGGGCATCACCGTCACCTGCCTCGACGCGCCCCGGACCCCGGCCCAGGCCGTCGGGACCCTGGAGCGGGCGCTCGCCGACCGGGAGCCCTACGGTCCGGCGCTGGTGTGCGTGACCGGTGCGTCCAACGTCACCGGTGAGCTCTGGCCGGTGCGCGAACTGGCGGCGGCGGCCCATGCGCACGGCGCGCGGATCGTCCTGGACGCCGCGCAGCTCGCCCCGCACCACCCCGTGGACATCGATGCGCTGGACGTCGACTGGGTCGCCTTCTCCGGGCACAAGCTCTACGCGCCGTTCGGCTCCGGTGTGCTCGCCGGCCGTGCCGACTGGCTGCGCTCCGCCGAGCCCTACCTCGCGGGCGGCGGCGCGAGCCGTACGGTCTCCCGGCGCGCCGACGGCGGCGTGGACGTGGAGTGGCACACCACCGCGGCCCGGCACGAGGCCGGTTCGCCGAACGTCATCGGCGTCCACGCCATCGCCTCCGCCTGCAAGGCGCTGTCCGAGGCGGGCTTCGGCACCCTCGTCGAGCGGGAGCAGCGGCTCGTCGCCCGTCTCCGCGCGGGGCTGGCGGAGGTCCCCCAGGTGAAGGTGCTGTCGCTGTTCGGCGACGACGCTCCCCGGGTCGGCGTGCTCTCCTTCGTGGTGGAGGGCTGGAACAGCTCGCACTTCGCGGCCGCCCTCTCCGCCGAGTACGGCATCGGGGTACGCGACGGCCTCTTCTGCGCCCACCCCCTGGTCCGGACCCTGCTCGGCGGCGCGGCCGACGAACCGGGCGAGTGCGGGGCGCCGGACGCGGCACCGGGGGAGCGGTCCCTCAACGCCATCCGCGTCAGCTTCGGCGCCGGCACTCCCGACGAGCACATCGACCGCTTCGTCCGCGCGGTGAAGGAGCTGGTCCACGACGGTGCGCGGTGGAGCTACCGCACGGAGGACGGCCGCTGCGTCCCGGACCGGAACGCCGGGGCGGCCTGACACCGGAGCGGCCTGACAGCGGAGCGGCCTGACACCGGGGGTGCCCTGCCCGGACCGCACCGGGTGACCCGTACCGGACCGCGGACGGGCCCGTCGCTCACCGGAGCGGCGGGCCCGTCCGCGTACGCCGGGACATGGGGGTGCGGCCGGAGCTACGCGTCGAGCCCGATCGCGAAGGCGGCTTCCAGGTCGTGCTGGGAGTACGTACGGAAGGCGACGTGCGTGTCGGTCCCGGCCACCCCGGGGATCTTGCTGATCCGGCCCGGGATCACATCCGCCAAGTCGTCGTGGCGCGCCACCCGGACCATGGCCACCAGGTCGTAGGTACCGGTGACCGAATAGACCTCGCTGACCCCCTCCAGAGCGGCGATGGACTCGGCGATCTCGGGGATCCGGTCCACGCTGGTCTTGATGAGCACGATCGCGGTGATCACGGCTGGCTGTCTCCCTCGGTCGCCCTGAATGCGCTGCTCACTCTAGCCCTCCCGTCACCCACCACCACCCTCAAAGGAAGACGCCCCCGACCCCTCCCGTCACCCACCACCACCCTCAAAGGAAGACGCCCCCGACCTCTCCCGTCACCCACCACCCTCAAAGGAAGACGCCCCCGACCCCCCCCGGCTTCCCGTGCCGGGTCCCGTCAGGCATCGCCGAAGTCGTCGTCCCGCACTGTCCCGACGCCGACCCGCGCTACCCCTCCTGTCCCGCGCCGCCCTCCACGGCTGGGGCTCCCCCCTCCACCACGGGTGCTCTCCCTTCCACGGCCGACGTTCCCCCCTCCGTCGACGGCGCCTCCTGCCACGGCCGGCTGCGCCGGTAGCGGGCCCACGCGTAGAGGAAGCCGAGGCAGAAGCCGATCAGGTGGGCCAGGTACGCCACTCCGGGCTGGTCCGAGTCGGCCTTCCCGGCGGCCAGCCACTGGAGCACGAACCAGAAGACCAGCACCATCCAGGCGGGGAAGCGCAGCGGCAGGAAGAAGAGGAACGGGAAGAGGCTCGTGACGCGGGCGCCGGGGAACAGATAGAGAAAGGCTCCCAGGACCCCGGAGATCGCCCCGGAGGCCCCGACCAGGGTCTGGGAGGAGTCGGCGTGGACGGCCGCGTAGCCGGCCAGCGCCAGGCAGCCGACGGCGAGGTAGAAGAGGGCGTAGGGCGCCCGGCCCATCCGCTCCTCGGCCATCCCGCCGAAGACGAAGAGAAAGAGCATGTTGCCCAGCAGGTGCAGCCAGTTGCCGTGCACGAAGAGGGCGGTCAGCGGGGTGAGGAGCGCTCGCGGTTCCCCGCTGAGCAGCTCGCTCGGAATGACCCCCCAGTGCTCGAAGTGGGCGACCTGTGCCGCCAGCGCGTCCGCCTCGGAGCCGTGCGCGGGCGTGAGCCCGGAGGCGGGTCCGAGGGCGAAGATCAGGCAGCACGACCCGATGAGCGCATACGTGACCAGGGGCCCGTTGCGGGCCGCCCGCAGGGCCCCCGCTGCCGCCTGCTTCACCGAGTGCGCCGTGGGGATCATGCACAGAGCATGGCCTAACCGGATCAACCTGCACAGAGTGCCTCGCCGGGCCCGCGCTGCGCGCCCGGCCCCGGCGCCGGTGGCCCCCCAGGCCGTAGGGTTACGGCAAGCACCCGCGCGGTTCGACGGCGCACCGCGGAGGGCAAGCGCAGACGATGAAGACGAGGACGACACGATGGGCGTTCCCCAGCCGACGGCCGAGACCCGCTGGCGCTGCACCCTGTGCGGCAACCTGACCCGTTTCGACGTGACCCGCTCGACCCGCGCCGTCGAGTACATCCATCTCGACCTGGCCGGAGAGCCGAGCGTCGAGGAGCGCGACGTGCTCAGTGAGAGCATCGAGTCGGTGCGGTGCCGTTGGTGCAACGCGGTGGACCAGATCGAGCTGGTGGACCGCCCCGGCGCGAACGCCTGAGAACGGAGCGGTGACAGGTGGTGGAGCGGAGCGACGGTACCGGTGAGGCCCCTGAGGCCGCCGGTCCCGCTGAGGTGCTCGACCGCCCGCTGCCCGAGGGTGTGCGGCGCAAGGTCGTCACCATCGCCGCGGACGCCTTCGGCGGCCTCACGATGGCCGAACTCCCGCCGCAGCTGAGGCAGTACGCCCGATTCACCCCGACCCGCCGGGCCAAGTTCGCGGGCAACGCCATGGCCGCGGCGCTGGAGAGCCACCCGCTCTTCCGGCAGCGCATCGGGGAGAAGTTCCGCGAGGCGCAGCCGGAGCTGGCCGAGGCGCTGGAGTCCGGCGCGCCGCCCGCCGCGGCGGACCCGCTGGACGTGGCGGCGGCGGCGTACGTGCTGCGCCCGGCGGGCTGGGTCAAGCTGGTCGCCGCGGCGAGCGAGGAGGCGCAGCGCGCCCGGGCCGAGCGGGCCGACGAGGACGCCGCCCGCGAGCTGGAGCGGCTGCGGGCCGAGCTGGCGGACGCCCGGAGCGCGGCCCGTGCCGACGCGGACCGGATGCGGGCGGAGCTGGACGCGGCCCGCAAGGAGGCCGACGCCCTCCAGCGCAAGCTGCGCAGCGCCGTGAGCGATGTCCGGCGTGGCGAGGCGGCGGCGCGCAAGGCCGCGGCCGAGGTGGAGGACGTGCGGTCCGCCGCCGCCGCGGACAAGGCCGCCGCGGACGGTGAGGCGCGGCGGCTCAAGGCGCGGCTCGCCGAGACGGAGGGCGCGCTCGAGGCGAGCCGCCGGGCCGTGCGCGAGGGCCGCAGCGTCGAGGACATGCGGCTGCGGCTGCTGCTGGACACGGTGCTGGACGCCGCCCAGGGGCTGCGGCGCGAACTGGCGCTGCCGCCCGCGTCGGTGCACCCCGCCGACACCGTGGAGGCGGTGGAGCCGGGGCGGATGACACCGAAGGACGTGGCGACCCGGGCGCTGTCGGAGACCGACCCGGCGCTGCTCGACCAGTTGCTCGCCCTGCCCCAGGCCCATCTGGTCGTCGACGGCTACAACGTCACCAAGACCGGCTATCCCACGATGCCGCTGGAGAAGCAGCGGCTGCGGCTGCTGGGCGGGCTGGCGGTGCTGGCGGCGCAGACCGGCGCCGAGATGACCTGTGTCTTCGACGGGGCGGAGCTGGCCGCGCCGGTGCTGCTCGCGCCACCGCGCGGTGTGCGGGTGCTGTTCAGCAAACCGGGGCAGACCGCCGACGAGTTGATCCGGCAGCTGGTGCGCGCCGAGCCGCCCGGCCGCCCGGTCGTCGTGGTCTCCACCGACCGCGAGGTCGCCGACGGCGTGGCGCGGGCCGGCGCCCGTCCGGTTGCGTCCGCACTGCTGCTGAAGCGGCTTTCGCGCACCTGAGCAACGTCTGGGCCTTGTGCCCGAATTGACGGAACGTAGCGTCAGTCGCCCACTACTGGCTGTATGACGTTTGTAAAGAATGCGCGGCACAACCGAGTTTTTTCTCATCAGGATTTGAACCGATCACAAGAAGGTCACTAAGGTCGAGCCTCGAACCTTCGCGCGGTTGATCATCCATCCGGGATGTCAGCGGAGGAACCGCCGAGTCCGTGGCGCTCTGCAGGCTTCAGGGGGAGGCCGGGGCATCCGGAGCCGGGGTCCGATGACCCCCCACTCGCACCCGGTAGGCGGCTGGAGGAAGAAGGAGCTCGCCCCCGTGGCGTCCCACCGTCGACCCAAGCAGCCGAGCCGCACCCGCGTGACCGTGCTCACCGCAACCGCCGCAGCCGCCGTCGCCCTCACGTCCCAGGCCGCGCACGCCGACCCGAAGCCGACCAAAAAAGAGGTCAAGGCCAAGGTCGACAAGCTCTACGAAGAGGCCGAGGTCGCGACCGAGAAGTTCAACGGCGCGAAGGAGAAGCAGGAGAAGCTCGAGCAGCAGGTCGGTGACCTCCAGGACAAGGTGGCCCGCGGCCAGGAGGAGCTGAACGAGCTCCGCAACGGCCTGGGTTCGATGGCCACCGCCCAGTACCGCTCCGGCGGCATCGACCCGTCCGTGCAGCTGATGCTCTCCTCCGACCCGGACAGCTACCTCGACCGGGCCTCCACGCTCGACCAGTTGAGCGGCAAGCAGGCCGATGAGCTCCGGAAGATCGCCGACAAGCAGCGCGCGCTCAAGCAGCAGCGCGAGGAGGCGTCCGACAAGCTCGAGGAGCTGGCGGACACCCGCAAGGCGCTCGGCGGCAAGAAGAAGGAGATCCAGGGCAAGCTCTCCGAGGCCCAGTCCCTGCTCAACAACCTGACGGCCAAGGAGAAGGCGGCCATGGCCGCCGCCGACGCCCGCGCCAGCCGCGCCAGCAGCAGCCGGGCGGACCTCGGCAACGACGTCCCGGAGTCGCAGCGCGCCGCCGCCGCCCTCAACGCCGCCAAGACCAAGATCGGTTCGCCGTACGTCTGGGGCGCCACCGGCCCGAGCTCGTTCGACTGCTCCGGCCTCACCTCGTGGGCGTACTCGCAGGCCGGGGTCTCCCTGCCGCGCATGTCCCAGGACCAGATGAACGCCGGTACCCGCATCGGTCAGGCCGACCTCAAGCCGGGCGACCTGGTCATCTTCTACGGCGACGCGCACCACGTCGGGCTCTACGCGGGCAACGGCCAGGTGCTGCACGCGCCGAAGCCGGGCGCCAACGTGCGCTTCGAGGCCATCGGCAACATGCCGTTCAACACGGGCGTCCGCATCTGACGCTCCGGACGCGCCCGCCCATCCGGGCGAATTGCGCAACGTGCTGTGGCTCCACGCCCCGCCGGTGACCTGCGTCTCCGGCGGGGTGTCGCGCTGTGTGCCCGGCAACGGTCTTTGGACGCTCCGGGGTTGCGCGGCTACTGTCTGCGAGCGCAGTTCCCGGACCGACGCTCCGCCCGACCGGGCGGCAGGGGCTGCACACCGTGGAAGGGAGTGCGGCGTCCTGTGGCATCCCATCGACGTCCCTCGCCGTCGGGCCTCGGCAGGACGACCCGGGTCTCGGTGCTGTCCGCCGCCGCGGCGGGCGCGGCGGCAGCCCTGACGGCCGCGCCGGCCGGAGCCGACCCGCACGACGGCCCCTCCGGTGTGCGGGCCAGGGTGGACCGGCTGTACGAGCAGGCCGAGCGGGCCACCGAGCAGTACAACGCGGCGACCGAACGCCGCGAGCGGCTGCGCACCCGCGCCGAACGGATCCAGGAGTCGGTCGCCCGGGGGCAGCAGCAGGTCAACCGGATGCGGGACGGCCTCGCCGGGCTCGCCGGAGCCCAGTACCGGGCGGGCGGCATCGACCCGGCGCTCGCGCTGCTGCTCTCCGCGGACCCGGAGACCTATCTCGAGAAGGCGTCCACCCTCGACCGGATCGGCAGCCGCCAGGCCGGCCGGCTGCGCGCGCTGCAGGAGGCCCAGCGGTCGCTGCGGCAGCAGCGCGCCGAAGCCGCCACGCGGATCGCCGAGTTGGAGCGCAGCCGTGCCGATGTCGCCCGGCACAAGAAGTCCGTCGAACGCCGCCTCGCCGTCGCCCGCCGGCTGCTGAACTCCCTCCCCGCCGAGGAACGCGAGGCGTTCGCCCGGTCCTCCCGGGACGGCCACCGCGCCGCCGGAGCCGAGGTCTTCGACGCGCTCACCGGCCCGGCGGCACCCGCGTCCTCCCGCGCCGCGGCCGCCGTCGCCGCCGCCCGCGCCGCCGTCGGCCGCCCCTACGTCTGGGGCATGGCGGGTCCCAGCGGCTTCGACTGCTCGGGGCTGACCCAGTGGTCGTACCGCCAGGCGGGCGTGGCGATCCCCCGCACCTCCCAGGCACAGCGGCACGCCGGACGGCAGGTGCCGCTCTCCCAGGCCCGCCCCGGGGACCTCGTCACCTACCGCTCCGACGCCAGCCACGTCGGGATGTACATGGGCAACGGGCAGGTCGTGCACGCCCCGTACCCCGGCGCGCGGGTGCGGTACGACCCGGTCGGCATGATCCCGGGCGCCACGGTCACCCGCGTCTGAGCGGTCCCCGCTCCGGTGCCGTGCCGTCCCGGCCCTCGGCGCACGTACGATCGACGGCGTGGCGCGAGCGGGGACCGGGACGAGAGGCGCGGCAGCGCTCGGTACGGTGCTGCTGCTCGTCCTGCTCGCCGCCCTGACCGGCTGTGGCGGGCCGCCCGCCGACCGCGGCGGCACGGAACGGGCCGTCCAGCGGATGCTCGACCGCCGCGCCGCGGCCCTGCTGGACCGGGACGCCGACGCCTTCCTCTCCACCGCCGACCCCCGCGCCACCGGTTACCGCGCCGGGCAGCGCCGTCTCTTCCGCAACCTCGCCGAGGTGCCGCTGCGCAGCTGGCAGTACCGGCTGGTCCGCACCGGCGGATTCGAGCCCGCCCGGGGCGACGGCCGCCGGGTCGCCGCCGAGGTCCGGCTCCGCTACCGCCTCGACGGGTTCGACACCGCCCCGGTCACCGCGGTGCAGCGGCTCACCGTCAGCGAGCGGGACGGCCGGTCGTACGTCGCGGCCGAGGAGCCGCGGACCGCCGACGGCCGGCGTTCCACCCGCAACCTGTGGGACCAGGGCCGGGTCGACGCGGTGCGCGGCCGGCACAGTCTGGTCCTCGGCGTCGGACAGGAACCGGACCGGCTGCGGGAGATCGCGCGCACCGCCGACCGGGCGGTGCCCGAGGTGAACGGCGCCTGGCCGGGCCGCTGGGCCCGGCGGGTGGTGCTGCTCGTACCGGGGTCGCTGAACGGCATGGGGGAGCTCCTGGGCGCGCCCGCCGACGGCTACCGGGGCATCGCCGCCGTGACCACCGGGGAGGCCGGGGGAGCGCCGCACGCACCGGCGGACCGGGTGATCGTCAACCCGGACGCGTACGGCGTGCTGGGCGCGTTCGGGCGGCGGGTGGTGCTCACCCATGAGACGACCCATGTGGCGACGCGCGCCGCCACCTCGTCCGCCACGCCGCTCTGGCTGTCCGAGGGCTTCGCCGACTGGGCCGGGTACCGCGGCACGGGCCGTACCCCCGAGGAGGGCGCACCCGGGCTCGCCCGCGCGGTGCGGGCCGGTGAGGCGCCCCGGAGCCTGCCCTCGGACGAGGACTTCCGGTTCGGCGGCGACCCGGACCGCCTCGGCCGGGCGTACGAGAGCGGCTGGCTGGCCTGCCGCATGATCGCCGAACGGTGGGGCGCGGACCGGCTCGCCCGCTTCTACCGGGCGGTCGGTGCCCACGAGGGGCGCACGGGCGCGGTGGAGGCGGCGCTGCGCGGGACGCTGCGGACGGACCCGGAGGAGTTCACCGCGCTGTGGCGCGGGTACGTCCGGGCCTGGCTGGGCTGAGCGGCCCGCGGTTGCCTCCCCGGGCCCGCCGGAGGGCGTCCCGGGGAGGCCGGTTCAGCGCTTCTCGCGCGCCGGGCGCGGCAGGCTCCGTCGGAGCTCCGCCGGCCGGCCCCGCCCGAACCCCCGTGGGAGGCCCCGTCCGAGGTCCGGTGGGAGGAAGAGGCGCGGTTCGCGGGCCGCGGCGCGCCACAGCCGGGCGCAGGCGAGCAGCGCGGCGGCCACCAGCAGACCGTTGCGGGCGGCCAGCACCGCGATGCCCAGCGGGTCACCGGCCACCACATGGGAGAACCAGAGCGGGAACTCCAGCTGGGTGGCGCCGGCCGCCAGGAGGACCAGTACGGCCGGGGCGGTCATCAGCGTGGTGTGCAGGGTCAGGCACACCGCGGCGAGTCCGACCAGCCACAGCAGATACTGCGGGCTGATCACCCGGCTGGTGGTGGTGAAGAGCAGCACGGCCGTGAACGCCGCGTCCGCGGGCAGCGCCACCGGACCGCCGTGCCCGTCGGCCCACGGACTGCACCGGTGCCCCGGCCGGCACCCGCGGGCCGCCAGGACCGCACGCCGCCGCCAGAGCAGCAGCCAGCCGGCCGCCGCCGCGGTGAGAGCGAGGGACGCACCGCTGACCAGGCCGACGTACGGGCCGAGGTACTCCACCGAGCCGTAGTTGAGCAGCACTTGGCCGTCCCAGCCGAGGTGCCGCGCGACATGGAAGACCAGCGAGCCCAGGGACTCGACCTCGGTGCCCCGGTCGCGCTGGAAGGTGAGGAAGGCGAACGCCCCCGGCACGGCCGCGGCGCAGAGCAGGGCGAGGACGGTCCCGGTGACGGCGGCCGCCGCCCACGACGCACGGGTGGCCCGGCCGCGCGCGGTACCGGCCAGGAGCAGCGCCGGCCACACCTTCAGCAGCGCACCGAGGGCCGCGAGCGCGCCGGCCGTCCGGGGATGGCGCGGTAGGGCGAGGAGCGCGGCGACGGCCACCCCGGTGACCATCACGTCGTAGCGGGCGTACGCGGTGTGGCCCAGCAGGGGCACCCCCGCCAGCCAGACCCAGGCACCGGTGAGCCGCCGCGCGGCCGGCCGGCCCGCCCGGAGCAGCAGGGCCAGCACCACCGAGTCCGCCGCGCAGGCCAGCACGAAGAAGGCGGAGGGGTAGTCCAGGAAGGGCAGCAGACCGGGGGAGAGGACGGGCAGCGCGGCGCCGGGCGGGTACTGCCAGGTCACGTCGTCCAGCGGGAAGGTGCCGGTGCGCAGGATCCGGAACCAGCCCTGATAGATCACCGCCACGTCGTTGGTGACGTCCGGGCCCGGGACGACCAGGACCTTGAAGACACAGAGCAGCAGAACCGCCCGGGTGACGGCCCACAGCGACCAGAGGGCGGCCACCGGGCGGAGGGCGCGCCGGGGGAGGAAGCGGAACGGGCGCTTGACGGGGGCCTCGGCCCGGGGCGCGGCGTCCGGGTGCTCCCTGGACGCGGGCTCCGGGGCCGCGGGGCAGCTGGGGGCCCGCGGCGCGGCGACCGGAGGCGGGGTGCCCGGCCGGTCGGCCGCTGCTCCGGCTGGGGCGGAGCGTCCGTCGGGGAGGACACCCGCGGGCCGTCGCCCGATGCCGTCGTCCGGCCCGCGCGCCGGGGCGATCCGTGCCTCCGGTGCCGGTGCCTCGTCCGTCGTCCCGCGCGGCAGGCGGTCCGTACCCTTCCGGCTGCTGCCGTCCGCCATGGTGGCCTCGTCCCGTTCTGTGGTGATCCACGGTGCTCGGTGCATCATGCCGGGCAGGGCGGTACGCGGCCACGAGGCGCGGACGGGCGTGGCGCACGCCCCGGGCACGGGTGGACGACAGCCGGACGGGGGCCTCGACGCGCGGTCGCAGCGGCTCCCCGACGGCGTCCGTCCACGGCGTCGCCCCCGGCGGTGGCCCGCACGACGTGCTCGCCGACGATCCGCACGCCCTCCTCTCCGACAGCCCGCGCGTCACGCTCCCGGGGGACCCGATACTGTCGGCAGGCGATGGACAAGACCCTGATCGTGACCAATGACTTCCCGCCCCGGCCCGGCGGCATCCAGGCCTTCCTGCACAGCATGGCGCTGCGCCTGGACCCGGCCGAGGTCGTGGTCTACGCCTCGACCTGGAAGCGCACCCGGGAGGGCATCGAGGCCACGGCCCGCTTCGACGCGGAGCAGCCCTACACCGTCGTCCGTGACCGGACGACCATGCTGCTCCCCACCCCGCGGGTGACCCGGCGCGCCGTCGGGCTGCTGCGCGAACACGGCTGCACCTCGGTGTGGTTCGGCGCGGCGGCCCCGCTGGGGCTCATGGCGCCCGCGCTGCGCCGGGCGGGCGCGCGCCGGCTGGTCGCGACGACGCACGGGCACGAGGCCGGCTGGGCCCAGCTGCCCGCCGCACGGCAACTGCTGCGGCGGATCGGCGAGGGCACCGACACCCTCACCTACCTCGGCGAGTACACCCGGTCCCGGATCGCCTCCGCCCTGACGCCGCAGGCCGCGGACCGGATGGTGCAACTTCCCCCGGGCGTCGACGAGAAGACGTTCCACCCGGGGTCCGGCGGGGACGAGATCCGGGCCCGCCTCGGGCTCTCGGACCGCCCGGTCGTGGTCTGTGTCTCCCGCCTCGTGCCGCGCAAGGGCCAGGACACCCTGATCCGGGCGATGCCCCGGATCCTGGCCGCGGTCCCGGACGCCGTGCTGCTGATCGTCGGCGGCGGACCGTACCGGGGCGACCTGGAGAAGCTCGCCGCCGAGACCGGGGTGGCCGGCTCGGTCCGCTTCACCGGGGCAGTGCCCTGGGAGGAACTGCCCGCGCACTACGGGGCCGGTGACGTCTTCGCGATGCCCTGCCGCACCCGTCGCGGCGGCCTGGACGTCGAAGGGCTCGGCATCGTCTACCTGGAGGCCTCCGCCACCGGGCTGCCGGTGGTGGCCGGCGACTCCGGCGGCGCCCCGGACGCGGTCCTCGACGGCGAGACGG
The DNA here is from genome assembly GCF_042891165.1 of Streptomyces sp. NPDC001922. NCBI lineage: Bacteria > Bacillati > Actinomycetota > Actinomycetes > Kitasatosporales > Streptomycetaceae > Streptomyces > Streptomyces sp. NPDC001922. The sequence goes on along the minus strand of NZ_JBIASV010000001.1, from coordinate 411 downwards.
GCTGGGTGGTCCCCGGCGGCTCGGCCCCGGACGCGGCCGAGCGCATCGTCACCCTGCTGCAGGACCCCGACCTGCGGCGCCGCATGGGAGAGCGGGGCCGGGCCTGGGTCGAGGAGCGCTGGCGCTGGGACCTGCTCGCGGAACGCCTCACCGCACTGCTCTGAACCCGCCCCGGAGCCAGGCTGCCTACCCCGGTAGGCGACCCACCGCGGCAGGGGTGCCCACACAGAGCCTGCGTGCGGTCAGGGGTCGTCCCACAGGCAGCCGGGCGAACACGGCGGCGCGCTACGACGGGGGCCGGTCCGGACGCAAGGGGGTGGGGGCGCAGGGGTGGGGGGTTCCGGAAGCTTCCGTGTATTTGTGGGCCCCCAGGGCCCGTAAATATACGTTCCGGAACCCCCCCCCCCCGGG